>CAMLGF010000010.1 GCA_946479515.1 uncultured Pseudomonadota bacterium | reverse complement strand
GCTTTACTGTGCTTTTGCTCTTGTTCCTGCGTTGGCCTCCCGCCCCCCCCCACACCCCGCCCCCACCCACACCCCCCCCCCCCCCCCACCGCTCCCGATCGGCCATACCGCCAGAATAAGCGGCGCGGCTACGAGCACGATCAGCGCCGACAACGGCGCGCCCAGGCGGGCATAGTCGCCGAAGCGGTAGCCGCCCGGGCCCATCACCAGCAGATTGCATTGATGCCCGATGGGCGTGAGAAAGTCGCAGCCCGCACCCACGGCCACGGCCATGAGAAAGGCCTCGGGGTGATAACCGAGATCGCGCGCGAAGCTCACGGCAATCGGCGCCATCACCAGCACCGTCGCCGCATTGTTCAGGAATGGCGTCAACGCCATCGCCGCCATCAGGATGAGCGCCAGCGCCCCGAAGGGCGGCAATGCCTGCGCCACCTGTGCGAGGCCACCGGCGATCAGCTCCGCCCCGCCGCTGGTGCGGATCGCCTCGCTCACCGGAATCAGTGCCCCCAGCATGATCAGCAGCGGCCATTCGACCGAATCGTACGCCTCACGCAAGGTCAACGCCCCCAGCAGGATCACCGCGAGACCGGCGCCGAAGAACGCGATGCCCACCGGCAGCGCACCGGTGGCGGCCAGACTCATCGCCGCCACCAGCACCGCGATGGGAATCAGCCCGCGCCGCACGCTGGTCAGGCGCACGTCGCGCGTCGCCAGCGGCAGGCAGCCGAGTTCGCGCACCACCTCAGGCATATCGTTCATCTCGCCCTGCAACAGGATCACGTCGCCCGCGCGCAACTCGATGTCCCGCAGCCGCTCCTTGAGTCGCACGCCGCTGCGGCTGACGGCGATCAGATTGACGTTGAATCGCTCGTGCAGAGCCAGTCGCCCGGCGCTCCTGCCGATCAGCAACGAGCCCGCGGCGATCACCGCCTCGAAGCTGGCAATTTCCGTGTCCGGGCCTTTCTCCTTGCGGGGCACGCGCTTCTCGCCGGCCAGCTCCAGCCCCGCCACGCTCACCGTCTCGCCCAGTGCCTGCTGTTCCCCCTTGAGGATGACGCGATCGTTCTCCTGGAGCACGGTGTTCGATGCCAGCGGCAGCTTGCGTCCGTCGCGGACGAGCGCGGTGACTTCGACATCCTTGGCCAGTTTTTCGCGCAGTGCCCGCAGCGTCTCGCCGCGCAGCGCCGATTTCTCGCCCAGGCGCGCCTCGGTGACGTAGTCCTCGATCTCCATGGCTTCCCCGACGGTCACCGGACCGCGCCGATCCTTGGGCAGCAACCGGTATGCCAGCACGAGGAATACCACGCCGACCAGTGCAAGCCCCATCCCGACCGGCGCGAAGTCGAACATGCGGAAAGGCTCGCCCTCCAGTTCCCGGCGCAGCCCGGAGACGATGATGTTGGGAGACGTGCCGATCAGCGTGCACAGTCCGCCGAGCAGCGACCCGAAGGCCATCGGCATCAGGAAAATCGAGGGAGTCACGCCGGAACGCCTGGCGAGCTGGAAAGCCACCGGCAGCATCATCGCCAGCGCGCCGATGTTCTTCACGAACGCGGACAGCACCGTGGTGACCGATACGAGCAGGATGAGCTGCGCGTGCACGGACTGGATGTGCGGCGCCACCCGCTGCAGCACCGCCTCGATGACCCGCGCCCGTGTCACGGCCGCGCTCACCAGAAGCGCCGCGGCGACCACCACCAGGATGTCGTTGCTGAAGCCGCTGAACGCCCGCTCCATCGGCACCACGCCCAGCAGTACCGCCGCGAACAGGCCCAGGCCCGCGACCAGGTCATAGCGGTAGCGGCCCCAGACGAACATCGCCATCATCGCGCCGAGCACGGCGAATGCCAGCGCCTGCTGCGAGCTCACGTCCGCCCGGCGCCGCTCGCCGCCTCCTCGCCCGGTAGTTTGTCCGCCGCGTGTTTCAACGCGCGCACCGTGGCATCGACCGCGCGCCGCCGATAGTCAGGAAAGTCTGATATTGCGCTTCCGGGATGCCGACGCCGCTAGCGCAAATAGGCGACGATGTCCGCGACCTGCTGGGCGGATAGCCCCAGCTGGTCTGCGCTCAACATCAGGGATCTGCCCAGCCGCTTGCGCTGCTTGACGAGCGTCGCTGGAATCATCTGCGTGAGGCCGCCGGTGCTCTGCACGATCAGTGGATTCCCGCCGCTCAGCACCAGACCGTGAATCCGGCGGCCGTCGGTCAGCGTGATCTCGGTGCCGTCGTAGCCATGCGCGATGTCGTTCGACGGAGTCACGATGGCGGTGGCGACCACCTCGCGCGTCTGCCGGCTGGCGAATCCGCTGAGATCGGGAGCGTAATCGGTGCCCTGCCCGTTGATGCGGTGGCACATCTGGCAGGCCTGCGCGGCGATCGCGCCGCGCCGGGCGTCGCCCCGCAGCCTGACGATGTCTGCCACCTGCAGCGTGGCCGACGGCGCTTCCGGCACCGTCACTTCGCTGATCTGCACCGTGTCCGGATCGAACAGGCCGCGGCGCTTGAGCTCCGCGTCCACGCCGGCTTCCGCCCAGCGCGAATCCTTGTAATTGAGCAGCCACCAGAGGGCGGGATTGCTGCGCAGGTCCCCGCCGCCCGTCTGTGCGATGTCGAGCAAGGCGGCGGCCGCCTCGCGCGTGGGGATGAAGCCCAGCGCGGTGATGGCCTTGGTCCGCTCGCTCACCGGCAAGGTCGCTGCCTTCGCGCGCTGTGCCAGCGCCGCGACGCCTGCCGCGGGCGTCAGCCGCCAGACCAGGTCCGCATAGGCGGCGGGCCAGCGACTCGCGTCCCGCTCCTTCTGCGCACTGGCCAGTGCGTCATACAGCTGCGCTTCCTTGCCCGTGGCACCGATGCCCCAGGCCTCGAGATAGCTGCGGTCCTGGCCATCGTAGCCCTTCGCGAGTTCGAGCAGCAGATGGCCGGACTGTTCGAACGGCACGTCGCGCAGCGACAAGGCGACTTCGCGGCGCACCGCGGGAGAAGCATCCCGGGCCAGCGAACCCGCGTAGTTCATGAAGGTGCCGGCCTGGCGCGCCACGCGATAGGCCGTGACGCGCAGCGCCGGATCGGTGCCCGAGAGTAGTTTGACAGCGCGCGCCAGACCGTCCGGCCCGAGCCGCGCCAGCAGCCACAGCGCGCGAGCGCGCAGGAACGGGTTCTCGTCCGCCAGCAGCTTCTCCACCTCGGGGATGGCCGATGCGCCGCGCGCGGCCAGACCCTTGAAACCCAGTGCGCGCACGTTCACGGCCGGGCTGCGCAGCGCGGCGAGCTGCCCCGCGAGCGTGGTCGCATCGATGGCCGGAACCACCGCCTTGAATCCCCGGGGCGCGATCCGGTAAATGGCGCCCGACGTGCTGTCGTCCTTGTCGTCGTGGCCGCCCACGCGCGGATCGAACCAGTCGGCGACGTAGACGGCGCCGTCCGGACCCACCGTGACGTCCGAGGGGCGGAAGAACGTCTGGATCTCGCTGTTGACCTTGCCGCCCTTGAAATCCGTGCCCGCGAAGCGCTGCGCGGCGTTGCTGGTCAGGAAGTCGAAGCGGGCGAGCTCGTAGCCCGCGCCCTGCGCCTTCGGGAAGTATCCGAAGATGGTGTTGCGTGCGGCTTCGGCCGACAGCAGCAGACCGCGATACTTCCGGCCGAGCCCGTCGCCCTCGTTGAACACGATGCCGGTCGGCGCACCGCCGCCGTACACGTCACCGGCCGGAATCACGCCCGGATCCTCCTGGCGCCATTCGGCCGTGGGAATGCTCTGGCCCGGCCGACGATCGGCCTGCCAGAAGCGCCTGCCATCGCGCGAGAACCAGCCGAAGTTGCCGTATTCCATCAGGTACGACGTGCGGCAGGCCGGTGGGTCGTCATTGTCGTTGTGGAAGATGTCGCCGAAGCTCGTGACCGTCTGCTCGTAGCTGTTGCGGAAGTTGAAGCCGAGGATCTCCACGCCCGTGCCATCCGGCTGCATGCGTGCGGAGAAGCCGCCCACGTACACGTGGCCGTCGTCGCTCCTCGCGCCCGCATAGGACGGCGGGCGCGGGCCGAACACCGGCTGGGCGCCGCCATCCGGCACCGGATCGTAGGCGCTGCCGATGCGGAACGTTCGGCCGCCGCGGTCGGTGAAGAACGCACCAGCATTGCCCTGGCTGAAATACCAGCGGCCATCCGGCCCGAAGGTCACCGAATGCAGCGCGTGATCGTGATTGCGGCCGTCGAAGCCGGAGAGCAACACCTCGCGCCTGTCCACCGCCGGGTCGAAGCGCAGATCCCGGTTCACGTCGGTGTAGACGATGAGGTCGGGCGCGTTCGAGACGATCACCTGGTTGTCGATCACCGCAATGCCGAGCGGCGCCACCAGCATGGGCTCCTGTACGAACACCGTCGACTTGTCGGCGCGGCCGTCCCGGTCGGTGTCCTCGAGAATCACCACGCGGTCGCCCTTGGCGTCGCGATCCTTGTGGCGCCGGTAGTTCACGCCCTCGGTGACCCACAGTCGCCCGGCGGCGTCGAAATCCATGTTGGTGGGGTTCCTGAGCAGGGGCGATTGCGCCCACAGCGTCACTTCGAGATCCTTGGGCACCGTGAAGATGTCCAGTGGCACGAGCGTGGGCCTGGGCGCGTCCGCGGGCGATTGCGCCAGCACTGCCGAGCTCGCGGCCAGCAGCAGCACGGCTGCGCGGGAGACTGCGTGCCGGTTCATGCGCCGAGCTCGAAGGAGTCCGCGGCCACATAGGCGTCGATGAGCGCCTGCTCGCCTTCCCTGCCGGGCTTCGAGTTGCCGTGTTCCATGCCGAACACGCCGTCGTAGCCCCTGCGGCGGATGTGCGCGAAGAGGTTCCGGTAGTTCATTTCGCCGGTGCCGGGTTCCTTGCGTCCCGGGTTGTCGCCGATCTGGAAGTACGCGATCTCGCTCCAGGCGTGGTCGATGTGCGCGACGATGTCGCCCTCGTTGCGCTGCATGTGGTACATGTCATAGAGGATCTTGCACGACGGACTATCTACCGCGCGGCAGATGGCATAGGCCTGATCCGAGGTGCGCAGGAAGAGATCCGGATTGTCGGACAGCGGTTCCAGCACCATGGTGAGCTTCGCGGGCTCGAGGATCTCGGCGCCGGCGCGCAGGATGTCGATGACATGGCCGGTCTGGATGCCCAGGGGCAGCTTGCGCTCGAAGTAACCGGGGACCACCGTGGCCCATTTCGCATTCACGCGCTTCGCCACCTCCACCGCCGTACGGCAGGTCTCCAGGAACCTGTCCCGGAACTCCGCCTTGCCCGTGGTGAGCGAGGTTTTCCAGTTGTCGCCGCCGTCGATGACGAACACGCCCATGGTCATGCCCAACCGCCCCAGGGTCTCCCCGATGCGGGCCTGCACCTCGACCGGGCGCTTCATGAGATCGTTGTCTTCCAACGCCTTGAAGCCCTGGGCGGCCATGAACTCCAGCTGCGCGACGTGATCCGCGCCCGCGGACTCCTTGAACATGCCGAAATGAGGCGCGTAGCGGCACTGGAACGTACGTGGCGCCGAAGCCTTGCGCGCCTTCGCGGCCTGCGCGGCGGTGCCGGCGAGCACGGCCGTGGTGGCCACGGCCAGCCCGGCGGACTGCGCCATGAACGAGCGACGATCGGTCATTGGATCTCCCCCCGGTGATTCCTGCCGTGGGAATGTAACCGGTCGGCCGCGCGCGACGCGAATCTGGATCGCACCATAACGATTCCGGCACCCATGCCCGCCCGGCATCGGTCTTGCACTGTAGGAACCTTGAGACCGGAGCTTCGGAGCAACGCGACTTCGCATGCCCCGCGCTTTCGGAAATACTGACACCGTAGATTCATGACGCAACCCTCCCGGTTGACCGACGTGAACCTGCAGTGAGGCAACTAGCATCTTATGAATGCGACCTTGAAACCTCACAAAGGAAGCCGCGTTTTCACGCGGCTTCCTTTTGTGCGCGCCGCGAATCCCTCGCGACAGGCGGGTACGCGCGAGCGGCCGAAGGTCAAGGCAGCACGATCCGGGCGCGATTCTGTTTCACGTAGGCGAACGCGAGCGCGGCGAGGTCATCCTCGTGCAGATAGAACTCGTCGTCGCACGCGCCCCAGATCGCCGCGGCGCGGCGCTTCAGGCCCGTGACGAGCTGGGCGCGCTTCGCCGGATCGGGCGGCGGTCGCGCGCCCGGGAACACCGCGAGCGCCTTCTGCACGGACTTCGCCAGCGGGTTGGCGCGCATCTCCCGCAGCGCCTGCAGGGCGAGCACCGCGGCGCCGCCCGCCGCGGCGCTGAAGTACTGCTCGAAGCCGCCGTCGTCGACCTCCTCTTTCAGGCCATAGACCGCGAGCAGCTTCTTCTCGACCAGCGACAACCGTTCGAGCGGCTTGGCACGCAGGCGATACACCAGCGCGCCCACGATGGTCACCGGCTCATGCGTGGCCTCCCGTCCCAGTATCTGTTCCGTGGTGGTGCCGAGCGGTCCGTATTCGCGCTCGAGCATGGCGGCATAGCGGACCTCGGGCGGCTCCTCATCCTCCTTGGCCGGCCACGCGGACGCACTGAAGAAAAGGGCCGCGAACACGGCCGGGAGGATCGCGACGCGCACGAAGGGCCTTTTAGTTAGGGAGACCGGCACGGTGCTGCGGAAGATAGCCAAGCGCATGCCGGCCCGCCAGTCCCGGCGGCTTACCACAGGCGTGCGGGCGGCCGCCTCTCCCGGATGGCGCCCGTGTGCCGTGCCGCGTCCAAGTGCCGATAGCGGCGCGAGTTTCCGGCGGCATACAGCGCGGCACCCGTGCAGCGCCTGGTTGGACGCCGTCGGCGACCGTGACTACGGTAATTCCATGACTACCCGACGCAGCCGATATGACCCCCTGGCCACGTCCCGGCTCCCGCGCTGGCTCGTGCTCCGCGACATGTTCCACAATGTGCTCGACTCCACCGAACTACCGGCTGGCACGGACTTGCGGTCCGCGTTCGCCCAGGGCCTCGCGGCGCTGGAACTCGACGGCTGGCAGAGCGAAGGCGCGAGCGGCGGCATGGTGTTCGTGCGCCGGGGCACGGAGCGGCGACTGCTCACCCTGCACGAGCACGATCCGCACGAACCGTTGCCGCCGGGGCATGCCGGGTTGGCGGGACGCTGCGCCACCTGCGATTGACGCCGGCGGCCGGTGCCGGCGTCAGTCGAAGCGTTTCGTGACGCTGTACGAGGCGTAGTTAGCCTGGCCGAAATTTCCCTGCTGGGCAAAGGCCGTGATGTCACGGATGTTCGCACTGGCGGCCTGCTGGCAGGTCACCGTCACACGCAAGCCCCGCAAGGCGCCGAGGTTGAGCTGCAGCACTTGCGGATTGAACGTGGCGCAGGGCACGCCCTGCACCTGGATCCGATAGGCGGCCCATTCCAATCCCGCCTCGGCGGCCGCCTGCGCGCGATCCGCGTTCAGGAGACCGGCGGAGGACTCGCTGCTCGCGCGCCCCACCGACACGGCCGAAGCCGCGAGGATGGCGACGACCACCACCAGGAAGATCGCCACCACCACCGACATGCCGCGCTGCCGCCTCATGGCAGGTTCTCCACGGCCGCGGCGAACTGCAGGTGCACGCTCTCGGCGTTGCGCGTGGTGGTCAGGTGTGCCGCCACGGCCTGCGGCAGATTGCCGGAGATGCGTTCGCCGAAGGCGCAGGCGGTGATGCCGCGCGCCACCACTTCCGAAGAAGACGCGCCGGCCAGCTCCGCCGGCGTGTCGCGCGCGACCTGCAGCGCCGCGATGGGATAACCGGCATAGCGCGTGATCGTGCCCTGGCCCTCGTCGCACAGATACGTCACAGCCGCTTCCACCAGGTAGACGCGGCTGCGCGGCGAGTTCGAATTGATGACCGGCGCCGGCACCGCCTGCACCTGCGCCTCGCCCGGCGTGGCGCCGGCGATCAGCGTGAGCTGCAGCGGCGGTGACATGGACAGCGTCTGCGTGTAAGCCTCCTGCCCGGCGTTGTTCACCGCGAGATGCACGTTGCTGAACACCGTGCAATTCCCGAACACGCCCGCGGGGGTCCCGACCGCGTCGAACAGCGCGCCCGGCGGCGTCGAGTAACGCGCATAGCCGCAGGTGCGCAGCAACTCGAGCGCCACGTAATTGCCATTGCGCCGCCAGCGCACGGAGTTCGACAGCGCCAAGCGCAGGTCTTCCCGCAGGCGCGGCCACGCCGTGGAGGCGTTGGCAATGAGCACGCCGCGCTCGCCATGGGCGGCATAGGCATCGATGGGCGCGATGATGAACATCGCGACGAACACCAGGATGATGCCGCTGATGACGATGGCGACCACCATCTCCAGCAGCGTGAAGCCGCGTGCGGCGCGCCGCGCGTTCATGGGTGATTGGTCCGGTAGCCGGTGGCGACCACGAAGGCGTTGGTGTCGTAGTCGACCGTGACGTCGATCCGCCAGACGGCATTCGCCGGCAGCGTGCCCAGGCCCCCGGCGCTGACGTTGACGCGCACGGGAAAGTTGCCTGCGGCATTGCCGAGCTTGTCGCTGGCGGTCGGGGTGTTCAGGCCGTTGTAGTCGGTCACGTTGTCCCAGAGCTGGCGGTTCGCGCCTTCGGCGATGCCGTCGGGATCGGCGAAACCCATGCCGCGTATCTCGGCTAGATAGGCGGTGGCGATCGACTGCGCCTGCGCGCGGCGCAGCTGCGTGCCGCTCGTGCCCGCGAGATATGACAGCGTGCCCACGAGCGCCGCACCCGCCATGGCCACCACGGTGATGGTGACGATCAGTTCGAGCAGCGTGACGCCGCGTTGCCGGGAGCGCGGCGTCATGGGCCGCTCACCAGCCCGGAAGTCTCAACGGTCACCTGGCGGGCGCCGAGCGTGAACGTCGCGGCCGGGTTCGCCGTGCCATCGTGGCCGAATACCACCACCTGGGTGGCGGGCGACTGCAGATGCTGCGCCCGGGGACCGCTGAACACCGTCGTGGCCCAGGCGCCCGCCATGGCGCAGTGGTTGTTCGCCCCGGCGCCGCGCTGTCGCGCGACATAGCCGCCGGCACTGCTGGTGAACTGGACGTCGCAGCCCGTGGTCATGGCCAGTACCCGCGCGCGGCGCAGATTCGCGGCGATCTCGTCGGCGTAGCCGCGTTCCGCGAAAGAATCCGCCGCGGTCACGCGAGGCAGCGCGACCGCGGCGAGTATCGCCAGGATGGTGATGACCGCGATCAGCTCGATCAGCGTGAACCCACGATACGCGTGTCGCGCACGCATGGTGTCATTCGAGCTGTCGCGGCGTCAGGTCAGCAGGCGGCGCGCAGGTTGGTCAGCACCTGATCTTCGGACGGCTTGTCCGTGATCTCGAGACCGCCCTGGTAGGTGATGCGCGGCGCGGCGCCGGCAGCAGCCGGCTGGTTGTACTGCACGAAGCAGTTGTTGTTCGTACCGCCCAGCTTGACCATCTGGTTGCCCGCCGCGTTCGGCCGGAAGCCTTCATAGCTCTGCAGCAGCAGGTCGATGCTGGCGTTGTTCGGATAGCCGTTCGCGAAAATGATCTGCTTGCCACCGATGTTGATGCCGGCGCCACCGTTGGTGCCGTTCTGCGCCATGAATACGCCATGTGCCATGTTGGCGGCGCTGAGCATCGTGCCGCCCATGCTGCGCACGGCCGCGACGCGAGCTTCACGCTCCAGACCCATGAACCTCGGCAGCGCCACGGCGGCCAGGATGCCAAGGATGACGATAACCACGATCAGTTCCACGAGCGTGAAACCGGCTTGCATTCTCTTCTTCACGATTGACTCCTCTCCCGGGAAAAGGGATTGACCTGAGGTGCTATCGGCCCAGGGAAACCCGGCTTCAGCGCCGCATATAGATGTGTGGACCCGTTCCGGGTCGGTTGACATAAAGGGGTCACTGCCTTAGGCCTGCCCCGCCTTGCTGATGACCTCCCACAGCGGCATGAAGATGCCGAGCGCCAGAATCAGCACCATGCCGCCGACGCCGACGATCAGGATGGGCTCGATGGACGAACTGAGGTTCTTCAGCGAGTGATCCACTTCACGTTCGTAGTAGCCGGCCGCCTCGTCGAGTAGTTCGGGCAGCGCACCGGTCTCTTCGCCGATGGAGATCATCTGCAGCACCAGTGGCGAGAACAGGCCGCTGGCCGATGCCGCGCGGTGCAGCGACTCGCCGCGCTCGACGTTCGCCGCCAGCATGCCGATGCGCTCCGACATGAACACGTTGCCCGACGAGCGCGCGATGACCGCCAGGGTCTGGGTCATGGGCAGGCCCGCGGACAGCGAGATGGCCATGGAGCGGTTGATGCGCGACAGCGTCGCCTCGTACATGAGCTTGCCCAGCACCGGCATGCGCAGCTTGAGCGTGTCCCACTTCATGCGCCCGTCCGGCGTGCGCAGCCAGCGCCGCACGCCGAACACAACCAGCACGATCACGCCGATCGCATGCATCCAGTAATCGCGGAACACCGCTGACGAGCCCAGCAGGATCTTCGTCGGCAGCGGCAGCTCGCCCTTCAGCTGCGCGAACACCGGCGCGAACTTCGGGATCACGAACGTCGACAGGAACATCGCCGCGAGCACGATGGTGATGACCACGATGGTCGGGTAGCGCAGCGCTCCTTTCACCCGATCGTGCATGTCCTTCTCCTGGGCCAGGTACTCGGTGAGCCGCTGGAAGGACTTGTCGAGCGTTCCCGTGGCCTCGCCCACGCTGACGATGCTCACGTACAGCTTGGGGAAGATGTCGGGATGACGCGCGAAGCTGGCGGCGAGATCGCGCCCCCCTTCGAGGCTGCCGAGCACGTCCTCGAGAGTCTCGCGCAGCTGCGCGTTGTGCGTCGAGCCGACCAGCCCCCGCAGCCCGCGCAGCAGCGGAATGCCGGCGCGCGTGATGGTGTACATCTGCCGCGAGAACATCACGAGGTCGGAGGTGGTCACCCGGCCCAGGCCAATTTTGCGGCCCAGTTTCTCCAGGTCGAGGCTGCTCGCCACCGTGCCCTGCGGCGTGATCTCAAGCGGCGTGACCCCCGTGCCCAGCAGGCGCTGCGCCACTTGCTCGATGGACTCGCCGGGCGCGGTGCCGTGCACCATCCTGCCGTCGGCCGAGCGCCCCTTGTAGCTGAACGTGGCCACGCTCTAGCTACCGCGCCTCGCCGCTGAGCAGGCCGTCGGCGAGCTCGGCCTCGCCATCCGGCGGCAGCTGCAGCGCCCGCAGGCTGCGCGTCTCCTCGAGCGGATCGTCGAGGCCGCTGGTGGTGGCGATGGCCTCGGAGAGAGTCGTCTTGCCCGCCGCGGCCAGATCGATGGCGCTCGACGTCAACGACACGTACCCCTGCTGCTGGCGGGCGATGTCGGCGAATGCCTGGGTATTGCCGCGGCGGATACAGTCGCCGAGCGCGCGATCGAGTTCGATGAGCTCGTAGATGGCGGCGCGGCCCCGATACCCGGACAGATTGCAGTACGTGCAACCGGCGCCGGTCATGAATTTCATCCTGCCCGCCCGCGAACCCGCCTGCGCCTGCAGCCAGGCCATCTGGTGATCGTCGGGCTCGGTGGGTTGCGCGCAGTCCGGGCACACCTGGCGCACCAGGCGCTGCGCGACGATGCCGTGCAGCGCGGTGGCGATCATGAAGCCCTGCACGCCCATGTCGAGCAGACGGCTCACGGTCGCCGAGGCCGACAGCGTATGCAGCGTCGAGAACACCAGGTGGCCGGTGATGGCGGCGCGCAGGCCGATCTCGCAGGTCTCGCGATCGCGCATTTCGCCGACCAGGATCACGTCGGGGTCGGCGCGCAGCATGGTGCGGAGCACGCGCGCGAAGTCGAGACCGATCTTGGCATTGATCTGCACCTGGCTGATGCGGTCGAGCCGGTACTCGATCGGATCTTCGGCGGTGAGGATCTTGGTGTCGGAACGATTGAGGTAGTTCAGAGCCGAGTACAGCGTGGTGGTCTTGCCCGAGCCGGTGGGACCGGTGACCAGCACCATGCCCGCCGGACGCTCGATGAGCGCGCGGAAGCGCGCCAGCATGGCATCGGGCATGCCGAGTTGCTCCAGCGTCATGAGGTTGCTGGACTGATCCAGCAGGCGCAGCACGCAGCTCTCGCCGTACTGGGTGGGCATGGTGGCCAGGCGCACGTCGATGGACCGGCCGCGCACCTTGACCGAGAACCGTCCATCCTGCGGCAGGCGCTTCTCGGCGATGTCCAGGCTGCTCATGAGCTTCAGACGCGTCACCAGCGCGCTGGCGACGCCGCGGCCTTCGATGGTCTGTTCCTGCAGCACGCCGTCGATGCGCTGGCGCACGCGCAACAGGCCCTCACCCGGCTCGATGTGCACGTCCGAGGCGCGCATGTTCACGGCGTCCTGGAAGATGTTCTGAATGAGGCGGATGACCGGTGCGTCCGAGGAACTCTCGTCCACCGCCAACTGCATGAGATCGATGTCGTCGCTGCGCAGCTCTTCACGCACTTCCAGCGCGATCGAGGCGATCTGCTCCGTGCGGCGATACACCACGTCCATCGTGCGCAGCAGCTCCGTCTCGCGCACCAGCGCGATGCGCAGCGGCTGCTTGAGGCGCGCCACCAGCTCGTCGTACACGAACAGGTCGGTGGGGTCGGCCATGCCCACCGTGAGGCCGGTCTTGTCCTGCTGCAGCACCAGCGCACGGAAACGCCGGGCCAGCGCTTCGGGCAGCAGGCGGACCACGGCCTGGTCCAGCGACAGCTGGCGCAGGTCCACGAAGGGGATCTTCAGGTGGCGCGCCAGCGCGTCATTGAGCTGCTGCTCCTCGACGATGCCGAGATCGGTCAGCACCCGACCCAGCTTGCGGCCGGTGCGCTTCTGCTCGGCCAGCGCCTTGGATAGCTGCTCCTCGTTGATGACCTTCTGCTCGATGAGCAGCTCACCGAGGCGGATCTTCTTGCGGCGCTCGACCTTCATCTGGTGCCCTCGACTTTTCCCTTGCGGGCCATGGCCGAGGTGCGCTCGCTGGCTTCGGCCACCAGCGACGCCATGGTCTGATCGTCGGCGACGATGGGGCGCAGCAGCAGCACCAGTTCCACCGTCGAGCTCACGTCGCGCTTGCTCTTGAACAGATTGCCGAGCACCGGCACGCTGCCCAGGCCCGGCGTCTTGTAATCGTGACGCTTGCGCGTCTCGCGCATGAGGCCGCCGATCACGATGACCTGGCCGGACCGGGCGCGCACCACGCTGTCCGATTCACGGATCTGGCTGGAGGCCAGCGGCAGATCGCTGGAGGCGCTGCCGAAGGACACGTGCTTGCTCTGGTCGGTGACTTCGCTGACCGTGGGATGAATGTGCAGCAGCACCGTCCCGTCCGCGCCGATCTGTGGCGTCACGTCCAGCGCCACCCCCGAGAAGAACGGCGTCAGCTCCACGTCCAGCGTGGTGGTGGTCGCCTGGCCGGTGGTGGTGTTGCTGTTGATGCCGGTGACGAAGAACTCGTCGGTGCCCGCCTTGATCACGGCCTTCTGATTGTGCAGCGTCGAGACGCGCGGGCTCGACAGCACGCGCGTGCGGCCCTGCGCATCCAGCAATTGGATGAGCGCGCTGAAATCGGTGGAATCGAAGGCGAAGCTGAACGCGTTCGCGACGGAGTCGATGGTCTGGCCGAAGATGCCACCCTGACCGGGGGTCACCGTGTCGGTGGTGCCGGGCGGCGTCAGCGGATTGGCATCGAAGCCGCCATCCGGCGCGCGCTGCCCGAAGAAGTAGTGCTTGTTGGCGCCGTCGCGCGCGATGGCCGACCAGTTGATTCCGGCCTGGAAGCCGGAGTTGAGTTCGACCTCCACCACCTTGGCCTCGAGCACCACCTGGCGCGTCACGGTGGACTGCGTCTTGGCGAGGTAGTCCGCGACCGCGCGCAACTCGTCGGGCAGGCCTCGCACGACGATGACGCCCGACTGGCGATTGATGACCACGCTGTGATTGACGATGGTGCCGTCGGCGCCCTCCTTGAGACCACCGCTCACCAGCATGCCGATGTTCGCTTCCACTTCCTTCCAGAAGTCGGATTCATTGCGCGTCACCACGGCCGTGCCGGTAGTGCTGCCGCTCTGGGTCTTCTCGTCCTGCTGATCCTGGCCGCTGCCCGTGCTGCTGTTGGCGTTCTGGGTGACCTGACCCGAACTCACTCGCGTGCGCGATATGCCGGTCCGTTCCAGATCCAGATAGTTGAGCTGGAACACGCGCGTCTGCACCGTGGCCGGCAGGATCATGTAGCCCCGGGTGCCGGCGCGGGCGGACGAGCCGCCTCCCAACGGACGATAGTCGAAGCCGTACATCTCGCGCACCGCATCCAGCGCCTCCTCGAGCGTCACCTGCTTGAGCGACAAGGTGATGCGCCCCTTCACCTCCGGGTGCACCAGCAGGTTCACCGGCGAATCGGCGACCAGGCCCTCGAAGAAGGCGCGCGCGGGGGCATCCTCGACGTGCACGTCGTAGCGCGGAGCGTCGTCCGGAACACTGGCGCCCTGGGCGAAGGCCGGCCCGGTGAGCAGCGGCAGCGCGGCGCAAAGCAGGGGGATCAGGCGTTTCATGGTCGAGCTTCCTTCGATCTGGCTTCCTCGGGCCGCGAACGCGCGACCCGCACGATGGCATTCGCCGGCGCGACCGCCAGCGTCAATGTGTGAACCTTGCCCGCGCGTTCGTAGCGCACGCCGTTGGCGAGTACCTCGATGATCCGCGCGGCCGCCAGCGTGTCTCCGGCGCGCACCAGTCGGCCATTGATGATGGCCACGCGCGTCTCACCGGCGATCACGCCTTCGAGCTTCAGCGCCTGCACGGGCGCGGGACGCGCCGCGGCGGACACGCCGACGGGCCGCATGGGATCGCGCAGGTCGCCCGCGGACGCGATACCGGCGGCGGATGCCACCAGGGCGCACAGGGCAAGCATGCGAACACCGGGCTTCATGGTCAGACCCCCAACCACGTGGAATCGAGGCTGAGCGTGGACAACACGATGCGCACGCGGTTGCGCGGGTAACCCGCGGTCACGAGTTCGAGCGAACTCCAGCGAAATTTGTAGGGCAGCTTCTCCAGCGCCTCGAGGTACTCGACCACGTCTGCGTACTGGCCGTCGATCACGAGTTCGATGGGGTGAACATAGGGCGCCTCGCCGGCGCCCGTGTCGAGCGCCGGGTCCGCGGGCGCTTCGGCGGCGGGATCGGCCGGCCGCGGCGGCGCAAGACTCACCACCGGCAGATTGCGGATGCTCACCAGTTCCAGACGTCCCTGCCGGTCGAGCACGTCGTTCAACACCTGCACCATCTTCTCGGCGGAAACGAAGCCGCGCGCGCTGTCGGTGAGCTGCGCATCGAGGCTCTGCAGGCGCGTCTGCAGATCGGCAGCCTGCTTGAGATTGACCTGGCGCGGATCGCTGAGATCGGCGCTCTGCGCCTGAAAGCCGGCGGCACTGGCGTCGGCCAGCTCCATGTCCAGGCTGGCGCGGGCACTGCGCAGCGGCGCCATCATCAGACTGTCCCAGAGGAAAATCGCCGCACCGAGCAGCGCCAGCGCCACCAGGGCCCGCTCGCGCAGGCTCAGGGATTCATATTTTCGGGCAAGCGTGCTGTCCGCCATCACGACCGCTCCTCGCCGGCTGCCGGCGCCGCGAGACCGCGATGGCCGGCGCTGAACTCCAGCCGCCCGGCGGCGCTGACCGCTTTGCCTTCGGCGTCCTTGCGCTGAGGCTTGGCGATGACGAACTCGTCGATCTTGCCGCCCTTGAGCGCCGGATCCTGCGCCAGGCTGCGCAGATAGCGCGGCACCGAATCGGGCGAGAGCGTCGAGCCGGAGACACTGACCGCCTCGGCGGTGGCGCCGAGCATCAGGCGATCCAGCCAGATGCCGTCGATGTGACGGGTGCCGAACGCCCGCAGGCGCGCGGAGAAGCCGTAGAGTCCACCGCGCGATTCATTGGCCAGCAGCTCGAGCGCGCGCGACTTGCTGTCCACGGAGGCGCTCAATTGTTTGAGCAGCACGTCCAGCTCTTCGTCCGTCAGCCCGTCGAGTTGCGGCCCTTGCGCCGCGGCCATGGCCGCCTGCGCCTGTTGCTGGTTGCGCACCACCTGCGCGGCATCGCGCAGCTTGTCGACCTGCCACCACGCGAAGCCCCAGAGGCCGAGCAGCGAGGCGCCGACGATGCCGAACACCATGCCCGTCGAGCGCGAGCTGAGGATGCCGCGTACTCCCTTGGAGACGGGTTGGTAGAGGTTGATTTCCTGCATCGCTCAGCCCTTCCGCTGGCGCAGGGCCGCGCCGATGGCCATGCATGGCAGCCAGCCGTCCGGTATCTCCGCGCTGAACGACACGTCGATGAGATCGTGGATGTTGTACATGCTGATGCGCAGCCCGGTGGTCACGCCCAGCTCGGCGGCGAGCAGGTTGGCCCGCATGCCGGCCGGCGCGATGTACAGCTCGTTGATGGCGGTCTCGTCGAAATGGCTCTCGTAGTAGTCGAGCGAGCGCTGCAGCTCGAGCGAGAGATGCTGCGGATCGAGCGGCAGCCCGTCGTCCGGTTCGCCGTTGAGCTCGCCACGCTCGCGGAAATCGAAGCGGCGCGTCACGTAGAGCATGCCGCGGCGGGTCAGCACCAGCTGCGCGAAATCGTCGCGCAGCAGGAGAAAAGCCACGCCCTTGGCGTCCTGGGGCAGCAGGGCCGCGAGATTTCGCTGGCACAGCTCCGGGATGTCGATGACGTCGAACCGGCGGAAATGGCGCTCGAACACCTCGCTCATTTTCTGGATGGCGTCACCGCGCGAGGCGATGGCGAAGCACAGCTTCTTGTCGCCGCGCGAGGTCTGCTCGGGCAGGTCGAAGATGTCCAGCGTGGAAGTGTCGATGGGAAAATCGAAGGCGTCGCGCATGCTGTAGCGCGCCGCCGCGCGCCGCTCGTTCAGCGGCACGTCCGGGGACTGCACCTGCGCGATCTGGTAGTCAGGCGGATTGATGACCGCGCTCACCGGCACGCGGCGCAGGTCGAAGTCGGAGGTGATCTTCTTGAGTACGGGGTCGGCGAAGCCCAGCGGCGCTTCCTCGACGACGATGCGCAGCACCTTGGGGCGCTGCCCGTCGAGCTTGCGCACCAGCGCCACCGCGATTTCCGTGCCGGAAATCGCGACCGCCGCACGCAGGCCTTCGGCGCGCCTTCGTTTCCTGAACACCCGGCTGAGCCGGGACCCGACCGTCTGAAGCATGGCGAATGGCGCCACTCCTGACCCAGCGGGTGGCGCTCCTCCTCGCCTTCTGTAGCGGTCCCGGGGGCGGTTTCTTGACGCCGACCCGTCACCCTGTGCGCTGGGTCACCCCGGCGGCAAGGCCTTGCCCGGGCACGGCTTCAACGCGCAGCGGGCCTCATGTGGGCTGACCGCGGCCCCGCCATTCCTCTCGCGTCTGCCCCCAGGCGTCGACGACGGACGCCTCGAAGGGCGCGGGCAGCGTCACCCGGCCGAGCAGCGCCGAGCCCAGCTTTCGGGCGACGCCGATCGAGGCCCGGTTTTCAGGGTCGATCACGTGGATCACCCGGCGCCAGCCGAGCACGTCGAAGGCATAGTCCATGGCCGCCGCCGCGCCCTCACTGGCATAGCCCTTGCCCCAGTATTCCCGGGCGATGCCCCAGCCGACCTCGTCGCCCGGCCAGCCCTCCGGATGCCAGGGGCCCAGCCGCCCTATCCACTTCCCGCTCGCCTTCTCGATGACGGAAAACATGGCGACGCCCGTCATGTGCCAGGCACCACACATGCACATGAACGTGCGCCAGGCGAGACCGCGGGCCTGCCGGCCGCCCACGAACCGGGTTGCGATTTCGTCGTCCTGGAATGCAGCCCAGGAATCGAAATCTTCGAGCCGCGGCGGTCGCAGCAGCAGGCGCGCGGTTTCGAGCTGCAGGTTCGCAAGGTCGGTTGTCATGGACAGGACAATATCGGGCGCGCGGGGCGCCGTCATCCGCCGGATGCAACTCCGGCGGATGAACTACTGGTCGAATGACGGTGTCTGTTCCTCATGATTTCAGCCGCTCCTCGCAGGCGCCGCTTCGGTCTCGCCCTGCTGCTCTCCTACCTGCCGCTCGCGGTGCTCTATCTCGCGTTCAGCGGCCAGCTTCCCGCCAGCGACTGGCGCAGCGCCTCACGCGAACCCGCCGGCCTCGCGCCGGATCCGGCCACCACGCCGGAGGCCGTGGTGCAGGTGTACTCGGCGCGCGCGGTGAGCTGGCGCGGCTGGTTCGGCGTACACACCTGGATCGCGGTGAAGCCCAGCCACGCCCGCGAGTTCACGGTGCACGAAGTCATGGGCTGGCGGCTGCGGCGCACGGGCACGGTGCTGCTCTCGCGCCATCGCCCGGCCGACGGCTACTGGTACGGCAATCGACCGGAATTGCTGGCCGACGTGCGCGGCGCGGGCGTCGATGAGCTCATCGCGCGCATCGAAAAGGCGGTCACGGAGTACCCGTACCCGAGCACGTATCACGTCTGGCCGGGGCCCAACTCCAACACCTTCACGGCATTCGTGCTGCGCAAGGTCCCCGAGCTGCGCGTGGATCTGCCGCCCACCGCCATCGGCAAAGACTATCTAGGCTGGCGCTCGGTGAACCGCACGCCGAGCGGTACCGGCGGACAGGCGAGCCTGTTCGGGGTGCTCGGCGTCGCCGCGGGTGTCGAGGAAGGCCTGGAGGTGAACGTGCTCGGGCTCACTTTCGGCGTCGATCCGAAGAGCCTGTCGATCAAACTACCCATCGTCGGCAGGCTCGGCCCGTCGCGCGACCCGGCGCCGGCCCGGCTGGAAGCCGCCCCGGCGCGGTGAGCGGGCGCAAGCTTCACGGGGGCGCGTCAGGCACGACGCGCCCCCGCGCTTGCGAGTCGGCTGCGATCAGGCGTGGCCCTTCTCGCCCTTGCTGACCGCGAACTCCTCTTCGGGCGAGAGAATGAGCTGGTTGCGCCCGTACAGCGCGAAATAGAGGATGCCCAGCGCATAGAACGCGGCGACCGCCAGCACCGCCTTCTGGTACACCGGGTCCTGCAGCTGGTACCAGAGCGTCACCAGCGCGATGACCACGGTCACCACCGCGCCCGGCACGCCCACGGGGCTGCGATACGGGCGAATGATGTCAGGCATCTTGTTGCGCAGGACGATGAACGACAGGCCCTGCATGGCGTACGAAATCATCGCGCCGAACACCGCCATGTTGAGCAGCGTCGAGCCGATGATGGCACCGCCCTTCTCCGAGCCCAGCACGTACCACAGGATCATCATCGTGGCGAAGCCGAGGATGGTGCCGGCGAACAGCGCCATGTGCGGAATCTTCTTCGCGCTGGTCAGCGACATGAACGGCAGGTAGTAGCCGGCGCGCGCCAGCGAATAGATCTGCCGCCCATACGCGTAGATGATGGTGTGGAAGCTGGCGATCAGGCCCACCACCGCGAGGAAGGCCAGCGTCTTGGCGGCCATGTCGCCGTACAGCACGCGGAACCCGTCGAGCAGCGGCTCGCCCGAACTCGACAGCGAGAACGCGCCGTGCATGCCGTCGGCCTTGCCGATGCTGGAATTCAGGAAGGTGATCAGCAGCGCCGACACCATCAGCGTCAACATTCCGGAGATCAGCCCCTTGGGCATGTCCTTCTTCGGGTCCGCGGATTCCTCCGCCGCCAGTGGCAGCTGCTCGATGGCCAGGAACAGCCACACCGCAAAGGGCAGCGTCGCGAGCACGCCCTTCCAGCCGAACGGGAACCAGGATCCGCCGCCCTCGGCGAGCTCGGTCCTGGCGCCGTCCGCGCCCACGCCGATGTTCAGCGCCCAGCGGCTGAAATCGATGTGTGGAAGTGCGCTGACCCAGAACACGGCGAGGATCAGCAGCGCGGCGACCGTGACGATTACCGAAACGCGGAACGAGAGTTCCACGCCCAACAGGTTGAGCGCCAGGAACACGACGTACGACCCTGCCCACCACAGTGGTTGCATCGCGGCGGTGGTTTCGAAGATCGACCCCAGGTACGAACCGATGAAGAACACGATCACCGCGGGCGTGAGGATGTACTCGATGCTCTCGGCGAGCCCCGTGAACATTCCGCCCCAGGGCCCCATCGCGCTGCGCGCGAACGAGTACGCCGCACCGGTGTGCGGCAATGCCGGTGACATTTCGGCGAGACTGAAGATGAGACCCCAGTACATCGCGGCGATGACGAACAGCGCCACCAGCATCGAACCGAAGCCGTTTGCCAGGCCGAAGTTCCAGCCGGAGTAGTGACCCGAGATCACCGCGCCGACTCCGAGCGCCCACAACGACCACACCTTCGCGTAGCGCCGCAATCCGCGCTTCTCGAAGTAGTCGGCGCCCACCTGTTTGTAGCTGACGCCGCCCGAAGGTGTGGACGGCAATCCAGAAGATACGTCAGTACTCATGCGCAACTCCCCTGCGGGAACGGGTCTGTGCCCGTCCTCGCTGTTTGTTCTTCTTCTATGACTGTGACGCCGGGACGCAAGGACCGCCCCTTGCCCGCAGTATAGGCCGAGGTTCGACAGGGCCGGCAACTGCCACGCGCTGGCCCTTGCAGGCCGGGAGTGCCAGCGCCAGCGCACACCGGCATCGGGGCGCCACGCGACGGCACGCAACTGGTCGCGCGACTGCGCGCAACTGGTCGCGCGACTGCGCGCAACTGCTTGTTAAGCCGGAAAAATGTCAGACCGGCTCGTCGGCGAGCATCGCGACCGACGCGCCACGACTGCGCGGGCGCAGGTGGCTGAGGAATTGCTCGGTGGCCGCCCGCCAGGAGAACAACGCCGCGCGGGCCACGGCATCCTCACGACGCAGCTTCAGCGCTTCGAGACAGGCGGTGCGCAGATCCTCGTGCAGCACGCCGGCCCGGGAGTCGCCGATCACGTCGCGCGGCCCGGTGACCGGGTACGCCGCCACCGGCAGGCCGCAGGCCATGGCCTCGAGCAGCACCAGTCCGAATGTGTCGGTGCGGCTGGGGAAGACGAAAACATCCGCCGCCGCGTACACCTGGGCGAGTTCCTCGCGGTCCAACAGGCCGAGATAGTTCACGAGCGGGAAGCGCGCCTTCAGGCCGTCGATGGCAGGGCCCGTTCCCACCACCCACTTCGATCCGGGCAGGTCGAGCTCGAGGAAGGCCGCGACGTTCTTCTCGACCGCCACCCGCCCCACGTACAGGTAGATAGGTGGTGCGCTGTCGAGTCTCCTGCTGGGCTGCGGCCGGAAGATCGTCGTGTCCACGCCGCGCGACCACAGGCGCACGTTGCGGAAGCCATTGGCTTCGAGATCGTCGACCACCACCTGCGTGGGCGCCATCACCGCCCGCGCCGCGCCATGGAAACGCCGCAGCCAGGCATAGCTCCACGACAGCGGCAGCCGGAAGCGCGCGTGCACGTATTCCGGAAAGCGCGTGTGGTAGGCGGTGGTGAACGGGAAATCGTGCAGCAGCGCGAAGCGGCGCGCCGCCAGGCCGAGCGGCCCTTCGGTGGCGATGTGCAGCACGTCCGGATCGAATTCGCGAATCGCGCGATGCACGCCGCGCCGCGCGAACAGCGAAAGCCGGATCTCGGGATAGGTCGGACACGGCAGCGTCCGGAATTGCAGCGGGGTCAGGAACCGCACCTCGTGGCCCATGGCGCCGAGCTCCCCCGCGGTGGTCTTGAGGGTTCTCACCACCCCATTGACCTGGGGTTCCCACGCGTCGGTCACGATCAGGATTTTCACGGGCCGGTAGTTCACCGCAGCCCCGTTGCAGTCCGGTGACGATGTGGTTAGGGATTCGTGAACGCCGCATCGAACCAGCCGATGACCTCGCGCTCGAACGGCGCGATCTGCAACGGCAGCGTCACGTGGGTGTCCTGTGGCACCAGCCGCAGCACACTGCCGGGCGGTGCGTAACCGGCAAGTACCCGGCTGTGCTCGGGCGACAGCCAGGTGTCGGCCTCGCCGTGGAAGAACAGCACCGGCGCCCGCGAGCGCGCCAGCGCCGCCGGGATGTCCGCGTCTTCCCAGCGGAAGCCGGCGATCTGCGCTTCCTTGCGGTGCGCGATGACGAACTGGCGGTCGCTGATGCCGCGCGCTTCGGCGCGGAACGCCGCGCGCATGAGCTCGGGCACGGCTCTTTCTGCGGAGGAGAACGGTTCGAATGCCACCACCGCCTTCACACGCGGATCGCGGCCGGCGGTCAGCAGCGCCACCGAAGCGCCGTACGACACTCCAAACAGACCGACTCGCGACACGTCCCAGCCGCGCCGCGCGAGGTCGTCGATCACCGCCGACACGTCCGCCGATTCATGGGCGCCGAAGGAGATGTACCGCCCCGTCGACTCGCCGTGGCCGCGCAGATCCAGCACGACGCAGCGATAGCCCTCCTGAGCCAGGCGGATGGCCCAGGGTGTGAGAAAACGCTTGTCCTCCAGGTAGCCGTGCAGGAACAGCAAGGTGCCTTTGGCCGGATCGGCTCGGCGTGCGAGATCCGTGGCCGGCTTCCAGAAGGCATTGAGGCGATCGATGCTCGGATCGCGGCCCGCCCCGTAGCTCAGCCGCACGTCGTATTCGAAGCCATAGTCGCCGGGCTCGATGCTGGCGACGACGATGTCCGCGGCCGGCGGACCGGCATGCACGGTCCACACCGCGCCGAAGGCGCGCGGCGCGTTCTGCACGATGGGCGAATCGGCGAACATCGCCTTGATGCCGCTTCTGTTCGGCGCGGTGACGACCTTGCGTGCCAGTATCGAAGAGACGCAGCCCGTCGAGAGCAGCACGGCGCACGCCGCTGCCGCCACGAGCAGGGCTCGCGGCCAGGCAGTGTTCCTTCGACGACCGGCGATCCTCACCGTGCGGCCTATCTGAGTACCTGCTTTTCCAGCCAGTTGCGTAATTCAGCGAGGCGCAGGCCGGGATCGGTCACCGACGGCCCCACCCCGAAACGCCAGGCGAGCCGCGTGTCCTCCGGACTCTCGTCCAGCGCCACCAGGTCCGCCGCCAGCGCCTCGAGCTCCACCGGGTCTTTGACCAGGCCGTCGCGTATCAGCGTGCCGGCATAACGCCGTGCCATGGCGGCGATCTCGGCGACGCTGTACTCGGGGTGGTATTGCACGCCCCAGAACGTCGCGCCGTTCTTGAAACGGATCTCCGCGGCCTGCAACCCCATGTCGTTGTGCGCCAGCGGCGTGGCGTTGGACGGCAGGCTTTCCACCGTGTCCACGTGCACGGTGGGGGCCTCGAAGACGTCGGGCTTGCCCTGGAACATGGCATGGTCGCGGCCCGCCGCCGTGAGCGCGATGCGCCGTCCGAAGCCGAACTCGCGGCCGCGCGGATTGCGCACCACCGTGCCGCCGGCGGCCGTCACGCCCACCTGCAGCCCCCAGCAGGAGCCGAACACCGGCACCTGCGCGTCGAACAGCGCCTTGACGAGCTCGATCTGCCGCTGCACCGCCAGCTCGCGTGAGTACACGTTCAAGGCCGAGCCGGTGATCACGGCTCCCTGGAAATCGCGCAGCGCGACGCCTTCCGGTAGTTTGGGGTCCTCGTCCGCGGGACGAACGATGTCGGTGTCGACCTCGGGTTTCAGCCGCTTCAGCGTCGCGGCATAACCCTCGCCCGAGGACGTGCCGCCCACGGCCACGTGCCGCGCCCGCGTGGCGGCCTCGTTGCCGTCGACCACCAGGATGCGTGCCATGCGCCTAACTCTTGAGCGACAGGTCGCCCTTCACGGCCGACCGGAAGATGCGCGCCAGAATCGCCGCGTCCACGGGAACAGGATTGCCGGCGGCTGACGGATCGATCGAGGCCTCGTGGCCGATCTGATCCGGATTGTCGAGCGTCACCTTGATCTCGGCGAGCGTGTGCGGAATGCCGAGCTCCTTGCGGAATGCCAGCACCCAGTCGAGCACGCCGTCGACGCCCGGCTTGGGCAGGTCGAGCACGCGGGCGACCACCTTCATCCGCTCGGCGATCGCCTCGCGGTTGTGCACGATGACATAGGGCGTGAGCACGGCATTGGTGAGGCCGTGGTGCGTATTGAAGAACGAGCCCACCGGATGCGCGATGGCATGCACTGCGCCGAGACCCTTCTGAAAGGCCGTGGCACCCATGCTGGCGGCTGCCAGCATGCGCGAGCGGGCTTCCAGGTCCCCGCCGTGCCGGCAGGCCCGAGGTAGATAGATCTTGATCAGCCGCATTCCCTCGAGCGCGATGCCATCGGCGAGCGGATGGAAACCGGGCGCGCAGAACGCCTCGAAGCAATGCACGAAGGCGTCGAAGCCCGTGGCCGCGGTGATGTGTGCCGGCAGGCCGACGGTGAGCTCAGGGTCCGCGATGACGATGCCGGGCATCATCTTCGGATGGAAGATGATCTTCTTCTGGTGGGTTTCCTCGTTGAGGATGACGCCGGCACGGCCCACTTCGCTGCCGGTGCCGGCTGTGGTGGGCACCGCGACAACAGGCGCGATGCCCTTGGGATCGGCGCGCGTCCACCAGTCGCCGATGTCCTCGAAGTCCCAGAGCGGCCGCGTCTGGCCGCTCATGAAGGCGATGACCTTGCCCGTATCCAGCGCCGAACCACCGCCGAAGGCGATCACGCCGTCGTGCGCGCCCGCCGCGTAAGCCTCGAGACCGGCCGCCACGTTGGCGGCCACGGGATTACCCCGCACGTCGGCGAACAGCCGCGCGCCGCGCGCCAGGTGCAATGCGTTACGCACCATGTGCGAATCCCGGAGACCGGAATCCGTCACCAGCAATGGCCGCACGATGCCGAGCTCCGCGCATGCCTTGGGTAGTTCGGCGATGCGGCCGGGCCCGGCCCAGATGCGCGTGGGATAGTTCCAGTTGCCGGTCATGGCAATCATGTGGTCGTCACCCGCAGGTGGAAAGACTTGGGCCGCGTGAGGTGTTCGTAGCCGACCACCGAGAGCGTGCAACCCCGGCCCGAATCCTTGACCCCCACCCACGCCAGCGCCGGGTCCAGGTAGTCGCAGCGGTTCTGGAACCAGGTGCCGGTGTTGACGCGCTGGCCGAGCGCCAGGGCGGCGTCGGCGTCTTCGGTCCACACCGCGGCGGTGAGCCCGTACTCGCTGTCGTTCATGAGATTCACGGCCTCCTCGTCCGAGCTCACTTTCATTATGCCGGCCACGGGCCCGAAGATTTCCTCGCGCATCACCGGCATGGTGTGGTTCACGTCGAGCAGCACCTGCGGCGCGAGGTAGGGCGTGCCCGCGATACTCTCCACGAACGAGGCTTCGGGGATGGCGGGCCGGGCGCCCGCGGCGATCGAGGCGTCGATCTGCGCGCGCACCGTGTCCGCGGCGGCGGTTCGCACCAGCGGACCCAGCGTGGTGCGGTCGTCCGTGGGATCACCCAGTGCGTAGCGGCGCGTGAGCTCGATGAACCCGGACGTGAATCGCTGGTACACGCCGTGGTGCACGTACACGCGCTGCAAGCCGCAGCAGCTCTGGCCCGAATTGAAATACGCGCCATCGACGATGTTCTCGATGGCGTGCTCGATGTTGGCGTCATGGCGCACGTATACCGGATCGCAACCGCCGAGCTCCAGGCCCACGCCGATGAAACGCGCCGCCGCGGCGCGCTGCACCGCGTGGCCGCCGGCCACCGAGCCCGTGAACGCCACGAAGTCCACACGCGGGTCGCGGATGATCCGGTCCGTGTCCTCGTGCGAGGCATGGATCACCTGGAACGCGCCCTCGGGCAGTCCCGCCGCCGCGAAACACTCCGCGAAGCGCTCCGCGCACAGCGGCGTCTGCGCCGAGTGCTTGAGCAGCACCACGTTGCCGGCCATGAGCGCGGGCACCACGCTGTTCACGGCGATTAGATAGGGGTAGTTCCACGCCGCCACCGTGAACACCACGCCCACGGGTTCGCGGCGCACGAATCGCCGGAAATTCTCCTTCGGCCCGGCGTCGATGTCGGCCAGCGCCTGCGCCGCGATCGCGATCATGTGCCGCGCGCGCTCGAGCGTGCCGCGCACTTCGTTGGGAGCGTAGCGCTTCGGCCGGCCCATCTGCCAGGTGAGCTCTTCGGCGATCGGCCTGCCGCGCTTCTCGAACTCCTCGCAGAACCGGGTGAGCACTGCGGCGCGCTCCGCGAGCGGCACGTTGCGCCAGGCGGCGAAGGCACGGCGCGCGGCGCTCAGTGTCCGGTCTATCTCTCCGGCATCGGCCAGCGGCCGTTCCACGTAGACGGAGCCGTCCACCGGGCTGATGGTCTTCTGTATACGGGATGCGGTCATCAGATGATTTCGAAGTAGCGCGCCAGCTCCCAGTCGGTGATCGCGCGGCGGAACTCGCGGTCTTCCCATTCGCGGCTGGCGGCGAAGTGCTCGACGAACTCATCGCCGAACAACTCGCGCGCCGCCCTGGATTTCGCCAGCCATTCGCTGGCTTCGGTGAGCGTGCGCGGCAGCGAGCGCTCGGCGGGGAAGCTCTGCGCGTAGGCATTGCCGTCCACCATCGGGTCGGGCTCGATCCGGTGCTCGATGCCGTACAGGCCCGAGCCCAGTGCGGCGGCAATGGCCAGGTAGGGATTGATGTCCGCGGCGGCGATGCGGTATTCGACACGCTGGCTGGCCGGGCCACCCGGAATCACGCGCAGCGCGCAGGTGCGGTTTTCCACGCCCCAGGTCGCGTGCGTCGGCGCCCAGAATCCGGGGATCAGGCGCGAGTAGCTATTCACGGTGCTCGCCACCATGGCCAGGAGCTCGGGCATCAGGCGCTGCTGGCCGCCCACGAACCAGCGCATTTCGTCCGACATCTGATGCGGCCTGGCGGCATCGTGGAACACGGCCCTGCCCTCACGATCCTTGAGCGAGGTGTGGATGTGGCCGCTCTGCCCCGGCCAGTCCTTGGACCACTTCGCCATGAACGTGGCCATGAGCCCGTTGCGCTGCGCGAGAATCTTGGTGAAGGTCTTGAACAGTGCGCCGCGGTCCGCGGCTTCGAGCGCCTCGCAATACTGGAGCGCCGCTTCCAGCACGCCGGGTCCGGTCTCGGTATGCAGTCCTTCGAGCGGCATGCGCATGGCGCCGCAGAGCGCGAGCAGCTGATGATAGAACTCGGCATGCACCGTGGAGCGCAGCACGGAGTAGCCAAAATAGCCCGGGGTCAGGGTGGTGAGCTGGCGGAATCCCTTGTCGCGTACCGACTCGGGCGTTTCCCTGAACATGAAGAACTCGAATTCGGTGGCCGCCACGGCCGAATAACCCAGGGACTCGGCCCGGGAGATCACCCGTCGCAGAACGCCGCGCGGACACACGGCGGCGGCCTTCTCCGCGAATTCGCCCAGGAACAGCAGCATGTCGCCCTCGAAGGGCACTGCGCGGCAGGTCGCGGGCAGCACTCGCACCGGCGCGTCCGGGTAGGCGGTGTGCCAGCCCGTGTACTTCACGTTGTCGTACAACTGGTCGTTGGAGTCCCAGCCCAGCACCACGTCGCAGAAGCCAAAGCCCTTGTCGAGTGCACCGAAAAACTTGTCGCGGCCCATGTACTTGCCGCGAAGTATTCCGTCGTTGTCGAAGACACCGACCTTGACGTGGTCGAGCTTGCGTTCCTCGACGATGCGGCGGGCGTCGGCCGCGGTGCGGACGTTCTCGGGCTGCATACCAGTCGGGCCCTATATATAAGTGTCCCGCCAGTATGTGGCCTAACGCATTCCGCTCGCCAGCCCCCGAGCTCGGCCGACTCAGGCCGACAGCCGATGGACGCCGCGAGAGACCCGCGGGAATTCCATCCAGAACGTGCTGCCCGCTCCTGCCTGGCTGACGAAGCCGATGGTTCCGCGCATCTGCTCCACCAACTGCCGGGTGAGATACAGGCCGAGGCCGGCGCCTGCCTTCTGCCGTCCGGTGGCGGAAGCCGGGTGCGCGAACTTGCCGAAGATGCGCGCGCGAAACTCCTCGGGAATGCCCTGCCCGTGGTCACGCACCGAGACGCGCACCCAGTCCTCGCGCGCTTCGACGCGCACCTCGATGGGACTGCCCGGAGGCGAGAACCGGGCGGCGTTGGACAGCAGGTTCGCCAGCGCCTGCCCGTAACGCGCCGGGTCCACGTAGACCATGAGCAACGGATCGATGTCGCCCAGGGCAATTCGCGCGAACGCCTCGTTCACCGCCACGGCCTGGCGCGTGATGATCGCGATGGCTTCGTCCCGGAAGTCGAATCGCATCTGCCCGGTGGCCAGCTTCTCGAGATCCGCCATCTCCTCCACCAGTGCATTCACGCGCTCGCAGCCGGCGCGGCAGGTATCGAACAGGCGCTGCAGCTGGGCGGTCATCGCCAGCTCGCGCGACGCGGCCATCTCGCCCAGCGCATCCCGGATCGACAGCAGCGGCGCGCGCAATTCGCTGCCCACCACCGCGGCGAACTCGTCCGTCATGCGTTCGATGTTCTTGCGCTCGGTGATGTCCTGGATCTGCGCCACCAGGAAATCCACGCTGCCATCCGCGCGCCGCACCGGCGACACGCTGAGCACCGCCCAGATCACGCGGCCATCGCGATGGAAGTAGCGCTTCTCCGTCCGGTAGCTGGTGGAGCGCCCCTCGACGAGCGCGCGCATCTCGACCAGGTTGCTCGCCAGATCGTCGGGATGGGTGATGCTCTGGAAGTCGCGGCTCAACATCTCGTCCTCGCTGTAACCGAGCAGCTGGCACAACGCGAGGTTCACCCTCAGGAAGGTTCCGTCCGGCAACACCAGCGCCTTGCCGATGGGTGCCTTGTCGATGGCGGCGCGATTCATCGCCTCGGTGGCGCGCAGAGCCTCCTCGGCGCGCTTGCGGGCGGTGATCACCTCCGTGAACATGACGATGCCACCCACTTCGCCGTCCGCACCGATCCACGGATGGATGGCCCAGAGATTCCATTCCGTCTGGCCATCCGCGCGCGTCCAGGAATCTTCGCGCATGTCGAAGCGCTCGCCCCGCAGCGCGCGCTGGTGGATGTCCAGCCATCGCGGCATGCCGCGGATCTCCGGGAACACGTCGTAGTGACTCAGGCCGATGATGTCGCGGCTCTCCAGGCCATAGTCCTGCAGCCAGCGCCGGCTGGTCATCAGATAGCGCATGTCCCTGTCCAGCATCGCGACCGCCGCGGGCGCGTTCTCCACCAGCAGGCGCAGCTGGGCCTCGGAGCGCTCTAGCTTCTGCTCCTGGCGCTTGCGGGCGGCGATGTCCTGCATCGACCCCGCCATGCGCAGCGCGAAACCCTGGGCGTCGTACTGCGCCTGGCCGCAGATGTGCACCCAGAGGTACTCGCCGTCGTCGCGACGCAGGCGCAGCTCGACGTCGAATGGATTCTGCTGCTTGAGATGCCCGTTCAGCGCGCGCTCGACGCGCACGCGATCGTCGGGGTGCAGTCGCGCGAGGAAGCCCGTGAAGTTCGGCGCGACATCGGGCGTGGTCATGCCGATCATGGCGCGCGCGCGCGGCGAGAGGAACACGGCATTGGTGCACACGTCCCAATCCCACAGGCCGACGCTCATGCCGCGCATGGCAAGTTCATGGCGCTCTTCGCTGGCGCTCAGGGCCTGCGCCGAAGCCTGCAACCGCACCGCCCGGAGCCGCGAGGCGAGCACATAGCGCACCAGGAACGCGGACAGGAATGCGATCAGCAGGCCGGTGACAGCCACGATTCGCGGCAGCCAGCTCTGCTGCTCGTCGACGAATCGCTGTGTCGGATTGACGGTGAACGTCCAGCGGCGCTCATCCACCTTGAAGGCGCCCTCGTGCTGCCAGGTGCGATCCGCCGCCGCGGTTCCGGCGTCGTCGAAATAGGTATGGCCGTCATACTGCACGGCAAATGCGAACTCGTCGCCGGCCGACGATTCGAGCACGTCGCCGAACAGCTCGCGCAGCGCGAAGGTCGCGACGATGAAGCCGTCGAACCGGCCGTCGCGGGTCACCGGCACGAAGGCCATGAACGCGGACTCGCCGGGGGCGATCTCCCGCGGCTCGGTCAGGTAGGTCAGGCCGCGCTCCGCGCTTGCCGCCAGCCGCCGCGCGCGCCCGGCATCGATGCGCACGTCGGTGCCCTGAAACCAGCCGTGTCGCCGCACACCCTCGGACCAGTGCAGGTAGTAGTCAGGGCCTATCCACTGCAGCTGCTCCAGGCCGACGATCTGGCGCGTCAGGTCGCGCGCGTCGTTGCGCCACACGACGTAGGGCGTGCCGCCGCCAGCCGACCAGCGATGCGCCATGCGGCGCACCACCTGCAGGCGATCGCGCACCGAGCGCTCGAGATCCGCCTCGAGCCGGCGTGTCTCGGCATCGACCTGCGAGCTCAAGTGCGCACGCTCCGCGCTCGACAGCAACGCCCAGGCGGCCAGGCTGCCGCCGGCCACCAGCGCGAAAGTGGCGAGCGGCAGTATCCACGGCTGTTCCAGCGGACCGCTGGCCTCCACGGCAGGCGTGCGCCGGCCAAACACCACCAGCAGAACCGCGAACAAGCCCGTGAACAGCAACCCGCCGAACAACACGAAGTTCGCGCCGCCGCGGCTTTCGGTGCGTTCGAACTCCACCGTGCTGCTCCACTCCAGCTGCCAGGTGACGCCGAAGGCCGGAAAATCCCGCCGCACGCTGAAGCGCGCGGTTCGATCGCCCACGCGCGTGCTGAACAAGGGCGCGTCGTCTCGTGACAGCGTCACGTCCAGGCGACGGCCCTGGCTCGGTGTGAGATCGGCCAGCAGACCGCGAGCCTGAAACGGCGCGAATACGAAGCCGCGCAGGGCGGCCAGCCGCTGCTTCGCATCCGCCAGCGGCATTCCCGGGCGGTAAACCGGCTGCAGCAGCAGGAATCCTGGCGCGAATTCCTCGTCGTGGCCCAGCCTGAGCGACTTCGTCATCGCCGGCAGACCGGAGGCGCCGGCGCGACTCGCCGCGTCGCGGAACAGGGGCTGCGCATTCACGTCTTCGCTCACGGCCGCCCCGCCGACGGCGCCGGGCTCCAGGTACTTCACCACGTCGCGCGGCGCGGTGGCGGAAGGCTCGCGCTCGATCCAGCCCAACCCGAGCAAGCCTGGATAGTCCTCGCGCAGTCGCAGCGCGTCGATGAACGTGCGCCATTCCTCCCGCGAGACGAACACCGAGCTCTGGACGATGCCCGCCCCGCTGCGCAGCGCGCTGGCATAGGCCGCCAGCCGCGTAGCCAGCGCCTGCTCACTCTCCCGCGCGAGCGATTCGAAATGCGCCTGGCTCTGCCGGTAGCTGGTCTCCGACAAGGATTTCCAGGCGATGAAGGTGAGCCCGAGCGGCAGCACCAGCAACATCAGGCTGACGGCATGCACGCCCTGCACGGGACGATCGCGCCACATCAGCGCGGTGCGGCGGCTCATGACCAGCGTCAGCGGCATGAACACCAGCACACCGAACATGTCGCCCGACCACCACGTGAGCCAGTTGGCGGCGTAGTCGCCCTGCAATCCTGCCATGCCGTACAGCGACAGCACGCCAACCGTGGGCGACACCAGGCAGGCGATCGGCACCGCCATCGCGAGCAATCGCACCACGTCGGCGAGTTCGCGTAGACGAACCGGAGAGCCGAACCAGCGCACGATCAGCGCATGGCCCAGCAGCGCCTGCATCGTCGAACCGGCCGCGATGCTGCCCGCCAGCAGCAGCTCGCGCGCCGTGGGCAGGTCGTGCGGTGCATGGCCGACCATGGCATTCAGCAGGAACGAGCCCAGGAACGCGCCGGGCGCCAGGCCCCGCCCGTGCAGCAACAACATGCCGAGCACGATGCCGGACGGAGGCCAGATGACCGTGGCATAGCCCGGCGGCAATGCCAGCATCAACCCGAGCTTTCCGGCGAAGAAGTAGAGAACCGCCAGCAGTGCTGTGTTCGCGAGGTACCTGGTCACGGAAGCGTGGCGGAAGACGGACTAGCGCAGGGCCAGCCGCAGATCTTCGATCTCTTCGCGAGACTGCTCCAATGTCTCTTCCACCGCCATGATGTCCAGCCGCAGGCGGGAGAACGCGGCAATCTTCTCGACCGTCATGGAGAGATCCTGCATGCGACCCGTGTGGCCGACCACGAGATAGCTGGTGGCCAGGATGTCGGTGAGGTCGGGCTCGTCGCCGACCACTTCGCGGTTGAGATTCTCGTACTGCACCACCGCCTCGATGACCTCGGCGTTGATGCGCCAGCCATTGAGAATAGCCTTGGCGAACGGCGCGTGCCACTTGCGCAGCATGCCTGCGTATTTGGTGCGATCGCGCAACACGAAGGGGAAATGCGCCGCCCGGGTGAGTACGAAGAGTTTTCCCACGCCGTGCATGAGCCCGCCCAGGAAAGCCACGTCGCGGTTGACCCGGGTGAACTTCCGGGCGATCACGTAAGAGACTGCCGCAGTCCAGGCGCTGCGCTCCCAGAGCGCCTCCAAATGCGGGCGGATGTCCTTGACCGAGTGCGCCTGCGAGAGCTGGCGCATGGCATAGGCCAGCGTGGCCGAGCGCAGCAGGTCGAAGCCGACGCGCGTGATGCCGGTGCGCACGTCCGTCACCTGCCGGCGCGTTGGATTGAGGGCCGCGGAATTGGCCATCTGCAGCACGCGGCCCACGAGAATGGGCTCGTAGTTGATCACCGGAATCAGCTGTGGAATGCCCACGTCCGGATCGCTCAGCATCTGCTGCAGGCGCGTGACGATCTGCGGCACGCCGGGGAGCATGACCTGCGAATCCATGCGGATCGATGCCAGGTCCTTCTCCAGCGCGGCCGCGTCGTGCGCGACGATGTTCTCGATCGTGGTCGTCCCTAACGCCATGGACGGCATGCTTTCCTCCGCGTCCCTTCCTTAACCACCCAGCGCCGCCTTGAGCGCGGCGATCTCGTCCGCCGACTCCGCGAGCACGCTGCTGCAATCGCCCGGCTGCAGCTGCAGCCGCTTCAGTCCCTTCAGAAAATTCCCGTCCGGCTCGGGCGAGGTCTGCGTGCTCTTCTGCTCGAGCAGCACCGCCAGCGACAGCACGTCGATGAGTGTCACGGGCCCGCGCGCCTCGCGGTCAAGGTCCTCGTAGTTGGTCACCGCCTCGACGATCTCGTCGGCGACACGCCAGTTCTCCAGCACCGCCTTGCCGACGTTGGCGTGCCAGTCGCGCACCATGGAGTTGTACGTCAGCCGGTCCGCGATCAGCGCCGGGTTCCTGCTGGCGCGCGTGAGGATGTAGATGCGCCCCACGTTGTGCATCAGCCCGGCGAGCAGCGCCGCGTCGCCATTGAGCGAGGTGAAGCGGCGGGCCAGCACGTGGCAGAGCGCCGCGACCTGCACGCTGTTCTGCCACAGCGCGTCCAGCGGGCCGCGCAGTTGCTGGAATTCCTCCACCTTGCGCAACTGCTCGACCGCGAAGGTCAGCGCCGCGGAGCGCACGATGTTGAAGCCGACGCGCGCGACGGCCGTGCGCAGGTCGGCGATCTTGCGGCCCGACGCATTCAGGGCCGCGGAATTGGCCATGTTCATGAGCTTGCCGGCCAGCATGGGCTCGGCGCCCACCACCGTCACCACGGTCTCGTTGCTGACGTTCTCGTCGGCCAGCGTGCGCTGCAGCTTGATGACCACCTCGGGAACGGACGGCAGTTCGACCTGGCCCTTGGACAGCTCGACGGCCAGCGACTTCACGAAGCCGAACACCACGGTGTTCGGCAGCGCGCGCATTTCCACCGTCGAGGTGCTGCTGGTTTCCGGAGAGGCGCTCATGGCATTCAGTCGCCGAGCGCCGCGCGCAGGGAGACGATCTCCTCGTGTGATTCCTGCAGTGCGGCCACGCAGGCGTCGGCATCCAGTTTCATGCGGCGCGCCGCCGGGATGCCCAGGAACAGCATCTGTTCGGCCACCGGGCTCGGCCCCAGTGACGCCAGCGCCGCGCCCACGGTCAACACGTCGGTGAGATCGGTCGCGCCCTCGTGCTCGCGATCATGGTTCTCGCAGGCCAGAACGGCATCGACCACTTCCTCGGGAATGTCCCAGTTGCGCAGGATCGCCTGGCAGACGCGCCCGTGCAGTTCGGCCACGATTCGCTGGTAGGTGGCCGCGTCGGCGAGCACGGCCGGGAAGCGCGCGGCCCGCGTCAATAGATAGAGCTTGCCGATGCCGCCCAGCAGGCCGGCGAGCAGTGCCGTGTCCTGGTTCACACGCGTGAAGCGCCGGGCGACCACGTGGCTGACGGCGGCGACGTGGGCCGAACTCTGCCACAGTTCGTCGAGCAGCGGCTCGAGGCCGCGGTACGCCTCGGCGCGCCGCAGCTGCGACATGGCGAAGGCGATGGTGGCGCTGCGCGCCATGTTGAAGCCGATGCGTGACAGCGCCTGGCGCAGGTCGGCGATGCGCCGGCCGCTGGAATTGAGCGCCGCCGAATTCGCGAGCTGCAGCAGGCGCGCGGCCAGGGCCGGCTCGGCGCTGATGATGCGCACCACGTCCTCGATCTCGACGAACTCGTTGGCGAGCGCCTTGCGGGCGCGGGCCGCCACCTCGGGGAAGCTCGGCAGGTCGATCTTTTCGCCCGCCAGCTCCACGGTCAGGGCCTGGACCAGGCGCGCCGCTTCCGCCGCGCGCGCGGCGACCCTCGCGGAGTCCGCGGAACCTCCCGGCGCTGAGACGAAATCGAAGCTCATGATGTGGGTTATCGGTCACGCGCAGCGGGGATTTAACCCGTGCCATGCGAATGTGAGTGCGGCACGGCGAAGTGCCCGGAAATTGCCGCCCCCGCCTGCCGCTCTCCCCTACAGCGGTGGCGATGCGGCCGCGATATGTAAAGCGCTCAGTCGATCAGCGCGGCCCGCAGCGAGGCGACCTCCGTGGCGGAGGCATGCAGGATCTCGTCGCAGGCCGCCGGATCGAATGACAGCCGCTGGAAAGGCGCCGACAGGAAGAGGTGCGGCTCCGGCATTGCCCCGGGCGGCCGGTCGACGATGCAGCGGGCGGCGAACAACACGTCGCGCAGGTCAGCCGGCCCGGTCCGTGGCTCGGTGGCCGACGCGAAGTCGCTGGCGGCCGCGATGATGTCGGCGCCGACGTCCCAGCGCGTGAGCAGCGCACGCGTCACCCGCGCCTGCCAATGGTGCTCCAGATCATGGTACGCCTGGGAATTCAGCAGCACCGGATGCCGGCTGACGCGGGTGAGCACGAACAACCTGCCCACCGCATGCAACATGCCGGCGAACAAGGCCTGGTCGGCGTTGACGCCCCGCGCGCGTTTCGCGACCGCGTGACTGACCGCGGCCAGCGTGGCGCTCTGCTCCCACAGCTCGCGAAATCGAGTCTCCAGCCCGCGCCAGGCATCCGCGCGCCGCATCTGCGACATGGCGAATGCGATGGTCGCGCTGCGCGCCAGGTTGAAGCCGATGCGCGCGATGGCGACGCGCAACGTGGTGATGCGCTGACCGGAGGGATTCAGGGCGGCCGAATTCGCCAGCTGCAGCAGCCGCACCGCCAGCGACGGCTCGGCGCTCACCATGCGCACCACGTCGTCGAGGCCGATGTCGGGGTTGGCCAGCGCCTTGCGCACGCGCATGGCGACCTCCGGGAAGCTCGGCAGATCGAGCGCATCGCCAGCCAGCTCGGCGGTGAGCACCTGGGTGACTTCGTCGACTGCTTGCGTGATTCGTGTCTCGTCCGATAGTGCCGCGTTCGCCATGCCGCCTCCGCCGCTCAGAAGAGCTCGACTTCGTTCTCGACCGGCTTGGTGTCGAGCTGCTGCAGATACTGCCGCTCGCGCGCCGCCAGCGCGTCGTCGCGCCCGGCGGACAGCTTGCGCACGCGGATGCGGCCGGTCTGCGGAAAGTACACCACCTTGCGCGGAAAGATGTCGCCCAGGTCCTCGCCCAACACCTTGAAGCCCTCGGCCGCCACGTACTCGCGCACGAAGGCGATGTTGCGCGCGCCGATGTCGGTGGCCATGTCGGCGAGCACGCGGCCGCCGCCCACCAGCTTGATCTCGAGGTTCTCGCGCCGGCCGCCGAGCTTGAGGATGTCGTTGATGAGTCGTTCCATGGCCACGTTGCCATAGCGCGTGGCGGCGGTGTTGGCCGCGCCCCAGGCACTGAGCCCGAGCGAGCCGTCGAGGGGCAGCATGAAATGGTTCATGCCGCCATAGCCCAGGCGCGCATCGCGTATGCACGCCGAGACGCATGACCCCAGCACCGTGGCGATCGTCTCCGCATGGCGCGTCACGTAGTACTCGCCGGGCAGCAGGCGCGCCGTGAAGGTCGAATGTTCGGAATCCCAATAGCGTGAAATGTGCGCGAACTGCGGCAGCGCCGGCTGCGGCTGCGCGTCGTTGGGCGCCACGCGCCCGAGCTTGCCGTGCCGCCCCGTAATCCCGGTGCTGACCACCTTCCGGGTCATACTCAGAACAACTCCACGCTGCTGGTCAGCGATTCTTCGTCGCGCCGCTCGGTGGCGCCGGGGAAGGCCCACATCACCAGGTCGAACAAGCGTCGCTCGTCCTCCATGGTGTAGTGCGCGCGCATCTTGGCCGCGAGCGCGGTCCAGTCGGGCGTGCCGCCGCCGAGCAGCTCGTCGTGCAGATCGCCCAGCGCGTCGCGTACATGGGTCACGCGCTGCGTGAGCTGGTCGTGAAACTGCATGGCCATCATCGCGCGCGCCGCCTCGTCCTCGATGGCCTGGGCATGCTCGGCCAGCGCGGTGTCGCCGCTCGCACGCGTGTGCGCACCGAGACGCGCCCCCACCGAGGCGAACTGCGCCACCGACTGCGACAGCCGTTCGGCCTGCGCGGCAGCGTTCTGCATGGCCACCTCGAGCTGCATGGCGACCAGCTCGAGCACCGCGGCGAGCGGCAGCGTGTCCAGGGGGCGGTTGGCGGGTTCGTCCATGAGGCCGGGCTTCAGAGCAGTTTCTGCAGGGTGGCCAGCAGCTGCTGCGGATTGAAAGGTTTGACGATCCAGCCGGTCGCGCCGGCTCGCTTGCCTTCCAGCTTCTTCTCCTGGCTGGACTCGGTGGTCAGCAGCAGCAATGGCGTGAGGCGGTAGGTGGAGAGCGCACGCAGCTCGTGCACCAGCGTGATGCCATCCATGCGCGGCATGTTCACGTCGGAGATCACGAGGTCGACGGAGTTCTCACGCGCGTAGTCGAGCGCTTCCTGTCCGTCGGCCGCTTCCACTACTCCATATCCGGCCGACTGCAGCGTGGCCTTCACCATCTGCCGCATCGACGTGGAGTCGTCCACGGTCATGATCGTTCTCGTCATCGTCCTCTCCCTTGCATCAGTTGGCGGCGGCGACCGATTGCGCGCCTGCCGTCTCGGCGAGGCGCATCACGGCCTCGGCCACCTTGCCGAGCGGCAGGACTTCCTGCACCGCCCCCAGCTTCACCGCGGCGCCGGGCATGCCCCAGACCACGCTGCTCGCCTCGTCCTGTGCGATCGTGGGCGCGCCCGCGTCGCGCATCTCCTTCAGACCCCGGGCGCCGTCGTCGCCCATGCCGGTGAGGATCACGCCCACGGCATTCGGTCCCACCTTCTGCGCCACCGAGCGGAACAGCACGTCGACGCTCGGACAATGGCGATTGACCGGCGGGCCGTCGTTGAGGCGGCAGCGATAGCGGGTGCCGTCGCGCTCCACCAGCAGATGCCTGCCGCCCGGCGCGATGTACACGTGGCCGGGCATGATGTACTGGCCGTCGTGCGGCTCGCAGACGCTGAGCCGGCACACGGAATCCATGCGGCGCGTGAACGGCGCGCTGAAGGCCGCGGGTATGTGCTGCGCGATCACCACGGCCGGACAGTCCGCCGGCAGTCCCATGAGGAATTCGCGGATCGCCTCGGTGCCACCGGTCGACGCGCCCACCGCGATGATGCGGTCCGTGGTCCGCAGCATCTTGCGCGCAGCCGCGCCGGCTCCGCCGGACACCGCACCGGCCGCGGGCAGGATGGCGTCCGCGGAATTCCGGGGTGGCACCGTCGCCGCGGCGCCCGGGCGTGCATGCACGCGCGCGCCGGCGGCGGTGCGGATCTTCGTGAGGATCTCCTCGCTGAAATCCGCCAGCGTACCGGCCACGTCCACCTTGGGCTTGGAGACGAAATCCACCGCGCCCAGCTCGAGCGCCTTGAGCGTGATCTCCGCGCCGCGTTCCGTGAGTGAGGACACCATGACCACCGGCATGGGCCGCAGGCGCATGAGGTTTGCCAGGAAGGTGATGCCGTCCATGCGCGGCATTTCCACGTCCAGCGTCAGCACGTCCGGGTTGGTCTCCTTGATACGTTCACGCGCGACGAACGGATCGCTGGCCGTGCCGACCACTTCCATGTCGTGCGCACTCTTGAGAATCTGCACCAGGATCTGGCGCACCAGCGCCGAGTCGTCGATCACGAGTACCTTGATCTTCTTGCTGGCCATGGTCGGGTTCCGTCAGTCCGGCAGCCGCCGGTAGATGGTTCGGCCGATGAGCTCGTAGCGGTCGCATACCCGGTACAGGCTCTCCGAATGGCCGAGAAACAGGTAATCGCCGGGGCGCTGCAGCGCCGCCATGCGCTCGAACAACACGCGCTGCGTGTCCTTGTCGAAATAGATGATGACGTTGCGGCAGAAAATGGCGTCGAACGGTCCCTTCATGGGCCATTCGTGCATGAGATTGAGCTGCCTGAAGGTGATCAGGCTGCGCAGCTCGTCGCCGGCGGCGAGTTTGCGCTCGCCGCGCTCGGCGACGTCCGTGAAGAACCGGCTGACGCGCTTCGGCGCCATGCCGCTGAAGCGATCCGGCGAGTACAGGCCGCGCCGGCCATGTGCCAGCACGTTCGAATCGAGATCGGTGGCCAGCAGCTTCACATCCCAGCCCACGAGCTTCTCGCGCGCCTCGCGCAGCACCATGGCGATGGAATAGGGTTCCTCGCCGGTCGAGGCTGCGCAGCACCAGATGCGCATCCGGCGCAGGGCGGCGTTGCGCTTGAGCGCCTCGGGCAGCACTTCCTGCCCCAGGTATTCGAAGTGATGCGGCTCGCGGAAAAACGACGTCAGGTTGGTGGTGACGGCGTTGGTGAATTCCTCCAGCTCGGCAGGCTCGCCCCTTTCGAGCAGCTTGATGTACTCGGAGAAGCTGCCCAGCTTGAGCGCGCGCAGCCGGCGCGACAGGCGTCCGTACACCAGCTGGCGCTTGGCATCCGACAACGCAATGCCCGTGTGCTCGCGCACCAGCACGCGGATGCGCTCGAACTCCGCCTGCGACAACTGGAAGTCGCCGGTGATCGCCGCGAGCGGACTGGGACCCTGGGGCTGCATCAGCGGTTTCCTGCCGCCTCCGGCGCCGCGATGCACGTGGCCACGAGTCGGTCGATGTCGAGCAGCATGACCATCTTGTCATCGATGCTGGCCAGGTTGCGCACGCAGGCACGCTCGGCGGTCGCGCCGAGCTCCGGCGTCGGCTTGATGTTATCGGGCGCCACGCTGTACACCTCGGACACCGCGTCGACCACGATGCCGGCGGTCTTCTCGCCGTGCTCGGTGTGCACGCGCACCACGATGACCACGCTCGAACTGTCCGGCGGGCGCGCCTGCAGGCCGAAGCGCGTGCGCAGATCGATCACCGGCACGATCACGCCACGCAGGTTCATCACCCCCAGCAGGTAACTTGGCGCGTAGGGCACGCGCGTCACGCCGTCCCAGCCCTTGATCTCCTGAACGCACAGGATGGCCACGCCATACTCCTCGCCGGCGCAGACGAAGGTGAGGAACTGGGCGAAGCTCGCCGCGTCGGCCTCGTCGACGATGCGGGTTGCGACTGCGGCTGACTGCATGTTCAGGTCCTCGCCCGTACGGCCGGGCGCGCGCCCACGGCCGGCCGCGCCGGGGCGCGGCGCGCATCGGTGTCGCCCACGCCGTACATCGCCACCAGCTCATTCAGCCGCTGCGCCTGCTCGCGGATGGCCTGGCTCGCCGCGGCGGCCTGTTCGACCAGCGCGGCATTCTCCTGCGTGGTCGAATCCATCTGCATCACCGCCTTGTTCACCTGCTCGATGCCGCTCGACTGCTCGCGCGACGCCGCGGCGATCTCCGCCACGATGTCGGTGACCTTCTTGACCGAGCCGACGATCTCTTCGAGCATCCGTCCCGACTCGTCGACCAGGCGGCTGCCCTGCTCGACCTTGGTCACGCTGTCGTTGATGAGCGCCTTGATCTCCTTCGCGGCGGTCGCCGAGCGTCCCGCCAGGTTGCGCACTTCGGTGGCCACCACGGCGAAGCCGCGACCCTGCTCGCCGGCGCGCGCGGCTTCCACTGCCGCATTCAGCGCCAGCAGGTTGGTCTGAAACGCGATCTCGTCGATCACCCCGATGATGTCGGCGATCTTGCGGCTCGCATCGTTGATTCCGGCCATGGCATTCACGGCGGCGCCGACCACGGCCCCGCCCTTTTCCGCCTGTTGGCGCGCGGCCAGTGCCAGCTGATTGGCCTGGGCGGCATTGTCGGCGGTCTGCTTCACCGTGGAGGTCATCTCTTCCATCGACGAGGCCGTTTCCTCCAGACTGGCGGCCTGCTGCTCGGTGCGTTGCGACAGGTTGTCGTTGCCGCGCGAGATCTCCTCGGCACCATTCTGTACTTCCGCCACCGCGCCCTTGATTTGAGCGACGAGCGCGACCACGCCCTGCAGAAGTCCGTTGATGCCGATGGCGAGACGTTTGAAGAATTCCTGTTTGCCCTGTTCGTCGATCCGGCGCGTGAGGTCGCCGTCCTGCGCGGCGGCGACGATGCTCTGCACTTCTTCTTCGACGGCCATTTCCTGCGTGCGGTCCACCCATTCGACCACCGTGCCGAGCCTCTGGCCCTGCCCGTCGACCACGGGATTGGCGTAGAAGCGAAAGCTGCGCCCGCCCAGCTTGAACTGCGCCTTCACGGTGTCCGTCATCGCCGAGATCACGCGATGCTGGTGCGCCGGATTGCGATGGAAGACGTCGATGTTCGCGCCGAGCAGGCGCTCGGCATCGAAGCCCGGCAGATCGCGGCGGATTTCCGCGGCGGCCTCCCGGAACATCTTCATCACCGCCTTGTTCACATAGACGATGTTGTTGTGTGCGTCGGCCATCATCACGTTGTTGGTGACGTGATCCAGGGCCGTCCTGATGCGCAGGTTGTCCGCGGCCGCGCGCGCCTCCGCCGCCCGGCGCTGCTGCTCCTCCGCTTCGCGACGCATCTGCTCGGTGAGGTCGGCCCACTCCACCACCGTGCCGACACGAGCACCCCGCTCGTCATGCACCGGGTTGGCGATGATGCGGAAGGTGCGGCCGCCGAGCTGCAGGCGCGAGTCGAACGTTCGCGTGAGCCCCGCCAATAGCGCGCGCTGGTGACCCGGCTGTTTGTGGAACACGTCGATGTTGGCACCCAGCAGGGCGTTCGCATTGAAACTGGGCAGATCCTTGCGGATGTCCGTCTCGGCCGAGCGGAACATGGCCTGCACGGTCTTGTTCAGGTAGACGATGTTGAGGTCGGCATCCGCCAGCATCACATTGGCCGTGACGTGATCGAGTGCGGCCCTGATGCGGGCGTCTGCGTCCGCGCCGGAACGGTGGGTGGCGGTCTCGGCTGAATCCTTGCCGCGAGTGAAGAAGCGGATCATTTGGTTTCCGTGTGCACGTGCAAGTGGGGTGACCTGGGTAGTTCGACGCTGCGGCGCGCCGTTTTCATCGCATTCCTCAGAATTCGCTCCACTCGGCGCCGTCATTGGCCACCTTGCGCATCGCGCCCGGCGGCGCGGCGACCGGCTTCGCGGTCCTGGCCGGATTCGCCCAGGGCCGGTCCTTCCCGCGGCGCTCGGACGTCGCCGCGGACTGTCCCGCCCGCACGGCGATGTCCGCGCCAACGTCGTAGTGCTCGACCATGGCGGACAGCGACTGCGCCTGCTCGACGATGGCCTGGCTCGCCGCGGCAGCCTGTTCCACCAGCGCGGCGTTCTGCTGCGTGGTGGTGTCCATCTGCATCACCGCCTTGTTCACCTGCTCGATGCCGCTCGACTGCTCACGCGAGGCCGCGGCGATCTCGGCGACGATGTCGGTCACCTTCTTCACGGAATTCACGATCTCGTCCAGCGTCTTGCCCGATTCGTCGACCAGGCGGCTGCCCTCGTCGACCTTGGCGACGCTGTCGACGATGAGCGCCTTGATTTCCTTGGCGGCGGTCGCCGAACGTCCCGCCAGGTTGCGCACTTCGGTGGCCACCACGGCGAAGCCGCGCCCCTGTTCACCGGCACGCGCGGCTTCGACGGCCGCATTCAGCGCCAGCAGGTTGGTCTGGAAGGCGATCTCGTCGATGACGCTGATGATGTCGGCGATCTTCTTGCTGGCCTCGTTGATGCCCGCCATCGCCGTGACCGCCGAGCTGACCACCGCGCCGCCCTTCTCCGCCTGCACGCGCGCGGCCATGGCCAGCTGGTTGGCCTGGCCGGCGTTGTCCGCGGTCTGACGCACGGTGGAGGTCATCTCTTCCATGGAGGACGCCGTCTCCTCGAGGCTCGAGGCCTGTTCTTCCGTACGTTGCGAGAGGTTGGAATTGCCCCGGGAGATCTCCTCCGCTCCCGAACGCACTTCGCTGACCGCGCCCTTCACGCGTTTCACGAGATCGCCGGTGGATTCGAGCAGCGAATTCACTCCGCGGCACAGCACCTCGAGGTCGCCGGTCTTGCCGTCGAGCGGAACGCGCTGCGTGAGATCGCCGCCGATGGCCGATTTCACGGTCTCCTGGGTCTGCTGGACCGCGAGCTGCAGCTGGTTCTGCGCCTGCATGGTGGCGGTCACGTCGCTCGCGTATTCGACCACTTTGAACGGCTTGCCATTGGCATCGGGAATCGGATTGAAGGACGCCTGCAGCCACACCTCGCGGCCACCCTTGGCAACGCATCGATAGGTGCCGATGTCGGCTTCACCGCGATTGAGTTTGGCCCAGAAGGCGCGGTACTCGGCGCTGCCGCTCATCGCGGCATCCGTGAACAGGCTGTGGTGCTTGCCGACGATTTCCGCGGCCGCGTACCCCAGGGTGCGCGCAAAGTTCTCGTTGATCTTGCGCACCGTGCCGTCCATGTCGAACTCGACGACCGCCTGCGACTTGCCGATGGCGGCGAGCTGCCCGGCGAAGTCGGCATTCCTGACCATCTGCTCGGTGACGTCGGTGGCGTACTTCACCACCTTGAACGGTCTGCCGCTGAGATCGGGAATCGGGTTGTAAGACGCCTGGATCCACACCTCGCGCCCGCCCTTGGCGATGCGCTTGAAGGTGCCCACCTCGTACTGTCCGTGCTGGAGCTTGTCCCAGAACGCGCGATAGTCGGCGCTGCCCGCCAGGGCGGGCTCGACGAACTGGCTGTGATGCTTGCCGGTGGCCTCCGCACGGGAGTAGCCCATGAGCTGTTCGAAGTTGTCATTCACTTCGCGCACCGTGCCATCCATGGCGAATTCGACGATCGCCTGGGCGCGGTTGATGGCGGCGATCTGGCCGCGATAGTCCGCGTCCTTCTCGTCGCGTGCGCGCAGCGAGCTCTGCATGTGTTCCAGCGATTCGAGCAGCCGGCCGGTTTCGTCCCGGGCGCCGGTTTCGATCTGGTTGTCGAGCTTGCCCCGGCCGATGGCCTCGGCCACGTTCATCGCGGCGCGCAGCGGCCGCGTGATGCCTCGTGCCAGCAGCACGGCAAATGCAATGCCCGCGAGGATGGCGGCCAGCACCACGGCGACGATCACCTCGCGCGCCCGCACGACATGCGCACTCGAATCTGCGTAGGATTTTTCGAAGGCCTGGTCCTGGTGCTCCACCATCGCTGCGTTGGCCCGCAGCGCTGCATCGAGGGCCTCCAGCAGCTCAGTTTCGTAGATCTCGATCGCCTTGGCGCGCTGATCTTCATTCACCGCGTCCGCTATCTTGCCCAGAGCCGCAACATAGTTCGCGCGCGTCTCGCGCATGGTTTCCACCAGCGCCTTGCTCTGCGGATCGTCCACCAGCTCGTCGAGGGTGTTGAACCCGCCGGTGATCTCGCCGCGGTTCTTGGAGATCTCCATGAGCGTGACTTCGCGATTGTCCTCGTCGGTGAGCAGCAGTTCGCCACTGCGGCCATAGTTGTCGCGCTGCCGGGCATCGATCTCGAGAGAGACGCGTGCCTTGTTCCACTCCCGGGTGGCGAGGCGGCTCAGATCGCTGTCGAGTTCTCCCAGCCGCTGCCAGCCCAGGAAGCCCACCGCGGCACAGGCCAGCAGCAGCACACCGAATCCCGCCGCGAGGCGCGTACCAACGTTGATATCTGAGATCTTCACGAGACTTCCTCTGCGAATCATTGCAAGGACTTGACGGCGCCGAGATCGGCGCTCGCCATGAGTTTCTCCACGTCCATCAGTATCCGCATGCGCTCATCGAGCGTGCCGAAGCCGATGATGTGGCCGGTGTCCGCCTGGCTGCCCAGCGAAGGCGCGGGCTTGATCTGGGCGGCGGCGAGCGTGATCACGTCGGAGACGCCGTCGACCACGATGCCGACCACGCGCTCGCGCAGGTTCAGGATGATCACCACCGTGAACTCGTTGTAGTGGGCCGTGGCGTAGTTGAACTTCACGCGCAGATCGATGACCGGCACCACCTGCCCGCGCAGGTTGATCACGCCCAGCAGCCAGGGCGGCGAATGCGGAATGGCGGTGACCGCGGACCAGCCGCGAATCTCCTGCACCGACAGGATGCCCACGCCGTACTCCTCGTTGGCGAGCCTGAACGTGAGGAACTGCTGCGTGTCGCGCCCCGTGCTCTCGGGTGAAGCGGAGGAGCTCGCGCTCATGCGGCCCTCTGCGCCGGATCGCGGCGCGCCTGCTGGAATCGGGTGATCACGCCCGGAATGTCGAGGATCAACGCCACGCGGCCGTCACCCAGCATGGTGGCCCCCGCCAGGCCGGTGACCGGACGGAAATTGGTCTCCAGGCTCTTGATGACCACCTGCTGCTGCGACATCAGCTCGTCGACGAACAGGCCGACACGCTGGCCGTCGGCTTCGACGATCATCAGCAGCCCGTCGAGCAGCTCGGTGTGCTCCGGCTGGATGCCGAACAACTCGTACAGGCGGACGATCGGCAGATATTCGTCCCGCAGGCGGAATACCTCGCCCTTGTTGGCGATGGAATTCACCAGTTCCTTGCGCACCTGCATGGTCTCGACGATCGAGACGATGGGCACCACGTACACTTCATTGCCCACCCGCGCCAGCTGGCCGTCGAGGATGGCGAGCGTCAGCGGCAGCCGGATGCGCACCATGCTGCCCTTCTCGGGCGTGCTGAAGATCTGCACGTGCCCGCCCAGCTCGTTGATGTTGCGCTTGACCACGTCCATGCCCACGCCGCGCCCAGACACGTCGCTGACCACATCGGCGGTGGAGAATCCCGGCGCGAAAATGAGATTGAAGATGCGGTCCTCGGACAGCTCCTCCTCCGCGGCCACGAGGCCGCGCTCGCGCGCCTTGGCGAGAATCTTGTCCTTCTTGAGGCCGCCGCCATCGTCGCTGACTTCGACCACCACGCTGCCGCCCTTGTGATAGGCGTTGAGCTCGATGGTGCCGGTGGCGCTCTTGCCCTTCTCACAGCGTGCTTCGGGCGACTCGATGCCATGGTCGATGGCATTGCGCACCAGGTGCACCAGCGGATCGCCGATCTTCTCGAGCACGGTCTTGTCGAGCTCGGTCTGGTCACCGGTCATGCGCAGTTCGATCTTCTTGCCGAGGCGCTGGCCAAGGTCGCGCACCAGGCGGGGGAAGCGGTTGAACACGAAGCTGATGGGCAGCATGCGCACGCGCATGACGCTTTCCTGCAAGGAGCGCATGTGACGCTCGAGCTGGACCAGCGCGTTGCGCAGCTCATCGGCGTCGCGGCCTTCGAGCGGCGCGGCCAGCTGGCTGAGCACCGACTGCGTGATCACGAGCTCGCCCACGGAGTTCAGCAGCTCGTCTATCTTCTCGATGCTGACGCGAATCGAGCCGCCCTCGCCGGCGCGCGCCTCGGCGTGCTCGTTGCCGGCCGGCGCCTTCGCGGCAGTATTCGCGGCGACCGGGACGGCGGCGGCCGCCCCCGACGACACCGCGGGCGCGGCCGGCTCGCCCGCCGTGCAGGCAATCGATGCGCTGCGCCCGGCCAGCGGCTCGATGGCGAGATCGCATTCACCTTCGACCCATTCGAACACCGCCCGCACCGCGGCCTCGTCCACGGCGCCGCTGAGCTCGACGCTCCACGACATCCGGCATTCCTCGGCGTCGAGATCGGCGAGCGGCGGAATCTTCATGGCGTCCACGCGCACCACGCAGCTGCCCAGGCTGTGCAGCTCGCGCAGAATGCGCAGCGGATCGTTGCCATGCTGCAGTAGTTTGGGTCCCGGCACGAAGTGGATGCGCCAGCCCACGGACCCGTTCGCGGGGCCGGACATGGCGATGTCGCCGGCGCCGTCGGGCGGCGCCGGCTGCGCGGGCGATGCCTCCGGTGTCCCAGTCGAATTCGATGCCGAAGCCGGCGCCGGTGCCGCGGCCAGCGCGGCCTCGATCTCGGCATGCACGGCTCCCACCCGCGCCTTGTCGAGAGGATGCTTGTCCTTGGTGGCCACGAGCATCTCGCGCATCAGGTCACCGGAACGCAGGAACAGGTCCACGAGTTCGGGGGTCACCGGGCGCTTGCCGGCGCGGATCTGGTCGAGCAGCGTCTCGGCCGTGTGCGTGAAGCCGGCCACGTCGCTGAAGCCGAAGGTGGCGGCGCCGCCCTTGATGGAATGCGCCACGCGAAAAATAGTGTTGATCAGCTCCGCGTCGACCTCGCCCGCGGAGAGCTTCAGCAGCGCGGCCTCCATGGAGTCCAGCGCCTCGAAGCTCTCTTCGAAGAAGGTCTCGTGGAACTGCGCCAGATCCAGGGTCATGCGGCCCCCGGCGCGGAATAGTTCGTGGCGGCGCCCGGGCTCTCGAGCAGCGCGCCGACGCCGAGCGTGCGGATGGCCTCTTCGAGCGCCGGCGAGCGGCCGGTCCACACGTAGTGCACGCCCTTCTCCAGGCAATCGAGCGCGAAGGCGACCACCAGCTGCAGGCCGGCGGTGTCTATCTGCTGCACGGCGCTGCCGTCCAACTCGTAGGGGCCTGGATGAGCGGCCTGGGCGAGCAGGTGCGAACGCAGCGCCGCGGCTTCGTGAATGGTGCACGACGCACCGAGTACGACTTTGCCGGACGCCAGCGGATTGGCGGTCGGCGCGACCGCGGGCCTGGCCGGGGCGCTCACTGCAACGGACATGGATTCGACAATCTCCGGAACCATCGTGCGCTTCGCGGTCGCGCTTCTGGTTGTCGGCCGGGAGGTCTTCTTCTTTGAGCGGCGCTTGGCGACCCGCTTCACAGTTGCAGGCATGGTTTGGCCTCAGGCAGCGTCATCGCGGCGCGCGTCATGGGTTGCCGGGTGGGCATGCAGGCGGCGGAGCAGTCGTGCCTCCGAACCGGCCACGCCGCTCGAGGCGATGATTTCTTCGACGCTGGCGCCGGAGCGCGCCAGACGCTTGGCGGTTTCGTAGCTGCGCACGCCGGAATCGCGGCGCGGCGCGCTCATGCGCGGCGGCGGCGGGATCTCGCTTAGGGGTTCGGCGCGGCGCGGTAGTGAGGCGACCAGCGTCGCGAGCGCGGCCACGCGTTCCGACAGGGCCTCGTTCTGCGTTGCCAGCGCGCGCTGCGACTCGACCACCTTCTCCATCTGCTCGGCGTGTTCACGCCGCATGCGCATCAGCGCCCAGGCGAACCCCGCGAAGGCGGCGAACAGGCCGAAGGCCCGCAGACCCAGGAGAAGGATCTCCAGGACCCCGAATGTTTGCTCGGTCATGACTACTCCCGCGACGGATTTCCGCCGCCTGTACCCACAGTTACGGGTAGAGGAGCAGTTTCCGTGCCAACGCCGTTCGCGGCGGCGTCCGGTGCGGCGGCGGCGGTGGCTTCCGTCGCGCTGGAATCGTTCTGGACAACGCCGCTCGCACCGGCTGCCAGCGGCGGCAGCGCGGTGGGCTGGGCGGCGCGGCTGGCCTCATCCGCCATGCCGGCGGCATCGGACGGCGCGGGCGCGCCGTCACCCGAGAGGATGACCACCACCACGCGACGATTGGCGTTGCGGCCCGCCGGCGTGTCATTGGGCGCCGCAGGGCGGAATTCGCCGAAGCCGATCACCGACAGCCGCGAGGCGGCGATGCCGGCGCGCTGGAAGCGATGCACCACGCTCGCGGCGCGCGCAGCGGACAGCTCCCAGTTCGACGGGTAGTAGCGCGTGTTGATCGGTCGATCGTCGGTATGGCCTTCGACTCGCAGCGGGTTGGGATACTTCAGGAGCGTCGCCGCGAGCGCATCGAGCGCCGGATAGGCTTCGTCGGAGAGCGTGGCCACGCCGCTCGGAAAGAGGATGTCGCTGCGCACTTCGACTTCCAGCCAGAACTGGTGGCGGCGCACGGCGACCAGATCGGCATCGACCAGTGTCTGCAGCGCGTCCTGCAGCTCGTCGGCGACCTGCGCCAGCTGGGCGGCCATGGGGTGGCCTTCGATCGTCAGCGGCTGCGCATGACCGGTCTGGCCGGCGCCGGGCAGCGGCGAGGCGCCGGCGCCTCTGCCGTCCACGCCATCGATGCGCACCGCCTCCACGAGAGAGCGCGGCCGGCCGGAGATCTGCGAAGGCGTCATGATGGACATCTCCATGTCCGCGCCGGTGCCGCGCGCCTTCTCGCCGATCTGCACCGGCTCGAAGGTGGTGGGATTGCCGCGGAATGCCGCGTTCAGCGAATCCGAGAGCACGCGGAACTTGCCTTCGTTGATCGACGAGATGGCGTACATCACCACGAAGAACGCCAGCAGCAGCGTGATCAGGTCGCCGTACGGGATGGCCCACGCCTCGTGGTTGGCATGCTCCTCGTGCTTTTTCTTGCGGCGGCCCATGAGATCGGGGTCACTCCCTATTTCCTGGAAAGGGGGTCGGACCTCGCAGCGCATCAGTGCCGATTGAGGCGCGTCCCCATTTGCTGCAAATCAGGAATGTCCCCATTAATGCAAGAATCCGTGCAGCTTGGATTCGATGGCGCGTGGGTTCTCGCCAAGCACGATGGACACCACGCCCTCGATGACGAGCTCACGCATCTGCGTCTGCTCGGCGACGATGCCCTTGAGCTTGCCGGCGATCGGCAGGAAGAACAGGTTGGCGAGACCGATGCCGTACACGGTGGCGGTGAACGCCGCCGCGATGCCATGGCCCAGCTTGGAGGGATCCGCCAGGTTCTGCATCACGGCCATGAGCCCGAGCACCGCGCCGATGATGCCGAGCGTGGGCGAATAGATGCCCATGCCCTCGTAGACCTTGGCCGCGCGCGTGTCGGCATGCTCGCGCACGTCCATCTCCACTTCGAGAATGGCGCGGATGTTCTCCGGCTCGCCGCCATCGACCACCAGCTGAAGCCCGCGGCGTACGAACGGGTCCTCTTCGCGCTCGGCCAGCGGCTCCAGACCGAGCAGGCCCTGCTTGCGCGCGATGTTGCTCCACTCGACTATCTTGCGGATGAGCTCTTCGCCCCTGAGCGGTGGCGGCTTGATCACCCAGGAGAACCGGCTCATCGCGTGCTTGAACACCGGCAGCGGCGTCTGGATGAAGATCGCGGCCACCGTGCCCACCACCACGATCATGAACGCGGCGGCCGACAGCAATGCATGGATGCCCGCCCCCTTGAGCACGGCGCCCACCAGCACCGCGACCAGGGCCAGGATGAAGCCGATGGCGGAAAGTATGTCCACGGGCGCTCCTTACGAGCCACCCATGCTGGCCAGCAGCGCGTCGATGTCGTCCTGTCCGGCCACCGCGTCGCCCGCCGAACTCAGGCCCGGCACCTGCGGGCCGAGCCCCGAGTGCAGCGATCCGTTCGGCGACGGTAGTTTGAGCGCCGGCATGCGGCGCGTGTCCTCGCCATTGGAGAGCGCGACCAGCTGGCCGAGCACCATTTCGATTTCGCCCACCAGCGCGATCACGCTGCGGATGATCTGCCCGGTGATGTCCTGGTAGCCCTGGGCCATCAGCATCTCCGAGAGCAGCGAACGCACCCGGTCGGCGTCGGTGAGCGATCGCTCCAGGAAGCTCAGCGTGCGCTCGGGCCAGAGCGAGTTGCCGGCGCAATCGCGGCTGCCGTAGGCGCTCCACGCCTCGAGCAGTTCGGCGGCCTCGCGCGCGGTCTGTTCGACCAGCGGCCCGGACTTCTCCACGAGATCCAGCGTGCGGTGCGCGGCCTCATCGGTGAGCTTGACCACGTGCGCCAGGCGCTTGCGCGCATCCGGCACTTCCTGGTCGGCCAGCGCATCGATGCGCGCCCGCTCACGGAAACGCGCCAGCGCCGACTCGGCCGAGGCCGTCAGCCGCTTGAGCTCCGGCATGAATTCGACACTGAGCTGTTCGCGCAGCAACTCGAAGGCGCCACGGAATGCGGCTTCGTCGCCGGCTTCGACGGCGCCCTGCAGGGCCGCGACCAGCGCACCGTATTTTTCGCGCATTTGCGCGTTGGACAGGTCGACCGGCGCCATGGGCGTGGGGAGGCTGCGGCCCTCAGGCCGCGGCCTTGCCGGCGAGGATCTTGTCGATTTTTTCCTTGAGCGTGACCGCCGTGAAAGGTTTGATCACGTAGCCACTCACGCCCGCCTGCGCGGCCTCGATGATCTGCTCGCGCTTCGCCTCGGCCGTGAGCATGAGCACCGGCAGCTTGGCGAGCTTGGCATCGGCGCGCACCGCCTTGAGCAGCTCGAGCCCCGGCATGCCGGGCATGTTCCAGTCGGTGATCAGGAACTCGAAGTTGCCGGACTTCAGCATCGGCAACGCCGTGTTGCCGTCGTCGGCCTCGGTGATGTCCGTGTAGCCGAGCTCCTGCAGGCAGTTCTTCACGATGCGGCGCATGGTCGAGAAATCGTCGACGACCAGGAATTTCATGCTGTTGCTCATCTTGTCACTCCTCCTCTCACCCACTCTGCCTCTAGAGTCTCTCGCGCCAGCCGGAGAGCCGCGCCTGCAGGCGCGACAGCGCCTGGCCGTGGATCTGGCAGATGCGCGATTCGCTCACCTTGAGCACCGCGCCGATCTCCTTGAGATTCAGCTCGTCGTCGTAGTACAGCGACATCACGGTGCGCTCACGGTCCGGAAGACCGGAGATCGCCTCGGTCAGCGCCTCGCGAAACCTCTCGTCCATCACGTCGCGGAACGGATCCGCTTCCGGGTCGGTGGCATTGATCTCGCCTTCCTCGGTGGTGAGGCTGGCGATCTGGCAACCCGCCGCGTCCTCGACGATCTTGTGATACTCGTCGAGCGACACACCCATCTTCTGCGCCACGTCCATGTCGCGCGCCTCGCGGCCGATCTCGGCCTCCAGTTCGCGGATGGCATTGGCCACGGCGCGCGCCTTGCGATGCACCGAGCGCGGCGCCCAATCGAGCTTCCGCAAGCCGTCGAGCATGGCGCCACGGATACGGATGCCGGCGTAGGTTTCGAAACTCGCCCCACGACCGGCGGAATAATTCGACGCGGCTTCGAGCAGCCCGAGCATGCCGGCCTGGATCAGATCGTCGACCTCGACCGACGCCGGCAACCTGCCGGCCAGGTGGTAGGCGATGCGCTTGACCAGTTCGGCATGGCGCATGACCAGCGCTTCGGTTTCCCGGGCACTGGCGCGCTGGCTGTAGGCGCTGACTCCGCTCATCGGACCACCTCGAGGCGAACCGACGGTCGCCTGATCAGGCGCTCTACGAAAAACTCCACGTTGCCTCTGGGCCCTTCCGCCACTGGCCACATATCGGCCCGCAGCGCGAGCGTCTTGAGAGCCACGGCCGAAGGGCAGGTCGGGTAACCGGTCACAACGGGACGCTGTTCACGGATTGCGCGCCGCAAGAACGGGTCTTCGGGAATCTCGCCGACATAATCCAGCTCGACCTGCAGGAAGCGGTTGACCACGCGCTCGAAGCGCTGGAACAGCGCCTGGCCCAAGCCCCGCCCGCGCACCTGGTTCACCAGCACGCGGAACTGCTTCACGCCGTGATCGCGGCTCAGGATCTTTATGAGCGCATACGCATCGGTGAGCGAAGCCGGCTCGTCGCAGATCACCACCAGCACCTGCTGCGCCGCCTGCGAGAACTGCAGCACGGAGCCGGCAATGCCGGGCGCGGTGTCCACCACCATGACGTCCAGGCGGGTGCTGATGTCGCCGAAGGCGCGCACCAGGCCGAGATGGGTCATCGTGTCGAGCTCGGCGAGCTGCGCGATGCCCGAGGCCGCCGGCACGACCTTGAAGCCCTGCGGCGTGTCCATGACGGCCTCCTCGAGCGAGCAGGTGCCCGCGAGCACGTCGGCCAGGGTCAGTCGGGGCGTGATGCCGAGGAAGACGTCCACGTTGGCGAGCCCGAGATCGCCGTCGAGCAGCATCACTTCCTTGCCGCGCGAGGCCAGCGACGCGGCGAGATTCACCGCCACCGTGGTCTTGCCGACGCCGCCCTTGCCGCCGGTGACGGCGATGACCTGAACCGGGTTCGGGTGCACGCCGAATCGCTCGAACGTACCGGAAGGTGACTGGTTAGCGGCCATTCCTGGCTCCTGAAATCCTTCTCTGCATGACTTCGTCATCGGCGGTGTTGCCGTTGTGGCTGGCGATCTCCACGGCCTTGCTCACCAGCTGGTGCGCACGCGCCGGTGCGAGGTCCTCGGGCACCCGCTGGCCGTCGCTCACGTAGGCGGCGGCGAGCTTGTGGCGGATGAGCGCGGACAACATGCCACCGAGATTCATGGCCTCATCGATCTTGGTGATGCAGCAGGAGGTCGGCCGCGCGAGCGCGAAGCGCTGTACCACCTCGTCGATGGCGCCGGCCTGCGTGCTCGCCGGCAATACCAGCGAGGTCTCGATGCTGGCCTGCATCTGGCTGAGCAACCGCAACTGGCGCGCCAGCTCCGGGTCGCGCGGACTCGTGCCCGCGGTATCGATCATCACGAACTGGCAATTGCGCAGCTCGTAAAGCAATTCGGGTAGTTCGGCGACGTCGAACACGTTGTGCGTGGTCACGCCCAGCAGTCGCCCGAGCGTGTGGAACTGCTCGTGCGCGCCAATGCGCACCGAGTCGGCCGAAATCATGGCGATGCGGCGCGGGCCGTGGCGCATCACCCAGCGCGCGGCGAGCTTGGCCAGCAGCGTGGTCTTGCCGGCGCCGGCGGGACCGGCAAAGGCGACGATGCCGCCCTTCTCCAGCCAGCGATCGCCGGTGACCTGCACCGTGCGCGCGATGGTGGCGAGCGCGAAGCGGCGGGCCGCGGAGAAACCGAGCCCGGTGGGAATCTTGCGCACCAGCGAGTGCGAAAGGTCGCTGCTCATGCCGAGCTGCGCCAGCTCCTTGTGCATGGCGGCCTGCACCGGCGAGCGGCGCTGGAAGTCGTTCCAGGTGAGCGTCGCGAGCTGCGCCTCGAGCAGTCGGCGCATGTCTTTCATCTCGCTGGCCAGCGCGGCCTGCGCTTCGGAACCCGAGGGCAGCGGTTCCGGCGCGGCGAAGGCCGGCGACAGATCCTCGGAAATCTGCGACGAGGCGCGACGCGCGGCCGCCCGTGCCGGTTCGCGCCCGCCCCGGGCATCGAGGGCTTGGGCATCGGCGGCAACGGCCTGGGCGGCAGCGTCATCGTCGTCGACGCGCACGTCGATCCGGCCCGGACGCGCGGCGAACCGCTCGTCCGGCACGGCGTTGCGGGCCGCGTGGGTCGGCGTGGCCGGCGCGCGGCTGGCGCCGCCGGTGCTCGTGCGATTCGCCGTTCGCCCGTGCCCGGCATGCGTCGCCGACGCATCGATCGCCTGGGCCGCAACTTGCTGCACGGCCTCGAAGTCCATGGCCGCGACCACTTCCACCTCGTCGCCGATACGGCCGGACGAGAGGATCACGGCATCCTCACCCAAGGCGGCACGCACCTGCGCGAGCGCGCTGCGCATGTCCTTGGCCATGTATCTCTGGATCTTCATTCAGTCTTCTCCAACTACCGGCTGCCGACCGCGGTCACCATGCGGACGCGGCGGTTGTCCGGCACCTCGTTCCAGGCCAGCACGTGCAGGCCGGGAACACTCACGCGGAAGAACCTCGCCAACGCCGCCCGGAGGTTCGGTGGTGTCAGCAACACCGCCGGCTCACCGCCACGTTCTTGACGCGCGGCCGCGTCCTGCAGACCTCGTTGCAAACGCTCTGCCAGCCCGGGCTCGAGACCGGGGCTCGAGCCGTTATTTGCGAGGCCATTTGACAGTAGGCGCTCGAGATCGGGCTCAAGTGTGATGACCGGCAACTCTTCGGCGAGCCCGACGATGTCCTGGACGATCTGCCGGCCCAGGGCAACCCTGACTGCCGCGATCAACGTCTGCGTGTCCTGGGAGCGCGGCCCCGCCTCCGCCAGCGCTTCGACAATGGCGCGCACGTTGCGGATCGGCACACGCTCGGCCAGCAGGCCCTGCATGACGCGAACGACTGTGGCCAACGGCAGCACCTTGGGCACCAGTTCCTCCACCAGCTTGGGCGCGGCCTTTGACAGTGACTTCAGCAGCTGCTCCGCCTCTTCGTGGCCGAACAACTCGTGCGCATGCGTCTGGATGAGATGCGAGAGATGCGTGGCGATCACGGTGGCCGCGTCCACCACCGTGTAGCCGAGCGATTGCGCATGCTCGCGCATCGCGGGCTCGATCCAGGTGGCCTCCATGCCGAAGGCCGGGTCGCGCGTGGCAAGGCCATTGAGCGGCCCGAACACGCGGCCCGGATTGATCGCGAGCTCGCGCTCCGGATGCACCACGGCTTCGCCGATGGCCACGCCGGCGAGGCGGATGCGATAGCTGTTGGGTCCCAACTCGAGGTTGTCGCGGATGTGCACGGCCTGCACGAGGAAGCCGAGCTCCTGCGTGAGCTTGCGGCGGATGCCGCGGATGCGCGCCAGCAGATCGCCGCCCTTGGTCTTGTCGACCAGCGGCACCAGTCGATAGCCCACCTCCAGACCGATGACATCCACCGGACGCACGTCGTCCCACGACAGCTCCTGCACTTCGGGCGGCGGCGGCGGCGTTTCGGGCTCGGGTGGCTGCTCCTCGATCACGGGTTGATTGAGCTTGCGATGCAGTCGCCATGCACCCCAGCCGGCGAGCGCGGCGAACGACAGGAACATGAGATTCGGCATTCCCGGCACCACACCCAGCACGCCGAGCACCGCCGCGGCGACGGCCAGCGCCTTGGGCTGGCCGAACAGCTGCCTGCCCAGCTCGACGCCCACGTCCTGCTCGCGCGAGATGCGCGTGACGATGATGGCCACGGCGACCGACAGAAGCAGTCCCGGGATCTGCGCCACCAGGCCATCGCCGATGGTCAGCAGCGTGTAGCTGCGGGTGGCCTCGCCCGCCGGCAGGTCGTGCATCATCGTGCCGATCAGCAGGCCACCGACCAGGTTGATGATCATGATCAGGATGCCGGCGACGGCGTCGCCGCGCACGAACTTGCTGGCGCCGTCCATGGAGCCATAGAAATCGGATTCGGCGCGCACCTCGGCGCGGCGCTCACGCGCCTGCTCCTGCGTGATGATGCCGGCGTTGAGATCGGCGTCGATGGCCATCTGCTTGCCCGGCATGGCGTCCAATGCGAAGCGCGCGCTCACTTCCGAGACACGGCCCGCGCCCTTGGTCACCACGACGAAGTTGATGATGGTGAGGATGATGAACACCACGGCACCGACGGCGTAGTTGCCGCCGATCACGAATTCGCCGAAGGCTGCGATCACCTTGCCGGCGGCGTGCGAACCCTCGTGTCCGTGCATGAGCACGACGCGCGTCGAGGCGACGTTGAGCGCCAGGCGCAGCAAGGTCACCAGCAACAGCACGGTGGGAAAGATCGCGAATTCCAGCGGTCGCCGCACCTGGAACACGGCCATCACGATCACCAGCGACAGCGCGATGTTGAACGTGAAGAGCACGTCCAGCACGATGGGCGGCAGCGGCAGGATCATCATGGCCAGGATGGCCATGAGGCCCACGGGCACGCCGATGCCGGAACGCAGCATCGTGCTCATCGCGGATTTCTGGCTGGCAGCGGCCACGGCTAGTGCACCTCAGGTCCCGGTGCGGGCGGCACGGAACCGAAGTTGGGTGCCGTGGGCGGCGCCACTCCACGTTCGCGCGCGCTCTTGAGCTGGTAAACGTAGGTGAGCACCTGCGCCACGGTGATGTACAGCGCCGCGGGTACTTCGCGATTGAGCTCGACGGACTTGTGCAACGCGCGCGCCAGCGGCGGCGCCTCGATGACCGGCACGCCATGCTCGGCGGCGATCTCGCGGATGCGCAGCGCGACCAGCTCGACGCCCTTGGCTACCACGATGGGCGCGCGATTCTTCTTCTCGTCGTAGCGCAGCGCCACGGCGTAATGGGTCGGGTTGGTGACCACCACGTCGGCCGTCGGCACTTCCTGCATCATGCGGCCGCGCGCGAGCGCGCGCTGCGCTTCGCGGATGCGGCCACGCGTCTCGGGCGAGCCCTCGCTCTCCTTGTATTCCTCGCGCACTTCCTCGCGCGTCATCTTCAGCTCCTTGGCGTAATTCCAGAGCTGGTATGGCACGTCGATGGCCGCGATGATGGCCAGGCCCATGCAGAAGATCAGCAGCGCATACGAGGCCATCGATGCCGAGTGGCCAATGGCGTTCTTCACCGGCTCGGCGGACAGGCCCATTAACTGCGGCGCCAGGCTCCTGAGCACCACGATGGCGATCACGCCGACCACCAGCACCTTGGCCAGTCCCTTCACGAGTTCGATGAGCCCGCGCACCGAGAACATGCGCGCGAATCCCGACAGCGGATTCATGCGCGAGAATTGCGGCAGCAACGCCTGGCCCGAAAAATTCCAGCCGCCGATCGCCAGCGGCGCGGCCAGCGCGGCCAGGAAGGTGGCGCCCATGATGGGCAGCACGATCAGCAGCGAGCGGGCACCGGCGTTCATCAATTGCGGCCACAGCCGCTCGGTGTCCATGGCGGTCTCGGGGCCGATGCTCAGGCTGTCGCGCATGAAGGCGGCGAACTGCCCGGATGCCAGATGGCCGAGCGAGTAGATGGCCACCGCCGCCGCGATGCACACCGCCGCGGTGGACAGCTCGGTGGAACGCGGCACCTGCCCCTTCTTGCGCGCCTCCTCGAGGCGCTTGGGAGTCGCTTGTTCGGTTCTTTCCTGGCCGCTCTCCGCCACGTCAGACTCCCGACAGCTCGCGCAGGAACGCGAGTCCCTGGCCGATGAGTTGCGCGATGCCCTCGATGAGCGGCCCCATGCCGGCGAGCACGACCAGCAGGCCGATGACCAGCGAAATGGGGAAGCCGACGGCGAACAGGTTGAGCGAGGGAGCCGCGCGCGACACCACGCCGAAGGCGAGGTTCACGATCAGCAGCGCGGTGACGCCGGGCAGCGCGATGGAGATGGCGCCGGAGAACAGCGTGCCGCCCCAGATCACGATGGCCCAGAGCGCGTCGTGCGACAGCCCCGCGCCGATGGGCATGGGCTTGAAACCGTCCACCAGCACCTGGACGAGCGCGAGATGCCCGTCCAGTGCCAGGAACACCAGCGTTGCCAGGATGATGTACAACTGGCCGAGCGCCGCGGTGCTGCTGCCGCGCAGCGGGTCCACGTTGAAGGCGAACGACAGGCCCATGCTGTTGGCCAGCAGCTGCCCGGCAAGGCCCAACGCATCGAACACCACCTGCAATGCGAAGCCCAGCGCGACGCCGATGAGCAGCTGCTGGGCAACGACCACGAAGCCCTGGCCGGAGAACGGCGTCACCGTGGGCGCAGGCAGCAGCGGCACCACCAGCGCGGTCAGCGCCACGGCCAGCACGATGCGCGTGCGTGCCGGCACGAAACGCGCGCCGAACAGCGGCGCCACCATCAGGCAGGCGCCGATGCGCGCGAACGGAAAGAAGGCCTGGGCCACCCATCCTTCGAGCTGTCCGGTCGTGAGTTCCAGCGCCATGCCGCAGCCCCCTAACCAATCATCCCGGGGATGCTTTCGATGAGGCCGCGCGCGTACTCGACCAACTGGCGGATCATCCACGGGCCGGTGAGCGCCAGTACCGCGGCCATGGCCAGCAGCTTCGGGATGAACGACAGGGTCATCTCGTTGATCTGCGTCGCGGCCTGGAAGATGCCGACGATCAGGCCCACGGCGAGCGCGGTCAGCAGCAACGGCGCCGCCAGCATGAGCGTCATTTCGAGAGCTTGCCGGCCGATGGAGACGACGGTTTCGGGAGTCATGGCATCCCTACCTGAAGAAGCTCTGCGCCAGCGTGCCCATGATCAGCGACCAGCCGTCGATCAGCACGAACAACATGATCTTGAACGGCAGCGAGATGAGTACCGGCGAGAGCATCATCATGCCCATCGACATGAGCACGCTCGCCACCACCAGGTCGATGATCACGAAGGGAATGAACAGCAGGAAGCCGATCTGGAACGCCGTCTTGAGCTCGCTGGTGATGAACGAGGGCACCAGGATGCTGAGCGGTACGTCCTCTTTCCTGGCGAAGCCCTTGCCGCCGGCGATGCGCACGAACGTGGCGATGTCGGTCTCGCGCGTCTGTTCGAGCATGAATTCCTTGAGCGGCACCACGGCCCGCTCGAGCGCCACCGTGGTCTCGATGGTGCCCGCGAGATAGGGTTGCGCCGCCTCGGTGTTGATGCGTGCGACCACCGGCGCCATCACGAACAGCGTCAGGAACAGCGCGAGGCCCACCAGCACCTGGTTGGGCGGTGTCTGCCCGGCCCCCAGCGCCTGCCGCAGAATGGCGAGCACGATGATGATGCGGGTGAACGCCGTCATCATGAGCAGGATGGCGGGCAGCAGCGTCAGCACCGTCATCAGGATCAGGATCTGCAGGGTCAGCGAGTAGGTCTGACCACCGTCCGGATTGGTCGTGACCGTGACGGCGGGCAATCCCACGGCCGCCGCTTGCGTCAGCATCGGCGTCGCGAGACCCAGGAATGTGAGCGCGAGCTTCTTCATTTGTCCGGGCTCATCCCCAGCGATTTCATCAGCAGATCCTTGAATTTCGGCGCAGTGCCGGCACCGCCCTCGGTGGCGGCCGGCGGCGCGGGTGGCGCCTCGGTGTTGGCACCGATCGGGAATACGTGCAGCGGGCGCACCGATCCCTGCGCCACGCCGATGAGAATGTCGGTGTCGCCCACCCGCACCAGCACCGCGCTCTCCTTGACGCCGAGCGCCTGCGTGGCGAGCACCTGTATGCGCGCCTGGCGCCCGCGGAACAGACCGCCGCGCGCGCGACGCGCGAACCAGGCCAGCGCGGCGATCATGCCCACCACCAGCAGCAGCGCCAGCGTCACCGACCACGCGCCGCCGGCGGCAGCGCCGTGCGCCGCCACGTCCGGAGCGGCAAACAAGGTGTCCTGCGCCATGCGACCTACTTGAGCTTGCGGATGCGTTCGGCCGGGCTGACCACGTCGGTGATGCGGATGCCGAACTTCTCGTTCACCACCACCACTTCGCCGTGCGCCACCAGCGTGCCGTTGACGAACACGTCGAGCGGCTCGCCGGCCGCGCGATCCAGTTCCACCACCGAGCCCTGGTTCAGTTGCAGCAGGTTGCGGATCGGGATGCGCGTGCGCCCCACTTCCATGGACAGGGTCACGGGAACGTCGAGGATGACTTCCAGGTTGACGTCCTGCGCGCCCTCGGCGCTGTCGTGCTGAACCGCTTCACTCTTCGCATTCATGTTTGTTTCCTTCAACGACGCAGCAGCGCGGCATCCATGGGTCCCTGGCCGGGACGGCGGATGCGCTGCTCATAGCGAACACATTGTTGGCCGCGCGACACGCCGAAGGCACCGCGGAACAGCGGCACCCCCTCGGCGAGCACCGTGGCCTTGCCGGAGAAATCACACGGGAGAACATCGCCGGGCTTGAGATCGACCAGCTTCTGCAGCGTGACGCTGCCGTTGCCGAGCAGCGTGGTCAGTTCCACTTCGGCGTCCTGCAGGCCTTCCTTGAGAGAGGCCAGCCAGCGCTCGTCCTGCTCGGCGCGGTCGGATTGCACGCCGGAATCGAGGATTTCGCGCAGCGGCTCGATCATCGCGTACGGCAGCACGATGTGCAGGAAGCCGCCGCCGCCGTCGAGCTCGATGTTGAACGGGCAGACCACCACGACCTCGGACGGCGTGACGATGCTGGCGAAATTCGGGTTCACTTCCGAGTTCAGGTACTCGACGTCGATGCGCGCGATCGGCGTCCAGGCTTCCTTCATGTCGGCGAAGGCGCCACGCAACAGCATGTGCACCACGCGCATCTCGGTGGTGGAGAAGTCGCGGCCTTCGATCTTGGCGTGCCGGCCGATGCCGCCGAAGAAGTTGTCGACGATGGCGAACACCAGCTTCGGGTCGAGCGCGAACAGTGCGCTGCCGCGCAGCGGATTGATCTTGCAGAGGTTCAGGTTGATGGGCAGCGGCAGCGAGTGCGTGTACTCGCTGAATTTCTTCATGGACACCTGCCCGACGGACAGCTCGACCGTCTTGCGCAGCAGGTTGTACATGGTGTTGCGCAGCTGCCGCGCGAAACGCTCGTTGACCATCTCCAGCGTGGGCATGCGCCCGCGCACGATGCGCATTTCGCGGCTGAAATCGTAGGCGCGCGCGCTGCCGTCGTCGGGCGGCGCCTCGGTGTTGACCACGCCGGCGTCGACGCCGTTGAGCAGCGCGTCGATTTCGTCCTGGTTGAGGACTTCCTGGGTGCTCATCGGCGGCTCACTGCATCACGAAGGAAGTGAAGTACAGCGCCTCGATCTTCTCGGGCTCGCCATGCATCTCCTGGACGATGGCGCGCACGGCGTCGAGGCACCTCTGGCGCAGTTGTTCCTTGCCCTCGGTGGTGGACACCGTCGAGTAGTTCTGACCGCTGAGTATCATCAGCATGTCGTTGCGGACGCGCGGGTCGTTGTCCTTGACCAGCGTTTCGATGTGCGGATCGCGGGTCATGACGCCGACAGTCACCTGCAGGAAGCGCACGGCGGCCTCGGCTTCGAAATTGACCACGAAGGGCGGATCGAGGGTGATGTACCGCGGCGGCAGCATCTCCTTCTCCTCGACCTTCTTCGCGTCCTTGCCCTCCGCGCCCTTGCCGCTGAAGGCCTGCCATGCGCCGAAGCCGCCGCCACCGAGCACCAGCAACGCGGCGGCGATGATGATCAGGCGCTTTCTGCTCCCCGGGGCGGATGGTTCCGCGCCCTCTTCGGCACCCTCGACAGCTTCGGTCTCCGTGGCCATTCACGCTTCCTTCGGCAGTGGTTCGTACGACTACCGGGAGAGGTGCAACGCGCGTGCCACCCGGATTTCGTGAGACACGTCACGAACGGCGGCAGGATGGCGACGGCTTTTTGGCGCGGTGTCGGCGGCTACGCGTAGAGATCGAGCAGGCCGATCTGGCGGACGGTGCGCACCTCGGCGGCCGGGGCCTCGGCCTCACTACCCGCACGGTCGTTGGCCGCGAAGGCCGGCTGCTTCGACCGGGAAAACCCCGAGGACACACTGGCATCCAGCAGGTTGAATCCCTGCGAGGCCAGCAGCTCGCGCAGCCTGGGCAGGGAGGCCTCGATGAGCGCGCGCGTGTCGGCCTGGCTGGCGCCGAAATGAATGGTGGCCTGCGAGTCTTTCACCGACACGCTCACTTCCACGGGCCCGAGATCCACGGGCGTCAATTGCAGCGACGCCGTCGATTCGCCGGCGCGCACCATCAGGGAAACCCGCGCGCCGAAGTCGTCGGCCCAGCGGGGATCCCGGACGTGGGTGGCCACGGTTGCCCTGGCGGCCTCAGGAGCGGGTCGCGGCGCCTGCGCCAGCAGCTCGGCGGCACGCGCCAGGTTCTGCGCGGCATCGTCGTTGGCCGATTGCGGGTCGGAAGGTTCCGGACTCGCGGGTGCGAGCGCCAGCAGCGTGTCGGGTTTCGCGTCGTCGGTGGTCAGTGCAGCGGCCGTGAGCGCGAAGCCGCCATCGGCGTCCAGGCCCGCGGGCAAGGCTCCGCCGGTGTCGTCCGGCGTACCCGCGCCAGTGCCTGCCGGGAATTGGCCGGCGGAATCCGCGGGTATCGTGGCGGCGATCAGATTGGCCAGAAAGGCCAGGGACGCCTCGATGTCATCATCGCTGTCGTCGTCGGCGCCGTCATCGGCGGCGAGCGAGTCGGTGATGTCGTCGGCTTCCAGCGCGGTCGTGTCGAGGGTTTCAGCGGTGCCCGCAAGCCCCTGCAGCAAGAGGATGGCGTCGAAGCCCGCGGGCGGTGCGGCGCTGGTGGCCGGGGTCGCGCTGAGCGGAGCGGCCTCGAGGATGGCGGGTGCGGCGGCGGGAATCACTTCGCGCGTCCGCGGGACTGCAGCAGCTGCAGGGCCAGCTCGTCGCTCATGTTCTGCTCGCGGCGGCTGGCGGCACGTTCTTCCTCGCTCTGCCAGCGTTCCGCCAGCGTCTCCACCACGTGCGCGCGCTGCGCGGCCTCGCGCCAGCTGTCGCGCTCGGCCTCGAGTGCGCGGCGCGCCGCGGCGACCAGGTCCCGCTGCTGCTCGAGCGCCTCGCCCAGCCGGGCCAGAAACGTCTGGAAATCGCGCACGCCCGCCGCGCCGAAGCCGGCACCGGCCTTGGCCGCGAAGCCCGCCTCGTATTCCGTACGGTATTTCTCCAGCGCCGTGAGCTTCTGCTGCATCTCCACCAGGTGCTTTTCGGCCAGCGCCACGCGTTCCGCGCGTTCGCGCTCGGTGCGCGAGGCGGCCTGCTGGACGACGTCGAGACGTTCGGAGCGCTTGTTCATGGCTTATCTCCCGGGCGGCATCGCGCCACTGGCGGGCACGGCGGCGAACAATTGGCGCAGCGCATTCACCGCCTCGGCGTGGCCGACGCGTTCATGGATCTGCTGCGCGAGGAATTTCTGCATGGCGGGCCACAGGTCGATGGCGGCGTCGATGCGCGGATCGCTGCCGCGCTGGTAGGCGCCGATCGAGATGAGGTCCCGATGCTGCTGGTAGATGGACAGCGTCTGGCGGAAGCGGCGCGCCAGCTCGGCGTGTTCCGGCGGGATGATCTCGTGCATCACGCGGCTCACCGACGCTTCCACGTCGATGGCCGGGTACTGCCCCGCCTCCGCGATGCGCCGCGACAGCACCACATGGCCGTCGAGAATGGCGCGGGCAGAATCGGCGATAGGGTCCTGCTGGTCGTCGCCCTCGGTGAGCACGGTGTAGAACGCCGTGATCGATCCCTTGCCCTTGGCGCCGTTGCCGGCGCGCTCCACCAGCGCCGGCAGGCGCGCGAACACCGAGGGTGGATAACCCTTGGTGGCCGGCGCTTCGCCGATGGCCAGGCCGATTTCGCGCTGTGCCTGCGCGAAGCGCGTCAGCGAATCCATGATCAGCAGAACGGACAGCCCGCGCTCGCGGAAATACTCGGCGATCGAGGTCGCGAGCCATGCCCCGTGCAGGCGGATCAACGGGGGGTTGTCGGCGGGCGATGCCACCACCACCGAGCGCCTGCGCCCTTCGGGCCCGAGGATGCGTTCGACGAACTCCTTCACTTCGCGGCCACGCTCGCCGATGAGCCCGACCACGATCACGTCGGCGGAGGTGTAGCGCGCCATCATGCCGAGCAGCACCGACTTGCCCACGCCCGAGCCCGCGAACAGGCCGATGCGCTGACCGCGACCCACCGTCAGCAGGGAATTGATGGAGCGCACGCCCACGTCGAGCGGCGTGTCGATGGGATGGCGCGCCAGCGGATTGATCGACGTACCCAGTAGTTTGACCCGTTCATCGCCCTGGATGGGTCCGAGCCCGTCGAGCGGCGCGCCATTGCCGTCGATGACGCGGCCCAGCAGCCCGGGACCGACACGCACCGACCCGGCACGCTGGCGCGGCACCACGCGCGCGGCCGGCGCAAGACCGTGCACTTCGCCCGTGGGCATGAGATAGAGCTTGTCACCCGCGAAGCCGACCACTTCGGCCTCGACAGTCGTGCCGTCGCCGTTCAACAGGTCGCAGACATCGCCCACGGCAGCCTGGCAACCCGAGGCTTCCAGTGTGAGGCCGACCATGCGCGTCAACGCCCCTTCCACCGGCGGGGGCGGCAGCGCCAGCGCGCGATTCACCTGTCGCGACAGGCGCTCGCGCCAGCCCTGGGCGCGTTCGGCGCGAAAGCGCGCGATGTTCTCGTTGGCGCTCATGCGCCGCCCTCGCGCGGCGAGTCCTGCGGCCGTTCGGCGCGGTCGTCGCCGAGCAGGCCGGACAGCGCCGCGGCCACGGCCGTCTCGAAACGCGCATCGATGCTGGAGCTGTCCGTGGTCACGCGACAGCCGCCGCGCGCCATGAGCGGATCTTCCGCGAGCTGCCATTGCTGGTCGCCCTGCGGCTGCGCCAGCTTGTCGCGCACCACGGCGGCATCGTCGGGATGCAGGTGGATGCGGATGTTGCGCGAAGCCAGCGGCAGCAACGCCACGGTGCGCCGGATGATACCGATGATCTGCGCGGGGTCGTACTTGAGCTCCCGGCGCACCAGATGCTTGGCCACCGTGAGCGCGAGCCGCGTGAGTTCGCTCTCCACCTGCGCGTCGAGCTCCTCGAGCGGCCGCGCCAGCGTGCCGATGATGGCCTCGAGCGCGGCGATCTTCACGTTCACTTCGTTGATGCGCTTGGCCAGCTCCTGCTCGCCCTTGCGCACGCCCTCGACGTGACCATCCTTGTACCCGTGCTCCCAAGCCTCGCGTTCGACGATGCTGAGATGCATGACGTTGACGCCCTTGACGCCGGGCCGCGGCATGGCCGCGCCCTCGACTGCAGGCAGGTCCCAGCGCGAGACGGGCTCAACGGTGTCGCTGGCCATCGGTCACCGACCCTCGCTAGACATACTCTTCGCCGCCCTTGCCGCCGAGGTTGATGGTGCCCTCGTCGGCCAGCTTGCGCGCGGCCAGCAGGATCTCCTTCTGCGCGGCCTCCACGTCCGAGAGCCGCACCGGGCCCTTGGCCTCCAGATCGCTCTTGAGCATCTCCGCGGCGCGCTGCGACATGTTCTTGAACACCTTGTTCTTGAATTCCTCGTCCACGCCCTTGAGCGCGATGAGCAGACGGTCGGCCGCCACCTGGCGCAGCAATTCCTGCATGCCGCGATCGTCCACCTGCATGAGGTCGTCGAACACGAACATGAGATCCTGGATGTTGCTCGACAGCCGCTCGTCCGCCTTGGTGATGTCGGCCATGACGGCCGTGCCCATCGAGGAGTCGAGCAGATTGACGATTTCGGCGGCCGCCTTGAGGCCGCCAAGCGACGAACTCTTGCCCGTGCCGCCGGCGGCCGCGAACTGCTTCTCCATCATGTCGTCCAGCTCGGCGAGCGCCGTGGGCTGCACGCCATCGAGCGTCGCGACGCGTGTGATCAGATCGGAACGTATGGGCGGCGGGAAGCAGGCGAGTACTTCCGCCGATTGATCGGCGTCCAGATAGGCGAGGATGATGGCGATGATCTGCGGATGTTCGTTGCGCACCAGGTCCATGATGGCGCGCGGGTCCATCCACTTGAGTGCGTCCAGGCCCTTGCGCTGGCCACCCAGGCTGATGCGCTCCATCAGGCTGCCGGCCTTCTCCTCGCCGAGCGCGTTCACCAGCACGCGGCGGATGAACTCATCCGAGCCCACGCCCAGCGACGTCTGTAATTCGACGGCGGAGGTGAAGTCGCTGAGCACGCCGCGCACTTCCTCCTTGGACACATTGGCCAGCTCGGCCATGGTCTTGCCCAGGCGCTGCACTTCCTTGGCGCCCATGTGCTTGAGGATCTCCGCCGCTTCGCTCTCACCGAGCGTCAGCAGCAGGATGGCGGCGCGTTCCACGCCGGTACGGTTCGCGCTCTGCCTAATCATCGGCCGACACCCACTGCTTCACGACCTGCGCGCCGCGCTTGGGATCCTGGCTGACGAGGCCACGGGCAGCTGCCACCTGTTGTTCGTATTGCAGCTGCGGCGCGTCGGGCGGACCGGAGCCTGCCCCGCCCGCGGCCACGGCCGCGGCCAGCGCACTCTGGCGCAGCACCGGCGTCTTGGCGGCATTGAGCAACCCGCGCGTCAGCGGCTTGAGCACGCTGAACACCACGATGAGCAGCACCACCACACCCGCGAGAATCTTCGCGAGCGACTGGAACCAGCCCTTCTCCCAGATCGGGATGGATTCGAGCTCACCCTCCTCCACCGGCGCGTCGCCGACGAAGGACGAGTTCACGACATTGACGCTGTCGCCGCGCGCGGCATCGAAGCCTACGGCGTCGCGCACCAGCGTGGTAAGCCGGTCCAGCTGCTCTTGCGGCAGCGGCGTCTCGGTGACCTTGCCATCCTTGCCGGTGGTGCGCAGGTTGTCGATGAGCACCGCCACCGTCAGGCGCGTCACGCGGCCGGCAGGCGTGCGGGTATAGGCCATGGTCCGGTCGATCTCGTAGTTGCGAGTCGACTGGCGCGAGGTGGAATCCGGACCGGTCACCGACGTGCCCGTGGCATTGTTGGGCGCATTGGTGGCAGCCGGGGTATTCGTTGCCGATTGCGCCACGGCCGGCGTTGCGCCCGGCGGCAGGGCCACGCCCGGCTGCGGCGGCTGATTGGTGAGCGCACCCGGCACGCCGCCGGCGTTTCCGGCCCCGTTGCGCGCCGCCTCCTCGGTGGTCGATTCACTGCGCACGACCTGGCCCTGCGGATTGAACTGTTCGCGCGTCGACTCCGTGGTGGCCATGTCGACCTGCGCCACGACCTGGGCGCGCACGCGGCCCGGGCCGACCAACGGCGTCAGCATGTCCTGGATGCGCTGCGAATAGGATTCTTCCAGCCGATGCGCGAACTCGAACATCTTGTCGCGCATGGCCGTGTCGGTGTCCGTGTTCGGCGCGGACAGCAGCCGTCCCGCCTGGTCGATGATGGTGACCTGCGAGGCCTGCATCTCCGGGATGCTCGAGGCCACCAGATTGGCGATGGCCTGCACCTGTTCCTCGTCGAGACGCCGGCCGGCCTTGATCTGCAGGAACACCGAGGCCGAGCCCGGGCGCCGATCGCTGACGAAGGCCGACTGCCGCGCCATGGCCAGATGCACGCGCGCGCCCTGCACGTTCTGCAGCGAGGCGATGGTGCGCGCCAGCTCGGTTTCCAGCGCGTGCTGGTAGCGGGCGCTCTCCATGAAGGCGCTGACGCCGAAGCCCGGGTCCTTGGTGACCGCGTTCACGCCGCCGCCACCCTCGGGCAGACCCTGCGCCGCGAGCTTGAGCCGCGCGGCGGCGATCTGCTCCGACGGCACCTGGATGGCCGAGCCGCCGTCCTCGAGCTTGTAGGGAATGCGGGCGCCGTCGAGCGCCTGCGCGACCTGCGCGGCGTCCTCGCCGCTCAGGTTGGCATACAGGAGGCTGTAGGTAGGGCCCACCGACCACAACATCACACCGACTCCCGCAGCGATTGCCGCGGCCACACCGACCAGCAGCATCAGCGGTTTCATGCCGCTGATGACACGCTGCGGGGCGGGAACGACTGCTTCGGCCATTTGCTAAAACCTCTGTCTCTAGATCGGCATGTTCATGATTTCGCGATACGCATCGATGAACTTGTTGCGTACCTCGGTGAGCGCGCGGAAGGAGATGTTTGCCTTCTGCATCTCGATCATGACCTGCGGCAGTTCGACGCCGGGCACGCCCTTTTCGAACTTCACCGCCAGGTCGTTGGCGTTGGATTGCGTGGCATTGACGCTGTCGATGCCCTGCTTGAGCAGCTTCGCGAAGCCGTTGTCGACGCCGCCCACGGCGCCCGGACCTGCACCCACGCCGCCCAGGCCGCCAATTCCGCCCGGGGCGGGCGAACGCGTGGCCTGCGAGATGCTGCGGATCTGCGCGAGTACGCGATCGATCTCCAGATTGCTCATGATTGTTGCCTCCGCTCTGCGATGTACCTGCCGGACGAATTGCGCCGGACGGGATCAGGCCGCGGGAACTTCCACGCCCGAGTTGCGGATCCGCGCCAGCTTGTAGCGCAGCGTGCGCGGGCTGATGCCGAGCTTCTCCGCCACTTCGCGGCGGCTGCCATTGGCGGCGCGCAGCGCCTCGAGGATCACGTCGCGCTCGGCGCGCTCCATCTTCTCGTGCAGCGCCGGGCCGGCCTTGATCTGCGCATCCGCCGGCGTCGGCTGCTTCTCGAACAGGATGTGCTGGGCTTCGATCACCGAGCCTTCCACCAGCACCAGCGCCCGCTGCAGCAGGTTGTCGAGCTCGCGCACGTTGCCGGGCCAGCCGTAGGTGAGCAGCAGGTGCGCGGCGTCGGCAGACAGCGCGGGAATGCGCTGCCCGGGACGCGAGCGCAGCTGCAGCAGATGAGTGGCGAGCGGCAGGATGTCGTCGCGCCGATCGCGCAGCGGCGCCATCGCCAGGGGGAAGACGTTCAGGCGGTAATAGAGGTCTTCACGAAAACGGCCCGCCGCCACCTCGGTGCGTAACATGCGATTGGTGGTGGCGACCACCCGCACGTCCAGTGGCAACGCGCCGCTGCCGCCGATGCGCTCCACTTCCTTCTCTTGCAGCACGCGCAGCAGCTTGGCCTGCAGTGCCAACGGCATTTCCGTGATTTCATCCAGCAGCAGAGTGCCGCCCTGGGCCTGTTCGAACTTGCCGACGTGCGAGCTGTGCGCACCGGTGAACGAGCCCTTCTCATAGCCGAACAGCATGGCTTCCAGCATGTTCTCGGGAATGGCGGCGCAGTTGACCGCGATGAAAGGGTTCTTCGCCCGCGGACTGGACTTGTGGATCAGGCGGGCCAGCACTTCCTTGCCGGTTCCGGATTCGCCGACGATGAGCACGGTGCAGTCGGTGCTCGCCACGCGACGCGCCAGATCCATGATCAGCCGCGACGATGCGTCGACGGCGACGGGCTCCAGCGAATCGCTCAAGTTGGTTTCGATGCTCATCTGTCTCGACTCCTCTCAAGAAGGCCGCGCTCTGAGCGGCCATGCCTTGCAGTTGCAATTGCCGTGCCCGCTCTTTTGCCGCCCTTTGCGTGACGTTCATCACACGCGATGACGGCTTTCCGTCGCCGGGGGATGCCTGCGCCGGCCGTTCCGTCGCGAGCGCCTGGCAATACGGTTCCGCAGCCGCGTTCGCTGGCTCGCGGGCGATCGCATCGATTGAACGGCACCGCGCGGGCGGCGCGGGAGCGGAGCGTCAGCTCCTGAGAATCGTCCCGGCGATCTCATCGCCGCTGCTCGCCATGCCGAGCTTGCGGAGCTTTTCGACCAGGGTGGTACGGCGCAACGACAACAGGCGCGCGGCATGGGCGACGGTTCCGCCCGAGCGTTCCAGGGCCTGGCTGATGAGACTGCGCTCGATATGGGTCAGGTGGGCACGCAGGTCGACGCCGTTTTCCGGCAGACGCGTGCTCGCCGACAGCGCCGCCTCACCTTGCGGCTCCCAGAGGGCGGCCGGCAGGGCGTCCTCTTCGTCAGCGTCAGCGCCTTCGCCGCCCGACAGGGATGCCACGAGCTGGGGTATTTCCTGCGTGATGGCCGGCGCCGGCATGGCGGGCGCCGTCCAGTCGGCGGGCCGATAACGGGCTGGCAGGTCGCCGATGCCCACCGGACGTTCCGGACACAGGATCGCGAGTCGCTCGATGAGATTCGACAGCTCGCGGATGTTGCCCGGCCACTCATAGTTCTTCAGTGCCTGCAGCGTCTCGGGCAGCAACCGCAGCGCGGGACGGCCCCGCCGCGCGGCCTGCGCCACGAAATCGTCGATCAGCGCCGGCAGGTCCTCGATGCGCGCGGCCAGCGTCGGCATCTCGATGGGGAACACGTTCAGGCGATAGAACAGATCGCCGCGGAACGTGCCCTTGATGATGGATTCCTCGAGATTGCGATGCGTCGCGGCGATGATGCGCACGTCGCACTCGCTCGAGGTGTTGCTGCCCACGCGCTCGTAGATTCTTTCCTGTATGACACGCAGCAGCTTCACCTGCATGGGCAGGCTCATGTCGCCGATCTCGTCGAGGAACAGCGTGCCACCCTCGGCGATCTCGAAACGACCCTTGCGCGCCGTGATCGCGCCCGTGAACGAACCCTTCTCGTGACCAAACAACTCGCTCTCGAGCAGCTCGGCGGGAATGGCGCCGCAGTTCACGGCGACGAAGGGACGTTGACGGCGCGGGCTCGCGGCATGAATCGCGCGCGCGGCAATCTCCTTGCCGGTTCCGGATTCCCCTAGGATGAGTACCGTGGAGTCGTAAGGCGCGACCTGCTGGATCAGCCGGTTCACGGCCGCCACGGCCGGGGAAACCCCGGTGGGCAACTGCACGCCGTCGAGCGACGCGACGTTTCCGTTCCTGCGTTCTTCCGCGCTTCGAACGACTGCCTCGTTCTGCGCACCGAAGTATTCGGGTGACTGCACGGTGACTCCTCTCTCGGGAAGTATCTTCCTCATGCAGCGCAATCAAAACCGTGACGCGCAAGACAAGTTCGCGCGCAATAGGGAAACCCCGCCTAACAAAGTTGGCGCGCGTGCCGATGACGCCCGCTGTCAGGGAAAAACCCTTAGTGAAAATTCCTTCGCGCGAATCTACTTGCGCGACGACTGCTGGCGCGCACCGGCAATCTTTCGCCGGTGGCGGCGAAACACCAGCTTCTCGATGTGATCGGCGACCGTTTCGCCGAGCGCCACGAAACGCACGCGCACCTGGCCCGCGGGCGCGCCGCTCACCACCTCCGCCGGCAGGTTCAGCGGCTGCACGACGATGTCCCGCAGCGTGATCTCGAGGACACCGTGCGCGCCCACCGGCAGCGGCTGCGGCCATACGAAATTGGCGCCCATGGCATTGAAGCGGATCGGCACGGATTGCGGCCGCTGCTGGCTGGCGGCGAGCAGCTGCCCGACCACGTCCAGCAGCAGATTTAGCTTCAGGTCGAGGCGCATGATGTCGGCGGAGTGCGGCGAATCATCGTCCTGCTTCTCCAGCCGACCGTGCTCCTCGAGTGCGTCGCAGGCCTGCAGCACGCGCAAGTTGCGTTCGGCGAACTGCTGCGACTGCAACTCGCCGATCGCGGCGCCCGCCGGCCGCCAGCGCACCGGCAGCAGATCCTCGTAGGCGATCTTGTCGAACATCACGATGGTGTCGCGGCCGTCGAACATGTCGGCGAGTCTCTCAGTTTTCCAGTCACCTGGCAGCTGCGAACGACGCGCCGTTCATCGCCCGTCTAACGCGATGACAGGCCCATCATCTGCGCCAGGGCGCGTTCGGACTCGGCCGCGGCCTGTCGCAGCGAGAGCAGGCATCGACGGCCGTCGGCATCGAGTGGCAGACGCTCCATGCCGGCCAGCAGCTCGCGGCGCTCGCGCATCACTTCGTCGACGCGCACCCAGCGCTGATCGAGCAGGTGCCGGGCGAGCTCGTGCGTGCAGGCGGTGACCGCCTGCGCCACGCGCCGCCACTCGGCGCAGTCGACCGCGGGCCGGAATGCGCCCCGCACCAGCCGCAGCTGCGGACGGACACGGGCGTTGTCACGCGCGGCGAGGCTCACGGCGCACCCGCGGCCCGTGCCCGGCCATTCGCCGCGATCTGCAGCCAGGCCGCGCGGATCTCACCCAGCAGCCGGCTCACCTCGTCGAGCCACTCGGGCTTGTTTGCGGCATTGGCCTGCATGATGCGCTGGCACATGTACTCGTACAGCGAATCGAGGTTGTGGGCGAGCTCACCGCCGGCCTTGAAGTTGAGACTGTTGCGCAGCTCGTCGATGATGGCCACCGCGCGATGCAGTAGCTGTGCCTTGTCGGCACTCGGACCATGACTCATGAGTCCACGGGCCGTGGCGATGCGCTCGAGCGCGCCGTCCATCATCATCACCACCAGGCGATGCGAATCGGACGACTCCACGCCGGAGTGCACCGACGTGCTGCGGTAAGCGGCAAGTTTTGCGGCGTTGGGCGGGAAGGCCATGATGCAAGCTCCAAATCTGTCATGGAGCTTAACGGCGCGGCGCCGGCTAACTTGAGCGGCGGCCGCCGGTCCCGATCACACCGCGATGCGACCTGTCAAGGCCCCCGCCCTTACTACTTTCCGATGTTGGCGATCTGCGAGAGCTGCTGCGTGAGATAGCTAGACGTGCTCTGCATCTTCGCGAGCAGGCTGTCGAGCGCGTTGAATTGGGCGCGGTAACGGGTTTCCACCTTGAGCATGCGCGCGTCCAGCGCCTCCTGCTCCTTCTGCAGCGCCAGGCTCTTCTGGTTGAGGCGCTTGGTGCGGATGTCGATCTCCGCGTCGCTCGCGAGTCTCGGCGTCAGGGCGTTGGCGAGGCGCGCGGCCACGCCGTCCTCGGATCCGAACAATCGGGCGACACCGTCGAAGTCGGCGGTCATGGCCGCGGTCAGCTTGTCGCTGTCCAGCGTGAGCGTGCCGTCCTTCTGCGTGGTGATGCCGACGCTGGCCAGCGTCTGGTAGGCAACGGTCGCGCCGCTCACTGGGTCGGCGATGTTCTTGCGCAGTTCGCCTTCGATGGAACGCAGCATGGCGTCGCCCAGCAGCGGGCCCGCTCTCTTCGTGTCCGGGTCGTAGCTGCGCAGCGTCGCGAACTGTTTGGCGAGCGCGTTGAATCCGTCCACGAAGGACTTCACCCGCCCCACCGTCGCGGCGGTGTCGTTGGCGATGGTCACGGTCTTGACCTCGCCGGGGTCGGCCTTCAGCAGCGTGATGGTCACGCCGTCGATGGCATCGGTAATGGTGTTGGTGGCGCTGCTGTGCAGCTCGCCGGCGATGTACGCCTCGGTGTTGCGCGCTTCGCGCAGCTGCTTGTAGTTGGTGGTCAGCGACGGGTTGTATTCGAGCGCCGCGAGCCCGCCGTCGCCTCCGGCCTGCGACACCTCGATGGCGTTGTCGGCACCCGAGGCAACCGACGACAGTACGAGATGGGCGCCATCGGCGGCATTGACGATCGTCGCGGTGACCAGGTCGTCGTTGTCCGTGGCGTCGTTGATGGCGTCGCGGATCTGGCCGAGCTGGTTGTTGCTGTCGTCGATGGCGATCTCGAACGATTCATCGCCCACCGTGATGGTGAGCGTGCCCGTGCCGACCACGTGCGTCTGGCCCTCGCTGAAGGCGTTGGAGCTGATCTGGTGGGCGGAGGCGAGGCTTTCGATCTGGACGTCGTAGACGCCCGGGGTCGCCTCGTTGGTGGACGAGGCGGTGAAGAATTCCTGGTCGGATGACGTGGCGGAGCGCGCCGAGAAGATCTCGACGGTCTTGAGCGGCGCCAGCGCCGTGTTGAACGTGGACATCGCGTTCTTGAGCGTGGCCAGCGCGGAGATGGAAGTCACCGTACTGGTCTGCGAACGCGTGATCTGCTTCTGCTTGGTGGATTTCTCGGCGGCGACGAGTTGCGTGACCAGGCTGTTGATGTCCAGTCCCGATCCCAATCCCGATGAGCTCAATCCTGCCATGGCGTCAGACCTTTTCGTCGAGCATGCCGCTCAGGCGGCTTTCCAGGTTCTGCGCGATGCGCAGCGCTTCCTCACCCGGCACCTGCCGGATGACCTCGCCGGTCTCCGCATCGCAGATGCTCACGATCAGGCGACCGGTGCCCTGATCGACGCGGAATTGCAGCGAGCGGTTGATGCTACGCAGGAAGGAATCGATCTGTCTCGTGACCGACTCGATCTTGTGAACCTCCACCGGCGGCGCGGCCGGCGCTTGCCGGACCGGCTCGGCGGCCTGTTCCGTGGCGGCGGGCGGTGCATCGGCGCGCGCCGCGCGCTGCACCTTCATGTCGAAATCGCTGTTGGCGTCGACGATCTTCATGACGCACCTCGCGGGCCAGCCTCGAAAGCGAAAAGGCCGGGCGCCGCGGGTCTTGCGACCCGCGACGCCCGGCACTTGCGGCTATCGAACTGACCGCTCAGACATCACCTCGTTACCGCAGCAGCGAGAGGACGTTCTGCGGGATCGCATTCGCCTGGGCCAGGATCGCCGTACCAGCCTGCTGCAGGATCTGCGCGCGGGTCAGGTTGGCGGTTTCCGCCGCGAAGTCCGCATCGAGGATGCGGCTGCGCGAGGCTGTCAGGTTTTCCGAGGTCGTCTGCAGGTTCGCGATCGTCGAACCGAAGCGGTTCTGCACCGCGCCGAGGTCGGCACGGATGCTGGTCACCTGCGACAGCGCGCCGTCGAGCACCGCGATGGCGGCGTTGGCACCCTCCACCGTCGAGATGTCCACCTCGTTGAGCTCGCTCAGCGCCGGGTTGGCATTGGACAGGCCCGCGTAGGCCAGGTCCGCGCCGCCCAACGTGAAGTTGGAGGCCGAGCTCAGCGTCAGCGTGCCACGCGTGGTCAGGCCGTCGGCCGCGTAACTGCCGTCCGTGCCCGCGGTCAGGGCCGAAACGGCCAGGCCGTCGGCATCCGTCAGCGTCGCCGTGTAGTAGTCGCCGATCACGCCGTTGGCGCCGAGCAGCGCGTTCGTCACGATGATGTCGGCGCCCGCGCCGGTGGCTTGCACCGTCGTGTTGCCGGCGGTGTACTGCGCATTGATCGCGGCGCGCAGCGCGGTGGCCACGGCCGTGTCCAGGGCACCGTCGGCCAGTTCGACCGCCACGTTGCCGGCGGTGACGCTGTCCGCGTCGTCCGTGAACTCGTAGGTCACGCCGTCGACTTCGACGGTGTCACCCACGGTCAGCAGGTCGGCGGTCGGCGTCGTGTCGAAGCCTTCCGCGGTGATGGTGAAGGTGTCGTTGCCGGTCGGCGCCGTGGCATTCACGGACAGGCCGGTGGCGTTGTAGATGGCCGTCGCGCCATCGGCGTCGCCCGAACCCGCATCCAGCTTGATGTTGCGGCCATCGGCGGTCGACAGTGTCAGCGCGCCCGTGGAGGCATCGGCCACCGCGGTCACGCCCGTCTGGTTCGACACGGCATTGATGGCGGTCGCGGCATTGCGACCCTGGGTCACGGCATTGGTGCTCGCGGCGATGGCGCCCACGGCGATGTCGTTGATGACCAGCGCGCCATTGGCAAGGCTGGCGCGCGCGATCGGGGCCGCACCGTCGACCGAGTTGGCGGCCGTCGCGGTCACACCCGTCAGGTTGCTCTGCGCATTGATCGCCGTGGCCTTCGCCGTGGCGGAATCGCCCGTGACACCGGCGGCGCTGGTGTCGGCCGACACGCCGATCTCGATGCCATTGATCGTGAAGCCCGAGCCATCGAACGCGCTGGAGCTCACGGCCGTGCTGGTCGCCTGGTAGGCGCCGAGCGAGTCCGTGGTGGCGCCCTGGATGCCGAACGAGATCGTCTGGTTGGCATTGGCACCGACCTGGAACTGCGCCGACGAGAAGGAGCCGTCGAGGATGTTCTGGCCGTTGAACTGCGTGGTCTGCGCGATGCGCTGCACTTCGGCGAGCAGCTGGGCCGCTTCGGCGTTGAGCGCCGCGCGGTCAGAGGCCGAGTTGGTGCTGTTGGCCGACTGAATCGCCAGCTCGCGGATGCGCTGCAGGGCGTTGCCCGTTTCGCCGAGGGCGCCTTCCGCCGTCTGGGCGAGGGAGATGCCGTCGTTCGCGTTGCGCACGGCCTGGTTCAGGCCGCGGATCTGCGTGGTGAAGCGCTCGCTGATGGCGAGACCGGCAGCGTCGTCCTTCGCGCTGTTGATGCGCAGGCCGGAGGAGAGACGCTGCAAGGCCGTCGCCAACTGGCCCTGTGATGTCGTGAGGTTGCGCTGAGCATTCAGCGACGCCACGTTAGTGTTGATGACTTGAGGCATTGAAACGACTCCTGAAAGTGGTACCGGCCATTTGTTGCCGGCGGTTACTAGCTCAGGTGCTGTATCGGTTCACCCTGCCCCAACTTGAGGTTCCGAAGCCGGCCTACATGGATTTGTGAGCTTCCTCACGGTATTAGTCGAAAGCCCTAAAGATGCCAATAATGCAGCGGGCTACAGATAGTCGAAGAGCGACATCTGGGCGATGCGCGTATAGGCGGCCTGCGCGGCCTGCAGGCCGGCGTATTGCTGGTTCAGCGTGCTGATCGCCGCGGCATAGTCCGTGTCGCGCAGGTCCGAGAGCAGCGACTGCAGGTCGATGGCCTCGGCCTCGCGGGTTTCCGTGGCGGCATCGATGGCATTGAGGCGCGAGCCGACCTCGGCGCGCACGCCGACCACGCGTTCCAGTGCCTGGTCGAGGTTGGCGATGGCGCCGCCGATGCGCGACTGGAAGATGGCCGCATCGCTGCCCTGGGTTGCCGGCAGCACCAGCGAGTCCGCCAGGTCTTCGAGCATGCCGAACATGTCGACACCCGCCGCGGGCGCAATCGAGAAACTGTCGTTGGCCGCCGGCACGCCGGTCACCTTGACGGAGATGCCGTTGAACGTGATGGACTGTCCGGAGCTGAAGCCCGTACCCGTGGCGATGACATTCGGCGTCGGCAGCGTGTCGTCGACCACCTGCCAGTCGGTCGCCGACGTGAACTGCAACGTGTAGTTGTCCGGAATCCACTGCGACAGATCCGACACCGTGCCTACGTCGATGGTCGCCGTACCGGTGTTGGTGTCGGCCACGTTGGTGGTGAACACGCCGTTGCGTTCGCGGATGCCCATGAACACGTCGGCACCGGAGTGGCTGTCCGCCAGTGATTGCGTGCTGGAGATGCGGATCTGGCGATTGGTGAGATCACCCTGGTAATTCACGCCGGTCGTGCCTTCTGCGAAGGGCCGCGTGCCCGTCGACGTCCCGGAGAACAGGAATTCGCCGTTGGCGTCGTCGCTGTTGGCCAGGTCCATGAGCGCGGCGAGGCTCTGGCGGACGTCGTTGGCCAGCATCCGGCGCTCGTCGCTGCCGAGGGTGGTATTCGCGCCTTGCAATGCGCGTTCGCGCACCTGTTGCAGCAGCGTGGTGACGTCAGCCAGCGTCTGTTCTTCGTAGCTCAGCCTGGCCTCGACGATGTTCGAATTGCGTTCGTACTGCGCATTGTCGGCGAGCGTGCGATCGAGCGCCGCGGCGCGCGTGGCGGCGATCGGGTCCTCCGAGGCAGTCTGGAACCTCTGCCCGGTGGTGATCTGGGTCTGGGTCTTCGCGAGCTTGGTCTGGTGCTCGAGAATGGCGTTGATGCTGTTGCGGTGGAATCCGGCGGTGGACAGACGCAGGGCCATGGCTTACCTCCGCACCGCGTTCATGAGCGTGTCGAACAGCGAATTGGCCACCGAGATGATCTGCGCCGAGGCGGCATAGGCCTGCTGGTAGCGCAGCATGTTGGCCGCCTCCTCGTCGAGGTTCACTCCCGAGAGCGCATCGCGCGTGGCGATGTCGCTGTCGTTGATGATGGCTTCCGCGTCGCGATTGAGCTGTGCCGAGCGGGTCGCGAGACCCAGGTTGCCGGTCATCTGCTCGATGGCGGCGGCCACCGAGGTGGTGCCGCTGTCGATGACTCCGGCCTGCATGGCATCGGCCAGCGCGAAGGCATTGCGATTGTCGCCCGTGGCGCCGGCGTTGTTGCGGATGGTGAACGTGTCGCCGCTCACCGGCGCGCCGCTGATGGCCACGCGCCAGCCGTTGATGTCGATGTCGCCGCCCGCGGTGTACGCCTGGTCCGCGCCGCCGTTCACCGAATAGGTGGTCGCGGACGTGAACACGATGTTCACCGTGCTGAGCAGGTTGCCGTTGCCGGCGTCCAGGACTTCACCGCTGGTGATGCTGCCCGTGCCGGCATTGGTGGTGGCCGCCGAGGCGCGGATCGGCGCCGCGGCGGCAATGCGCGACGGATCGCCGATGGCGACGTTGAAGCCCTGGATGGCATCCCGCGTCGGGCGGATCAGGTACTGATCGTCGGTCTGCACCCCCGCGCCGACCACGATCGACAGCCCGTCGGCGAGGATGGGATCGGCCACGGTGCCCGAGCCCGTGAAGCTCACCGCCGCGCCATTGTCCGCACTGCGCAGGGTGTAGCCGGTGGCCGTCCTCTGCAGCACATAGTCGTTGGTGGTGAGCGCACCGATACTGGTGCGGGTCGCGGTCACCGTCGCAGTGCCGGTGTTGGTGGTGGCGGCATTCACGCCGACGCCGCCCACGTTGAACAGATCGCCGCCGAGATTGCCGTTGAGATCCATGCCCTCGCGGTGCTGTGCGTTCACCTGGTTGGCCACCGCCAGCGTGATGCGGCCCAGCTCGCTGCGGGCCGGATCGAGCATTTCGCGGCGGAAATCCAGCAGACCGCCGAGCGAACCACCCGACACGCTGCGCGAAATGTCCACCGTGCCCGCCGGCGTCTGCAGTGCCAGTCTCAGCCGCTCGGGGTCGATGGGATCGTTGGCCGTGGTGAGCTGCGAGGCCGTGGTGCCGAGCACCAGCGGCTGGCCATTGCCGATGAACACGTTGAGCGTCGAATCGCCCTCGGCCACCACCGACACGCTCACCTTGGCGGACAATTGATCGATGAGCAGGTCGCGCTGATCGAGAAGGTCGTTGGGCGCCTGGCCGGTGTTCTGCACGGCCACGGCGATGTCGCCATTGAGGCGCGCGATTCCGTTCGCCATCAGATTGATCTCGCTCGCCTCGGACACCAGCTGGGTGTCCACGCCTTCGGACATCTGGCGCAGGCGCGAGTCGTAGCTGTTCAGGCGCTGCGCCAGCGAATTGGCCTGCGACAGCAGTACCTGGCGCGCCGAAATGGAGCTCGGCGTGCTGGAAACCTCGTTGATGGCATCGGTGAACGACTGCAGCGTCGTGCCAAGGCCGTTCGCGGTGTTGCCGAGCAGGTCGTCGAGCCGCTCGGCCTCGGCGGCGAAAGTCTCGAGCCTGGCCAGGCTGCCGCTCGAGGTGCGCACCTGTTGCGACACGAACTGGTCATAGATGCGGCGTACCGAGGTGGCGTTGACACCGGTGCCGATCCAGTTCTGCCCATAGGCGTCGGGGTTGCGGGCGGCAAAATCGACGGTCTGGCGGGAATAGCCGGCAGTCGCGACGTTCGCAATGTTGTGCGCGGTCGTGTCCAGCGCGCGTTGGAATGCACGCAGACTGGATAGTCCGGTTGCCAGCATGTCAGCCATTGATACGGGTCCTCACTGGAGGGCTCGGGTCTCGCGTGCTTATCGGCCCCGAGGGGCGTGACTTGAAGGACTTCACATTAAGTGCTCGAGTTTTGCCGCCACCGCCACCAGCTTCTCGGCATAGCGCGGATCCGTGGCATAGCCGCCACGCTGCAGCGCGCTCGCGAACGCCCGCACGTCCGCACCGGTATTGAGCGCCGCCGCGTAGCGCGGGCTGTCGCTCAGCAGCCGGACATAATCGTCGAGGTTTTCCGCGACGGACCCGTAAGCGCGAAACCGTGCCTGCTCGCGGCCGGCAGCACCGCCGACGTACTCGGTGGTCGCGGACGTGACACTCGCTCCCTGCCACCGACCGCCGGCCTTGATCCCGAAGAGGTTGTGGCTCGCGCCGCCGCCATCGGCGGGCTGGGCCGTGCCCCACCCCGTTTCGAGCGCGGCCTGGGCGATGACGCTGCGTTCGTCCACACCGAGCTGCAGCGCCGCAGCCTGCGCATGCGGCCGTACCTGCTCGATGAACCGACGCTTCTGCGCATCGTCCACGATCGCGTCCTGGTTACCGTTTGCGGCGGGCTCGATGGTCGCCTGCGCACCGTGCCCACCCTGCAATTGGCGAAACAGCATGTCCGCGAGCCCGATACCGCGTCCCGTGGTGAGCTGCACGGCCATCTGGTCGTCCATCATGCCCTGGTACATGTCGGTCTGGTCGCTGCCGAACATCGGGTCGCCGAAGCTCGCGCTGCGCATGCTTTCGAGCATCATCTTGGTGAAGATGCTCTCGAACTGCCGCGCCACTTCGCGCAGCGCCTTCGGGTCGTTGGGATCCGCGCGTCGCAGCGCCGCGAACTGCTTGAAATCGAGCGCGCTCGCGCCGGTGGTCGCCGGCTTCTGACCAGCGGCGGCGTTGACGTTGGGATCCATGCGCACGGACATGTCGGCGGCCTGGTTCTCAGATGACGATGAGCTCGGCGCGCAGCGCGCCGCTCTCTTTCAGGGCTTCGAGGATGGCCACGAGATCGCCAGGCGCCGCGCCGACCTGGTTGACGGCGCGCACGATGTCGTTGAGATCGACGCCGGCGTCGAACACGAACATGCGCGCCTCTGGCTGGCTCACCGTGACGCCGCTCGTGGGCACCACCACGGTCTGCCCGGCGCCGAACTCGTTGGGCTGGCTCACCTGCGCCCGCTCGGTGATGGTGACCGAGAGGGAACCATGTGCCACGGCCGCGGGCATCACGCGCACGTGCGAGCCGATGACCACGGTGCCGGTGCGCGAATTCACGATCACGCGCGCGGGCGCGTCACCCGGCTCGATCTCGATCTGCTCGAGCGTGGATAGATAGGCGATCCGCTGGTTGGGGTCGGCGGGCGCCGCCACTTTCACGGACACTCCGTCCATGGCCTGCGCCGTGGCATCGCCCAGCAGCTTGTTGATGCCCTCGACCAGGCGCGCGGACGTGGTGAAATCCGGCACGTGCAGGTTGAGGATGACGAAGGGTTCGGCGGAAAAGGCCGTGGGCACTTCGCGCTCCACGGTGGCGCCGTTGGGAACGCGGCCCGCGGAAGGCACGTTCACCACGATGCGCGAGCCGTCCTGTCCCTGCACACCGAAGCCCGATACCACGAGATTGCCCTGTGCGATGGCGTACACCTCGCCGTCGGCGCCGCGCAGCGGCGTCATGATGAGCGTGCCGCCACGCAGCGATTTGGCATTGCCGATGGAGGACACGGTGATGTCTATCTGCTGGCCGGGTTTCACGAACGGCGGCAGTTCCGCGTTCACGGTCACCGCGGCCACGTTCTTGAGCTGCGGGTTGGTGTTCGGCGGAATGGTGACGCCGAAGCGCACCAGCATGTTCTTGATGCTCTGGATGGTGAACGGCGCCTGGCTGGTCTGATCGCCGGTGCCATCGAGACCAACCACCAGGCCGTAGCCGATCAGCTGGTTGGTGCGCACGCCCTGCACTGTCGCCAGGTCCTTGACGCGCTCGGCCTGCGAGGGCGCGGCGAACAGCATGCCCAGGCACGACGCCAGCAGGGCAATGAGATTCTTGCGAGGGGAATGGCGCATGGTTCAGAACGGCGTCTTGGGTGAGTTGAAGAACCGGAACAGCCAGCCGGGCTTGCTGGCATTGGCCACCGTGCCCTGCCCGCCGTAGGCGATGTACGCGTCGGCGACCTTCCAGGACACCACCGAGTTGTCCGGCGCGATGTCGCTCGGGCGCACGATGCCCTGCAACCGCACGTACTCGCGACCGGAGTTGATGGTCACGAGCTTCTGCCCGCGCACCAGCAGGTTGCCGTTGGAGAAGCGCCGCGCGACGGTCACGGTGATGTAGCCATCGAGCTTGTTGGACTGCGTCGCGGCGCCATTGCCGGTGAACGAGGACTCGTTGCCCATGCCCATCTCGAGCACGGGCGTGCCGTTGACGGTCACGGGCCGGCCCGCGATCGTGGGGCCGGCAAGCTCTGCGGAGGAATTCTTCTTCGCCGTGGTGGTGGAGCTCTTCTCGGCCTCGGTGCTCTCCGACAGCACGATGGTGAGCGTATCACCGACATTGCGCGCGGTGACGTTGTTCCACAGCGAGGTCTCGGTGCCCTGCACGTAGATGGCGCCGTTCAGCGGCCGGGCGCCACCCTCCATGACCTCGGGCCAGACCGGGTCGAAATCGCGACCGCCGTCCTCCTGCAGCGAGGCGCAGCCGCCGATCAGCAGGGCACACGCCGCCATCAGGGCGGGCAGCAGAGCGTTGATGTCTTTGCGCATGGCGGTAGCTAGCCGATCACAGCTGGTTGTTGACGTACTCGAGCATCTGGTCGGCGGTGGAGATGGCCTTGGAGTTCATCTCGTACGCGCGCTGTGTCTCGATCATGTTGACCAGCTCCTCGACCACGTTGACGTTCGAGGCTTCCACCGATCCCTGCGTGGTGACACCCAGACCGTTCTGGCCGGGCGTGCCCGCCTGGGCCGGGCCGCTGGCGGTGGTTTCGGCGAGCAGGTTCTCGCCCAACGGCTGCAGGCCGGCCGGGTTCACGAAGTCGGTGAGTTGCAGCTGGCCCACTTGCACCGGCGCTGCCTGACCGGCGACGCGCACGCTGACCACGCCGTCGCGGCCGATGGTCACGCTCTGCGCGCCATCGGGAATGCTGATGCCCGGCTGCAGCACGTAGCCGCTGGAGGTCACCATCTGTCCCTGTGCCGAGAGCTGGAAGCTGCCGTCACGCGTGTAGGCCAGGTTGCCGTCGGGCAGCTGGATCTGGAAGAAGCCGCGGCCCTCGATGGCCACGTCGAGAGCGTTGTCGGTCTGAGTCAGGCCGCCCTGCGTGTACACCTTCTCGGTGGCCACCACGCGCACACCGGTGCCGAGGTGCACGCCCGATGGCGCCACGGTGTCCTGCGAGGTCGAGCCACCCACCTGGCGCACGTTCTGGTACAGCAGGTCCTCGAACACCGCCCGGCCCTTCTTGAAGCCCGAGGTGCTCACGTTGGCGAGGTTGTTGGACGTCACGGCAAGCTTGGTCTGTTGTGCGTCGAGTCCGGTCTTGGCGGCCCAGAGTGCGGGATTCATGTCTGTCTCCTAGTTAACCGAGGCGCAGGAGTTGCGAGGCCGCGGCGCCGTTTTCCTCGGCGGTGCGAATGGCCTTGACCTGCATTTCGAATTGCCGCGCCAGTTCGATCATGTTGACCATGGCCTGTGCGGCGTTGACGTTCGAGGATTCGAGCACGCCCGAGCCGATCTGCACGTCGGCATCGGCGGGCGCCGGGCTGCCGTCCTTCATGCGGAACAGGCCGTCGTCGCCGCGCTCGAGCTGCTCGTCCGGCGGGTTGACGAGCTTCAGCCGTGCCACGGTGGCCGTGGTATCGGGGTTCTGACCCTGCGCCACGACCGAGATGGATCCGTCGCGCGCAAAGAAAATGGAGGTGTAAGGCGGAATGTTGATCGGCCCGCCATCGCCGATCACCGGCCGGCCGTTGGCGGTCATGAGCTGGCCGGTGGCATCCACCTGCAGGTCGCCGGCGCGCGTGTAGGCCTCCTTGCCGTCCGCTCCCTGCACCGCGATCCAGCCCTTGCCATTCACCGCGATGTCGAGATCGCGGCCCGTGGTCAGCAGAGCACCGGTCTGGTCGTTCCAGCCAACCGTGCCGTTGGTGGCGTACACGCGCGAGGCATATCCGCTGCCGTCGACGGCCCGGCTCTGGAAGGCGGCCAGATCGGCACGGAACCCCGTGGTGCTCACGTTGGCGATGTTGTGGTTGTTGACGGTCTGAGCGCGGAGCGTCTCCTTCGCACCCGTCATCGCCACGTAGAGCATGCGATCCATGACTGCCTACCTCTTGCGTCAGCGCAGGTTGATGATGGTCTGGGTGATGGAGTCAGCCGTGCTGATCATCTGCGCGTTCGCCTGGAAGTTGCGCTGCGCGGTGATCATCTGCACCAGCTGCTCGGTCACGTCGACGTTGGCGCCCTCGAGCGCGCCCGACTGCACGAGACCGAAGCCCGAGTTGCCGGCCTGGCCGCGCAGCGCCTGGCCGGACGAGAAGGTCTCGGCCCACTGCGTGTTGCCGAGCTGCTGCAGTCCCTGCGGATTCGCGAAGTTCGCGATGGCCACCTGGCCCAGCGGCTCCGAGTTGCCGTTGGTGAAGCGCGCCTGCACGATGCCTGTCTCGTCGATGTCGATGCCGATGAGTCGTCCCGTGGTGTAACCATCCTGCGAGACCGAGTTCACCGCGAAATTGCTGCCGAACTGGGTGGAGCGCGCCAGGTCGACATTCACCGTCATGGGAGCGGCGCCGGTGGTCGGCGTGTACGCGGGGAACGGCACCTGCCCGCCCACGGGCGCGGTGAGCAGGCCGGTGTTCGAATACTGCAGTGTCTGCGCGCCACCGACGGCCGTGCCGTCGATGTACAGGCGCGCGTTCCACTCGTTCGGGTTCGCGGTCTTGGTGAAATACATGGTGCCGGTGTGCGTCGCGCCCAGCGAATCGAACAGCGTCAGCGACGTGGCCTGGTTGAAGGAGTTCGGATCGTTGGGATCGAACGTGGCGATCGGCGGCGCCGAGGCATTGCCCGGCAGGTTCAGTACGTACTCCACGTTGGCGGTCGCCGAAGGCGCGGAGTCGGTCGACACCAGGCGCAGATCGGCGAGGCCGCCGGTGTTGAATCCGCCAGCGGCCAGCGGCGGATACACCTGCAGGCGCTGCTGGTTGGCGGTCACCACGTAACCATCACGGTTCATCTGGAAC
>CAMLGF010000009.1 GCA_946479515.1 uncultured Pseudomonadota bacterium | reverse complement strand
ACGTTCGAGCCGCCGGTGTCCACGCCGATCTTGCGCAGCACCGCGATCGAGGCGTTGCGCATGCGCTGGTATTCCTTGTCCGTGAGCGTCTGCGCGGGCGCGACGGTGATCGAGTCGCCCGTGTGCACGCCCATCGGATCCAGGTTCTCGATGGAGCAGACGATGATGCAGTTGTCGTTCCTGTCGCGAACGACTTCCATCTCGAATTCCTTCCAGCCGATCACCGATTCTTCGATGAGCACCTCGGAGGTGGGTGACGCATCGAGGCCACGCTCGACGATCTGCTCGAACTCTTCGCGGTTATAGGCGATGCCGCCGCCCGAACCGCCCATGGTGAACGACGGGCGGATGACCACGGGAAAACCGAGAGTGGCCTGGATTTCCTGCGCCTGGGCCAGCGTGTGCGCCACCGCGGCGCGCGGGCACTCCAGCCCGATCTCCTTCATGGCGTTCTTGAAGAGCTCGCGGTCCTCGGCCATGTCGATGGCCTCGCGCGACGCGGCGATCAGTTCCACGTCGTGGCGCGCCAGCACTCCTTCGCGCACCAGGTCGAGCGCCGTGTTTAGCGCAGTCTGGCCGCCCATGGTCGGCAGCAACGCGTCCGGCTGCTCCTTCTCGATGATGCGCGCCACCGTCCGCCAGTTGATCGGCTCGATGTAGATGGCATCCGCCATCTCCGGGTCCGTCATGATGGTCGCCGGATTGGAGTTCACGAGGATGACGCGATAGCCCTCCTCCTTCAGCGCCTTGCAGGCCTGCGCCCCGGAATAGTCGAACTCGCACGCCTGCCCGATGACGATCGGGCCGGCGCCGATGATGAGGATGCTTTCGATGTCGGTTCGTTTTGGCATTGCTTCGTCGTGTTGTCTGATCGTCGGTGAACTCAGGCGGCCTTGTCCGGTGGCGGCTGCTTGCCGCTGCTGCGCGCACGCAGTTTCTGCTGCAGTCGCCGGAGCATGAGGTGGACGAAGCGATCGAACAGCGCGCCCATTTCCTGCGGCCCCGGGCTCGCCTCCGGATGGCCCTGGAAGCTGAAGGCCGGCTTGTCGATGCGCGCGATTCCCTGCAGCGAGCCGTCGAACAGCGATCGATGCGTGGTCTTGAGCGTGGACGGCAACTCGCTTTCGTCGACCGCGAAGCCGTGGTTCTGGCTGGTGATGAACACGCGGCCGGTCTCGATGTCCTGCACCGGATGGTTTGCGCCGTGATGGCCGAACTTCATCTTCATGGTGCGCGCGCCGCTCGCCAGCCCCAGCAACTGGTGGCCCAGGCAGATGCCGAAGGTCGGCAGATCGGCCACGACCAGCGCACGTATGGCTTCGATGGCGTAGTCGCAGGGCTCGGGGTCGCCGGGCCCATTCGAGAGGAACACGCCGTCCGGCTCGAGCGCCAGCACTTCCTCCGCGGTGGTTTGCGCGGGCACCACCGTCATGCGGCAGCCGCGATCGGCGAGCATGCGCAGGATGTTGCGCTTCACGCCGAAATCGTACGCCACCACGTGCAGCCGCTGGTGCGCGCGCAGGACGGGGCGGTTCTCCGGCTGCCAGAGCGTGCCCTCGTTCCACTGATAGGCGCGCTTGGTGCTCACGACCTTCGCGAGATCCATGCCCTTGAGGCCGGGGAATTTCTTCGCGAGCCGCACCGCGGCCGCGGCATCGATCTTGTCGCCCGCCATGATGCAACCGGCCTGCGCGCCCTTCTCGCGCAGGATGCGCGTGAGCTTACGGGTATCGACGCCGGCAATGGCCACCACCTTGTGGCGCGCGAGGAAATCGCGCAGTTCCTCCGACTTTCGCCAGTTGCTCGCCAGCGGCGGCACGTCCCTGACTACCAGCCCCGCGGCGAAGGCGGTGGGCGCCTCGAGATCCTCCGGCGTGGTGCCGGTGTTGCCGATGTGTGGATAGGTGAGCGTGACGATCTGTCGTGAATACGATGGATCGGTGAGGATTTCCTGATAACCGGTCAGCGCGGTATTGAAAACGACTTCGCCCGTGGTGTTGCCCTTGGCGCCGATAGACTGGCCGTTGAAGATCGTTCCGTCTTCCAGAGCCAGAACCGCGGTTACCGTCACGCGGATACTCCCCTCGAGCCCTGCGGGCCCGCAAAAAATAGTGGTGGGTGGATGCTCTCCGCGCGTGGCGCGTACATGCACAAAGCGGGAGGAGTTCTCTCGAACATCCTCCCGCCCTGCGTTGGACTAACCCGTTTCGGATTAGGCGGCAATTTTACGAAGGGCGCCCCGGGGTGTCCACGAAACTTCTAGATCGTTTCGCAGTGAAATCTGCATAAAAGTTCTAAAGAGTCAGTAATGAAACGGCGCTAACTGATTGTTTTCAATCCAAGTACGTCTGCCATGGAATATCTGCCGGGCTTTTGCAGTGCGAGCCACGCCGCGGCCCGGAGGGCGCCGCGGGCAAATATCGCCCGATCCGTGGCCTCGTGGGTGACCTTCAGGCACTCCCCCGGCCCGGCAAACCAGACGGTATGGGTGCCTACGATGTCACCGCCCCGGATGGACGCGATGCCAATCTGTCCGTCCTCGCGCGCGCCCGCTGCGGCATGCGGCCGAATCGCGACTTCTGCGTCCAGATCGCGGCCGAGGGCGGCGCTGCGCGCCAGCGCCAGCGCTGTGCCCGACGGCGCATCCAGCTTGTGCTTGTGGTGTGCCTCGACGATCTCGATGTCGAAGCCGTCCGGCAGCACGCGAGCGGCGAGACGCACCAGCTCCTGCGCCACGGCGACGCCGATGGAAGTGTTAGGCGCGACCAGCACGGCGATGTCGCGAGCCGCCGCAGCCACCTGCGCCTGGAAATCCGCGCCATGGCCCGTGGTGCCGACGAGCAGTGGCACCTTCGCCGCGCGGCAGGCGCTCAGCGCTCGGCTGCTGAGCTCGGGACGCGAGAAGTCGATGGCCACTTCCGCGCCGCCGATGTCCTGCGGGATGTGATCGAGCACGCGCACGCCCACCGGCGGCGCGCCGGCCACTTCACCCACATCGCGTCCCGCGGACTTGCTACCGGCGGACGCCACGGCCGCGACGACCCGCGCCGATCGCTCGCTGGTCGCCGCGCGCACGATGGCCTGGCCCATGCGACCGGTCGCCCCGATGATGGCGACTCTCGGCGCAGCGCCCGCGACAGTGTTGCTCACATCCGCTCCTTTGAAACCCGACCCATGACCGCGCAACAGTGTGCCGCAGTGGCGGCAGTCATGCGAGACTGCGCGCATGATACGCATCGGCATTCTGGGCGCGGCCCGCATCGCACCTCGAGGCATCGTCACGCCCGCCAATGAAACCCTCGGCGTCGAAGTAGTCGCGGTCGCCTCGCGCGACCTGGAGCGCGCACGTTCTTTCGCCGCCCAGCATTCCATCCCGATGGCATTCGGTAGTTATGCCGAACTGGTCGCCAGCGAGGACGTCGATCTCGTGTACTGCGCACTGCCGCCGTCGGCGCATCTGCAGTGGTGCACGGCCGCGCTCGAGAATGGCAAGCACGTGCTGGTCGAAAAGCCCTTCGCCAACAATGCGCAGGATGCCGCCCGGATGGTCGCGACCGCGCGCGCCGCCGGCAGGCACCTGCTCGAGGGCTTCCATTACCGCTTTCATCCGCTGTTCGAGCGCGCCTTGGCCGCGCTGCGCGCGGGCGCCATCGGCCGTATCCACCGGATCGACGCCGTATTCAACGCCACGCTGCCGGACACCCCCGGCGAGCTGCGCTACATCGAGGCCCTGGGTGGCGGCGCGATGATGGATCTCGGCTGCTACTGCATGCACTGGATCCGCACCGTGGCAGGTGACGAACCGACCATCACCAGCGCGCGTGCGCGCTGCGACTCGCCGGGCGTGGATGTCGACGTCGAGGCCGAGATGGCGTTCACCAGCGGTCCCACTGCCACGCTCAAGTGCTCCATGCAGCCGCAGGATGGCCTGTTGTATCGCCGCCTGCGTGTGCAGGGTGAGACGGGCATGCTCGAGCTCGACAACCCGGTGACCCCGCACTCGGGCGCCACACTCTCGATCGAAGGTGCACACGCGGCGATGCCACAGCTCGTGTCCGGCGGCGACACCACGTTCCACTTCCAGCTGCGCCACGTGCTCGAAGTCATCGGGGGACGAGCCGAGCCGCTCACCGGCGGCGACGACGCCATCGGCAACATGCGCGCCATCGACGCCGTCTACCGAGCCGCGGGTCTGCGACCGCGCGGCCTGAAAAACTGAGGCGGGCGTCCCGATGAGCGCCGCGTCCGGAACCGATCGCAGGCTCATTCTCGCACTCGACCAGGGCACTACGAGTTCGCGCTCCCTGTTGTTCGATGCCACCGGCAAGGTGGTCGCGCTCGCTCAGCGGGAATTCACACAGCACTTCCCGCGGCCCGGCTGGGTGGAGCACGACCCCCGGGAGATCCTCGCCACGCAGGGCGCAACGCTGCTCGAGGTGCTGCGCCAGGCCGGCGCGACGCCGCGCGACGTCGCCGCCGTGGGCATCACCAATCAACGCGAGACCACGGTGCTCTGGGATCGCTCGACCGGCGAACCGGTGGCGAACGCCATCGTCTGGCAGGACCGGCGCACCGCCACCGCCTGTGAGCAGCTGCGCGCCGCAGGACACGAACACGAGGTCGCGAAGCGCACCGGCCTGCTCTTCGACCCGTATTTCTCCGGCACCAAGCTGGCCTGGCTGCTCGATCACGTGCCGGGCGCGCGGGCTCGCGCCGAACGCGGCGAACTCGCCTTCGGCACCATCGACAGCTGGCTGCTGTTCCACCTGAGCGGCGGCCGCCGGCACGTCACCGACGCCACCAATGCCAGCCGCACGCTGCTCTACAACCTCGCGACCGGCGACTGGGACGACTGGCTGCTGTCACTACTCGGTATTCCGCGCGCCTGCCTGCCCGAGATCGTCGACAGCTGCATGGCCAGGAGCGATGCCATCGAGATCGAGATCGACGGCACCAAACTACCCGTGTCCGGCATCGCCGGCGACCAGCAGGCGGCGCTGTTCGGCCAGGGCTGCTGCCAGCCCGGCCTGGCGAAGAACACCTATGGCACCGGCTGCTTCGCATTGAGCTTCACCGGTGCCCGGCCCCATCACTCGCGTCACCGGCTGCTGAGCACCGTGGCCTTCCGGCGCGCGGGCGCCTGCCAATTCGCACTCGAGGGCGGTGTGTTCATGGGCGGCGCCACCGTGCAATGGCTGCGCGACGGCCTCGGCATCATCCAGAACTCGGCGGAAGTCGAGGCGCTCGCCGCGAGCGTGCCCGACACCGGCGACGTCTACCTGGTGCCGGCCTTCGCCGGACTGGGTGCGCCGCACTGGGACGCCGCCGCGCGTGGCACGCTGATCGGCCTCACACGCGGCAGCACGCGTGCGCACGTGGCGCGAGCGGCGTTGGAGAGCATCGCCTTCCAGAGCGCCGCGCTCATCGAGGCAATGCAGGCGGACTGCGGCCAGCCGCTCGCGGAGCTGCGCGTGGACGGCGGTGCCGCGCGCAACGACCTGCTCATGCAATTTCAGGCCGACCTGCTCGGCGTGCCCGTGCTGCGGCCGGTCAACACCGAAACCACCGCCTTTGGCGCGGCAGCATTCGCGGGACTGGGCGTCGGACTGTGGCAATCGCCGGCCGAGCTGGCTTCACTGTGGCAGCTCGATCGACGCTTCGAACCCGGGATGGCGCGCGACGCGGTTGCCGCGCGCCGCGAACGCTGGCAACAGGCGGTCGCGCGTTCGCGCAACTGGGCTCCCTGAATGCGCGGGAGTGCATCGAGTGCGAAAAAGATGAGCGCGATGTGCGAATGAAGGTTCGCGTGCGCCATTGGCTGGGTCTTGCCGTACTGGTCCTGCTGGCGGCCGGCGCCTGGAGGTGGCACGACCAGCACGCGGCGCGCTTTGTTTCCGCCGATGCCGCGCCCTTCGTCGCCCTGTTCGAGGCGCCGCCGGCGGTGGATTCCGCGCAGACACGGGCGGAACTGGCAGTGCTTCTGGCGATGCAGGCTCGGCGCACGCCCGCCGAGGTCGCGGCCGCACGCGCGGACCGCAAGACCGAAGTGTCGCGCTTCTACGGCGCGCTCGGGCTGCCGGACGATGCCATCAAACTACCCCGGCTGGAGCGGCTGGCACAACGGGTCGAGGATGACGTGCGCATCCGCGTGCGCGCGGTCAAGGACCACTTCCGCAGGCTGCGACCGCCCGAGATCGAACCGCGGCTCGAACCCTGCATCGCGGACGTGAAGCGCGATCTTTCCTACCCCAGCGGACATGCAGCCTATGGCTGGTCGATGGCCTACCTGCTCTCGGAAGTGGCGCCCGAGCGGCGCGCGGCGCTCGAGGCTCGCGCCGAGGACTACGGGCGGCAAAGGCTGGTGTGCGGGGTGCATTTCCCGAGCGACGTGGCCGTGGGCAAGCTGGCGGCGCGACGCCTGCTGGACGAAATGAACAGATCGGCTGAGTTCCAGGGCGAGGTGGCGCTGGCCGCGGAGGAGTACCAGTCCGCGCTCGCCGCGCTCGGGCGTGGCGCCAATACCCGCTAACTCGGCTCGCTCGAGAAGAAGCGCTTCACGCCCTCGAAGAAACTCTCGCCGCGCGGTGCGTGCTTCTTGCCGCCCTGCTTCAGCGACTCTTCGAACTTGCGCAACAGTTCACGCTGTTCGCTGTTGAGGTTCACCGGCGTCTCGACCACCACGGTGCAGAAAAGATCGCCACGCGCGCCGCCGCGCACCGGCTTCACGCCCTTGTCGCGCAGGCGGAAGACGCGGCCAGACTGCGTCTCCGACGGAATCTTGAGCGACACCGCGCCCTCGAGCGTGGGCACTTCGATGCTGCCACCGAGTACGGCGGTGGCAAAACTGACGGGCACCTGACAGGAGAGATTTTCGCCATCGCGTTCGAAGATCTCGTGTTCGCGCACGTGGATCTCGACGTACAGGTCACCCGGCGGCCCGCCATTGCGGCCAGCCTCGCCTTCACCCGACAGCCGGATGCGATCGCCGGTATCCACGCCCGCGGGAATCTTCACCGCCAGGCGCTTCGAGCGTCGCACGCGCCCCTGTCCGAGGCAGGTGTCGCAGGGATTCTTGATGATGCTGCCGGTGCCACGGCAATGCGGGCAGGGCTGCTGCAGCTGGAAGAAGCCCTGCGAGATACGCACCTGGCCCGCGCCATTGCAGGTTTCGCAGGTGGTGGGCTTGTGGCCCTTGGCCGCACCGCTGCCGCCGCAGGTGTCGCACTCCATGAGCTTGGCGACGTCGATCTCGGCGGAATGACCGAACACCGCCTGGCCCAGATCGAGTTCCAGCTCGTACTTGAGATCGGCCCCGCGGAACACCTGGCGCCCGCCGGCGCCGCGCCGCCCACCGCCAAAGATGTCGCCGAACATTTCGCCGAACATCTCGCCGAAGGCATCGCCACCGGAGAAGCCGCCGCGGCCACCGGAGTGGCGCGAGGCGTCGATGCCGGCGTGCCCGTGCTGATCGTAGATGGCGCGCTTGTCGGTATCGCAGAGAACTTCGTAAGCCTCCTTGGCTTCCTTGAATTTCTCCTCGGCCTCTTTGTCACCCGGATTGCGGTCCGGGTGATATTTCATGGCCAGACGACGGTAGGCCTTCTTGATGTCGGCCTCGGTCGCGGTACGGGGGACATCCAGCACCTTGTAGTAATCGCGCTTCGACATGCGGCCTCATCCCCTCCCAGGGACCAAGAAGAGGACTGACTGACCCGTCAGGCCTTCTTCTTGTCCTTCACTTCTTCGAATTCGGCGTCGACGGCGTCATCGTTGCCCTTGCCGGAGCTGGAACCGCCGTCGGCGCTGCCGCCCGCGGCGGCCTCCGGAGCGGCGCCGCCCGCCTGCGCCTGCTGCATGACATTGCCGGCCGCGCCGATCAGCGCCTCGAACTTCTTGTCGATGGCGGCCTTGTCGTCGCCCTTGAGGGCGGCGCGCAGATCAGAGATGGCCGATTCCACCTTGGCGCGCTCGGCTCCATCCACCTTGTCGCCGAGATCCTTGAGCGTCTTTTCGACGGAATGAACCGCCTGCTCGCCGCGGTTGCGCGACTCGACCAGCTCCTTGATCTTCTTGTCTTCCTCGGCGTGCGCCTCGGCGTCGGACACCATGCGCTTGATCTCCTCCTCGGAAAGTCCCGAAGAGGCCTTGATGATGATCTTCTGTTCCTTGCCCGTGGTCTTTTCCTTGGCGGACACGTGCATGATGCCGTTGGCGTCGATGTCGAAAGTGACCTCGACCTGCGGCATGCCACGCGGCTGCGGCGGGATCTCGGTGAGATCGAACTTGCCCAGCGACTTGTTGTCCGCGGCGCGCGTGCGCTCGCCCTGCAGCACGTGAATCGTCACGGCCGTCTGGTTGTCCGAAGCAGTGGAGTAAACCTTGGTCGCCTTGGTCGGAATCGTGGTGTTCTTCTCGATGATCTTGTCGACCACCGCGCCTTCGGTCTCGATACCGAGCGACAGCGGCGTCACATCGAGCAGCAGCACGTCCTTGACGTCGCCGGCGAGCACGCCCGCCTGGATGGCGGCGCCCACGGCCACCGCTTCGTCAGGGTTCACGTCCTTGCGAGGCTCCTTGCCGAAGAAATCTTTCACGTACTTCTGGACGAGAGGCATGCGCGTCTGGCCACCGACGAGGATGACCTCGGCGACGTCCTGCGTACCGACGCCCGCATCCTTGAGCGCGGTGCGGCAGGGCTCGATGGTCTTCTTGACCAGCTCCTCGACCAGCGACTCGAGCTTGGCTCGGGTCAACTTGATGTTCAGGTGCTTGGGACCGGACGCGTCCGCCGTGATGTACGGCAGGTTCACGTCGGTCTGCTGGCTGGAGGACAGCTCGATCTTGGCCTTCTCGGCGGCTTCCTTGAGACGCTGCACGGCCAGCGGGTCCTTGCGCACGTCGACGCCGGACTCCTTGAGGAATTCTTCCGCGAGGAAATTGATGACACGCAGGTCGAAGTCCTCGCCGCCCAGGAACGTATCGCCGTTCGTGGACAGCACTTCGAACTGACGTTCGCCGTCGATCTCGGCGATCTCGATCACCGACACGTCGAAGGTGCCGCCACCGAGGTCATAGACCGCGATCTTGCGATCCTTGCCGGCCTTGTCGAGCCCATAGGCGAGCGCCGCTGCGGTGGGCTCGTTGATGATGCGCTTCACTTCCAGACCTGCGATGCGGCCCGCGTCCTTGGTGGCCTGGCGCTGCGAATCGTTGAAATAGGCGGGCACGGTGATGACGGCCTCGGTGACTTCCTCGCCGAGAAAATCTTCCGCCGTCTTCTTCATCTTCATGAGCACGCGCGCGGAAACTTCCGGCGGCGCCATCTTCTTGCCCTGGGCTTCGACCCATGCGTCGCCGTTGTCGGCCTGCGCAATCTTGTAAGGCACCATTTTGATGTCGCGCTGGACCACTTCGTCCTGGAAGCGGCGGCCGATGAGGCGCTTGACCGCGAACAGGGTGTTCTGCGGATTGGTCACCGCCTGGCGCTTGGCCGACTGGCCGACCAGCACTTCATTGTCCTTCGTGAACGCGACGATGGACGGCGTGGTGCGGTCACCTTCGCTGTTCTCGATGACGCGCGGCTTGCCGCTGTCCATGATGGCGACGCAGGAATTGGTGGTTCCCAGATCGATGCCGATTACTTTGCCCATGAGAAACTCCACTCACTCTTTTTGGGTATTGACCCCGTGCCCCCTTTCTGGAGCCCGGGTCGTTTGTTTCAAGCGGGAAAAACTTCCCCGAAGCTAATTCCTGGCGGCCGACACGACCACGCGAGCGGGGCGCAGCAGGCGCCCGTTCAACTGATAGCCCCGCTGGATCACGGCCAGCACGGTATCCGGCGGTGCATCGCTGGGCTGCGCCATCATGGCCTCATGCAATTCGGGGTTGAACGCCTGGCCCTCGGGATTGATCTCTTCGATCTGGGCCTTCTCGAAAGCCTTGGCCAGAAGTCGCAGCGTGGCGTTCTGGCCTTCGAGCAGGCTGGCCATGTCGGCCTTGGCCGCGTTCTGCAGGCCGAGCTCGAGGGAGTCCTTCACCGCGATGAGGTCCTGCGCGAACTTCTCGACCGCGAACTGCCGGGTGCTTTCCAGATCCTTGGCGGCACGCTTGCGGACATTGTCGACATCCGCCAGCGCGCGCAGGTACTGCTCCCAATGGTTCTTGGCGCGCTCCTCGGCTCCCGCGAGTTCGGTCTTCAGCCGCTCCATCTCGACCAGCTGCACCGCCGTTTCGGGCAGCACCTCGGTTTTTTCATCCTGCGAGGCAGACGCAGAAGCATTGGACGGTTCGGACATCAAAGACCTCTGAAAAAACAAATACTTGATTCAATGCGCGCACAGCGGCTGCCCGCATTGTGGGGATTCGAAACCCTATCTCAAGGGCAGGGCGGAAATTTTCGCAGGGCGGGTGGAGGGCCGCCGACGCCCGTCAGCCGCGGGATCAGCGCCGCGCCAGCGCGGCGCCGAGAATCTTGGCGGTGACGTCGACGATGGGAATCACGCGCTCGTAGGCCATGCGCGTGGGACCGATGACGCCGATGACACCGACGACTTCGTTGTCGGCGCTGTAGGGCGCCGTCACCATGCTGACGTCGTCGAGAATGCGGTAGCCGGACTCCTGGCCGATGAAGATTTGCACGCCTTCGGCACGAAGTGAATGATCCAGCAGGTTCAGGATGTCGCGCTTCTCGTTGAAGGCTTCGAACAGGCGGCGCAGCTTTTCCACCGAGGACAGCTCGCCCGCGCCCATGAGATTGGTCTCGCCGGCGATCACGTATTCCATGCGGCTCGCTTCGTCCGGCTTGAACACGTGTTCGGCGACGTTGATCGCGTCCTTCATCATCGAATTCATGCTTTCGCGGGCTTCGTGCATTTCACGCAGGATGTCCTGTCGCACCTGCGCCAGCGTCTTGCCGCGGCATCGTTCGGTGAGCAGGTTCGCGGCCCGGCGCAACTCGTCCGACGAGTGATAGCGCTCCAGATGGATGATGCGGTTCTGCACTTCGCGGTCGTTGAAGACCAGGATGACCAGTGCGCGGTTGTCGGACAGCCCCACGAACTCGATCTGCGTGATCGACGCCAATTGCGGCCGCGGCAGCGTGACCACACCCGCGAGGCGCGTCACCTTGGACAGCAGCTGCGAGGCCGCGGCGACCAGCGCCTTGGAATCGTCCCGGGCGGCATCCAGCTGCCGCCGCAGTTCCTCGACTGTCGGATCGTCCTCGCTGGGTAGTCGCGACTTCAGCAGCGAATCGACGAAAAATCGATAGCCCTTGTCCGTGGGCACACGGCCCGCGGAGGTGTGCGGCGAGCTCACGAAGCCGAGCGACTCGAGGTCGGCGACGATGTTACGGATGGTGGCCGAGGACAGAGCCAGCCCCGACTCGCGCGACAGCGCGCGCGATCCGACCGGCTGGCCGTCGCGGATGTAGCTGCCGACCAGCACCCGCAGTAGCAGCTGTTCGCGCTCGGAGAGAACGTCGTCAGGAACTTCGTTGATCACGTTCAAAACCTACCTAAGCCGTCATTGGACCGTCAAGAAACGCACCGGGCCTCCATTGGCCGCTTTTCGATGTGATTCAGCGCATTGGCCACCCGGGGGGCCCGTGCTACAAAGCGGCATGGCTCTACCAGCGCAAGCTTGCGCGCTCATAGGCCGGTTCAGCGATGCACGCGTCGCGGAATCCGCACTGACACTGCTGCCGCACCTCAAAAAACGAGGGGTGCAGGCGCTGTTGCCGGCCGACGACCCGCTCGACGTCGCCCCGGACCTGGTCCGCCGGCTGCCGGAGGAGCAGATCGCCGAGCAGGCGGACCTGGTCATCGCCATCGGCGGCGATGGCACCCTCCTATATGCCGCCCGCCTGGTCGCGCACAAGGGCGTTCCGCTCATCGGCATCAACCGCGGGCGCCTGGGTTTCCTGACGGACGTACTGCCGCAGGACATGCTGGCTTCCGTGGATGCGGCGCTGGAAGGCCGCTGCGAGCGCGACGAACGCGCCCTCCTCGAGGCGCGCATCGTCAATGGCAAGGGCCTGGTGGCACGCACGCTGGCGCTCAACGACGTCGTGCTGCAGAAATGGCAGACCGGCCGCATGCTCGACTTCGAGACCTGGATCGACGGCGCCTACGTCAACACCCATGGCGGCGACGGCCTGGTGGTGGCGAGCTCGACGGGTTCCACCGCTTACGCACTGTCCTGCGGTGGCCCAATCGTGGCGCCGCATCTCGATGTGCTCGTGGTCGCGCCGATCTGCCCGCATACCCTCTCCGACCGGCCCATCGTCGTTTCCGGGCGGTGCGTGATCGCCGTGAAACTCATCGATCGGCCCGACACGCAGGCGCAGGTGACCTGCGACGGCGTGCCACTGGGAGAACTCGTGCCGGGGGCGACGCTCGAGATCCACCCCACGGCGCAGAAGATCACCCTGCTCCACCCGGACAAGTTCGAGTACTACCGGCTGTTGCGCTCCAAGCTCCACTGGGGCCGTGGCGGCTTCAATCCATCCGAGTGAGTCATGCTGACCCATCTGCAGATTCGTGATCTGGCCATCATCGACCTGGTCGACCTGGAAGTGCGCGCCGGCCTCACGGTGCTCACCGGCGAGACGGGCGCCGGCAAATCCATCATCGTCGACGCATTGGCGTTGCTGGCCGGCGGCAAGGGCGGCGCGGAAGTGGTGCGCGCCGGCACTGAACGTGCGGAGCTCTCGGCCACCTTCGACATCAGCGGCAGTCCGCCCGCCCTGCGCGATCTGCTCAAGGAGCAATCGGTCGACGCCGACGACGAACTCACGGTCCGGCGGGTGATCGCCGCCGATGGCCGCTCGCGCGGCTATCTCAATGGCGTATCGGTACCGCTGCAATTGCTGCGCGAAGTGGGCGCGCTCATCGTCGACATCCACGGCCAGCACGAATTCCAGTCGCTGATGCGCGCCAGCGCACAGCGCGAGTTGCTGGACGAGTTTGGCAAGAACGGCGAACTGGCCGACAAGGTGCGCGCGGCCCACAAGACCTGGCTGGCGCTGGTCAATCGCACCGTGGAACTGGAGAGCAAGGCCCGCGATCGCGACTCGCGCATCGAACTGCTGCGTCACCAGGTGGGCGAGCTCAAGGCCCTCGATCTCAAGGAGGGCGAAGTGGCGCAACTCACCGAGGAACGCACGCGCCACTCCAACCGCGGCCGCCTGGCGGAAGCCGCCCAGGCGGCGGTCGGCCTGCTCTACGATTCCGACGAGGGCAATGCGCACGCCACGGCATCGCGCGCGCTCGCCGGAATCAAGACGCTGTCGAGCGTGGATCCGCGCCTCGCCAAGGTCATACCGCTGGTGGACGAGGCCACCATCCAGATCCGCGAGGCCGCGCGCGAGCTGTCGCGCTATCTGGAAACGCTGGACATCGATCCGGCACGGCAGGAAGAAGTGGAGCGCCGCCTGGCCGCCGTCGAAGAGCTGAGCCGCAAGCATCGCGTGCAGTCTTCCGAGCTCGCGGGCCGCGTGGCGGTGCTGGAGAAGGAGCTCGCCGAACTGGACAGCGCCGACAACAACCTCACCGCGCTGAAGAAGCAGCAGAACGAGGCACTGGATGCCTACCGCAAGCTGGCCACGCAGCTGTCACTGGAGCGCCAGGCCTCGGCCCGCACCTTGTCCAAGGACATCACGGCGCGCATGCAGACGCTGGGCATGGCCGGCGGCCGCTTCCTCATCGACATCAGCCAGGCCAATGGCGAACCGGCGGCACACGGTTTCGATACCGTGGAATTCCGCGTCACCGCCAATCCTGGCCAGCCACTGCGGCCGCTCGCCAAGGTGGCGTCGGGCGGTGAGCTGGCGCGGCTGTCCCTCGCCGTGCAGGTGGCCTGCGCGGCCAAGGACGTGCGCTGCATGGTGTTCGATGAAGTCGATTCGGGAGTCGGCGGCGCGGTGGCCGAAATCGTCGGTCGCGAACTGAAGGCCTTGGGTTTCTCGGGCCAGGTACTGTGTGTCACACATCTGCCGCAGGTGGCGAGCCAGGGCCATCACCATCTGCGCGTAGCCAAGCTCACCGACGGGAAGACCACGAGAACCACCATCGCCGAACTGACCATGGACGAACGCACCGAGGAGCTGGCGCGCATGCTGGGCGGCATGGAGGTCACCGGCAAGGCGCGCGAGCATGCGCGCGAGATGCTGCAGATGGCCGGCGGGGAACAGAAATCGCGCGGCGCGAAGCGCAAGGCCTGACGGCCTAGCTGTTCTTCTTGTTCGCCGCCTGCTTGCCCTTGTGGGACGGGCACCCGGGTTTCTGACAGTGCCCATAAAGCGTCATGGCGTGATCGCGCAGCTCCCAGCCCAGGCGCTTCGCCATTTCTTCCTGGCGTTCCTCGATGGCCTCGTCGATGAACTCTTCCACCCGGCCGCAGTCCAGACACACGATATGGTCGTGGTGCGTGCCCTGGTTCAACTCGAAAACCGCCATGCCGTCTTCGAAATGGTGGCGGGCGACCAGGCCGGCGGCCTGGAACTGGGTGAGCACGCGATAGACCGTGGCCAGGCCGATATCCTCGTTGGATTCGATCAAGCGCTTGTAGATTCCTTCGGCCGACATGTGACGCGTCGGGCTGCCCTCGAGGATCTCGAGGATCTTCAGCCGCGGTCCGGTCACCTTCAGCCCGGCCTTGCGCAGGTCTTTGCTTTCCAAGCCAACAGTCTCCTGAAAACCCTTCGGGTATGATGCGCCACCATGAAACGCCTTGCACTACCAACCCTGTTGCTCGCCGGATCACTGCTGACGGCCGGCTGCGTCTACAAGATGAACATCCAGCAAGGCAACTATCTGGTGGCCGATTCGGTGTCGCAGCTCAAGGAAGGCATGACGCGCAGCCAGGTCCGCTTCCTGCTCGGCACGCCGATGGTGCCGGCCGCCTTCGATGACAGCCGTTGGGACTATTACTACTTCTTCAGCTCCCGGAAAATCAAACAACCGCTGAAGCGCCGCCTGACCGTGTACTTCCAGGACGAGAAGGTGCAGCGCATCGAAAACCTCGGTGTGCCCACCCAGGCGGACCTGGCACAGATCGAGGCCGATCTGAAAAAGGCGATCGCGGAGACGCGCAAGAATCGCAAGAAACCCAGCCTGTGGCAGCGCATGACGGGCCGCGGCAAGGCCGAGAGCGAGGCCGGGACTAGCGAGCCGGCTTCGCCGGCCGCTTCGGAGCCCGAGCAGAAGCCCGATCCGATGCCACCTGCCGAGCCGCTGCCCGAGCCCGCCGGGACTCCTTCGGGTCCGACGTGAGCGGCCGGTAGATCTCGATGCGATCGCCGTCCCGCGGCAGCGCGGCACGGTCGCAGAGCACGCCAAAAATTCCGACATCCGCGGTTTCCCAGGGCACCTCGACGTCCCGCGACTGCTCGCGCGCCGCGCGCAAGGCATCTGCAATCGTGGCCTCTTCCGGCAGCCGCACCCGCCAGGACCACTGCCGCACGGGCAGCGCGAATGTCACCGTGCATTCCTTCATCTAGATAGGCTTCAGATCGCGCGCACGCTTCACGAATGCGTCGACCAGCGAGGCCGCCGTGCTCTCGAACAAGGGCTCGAACAGCGCCCCGGCGACGCGGTTCGCGAACTCGAAGCGCATTTCCAGCTCGACGCGGCAACCGAAATCGCCGAGCGGCGACAGCGTCCACAAGCCTTCGAGCACCCGGAACGGGCCCTGTACGAACTGCATGAGCACCCGCCGGTCGGGTTCGAGCAGATTGCGCGTGGTGAATTCCGCACGCAGCGGCCCCCGCCTGATGTCCAGCGTGGCCACCATCTCGTTGCCCGATCGCGAGAGCACGCGCGCCGCCAGGCAGCCGGGCACGAATTCCGGATAGCGCTCGACGTCGTTGATGAGCTCGAACATGCGGCCCGGTGCTTCCGCGATCAGCGCCGAACGCTTTATTTCACGCATGACGGCATTCTAATGAAACCCGGCCGCTGATTCGCGCGGGTACAATGAGGCCGACCTCATGAACAAGCCCGACAAGAAAGAACCGGCCCGGCTGATCGCGGAAAACCGCAAGGCGCGCTACGACTACTTCATCGAAGAACGGCTCGAAGCGGGCCTGGTTCTCGAGGGCTGGGAGGTCAAATCGATGCGCGCCGGCAAGGCGCAGATCGCCGAGGGCTACGTCTATCTCAAGGATGGCGAGGCGTTCCTGTTCGGAGCGCAGATCACACCTCTGAGCACCACTTCCACGCACGTGGTGGCCGAACCCAAGCGCACGCGCAAACTACTGCTGAGCAAGGCGCAGCTGTCGCGCCTGCTCGGCAGCGTCGAGCGCAAGGGCTACACTCTGGTGCCATTGGACCTGCACTGGAAGAATGGACGGGCCAAGCTCGAGATCGGCCTGGCCAAGGGCAAGAAGCAGCACGACAAGCGCGCCACTGAAAAAGAACGCGACTGGCAAAGGGACAAGGCACGAATACTGCGACGTGGCTGACCGGCCTGGGAGGGTCGAATGAAAGGATTCATCAAGACGTGGGCCGTGATCGGCCTCTCGCTGGCGACTGACTACTCGCGGGCGGCGCCTCCGCCTCCGGAAGCCTTCGGGCGCAAACCTGCGCTGACCGCCGTGGCCCTCAATCCCGCAGGCACCCGCCTGGCGTGGATCGCCGACGAAGGCGACAAGCCGAGCGTGGTGGTCCACGACCTCACTACCAACAAGACGCTGCGCAAGGTCGGTGTCGCCGATGGCGTCAAGCTCTGGAACGTGCGCTGGGCGAATGACGAGACACTGCTCGTGGAGCAGAGCACGACGCAAACGGTCGACGTCAACTACAAGCTGACGGAGGAATACCAGCGGTGGATTGCCCTGGACGCCACCGGTGGACCGAACCGCATGCTGCTGATGAACGACGAAGCGCGGCAATGGGCGCCGGGATCGTACATCCTGCGCATTCGCACGGCATCGCCCGGCAAGATCTACATGTCCAGCTGGGACTGGCTGGCGACCCGGTATCGACAGGAAACCGGCTCGCGGCTCGCCGGTAAACGCAGCGATTCAGGCTGGGTCTTCAACGTCTACGAAGTGGATCTGCGAACGGGGAACGGCCGTCTCATGGCGAGCGGCACTCAGTTCACCTCGGACTGGCTGGTCGATGAAGCCGGCGAGTTGTTCGTGCGCAGCGAATACCACCCCAAGGAAGACCAGTTCACGATCGCCGTCAAGAACGACAGCGTCTGGCGCAAGATCTACGACGTGCGGGGCTGCCCGCAGCTGTCGCTGATCGGGTTCACCGCCGATCGCCGCAGCGTTCTCACGCTGGGCCGCGCCTGTCAGGACGAGGCGGCCAAACTCTGGTCGTTGCCACTCGATGGCTCCGCGCCCACCTTGGTTTACGCCAATGCCGAACTCGAACTCGAAAGCGTCCTGACGGATCCGCTCGACGGCACCGTTCTCGGCGTCGGGCTGGGAGGCGCCGCGCAGCCCGTACATTGGCTGGATCCGCAGTGGGAGAAGCGAAATCAAGCGCTGCAGAAGAGCTTCAAGGCGAAATGGGTGGCATTCGTCAGTCGTTCGCTCGATGGCAGCAAGCTGGTCGCGCGCGTCGAAGACGAACACGTTCCGCCCACCTACTATCTGGTCGACTATGCCGCCAGGAAGGCGGACATCATCAACGAGGCTTATCCTCAGCTCGCCGGGCTGAAACTGGCCGACGTCCGGCAGTTCAAGTACACGGCGCGCGATCAGTACGCGCTGCTCGCCTACCTGACACTGCCGCCCGACGTCGCCGCCGAGCGGCTGCCGCTGGTGGTCATGCCGCACGGCGGTCCGCATGCCCGCGACGAGCCGGGCTTCGACTGGCTGGCGCAGTTTCTCGCTTCGCGCGGCTACGCCGTGCTGCAGCCGCAGTTCCGGGGGTCCACCGGCTTCGGTCTGGCGCACGAAGAGGCCGGCAATCGACAGTGGGGCCTGCGCATGCAGGATGACGTGACCGACGCTGTGCGCGCAATCATCGACGCGGGCATCGCAGATCCGAAACGGGTGTGCATCGCCGGTTGGAGCTACGGTGGCTATGCCGCGCTTGCGGGCGCGGCGTTCACACCCGATCTGTATGCCTGCGCCGTGAGCATCGCCGGGGTCGCCGATCTGCCCGCGCAGATCGGTTTCGACGTCAAGGGCACCTGGGGCCGGGAATCGGAAGCATTCCACGACCTGCGCCAGCAGATTGGCGAGCCCACCGACGCGCAGGTGATCGCCAGGTCACCGGCGCGCGCGGCCGCCGCGGTGCGGGCGCCGGTGCTGCTGATTCATGGAGTCGACGACACCGTGGTGCCCATCACGCAGTCGCAGCTCATGGCCCGGGCGCTGGCAGCCGCCGGCAAGGACCACGAGTTCATCGAGCTGCAAGGAGAGGATCACTGGATGTGGAGCAAGAGTTCTTCGCGCATCCGCACGCTGATCGAACTCGAGCGGTTTCTGGGCAGGCATATCGGCTTGGCCGCCGGCGCCACCGCCGCCCACTGACGCGGCGCACGCTTTCAGACTCCTTGCAGCGGAGCCCCCCGGCCCCATGTATGCTTGCAATGCTTTTACGGGGGCGACCGGTTTCGACGTGGGTTGCGAACCGTGAGAGGCGTACCGAGGGTGTATGGACCTCGTAAATCCCTATGCAAAACATAGTTGCCAACGACGACAACTTCGCTCTGGCTGCCTAAGCGCAGCTGACCCCGTGACCAGCTGGTGCCTATGCCACTGAAACACGGGTCGCGTTCATAGGATCGCGGCACCGCGTGCGACGGGCGGTGCCGTTAAGAGTCACCGTCGCTGGCCGGACGTTTTCCCTGCTGCTCGGGTAGCGGACGGTAAGAACCAATGAGACAGCTACGTACGTAGAGCCTCACGTCTAGTGCTTGCGGACGCGGGTTCAATTCCCGCCGCCTCCACCAATTGCGCGCCGCGCCGGTCTGTAGGACCGGCGCTGACGGCAAGTCAGGGTGCGTGCGCGCAGTCTTTCTGACAGCGCAATTCTAGGATTCCGCCGTCCTTCACCGACGACGGGCCGGAGTCCTCGCATGAGCACTTTCCAGAAGTTTCGCAAGAACGTCTATTCGCAGAACGGGGAGGACGGCGTCATCGCCGAAATCGTCCGCCGCATCGGCCTCGAACCGAGCTGGACCTGCGATGTGGGTGCCTGGGATGGGCGCTACGGCAGCAATTGCTATGCGCTCGTGAAACGGGGCTGGCCCTGCCTGATGGTCGAAGCCGACGCCCGCAAGTACGAGTACCTGCAGCAATTGGCACGGCGGGTCGAAGGCCGGATCAAACCCTTCCATGCTCACGTGGAGCACGAGGCCGGACCGAACTCGCTGGACGATATCGTCGCGCGCGCGGGGCTGCCCGGCCCCATCGAGCTGATTTCCATCGACATCGACAGCTACGACTACCACGTCTGGCGCAGTTTCTCGCAGCGGCCCGCCATCGTGGTCATCGAGATCGGCAGCGGCACGCCGCCGGGTGAACGCTACGTGTTCAGCGGGGGCGAGCGCCTCACCAGCTTCACGTCGATGCTGGAGCTGGGTCAGAGCAAGGACTACACGCTCGCGTGCCACACCGGCAATCTGATCTTCGTGCGCAATGAGGAGGTGCCGAAGCTCGGCCTGTCAGCCGAGGAAATCGCGCATCCCGAATCCCTGTTCCTGCGCGACTGGGTCAATCCGACACGCGCAGAGGTATGGAAGCGGAAGCTCAGGTTCCTGACCCCGCAGCGCGCCTGGGTGAAGTGCGTGAATGCCCTGCAGGGCAACAGCCCGGCCTGATCCGCCGCCCCGGCGGTCGATTTCACATTTTCCAGGTGAAATTTGCGCCGACGGCCGGTGCCAGGTGAGTCATTTCGGACTCTCGTGACACTACTTACTGCCGCCCTCTCTCAGCGCGTATGGCCAGCGCACGGACGTGCTCATCGACGGAGGGCTGGGCGGCACTTCATTCGCGGCTCTCGGGTCGATGGACCGGCCCGAGAGCCCTGTCCGGGTACCCACCGCGAACGGTCTACGGCGAGTGTTTCCCCGCTCCTGCCGGCCCGCCGTCGTAGCTCGTGAGCACGCCGTACAGATCCGGCCGCCGGTCTCGGAACACGAACCAGTTGTTCCGTACTTCCTCGATGGCCGCCAAGTCGAATGTCCAAACCAGCACGGCCTCATGTTCCTCATCCGCTTCGGCGACTTTCGCACCCGTGGGATCGGCGATGAAACTCGAGCCATAGAAGCGTATGTACAGCCGATCCGGGTCCTGCAGCGAATGCTCGGTGCCGATGCGGTTGGCGACGATCACCGGGGTGAGATTGGCCGCGGCATGGCCCTGTTGCGTGCGCTGCCAGTGCTCGCGCGAATTCACGGGCAATGCCGGCGGCGGCTCGCTACCGATCGCGGTCGGGAAAAAGATCAGCTCGGCGCCTTGCAGTGCCAGGGCCCGGGCCGTTTCCGGGAACCATTGATCCCAGCAGATGGCCACGCCGATGCGAGCGAACCGGGTGGCGAAAACCCTGAATCCCGTATCGCCGGGCGAGAAGTAGGTCTTTTCCTGATACCCGGGGCCGTTGGGGATGTGCGCCTTGCGGTACACGCCGAGATTGGCGCCGTCGGCATCGAGAATGGCGACGGAATTGAAGAACGAGTTATTGGCCTTCTCGAAGAAGCTGATGGGCAGAACCACGCCGAGCTCCTTCGCCACCCTGGAAAAATGGCAAATCGCCCTGTTGTCCTCGACGCGCGTGGCAATGCGCAAGTGCCGCGAATCCTGCTCGATGCAAAAATACGGCGTCTCGAACAACTCCTGAATGAGGATGATCTGCGCACCCCGCGCGGCGGCCTGGCGCACCAGACGGTCGGCGGTGGCGATATTGGCATCGATGTCCCAGCCGCAGGCGAACTGCAGCGCGGCCACGGTCACCTCACGGCGGGGACGATCGAGATGCGCGGGGACGTCTTGGCTCATGTGAATACCTTGCCGGGGTTCAGGATGCCCTTGGGATCGAGCGCGCGCTTGATGACGCGCATCGTGTCGATTTCCGCCGCGGTTCTCGACAGCGGCAGATAGGCGCGCTTTTCCAGCCCGATGCCGTGTTCCGCGGAAACCGAACCGCCGATCGCCGCGAGCGGCCGATAGACCATTTCCTCGATTCTGACGCGCGTCGTGGCGTCATCACCCGCGGCAATGACCAGATGCAGGTTGCCATCGGCCATGTGGCCGAATACGAAGCAGCGATTGTCGCCGGCGTATGCGCGCACCGAGGCAGTCACCGCGTCGACGTACGGCCGCATGTTCTCGATGGGCAGGCTCACATCGAAGGTGAGCACGGGCGCGATGTGCTTCGGCTGCCAGACGTCCTCGCGGATGTTCCAGATGGCGCGGCGTTCGCTTTCGGAGTTGGCCAGCGTCACGTCGCTGACCACCCCCGCTGCCATCGCCTCACCGAGCACGGCTTCCAGTCGGGCGCGGTCGGCCTCGGGATCGCCGCCGAGAGTCTCGGCAATCGCGTAGAAAGGCGCACCACGGTTCAACGGCGGCGGGTTCGACGCCGGCGGGGCGGTATTCAGATCGTAGTAGTTACCCCAGAGGGCTTCGAACGCCGAGAGCTGGCCGCCGAGTCCGGAATCGAGCCGGCCGAGCAGTTCGACCAGCGAGTCGAACGTGGGCAGCGCGGCCAGCAGGGTCTCCTGGCTGCGGGTGCGCGACACCAGGCGCAGCTCGGCGCGCGTGACGATACCCAGTGTGCCTTCGCTGCCGATGAACAGTTGCTTGAGATCGTAGCCGGCATTGTTCTTGAGCATGCGGTTCAAGGAAGTGAGCACCGTGCCGTCGGCGAGCACGGCTTCGATGCCGAGCACCAGGTTACGCATCATTCCGTAACGCAGTACCCGCAGCCCGCCGGCATTGGTCGAGATGTTGCCGCCCACGGTGGCGCTGTCCCGCGCGCCCAGATCGAGGGGAAACACCATGCCATGCCGCTCCGCTTCACGCTGCACGTTGCCGAGCTTCGCGCCGGCCTGCGCGCGCAGCGTGCGACCCGGAACATCCACGCGCTCGATGGCGTTCAGAGACTCGAGTGACAGCACCAGTTCCCCGCGCGCTGCGTCCGCGCCATTCACCAGGCCGGTGAGGCCGCCATGCACCACCACCGGCTGCCCGCGCCGATGGCATAGCGCCAGCACCTGGGACACCTGCGCGGTGCTGCGCGGGCGCACCAGGATCTCCGCCTCGACGTGGCCGTGGAACAGCACGGCACCCCGTTCGCGCACGGCATCGCCTGTGACCAGACCCTGGTCACCGACGATGCCACGCAGATCGGCATGAAAATCGGCAAGTATGACGGCTGACATGCGCGCCTAAATTATCACGCGGCTACGGCGGGCATGCGGGGGCCGGCATGCGGCCCGAGGCCGCGCGCCGCACTTCAATGCAGGGTCGGCGGCTGTTGCTGCGATTCTTCTTCCGCGGTGGGAAACAACGCCTGGTCGAGCGCATGCACGTAGGTGGCGACGTTGACCGTGCCCGGCACCAGCACGCGGCCGCCGAACAGCAGGTTCGGAACCGTACGCACGCCGAATCCACGCAGGCGTTCTTCGCTGCCCGCGAGCGCATTGTCACCGGCGCGCGTCTCACGGAAGCGTTGCAACGTGGACTCCGTCAGCCCGGCCTCGCGGCCGATGTCGGCCAGGACGTTCACGTCACCAATGTCGGCACCGCGCTCGAAATAGGCGCGGAAGATCGCCGCGGCCACGTTGGCGTGCCGGCCCTCGTCGCTGGCGAGCTGCACCAGCCGATGCGCTTCCGACGTGCTCGGCAGGGGCCCGAGCTTCTCGAAGTGGAATTCGATGCCGAGCTCGCGGCCGGCCTCGGTCAGGGTCTTTTCGGCGAAGGGCACACTGATGCCGGCCGGCAGCCGTTCGGCCAGATAGTCGTGGAAGTTGCGCGGATTCGCGTTGGCGGCTTCTTTCGCCATGCGGAAGGGGTGCCAGCGCAGCCGAGTCTCCACGTCGCCCGACAGGTTGCCGAGCGCACGCGTGAGCTGCGCCATGCCCAGCCAGGACCAGGGGCAGGTGAAATCCGCGACAAGGTCGATGTCGAGGGTTCGTCGCACGTCATTGAGCGGTCGGACGAGGGTGTTCATGCGCCTTATTTAGGGCTGACCGGCACCCGTTCAACCCGGGCGGCGCCGGCGGGGTTTCAAGCCGGTCGCAATGCGAGATTTGCGTGAACCTGCTCGGTGATGCGAATCGCCGTTTCGAGAGCGCGCAGCCCATCTTCACCAGACACCACCGGCCGGCGGTTGTTCCGGATGCAATCGAGGAACGACTGGATCTCGCTCTTCAGGGCGTCTCCCTGCTCCAGGTTCGCCTCCTCGATGCTGACGGGGAGCTGCCCGGGTTGCGGGACTCCCTCGCGCTTGCGGATCAGCGTCAGAATCTTCTGCTGCAGGTCGAGCGAAATGTAGGCGGCATCTTCGAATATCCGCAGCTTGCGTTCGGTCTTGAGACTGACCCTGCTCGCCGTGGTGTTCGCCACGCAGCCATTGGCGAAACGCAATCGCGCGTTGGCAATGTCGATCTCGCCCGAGAATACCGGGCTGCCGATGGCGTCGATGCCCACCAGTTCGCTGCCCGCCAGCGACTGCACGAGATCTATGTCGTGGATCATGAGATCGAGTACCACGTTCACATCGGTGCCGCGCTCCTTGTAAGGTGCGAGCCGGTGGCACTCCATGAAGCGCGGCGCTTTCAGGTGCGGCTCGGCTGCCAGTACGGCCGCATTGAAGCGCTCCAGATGCCCGACCTGCAGGATGCGTTTTTCGCGTGCGGCGCGAGCAATCAAGGCCCGCGCCTGATCCGGCGTTTCGGTGATGGGCTTTTCCACGAGCACGTGCGCGCCCGCAGCGAGAAACGCCTCGGCAATTTCGAAATGCGCCGGGGTGGGCGTGACCACGCTCACCGCATCCACCTTGCCGAGCAACTCGCGGTACTGCGCCAGCGCCCGCGCGCCGGTTTCCGCGGCGACCGCCTGGCGCGCTTCCTCTCTGCCGTCGACCACGGCCACGAGCTCGCAATCCGCAAGCTGCGCGTATTTCTGTGCGTGGAAACGGCCGAGGTAGCCGACTCCGACGACCGCCGCCCTGATTTTGCTCATGCGCTATTATGCCCCGGCTGTCTTCGGCCCATGTCTGGACGCGTGTCGCACAGGGGTTGGAGCGCAATACAGGCCGGTCACGGGGGTTGTTGTCGCTTGTTCACCTGGTTCACGCGCGCGCGCGCCTGGTATTTTTCGCAATCGCCGCTGACGTTCGAAGCGGTGACACTGGGCCTCGCCATCCTGGTCGGCCTGCTGATCATGCCCGCGCTCATCTACCTCGCCGGGCGCTACACCCTCGATGCGTATGCCAACGGCGGCGTGTTCGCGTTGTACTACGATTTCTTCAAGGGCTTGTTCGAGCCGCGCTCGAGCTGCTGGATCGTGGTCATCGGGCCTTTTGTCTTCCTGACCTTGCTCAGGATTCTCCGCCTCGCCCGACGCAAGCTATAAGTAAAAGGGCCGGCCCAGAAACGTGAACTGAATCACGATTTGCCGACACTTCGGTAGGTCCGGGGTCCGAAAACGTGACGCCATTCAGCGACACTGAAACCCGTTGTGGCATGGCAGGTGTCGAGGACGGGATGAGCGAGTATTTTCTCGCGGACGTTCGGGCCAGGGAGCGCGAGAAGCAGCGCGACCTGGAACGCGAACTCGATCGCAAACAAAAAGAGCCCAAGCAGGCCCAGGACATGAAGATCACCTTGTTAGGCGATTTCCTGTTCCCCTCCAACGAGCCACAGGGATGCGATCCCTACAATGCCACCAATGGTCGATCGGCACGCGAAGCCTGGAAAACGAGGCGCGATCGTCGCTGATTCCTGCCGGCCGAGGCTGGCGGCGGCGACCAGCAAATCCCCTATCGCGGGCCTGGGTCAGGCGATATCCGGCCCTGTACGCGGGCTGGAACCAAGTGCCCCACGGACCGCTCGAATGTCAACATGCAGGGCTGCTTCACTCCTTGGGCCAGTATGTCCAGACGGCGAACGCCAGCCCGGCCACCAGCAGCGCGTGGGCCGCGAAGCGCCAGCGCAACTGGCGCAATTCCCCGTAAAAGCTCGCAGATGCAACGGCCGCCAATAGCACCGATATCAGGCAGGTGGCCATCAGCGGCATGCTTTCATCCACCAGCCGGGATTCCGAATCGTGCAGCAGCAGAAAGACGGTCCCGGTCATCAGCAGCCCCAGGGCGATGGAGACTGTCGAGCCCATCACGATTCCAAGGAGAACGACCAGGGGACGCATGTAATAGCCTATGTTTTCGGAGATGCCACTTGAGCACGCCGCCGCGCGGCCTTAGTGTTGAATTGTACGGATCATCCGCCAGCTTGAGACACCCAAGCGCATGAAATCATTGCCCTCCGCCGCCCGCAGGCTGACCACCCGCTGGATCGCCCCCTCGATGATCGCCGCCCTGCTGGTACTGTCCGGCTCCGCGCAGGCGCCGGCCAGTACGCAGCTGCCGGCCGGCTCGGTCGTGCCCAGCGAACGCCATCGCTCCGTCGCCCGCCGGGTCGGCTCCATGCTCGAAGGCATGCACTACAGCGGCTCGAAGCTCGACGACCGCATGTCGGCCATCGTGTACACGCGTTTTCTCGAGAGCATCGACGGTCAGCACGTCAACCTGCTCGCCTCGGACATCACCGACTTCGACCAGTACAAGCTGCGCTTCGACGACATGATCCGCAGCGGCGACGTCGATCCCGCCTTCGCCATCTTCGCGCGTTACCAGCAACGAAACCGCGAACGCGCGAAGTTCGCCATCGCACAGCTCGACAAGGAGCCGGACTGGACGGTCGACGAATCGTTCGAATTCGACCGTGAGAAGGCGCCCTGGGCCAGCAGCACGACCGAACTCGACGAATGGTGGCGCAAGCGCGTCAAGAACGACGCGCTGTCGCTGCTGCTCACGGGCAAGACCTGGGACGAGGCGACCAAGCTGTTGAAGAAGCGCTACGAGACTTCGCTCAAGCGCATCGACCAGGTGAGCGCGGACGACGTGTTCGAATCCCTGATGAATTCCTACGCGCGCGCCTATGACCCGCATTCGAGCTACTTCTCGCCGCGCAGTTCCGAGGAATACCGCATCCAGATGAGCCTGAACTACGATGGCATCGGTGCCTCGCTGCAGCTCGTCGACGATTACGTGACCATCATGAACGTCATCGAGGGCGGCCCCGCCGCCGTCGCCGGCACGCTCGGCATCAAGGATCGCATCACCGCGGTCGGCCAGGGCAAGGAAGGTCCGCTCACCGACGTGATGGGCTGGCGCATCGACGACGTCGTGCAGCTGATCCGTGGCCGCGCCGGCACGCAGGTGCGCCTGCAGGTGCTGCCGGCCGGCGCCGCACCGGGGTCTCCGGAGAAGACCCTGGAATTCACCCGCAACAAGGTCACGCTCGAAGCGCAGGCCGCGCAGAAAGAGCTGCGCACCATCAAGCGCGGCGACCGCGAGTTCCGGGTCGGCGTCATCAACGTGCCGGCCTTCTACCAGGACGTGGAAGCGCAGAACAAGGGCGACAAGGAGTTCCGCAGTACCACGCGCGACGTGCGCCGTCTGATCGGCGAGCTCAAGGCGGAGAAGATCGACGGCCTGGTGCTCGACCTGCGCGGCAACGGCGGCGGCTATCTACCCGAGGCCACAGCCCTCACCGGCCTGTTCGTCGACAAGGGGCCCGTGGTGCAGCTCAAGGTCACCACCGGCGAGCTCGAGGTGCAGGACGACCCGGAGCCCGGTGTCGCCTACAACGGCCCGCTGGCCGTGCTGGTGGACCGGTTCAGCGCCTCGGCGTCGGAGATCTTTGCCGGCGCCATCCAGGACTACAAGCGCGGCGTGGTCATCGGCCAACGCACCTTCGGCAAGGGCACGGTGCAGAACCTCGTGCCCCTCGACCGCTGGTCGCCGCGGCCGGTCAATGGCCAGCTCACGGTGACCATCGGCAAGTTCTACCGTGTCACCGGCGAAAGCACGCAGCACCGCGGCGTTGAACCGGACGTGCCGCTGCCCTCGCAGATCGACCTGGAAGAGTTCGGCGAAAGCGCCCTCGATGGCGCACTGCCCTGGGATCGCATTCCCGGCGTACCGTTCCGCAGCGAGGCCAAGCAGCTGCCGATCGCCGCGCTCGGCACGGAGGAGAAGTCCCGCGCCGATCACGATCCCGACTATCGCTGGCTGGTGGCGGATCTGGCGGCCAACGACGCGCTGCGCAAGCAGACGTCGCTTTCCCTGAACCTGCAGAAGCGCAAGGAAGAGCGAGAGCGAATCGACCGCGAGCGGTTGGCCCGCGAGAACGCCCGGCGGGCGGCGCAAGACCTGCCCGCCCTCAAGAACGCCGAGGAACTCGCGGACGCGAAGTTCCCGGATACGGTGCTGGATCAGGCGGCCGAGATCATGACCGACATGGTGGCGGGACTGCGCCCCCTGGTTCCGGCGCCCTCGCGAACGGTGCGCAGCGATACGAAGAAGTCCGGCTGAGCGCGGACTTCACCGTCCCGGCGGTTCTACTGCAACAGGACCTTCAGCAGGTCCCAGGTATCCTCGGCCAGCACGTTGGGTAGTTTGGCGGCCGTGACGCCATTCGAACCGTGGGCCAGAATGTCGCCCTCCGAGATGCCGCAGGACTCGGGGATCGGCTGGGTCTCGTGTTCGCCAAGATACGCCGCCGTGCTTCGCAGCCGCTCGCTGCGCACCCCGACTTCCTGCATGAGCCCGCCACGCTGCTTGAGCAGGTGGCGCGCCTTGACGATGTCGCTCATCAGCGCGACGCAGGCGGCCAGGTCACCATAGTGTTCGGACGCTTCGCGGCGCGCCATCGCCGCGCGCGCCGCGGCCACCAGCGATGTCTTCGCCAGACGCAGGCAGAGCACCTCCGCGCAGGCGATGGCCGCGAGATTGATCGCGCGTTTCGACTCCACCGAAAGGCCGGGGAATTCGCCGACGCCGAGCCTTTCAAGCTCCTCGACACGCGCCCGCGAGGCGAGCAGATTGCCTTGAGCGGCCTCGACGGCGGCCTGCAGCGCGTGACGCTGTGCCTGCACCTTGGGCTTCTGCCAGCGATGCCACCACCGGTTCAGCTTGCCAATGCGGGCATCGCAGGCAGCAAGTTGCTGACGTGCGGCCACGAACATTGTCTCGGCCTGCCGCAGCGCCTGCTCCAGCGACTGGCGCTGCGCGAACTGACGGCGGTTGCCCTGCAGCGCGAAGGCCTTGCGCTCACGCTCCTCCTGCTTGGCCGAAAGCTCGCTGACGAGCTGCGCGATGATTTCACGGCCATCGAGCCAGAGCGCGCGCAGGTGATAGAACACCAGCGTCGACAATCCGCTATCGGCGGATTCGAGGCGCTTCTCCAGCCCTTCGAACATTTCCTGCACGCGCTGGGTGGCAGCTTCCTGCAGCTTGAGCCGGTCGCGCAGGCGCTGCACCGTCTCGCTGAGTTCCTCGTGCTGCTTGCGCAGCTCCGCGCGACTGCGGAACAACTCGACCACGCGCCCGTCCTCGACCGGCGTGTCAGCGGTCTTGGTGGCGCCGAGGAAGGCGAAAGGCATGAGTGCTTTCATGGGCTCCGCGCGGATGGCGGGAGCGTGTCTTTAGACGCGAAACCCGTGGCCGCGGTCGATGCAGTACTCCAGCCACTTATTTAGCATCGTATTCCGGGCCCAACGCTGATCCAGTTCACGCTCCGCCGCGCCGCGCAGGCGGCGCAGGACTTCGTGCTCGGCCCTGCCAGGCTGCGCCGACACCTCCGGAGCCCATTCCTGCGCCTCGACCAGCCGGGCGTCGTGGTACACGCGCACGCGCATGTCGGGGTAGGTGGTAAGGCCTTCCGGATCTGCGAACAGGTACGTGAGATCGAGACTGGTGGTGTAAGGTGTCCGCTCGGTGACGGTGAGACGCAAGTCACAATCGTCCGCCACCCGCGAAACACGCGCACCCGCGAGGTGCCGAAGGTTTCCGGCCAGCGACGCGAGGCGCAGGTAGTTGCTCTCGTACAGCGACATGAGCGCGACGAAACTGCGCGGTCGAGAGCGCCACGAAACCAGAGTGAGTGTGTCATTCAACATCATCTGGTCCGAATATAGCGGACCATTGCGATCATTCAAGACGCAAATCTCAAGCCAATGCGACGTGACGCGGTTCGCGCGGCGCTATTTTTCTTCGCTGTATTGAAAAACTTCGTCGAGCGTGCGACCAAGCGCATTCGCCAGTTTGAATGCAAGCTCGAGCGACGGAGAATATTTTCCCGCTTCGAGTGCGATGATGGTCTGCCGGGTGACTCCGCAGGCATCGGCCAGTTCCACCTGCGTCATGGGCACGCCCGCAAGTCGCCATTCCCGTATGCGATTGCTGACACTCAAGCGTGTTCCGATCGATACGCATGCGCAAGCACGAGGTGCTCGACCAGCGATTTGGCGATCAGCATGCCGACGAGCGCATTCGCCAGCACGATGGGCGCCAGCCACCATGACAGCAACGCCCGCGGAACCAATGCCAGCACGACGATGCCGGCGATCACAATCAGCGTGAGCGCCCAGTCGCCGGCGCGGTCGGCCCGATGTCGCAGTCGTAAATCGCGCTCATCGGCTTCGACACCGCCCTCGCGCCGCCCGATCAGGTGAGCAACCACGCCCCAGGCGATGGCGATCAGCAGGTAGCGCTCGATGAAATGATGGGCGAAAAGATCCTCGATGCGTTCAGGGATGGCCGAATGACCGGAGAGCGACCACATCTCGCGCGTGAAGGCCCCAAGCACAATGGCGAGAAACACCAGGCCCACCCACGCGCGTCGTTCCGCAACGGACATGTGCTCCGGGAACACTCGCTCACCCGCAGACGCGAACAGCCAGATGGTGCCACCCATAGTGAATACGAAGACGGCACCGCCGGTCGCGCCGATGTTCACGCCACCCCAGGGCTCCGCAGGGCCAAACAATGCCGCGATGGCTGCAAGGACTCCGACACCCAACAACATCCAGGCGCGGCCGGCTGGCGAACCCATGAGAAGTCTCCTGCTATGTAATGTTTACCTTACATCCCGGCGATGGCCATGTAAAGTATTTTTTACACCACGGTCTTGCCAGCCAGAAAAGGGCAAAGAGCCAGATCGACGTTGCCGCCCGAGATGACGATGCCCACGCGCTGGCCCGGCCGCCCCAACCCGCCCGCGACCGCGGCTGCCACGGCCACGGCAGACGAAGGCTCGATGAGCAGCTTGAGATCCTGCAGCGCGATGCTCATCGCGGCGACGATCTGCGGTTCGCTGACGGTGACGATCTCGTCCACGTGCGAACGCAGCAGCTCGAAGTTGCGTGCGCCGATGGAGCCGCGCAATCCATCCGCGATGGTGTTGGGCGAGGTGACCGAGCACCGCTGCCCGGACTTCAGCGAGCGATAGGCATCGTCAGCCAGTGCCGGCTCGGCGCCGACGATCCGGATGCCGGGCGCCAGTGCCTTGGACGCCAGCGCCGAACCGCCAATGAGTCCGCCGCCGCCCACGGGCGTGCTGATGACATCGAGCTCGGGCACTTCGGCGAGCAGCTCCAGCGCCGCCGTGCCCTGCCCTGCGATGATTCTCGCATCGTCGAAGGGATGCACGATTTCACCCGGCTCGCGCGCCAGCACTTCGCGCAGCTTCTGCTCGCGCGCCGCGAGCCCGGGTTCGCAGAACTCCACGTACGCGCCCGCGGCCTCGATGTTCGCCACCTTTACGCGCGCGGAATCGCGCGGCACGACGACGACGGCCTTCATGCCACGTGCCCTTGCCGCCAGCGCCAGCGCCGTGCCGTGATTGCCCGAGGAATGCGTGGCGACCAGCCGTGTCCGTGCGGGATCGAGCTGCAGTACCGCGTTCATGGCGCCGCGATACTTGAATGCCCCACCCGTCTGCAGATTCTCGCACTTGAAGAACACGCGACGGCCGACCCGCGCATCGAATGCGTCGCTGCGCACGACCGGGGTGCGCACGACATGCGGCCCGATGCGCCCGGCCGCCGCCACCACGTCGGCGAAGGTGGGCAGCGGCTCGTTCATCGACGCGGACTCACAGACGCGCGAATTCGGGTGCGAAGAAATGCTCGCGGTAATAAGCGAGCTCGCGGATCGACTCCTGGATGTCGTCCAGCGCCTTGTGCGTGCCCTGCTTGGAGAACCCCGGAATGATGGACGGCGCCCAGCGGCGCGCCAGTTCCTTCACGGTGCTCACGTCGAGATTGCGGTAGTGGAAGAACTTCTCGAGCGTCGGCATGTGGCGCGCCAGGAAGCGGCGGTCCTGGCAGATGCTGTTGCCGCACATCGGCGAGGCGTTGGGTTCGACCAGTGCCTTCACGAACTCCAGTGTCCGCTGCTCGGCGCTCGCCATGGTGTATTTGCTCTCGCGCACCCGCGTGACCAGGCCCGACGCGCCATGAGTGCGCTTGTTCCACTCGTCCATGGCGTCCAGCACGGTGTCCGGCTGGTGAATGGCGATCACCGGGCCCTCGGCAATCACGTCGAGATTGGCATCGGTGACGATGGTGGCCATCTCGATGATCAGGTCGGTGTCGGGATTAAGGCCCGTCATCTCGAGATCTATCCAGATGAGATAGTCGCTGCTCGGCATATCGAATGACGCGATACTACAGGGAATGACTGCCAATACCACTGCGGACGCGGATCAGCCATTCGAGGCCGATGTGATCGCGGCCTATGGCCGGCATCTGCGCGTGCGTGCCGGCGGCCGTGAAATGCGCGCCCGCCCGTCCGGCCGGCGGCTGTCCATCGTCTGCGGTGACCGGGTACGCTGTGCAACGGACCGCAAGCACGACGAAGTGCTGGTCATCGACGTGCTGCCGCGCCGGACACTGCTGGCCCGCGCCAACCTGCGCGGCGACAGCGAGCCGGTGGTGGCCAACATCACGCGGCTGGTGGTGGTCGTGGCGCCCGTACCGCGTCCAGATTTCTTCATCGTCGACCGCTATCTATGCGCCGCCACCGCGGCCGGCATCGACGGCGCATTGGCCGTGAACAAATCCGATCTCGGGACGGATGTGGACATGCAGGCCGAAATCGATGCGCTGATCGCCGCCGGGTACCGTCGGGTGTATTGCTCGGCCCGCGCGGGACACGGGCTGGATGAATTGCGCGCTCTGCTGTCCATCGGCGTGAGCGTGCTGGTGGGACAATCCGGAGTCGGCAAATCGTCGCTGGTGCGCGCCCTGCTTCCCGGCCACGATGTGGTCACCGGCGAGCTGGTGCGCGACGAAGAAGGCCGGCACACCACTACCGCCTCGCAGGCCTATCAGCTGGCTCCGGGCGGCTCGGGTGGCGGCACGCTCATCGACTCGCCGGGCGTGCGCGATTTCGCGCCGGCCATCGATCACCTGGACGAGAAGACCCTGGGATTTCCGGAATTGGCGGCGCGCGCGGCCGATTGCCGGTTTCTCGACTGCAAGCACCTGCAGGAGCCAGGTTGCGCGGTCACGGCCGCGGTGGAAAAACGCGAGATGTCCGCGCGACGCTACGAGAGCTACCGCCGTCTGCGACGCCTGTATGCCGATCTGGTCGAAGCTCGCGGCCCGGGATCACGCCGGCGCCGTTAGCGCGACGCCTGCGGCGATTCAGACGGCCTGCCGGCCGGCGAGCGCGTGCGCAAGAGTGCCGCCGTCCACGTACTCGAGCTCGCCGCCGATGGGGATGCCATGAGCGATACGGCTGGCCTTGATGCCACGCTGTGCCGCGCGCTCACCCAGGAAATGGGCGGTCGCTTCACCTTCGACCGTGGGATTGGTGGCCAGGATGACTTCACGCACCTCGCCGCCCGCCAGCAATGCCTCGAATTCCCGGGCGCCGATCTGTTCCGGCCCCACGCCGTCCAGCGGGGAAAGATGGCCATGCAGCACGAAATAGCAACCGCGGAAACTGCCCGACTGTTCGACGGCCACGACGTCTGCCGGTGATTCCACCACGCACAGCAGCGACGTGTCGCGCCCGCTCGAAGCGCACAGCGAGCACAGTTCGGCATCGGTGAGCATGCGGCAACGCTTGCAGCGACCGATGCTGTCGAGACCGGCGATCAGCGCATCGGCCAGCGTGCGCGCGCCGGCCCGACCACTTTGCAGAAGGTGAAACGCCATGCGTTGCGCGGTCTTCGGGCCCACGCCTGGCAGAGCGCGCAACGCCTCGATGAGCCGTGCCAGGGGAGCGGCGTGCTGCATGCGCGCTAGAAGGGAAGCTTGAACCCGGGCGGCAGCGCCACGCCCGACATCACCGAGGACATGCGCTGCTGCGACTGGGTCTCCACCTTGTTGACGGCGTCGTTGATGGCCGCGGCGATCAGGTCCTCGAGCATTTCCCGGTCCTCGGCGATCACCTGCGGTTCGATCTGCACGCGCTTGACCTCGTGCTTGCCGGACATGGTCACCTTCACCATGCCGCCCCCGGACTCGCCCACCACTTCCATGTTGGCGATCTCTTCCTGCGCCTTCTTCATGTTGGCCTGCAGGGCCATCGCCTGCTTCATCATGTTTCCACCACCGCGCATCTGACTACTCCTCATTGTTCCGTTGGCCGCACCGATTCCGGATGCAGCGTGGCGCCGAATCGCGACTTGAGCTCGCGCACCATGGGGTCTTCCTCGAGCGAGCGCCGTGCCGCCTCGAGCGCTTCCGCCGCGCGACGTTCGCCGCTTTGCGTGGGGGTCTCGACATGCACCGCGCCCTCGCTGAACTCGAGCTTGACGTGACCGCCGAGATAGCGCGACAGCGCCTGCACCAGCCTTTCCACCTGCGGGGGCGTGCGCGGCACCTTGGGATCGATGGCGAAACGCAGCGTGTTGCCCGAGTGCTCGATGAGCGCGCAATTGGTGGCCAGCTGGCGTGCCGCACCGGCAAGATCGAGGTCGCCGATCACGCGAGACCACTGCACTGGATCGATCGGCCCGGCCGACGCCGGCCGGACGATGGCCGCCGCGCTCACGGAGGGCGGCGCAGATCTCGGCGCCACGTCCGCGCCGGAGGCGCGCGGCGCACCGCCCGAAGCCGTGCCGGCCGCCGCTGCGCCGGCTGGCCGGAACGCGAGCATGCGCACCAGGGTCATGTCGAAGCCGCTACGGGGGTCGGGCGCGTACCCGAGATCGCGACGGCCGAGAATGGCCGTCTGGTAATAGAGCTGCACGTCTTGCGGCGCGAGTACGCCGGCCAGTTCCCGCAGCAAGGCGGGGTCGTAGAGTTCGTCGCCTTCATAAGCCGGGACCAGCTGCTGCAGGGCCACACGCGTCAGCAATGCGGCGAGATCGTCCAGCACCTGGCCGTAGTCCGGAGAGAATTCTTCGAGTGCCTGCGATGCGCCGAGCAGTTGCGCGGCATCGCCCGTGGCCAGCGCCCGCGCGATCTTCGCCACGTGATCGCGGTCGATGGTGCCGAGCATGGCGCGCGCACCCGCCTCTTCCACTTTGCCGCCGCCGAAGGCGATGAGCTGGTCGGTGAGCGAGAGCGCATCGCGCATGCTGCCGTCCGCGGCCTGCGCCACCAGGCGCACGGCGACCGGCTCGTGCGGAATCTTCTCGGCATCGAGCACCTTCGCCAGATGTTCGGCGATGAGGCTCACCGGCAGGCGTTTCAGGTTGAACTGCAGGCAGCGCGACAGCACCGTCACCGGCAGTTTCTGTGGATCGGTCGTGGCCAGCAGGAACTTCACGTGCGGCGGAGGCTCTTCCAGCGTCTTGAGCAGCGCGTTGAAAGAATGCGTGGACAGCATGTGCACTTCGTCGACCAGGTAGACCTTGAAGCGGCCGCGTGTCGGCGCGTATTGCACGTTCTCGAGCAACTCGCGCGTGTCGTCCACCTTGGTGCGGGACGCGGCATCGACTTCAAGCAGGTCGACGAACCGGCCTTCGTCGATCTCCTTGCAGGCGGCACACGTGCCGCACGGCGTCGCGGTGACCCCGGTCTCGCAATTGAGGCACTTGGAAAGTATGCGCGCGATAGTGGTCTTGCCCACGCCGCGCGTGCCGGTGAAAAGGAACGCGTGATGCACGCGTCCCTGGGTGAGCGCGTTGCCCAGCGCCACGCGCACGTGCTCCTGACCCGCCAGCTCGGCGAAGGAACGGGGGCGCCATTTGCGGGCCAGCGCGAGATAGCTCATGCGTTGCTGCGTCCCTTGTCTGGATCGGGAGGGGAGGCAGCCCGCACCAGCCGGACTTCGGCGCCCGACATCGCCGCTACCGCTGCTCCCTTCCGGGCCTGACGGGGTTTACAACTAGTCGTCGCGAAGGAGCCGATACGGACTGCCATGGTAAAGAGAAGTGGCGGACAGGGTGGGATTCGAACCCACGAACACCTTGCGATGTTACTTGACTTCCAATCAAGCGCCTTCGACCGCTCGGCCACCTGTCCGCTGCCCCGGCCGATCGGACGGATCGAACGGGGTGCGCATGATAACGGAAAGCGGGGAACCCGGGCTTCGAAGCTCAATCCGTCGGAACTTCGCGCGGCTTGGCCGGCGGTGGGGGCGGCGCGGCCGGGGTCGGCGTGGCCTTGGCGGTGCTGAATGGCGGCGGTGCGTCCAGGCAGGGCTCGTCGCGACCGCGCACGCGCTCCGGCGTATTCAGCGGCGGGACCCGCAGCGCATTGCGCGTGTCGGGCGCATCGAGGCCTTCCGGCGCCTTGAGCGGCGGCATCTCCTTCGCGCCGACGTAATCCTTGTTGCTCTGCTTGCAGACGATCTTCACCGTCTGGCCGAAAGGCTGACCCGGCAGCGCGGTATTGCCGAGCCTGCGCATTCCGTTACATCCGGCCAGGGATACCGCGGCCAGGCCGGCCAGCACGATGATGGTCAATGAGTGGGCAATGCGCATGGGGTTTGCGACCTTGGTGACTGCGACTAGTTCACGCTGACGCCGGCCGCGAACAACGACTCGGTGACCACCGCATGGTACTCCGGCGACAGTTCGGTCAGCGGCAGGCGAATGGCGGGGCCGGCGAGGCCCATGCGATGCACGGCCCATTTGACCGGGATGGGATTCGACTCTACGAACAGATTCCGATGCAGCGCCACCAGCCGCTGGTCGATCTGCGTGGCACCGGCGCGATCGCCTTTCAGGGCCGCCGCCACCATGTCGGCCATCGCGCGCGGCGCGACATTTGCCGTCACGGAAATCACACCGACTGCGCCGACGCCGATGGCGTCCCGGGCGGTCAGATCGTCGCCGCTCAGCACGGCGAAACCCGGCGCACAGGCCGCGAGCAATTCGCGGATGCGTGCCGCCTCGCCGACCGCTTCCTTGATACCGACGATGCGCGGCACGCGCGAGAGGCGGCCGACCGTCGCGGGTAGGATGTCCACCGCGGTGCGCCCCGGCACGTTGTAGATCAGCACCGGGATGCGCGATGCCACCGCAATCGCCTCGAAGTGTCGGAACAGGCCTTCCTGCGTCGGCCGCACGTAACCGGGCGAGGCGATCAGCAACGCGTCGACGTCGAGTGCGGAAATCCAGCGCGCGCGTTCAACGGAAGATGCCGTGCCGTTGGTGCCGGCATTGGCGATGAGCAAGGCACGCGTGCCCAGCACCTGGCGCGCACGCACCAGCAGCTCGCGCAATTCTCCGTCCGTGACGGTGGCGGATTCCCCGGTGGACCCGGCAACGACGATGCCGGCCGTGCCATTGGCGACCTGGAACTCGAGGAGACGGGACCAGGCGTCGAAGTCGATGCTGCCATCCGGCTGCATCGGGGTCACGAGCGCCACCAGGCTGCCGGCGTACATGAAAATCCGAGGTTGAAAATTTGGTCGCGCATGGTACGGGCGCGCGGCCGGGGTTCGCAAGACGGCCGGCCATTCGGCAGCAGGGGTGCGGTACACTCCGCCCGGATGAAGCAGCACCTCGCCGTATCCGCCATTGGCAGCGATCGAACCGGAATGGTCCACGACCTGACCCGCGTCATCTCCGACTGCGGGGGGTCCATCAGCGAAAGCCGCATGGTCACGCTGGGCAACGAATTCGCCATGCTGCTGCTGGTCAGCGGCAACTGGCATTCCCTGGCCAAGCTGGAGAGCGAGCTGGCGCGGCTGGGCGAATCCTCGGGCCTGTCGCTGCACCTGAAGCGCACGGAGCCCCGCGCGGCGCGCACCGAGCTCTTACCTTATTCGATCGACGTGGTCTGCCTCGACCAGTCGGGCATCGTCGCCGGGCTGTCGGGCTTCTGCGCCAGTCGCGGCATCGACATTGCCGAGGTCTCCACGCGCTGCTACCCCGCGGCGCACACCGGTGCGCAGATGTTTGCCGTGCAGATGATCATCAACGTTCCCAAGCGATTGCAGCTCGCGCACCTGCGCGAGGAATTCATGGACTACTGCGACGCGCAAAATCTCGACGCGATCCTGGAGCCGGTAAAGTCTTGACAGTCGAGCCGGGCAAGAAGCTTCCAGCTTTCAGCCTGCCGCGATCCGACGGCAGTGTCTGGAAGACGGCCGACATCAAGGGCACGAAGCTCGTGCTCTTCTTCTATCCCAAGGCCATGACCCCGGGCTGCACCCTCGAAGGGCAGGATTTTCGCGACCTGCATGCGGCCTTCCGGCGCGCCAAGACCGCGGTGCTCGGCATCTCCAAGGACAGCTGCGATCGGCAGGCGAAATTCCGGGCGCGGGAGAATTTCCCGTTCGAGCTGCTGTCGGACGAGGACGAGAAGGTCTGCCGGCTGTTCGACGTGATCCGCGAGAAGTCCTTGTACGGAAGGAAGTTCATGGGAATCGAGCGCAGTACGTTTCTGTTCGACGATGCCGGCAAGCTGGCGCGTGAGTGGCGCAAGGTGCGCGTGCAAGGCCACGCCGCCGAAGTGCTGGCGGCGGCCAGGGCGCTGTGAATTCCGCGCGACGCACCGGCGGCAAGCCGCCACGTGAGCAGCGGCGCCTGTTCGTGCTCGACACCAACGTGCTCATGCACGATCCCACGTCCATCTTCCGCTTCCAGGAGCACGACGTCTATCTACCCATGGTGGTGCTCGAGGAGCTCGACGCCAACAAAAAAGGCCTGTCGGAAGCGTCGCGCAACGTACGCCAGGTGAGCCGTTTCCTCGACGACCTGATGCGCGACGCCACCAAAGATCAGATCGACGCGGGGCTGCCGCTGGAGAATCTGTTCGGCGCGAACGGCGGCCGGCAGGCCGACAAGAACGCGCGCCCGCCCGGCCGCCTGTTCTTCCAGACCCGCCAGCTCACCTCGGCGCTGCCCGACTACCTGCCCGGCCACGGCGTGGACAATGCCATCCTCGCCATGACCCTGGCGCTGCAGGCGTTGCATCACGAGGCGCGTGTCACGCTGGTCTCGAAGGACATCAACCTGCGCATCAAGGCCGCCGTGGTCGGCGTGCACGCCGAGGATTACTACAGCGACAAGACCATCGAAGACGCCGATGTGCTGTACACCGGCCTCAGCGCCCTGCCCGCCGACTTCTGGGAAAAGGCGGGCAAGGACATCAAGTCCTGGAAAGAAGCCGAGCGTACCTACTACCAGGTCACCGGCCCGATCGTTGCCGAACTGCACGTGAACCAATTCGTGCACGAGACCGGCGAGTCCGGGATCGAAGCCATCGTTCGGCGCATCGAAGGCGGCACGGCGACGCTGGAGCTGGCGCGCGACTACCGCGGCGAACGACACAGCGTCTGGGGCGTGATGGCGCGCAACCGCGAGCAGAACTTCGCCCTCAACCTGCTGCTCGATCCGGAAATCGACTTCGTCACCATCCTGGGCCCGGCCGGCACCGGCAAGACGCTGCTGACGCTGGCCGCCGGTCTCATGCAGACCCTGGAGGCGAACCGTTTCGCGGAGATCATCATGACCCGCGTGACCATCCCGCTGGGCGAGGACATCGGCTTCCTACCCGGCACCGAAGAGGAAAAGATGGAACCGTGGATGGGCGCGCTCATGGACAATCTCGAGGTGCTCACGCAGAGCAGCGAAGGCGGCAGCTGGGGCCGTGGCGCCACCAACGACCTGCTGCGCAATCGCATCAAGATCCGCTCGCTGAATTTCATGCGCGGCCGAACCTTCCTCAACCGCTTCGTGATCCTCGACGAGGCCCAGAACCTCACGCCCAAGCAGATGAAGGCTCTGGTGACCCGCGCCGGGCCGGGAACCAAAATCGTCTGTCTGGGCAATATCGCGCAGATCGACACCCCCTATCTCACGGAGACCACGTCGGGCCTCACCTACGTGGTCAACCGGTTCAGGGGCTGGGACCATGCCGGGCACATCACCCTGGTACGCGGCGAACGCTCGAGGTTGGCGGATTTCGCCTCTGATACGCTCTGAGGCCACGTCCCTGGCGCAAGAAACTAGACGCCGCGCCCGGAGTCCAAGCCCGAGATGTCCGTTTTTCAACTGAAACAGGCCTTTCGCAAGACACTGGTCGTCTTCCTGTCTCTGCTGCTGCCCCTCCAGGGCCTGGCGCAGGCGAATACCGGCAACGACCTGCCGGACATCGGCAGTCCCGCCTCCTCCGCCCTGTCACTCGATGACGAATACCGTATCGGCCTGCAGGTCGTGCGCCAGCTGCGCGACGAAGGCCAGATCATCGAGGACCCCGAGGCGACCGAATATCTCCAGGCGCTGGGGTCGCGCCTGGTCACCCAGGCATCGGGCGACTCGGGTCAGCGTTTCTCCTTCTTCTTCGTGCGCGACGACACCATCAATGCCTTCGCGCTGCCGGGCGGATTCATTGGTGTCAATTACGGGCTGGTGCTGGCCACGCGCAACGAGGCGCAGCTCGCCGGCGTGCTGGCGCACGAAATCGCGCACGTCACGCAGCGTCACATCGCCCGGCGCGTGCGCTCGCAGGGGCGGCAGAGCATCGCCACCATGGCCGCCATTCTCGCGGCCATCCTGGTGGGCGCGGCCACCGGCTCGAGTGACGCGGCGATGGGCGGCGTGGCCATGGCCCAGGGCGCGGCCATGCAGCAGCAGATCAATTTCACGCGCGCCAACGAGAACGAAGCCGACCGCGTCGGCATGGGCTTCCTGGCCGCAGCGGGTTTCGATCCATACGGCATGCCGGATTTCTTCGAGACCATCGGCAGGCGCACTGCCATCACCACCGCCGGTCGCGACGCGCTTCCGGAGATCCTGCAGTCGCACCCGGTGACCACCAATCGCATCGCCGAATCACGTTCGCGCGCCGCGCAATTCAAGGACCTGCGGCCTTCGCCCGAAACCGTGAGCTACATGCTGACGCGCGAGCGCCTGCGGGTGCTGGCAACGCCGGCGGAAGACAACGTGCGCCGCTACTACGCCGACCGCCGCCGCTACCAGACCATTCCCAACGCCGGCGATCTCTATGGCGAGGCGCTGGCTAGCTACCAGGCGGGCAATGCACGCGCCTCGCTGGACTCCCTGATCGCGCTGGCGCGCGACTACCCGCAGGTGCCCATGCTGCAGGCCACACTCGGCTCGGCGCAGATGGCCGCCGGCGATAGCAGCGAAGCGCTGGCCACGTTCCGGCGCGCGCTGGCGCTCTCGCCGCGCAACATCCCGCTCACCATGCGCTACGCGGAAGCGCTGCTCAAGGCAGACGAAGCCAAGACCGCGCATGCCGTCCTGCTGGATCTGTTCAACAACGTCGCGCCCACGCCCGAGCAGATCCGCTTCACCGCGCTGGCGGCCAGCAGCGCCGGCGACACCGGAGACGCGGCTTACTACATGAGCGAGTACCACATCGCCACGGGCAACCTGCCGCTGTCGGTGGCGCAGCTCGAGATGGCGCTCGCCGCTCCCGGCATCACCGCCGTGCAGCGCAGCCGCTTCCAGGCGCGGCTCGACGAGGTGCGCGAAGCCATGTTCTCCGACCGGCGGCGCCGTCGCGAGGCGGAACGTCAGGAACGCAAGCCGCCCGAACAGCAAAGCCGCCGTCCCACCACAAACCGGGCTGGTACAATTTCCCGATGAAAAAACTGGTTCTCCTGGCGGCCGGCATGGTGCTGGCCGGTTGTGCGTCCCTGCCCCCTTCGAGCAATGGCAAACCCGATCCCCGCGACCCCTGGGAAAGATTCAACCGGGCTTCCTTCAAGGTCAATGACGCGCTCGATCGTGCCATCCTGCGCCCCACGGCCCGTGCCTACGTCAAGGTCATGCCGCGTTTCCTGCGGACGGGCGTCAGCAATTTCTTCGACAACCTCGAGACCGTGACCACGCTGGTCAATGACACGCTGCAGGGCAAGCTGGCCGCCGCCGGCCACGACACGGCGCGTTTCCTGCTCAATTCCACGCTTGGCTTCGGCGGCCTGCTCGATCCGGCCACGGACGCCGGTCTCGACAAGAACGACGAGGATTTCGGCCAGACGCTCGGCAAATGGGGAGTGTCCTCCGGCCCCTATCTCATGGTGCCCTTGCTGGGCCCCACAACCGTGCGCGACGGCGCCGGCCGTGTACCGGATGTGTTCACCGACCCGTCTCACTACCTCGAAGACGACAGCACGCGCTATCTCATCACGGCCGTCGAGATCGTCGATCTGCGTGCCGGACTGCTCGACCTCGACGACGAGCTCGATCAGAGCTTCGATCGCTACGCGTTCGTGCGCAACGCCTGGCTGCAGCGCCGCGAGTTCAAGGTGCGCGACGGCGACGTCGCCGACGAACCGCTCGACGAGGAATCGATGCTGAACGAGGAGCCCGCGCCGGCGCCCGAGGATCCGGGCGCGCCGCCCCAACCCCAATAGACGATGCCGACATGGAGCAGGACTTGACTCGCAATGACCCCGAGGGCGGCTTGTTGCCACCGCTGTTGCTGCTGCATCCGGACGACAACATCGTGGTCGCACGGCGCGACATCGCCGCGGGCGAACAGGTCGAACTCGACGGCGACTCCTTCACCATCCCCGCGGCGGTCGAACTGGGACACAAGCTCGCCCGGCGGGCGATCGACGCCGGATCCCAGGTTCTCAAATACGGCGCGCCCATCGGCTCGATGCAGTGCCGCGTATCGCGCGGCGAACATGTTCATCTGCACAACCTGAAAAGCGACTATCTTCCCTCCACCACCCGCGAAGCGTCGGACGGACACTGAAATGCAGGGCTTTCTCCGCAAAGACGGCCGCAAGGGCATCCGCAACGTGGTGGCCGTCGCCTATCTCGTCGAGTGCGCGCACCATGTGTCGCGGCTCATCGTGCAGAAATCCGGCGCCGATGACGTGCACCTGATCGGGTTTCCCGGCTGCTATCCGAACCAATACGCGCTCGAGATGATGAAGCGCCTGTGCACGCACCCCAACGTGGGAGCCGTGCTGCTCATCTCGCTCGGCTGCGAGAGCTTCAACCGCGAAGAGCTGCGCCGCACGATCGCGGCCAGCGGCCGTCCCGTGGACCTGCTCGTCATCCAGCAGACCGGCGGCACCACCCGCACGCTGAACGCCGGCCTGGAGCGAGTGGCGAGGATGCGCGCCGAGATCGCCCGGCAGACGCCCGTGCCCATGGCGCTCGACGAACTGGTGGTCGGCACCGTGTGCGGAGGTTCGGATGGCACCAGCGGCATCACCGCCAACCCCGCGGTTGGCCGCTGCTTCGACTGGCTCATCGAGAACGGTACGGCCTGCATCTTCGAGGAAACCGGCGAGCTGATCGGCTGCGAGCGCGTCATGGCCTCGCGCGCCGTGACGCCCGAGCTGGGACGCGAAATCCAGGCCTGCGTCGAGAAAGCGGCCAACTACTATCGGATCATGGGTTACGGCAGCTTCGCTCCCGGCAATGCCGAGGGCGGCTTGACCACGCTCGAGGAGAAGTCGATGGGTGCCTACTCCAAGTCCGGCTCCTCGCCCATCAGCGGGTTGATCAAGCCGGGAGACATACCGCCGCGCGGCGGGCTCTATCTACTCGACGTGGTGCCCGATGGCGAACCGCGCTTCGGCTTCCCCAACATTTCCGACAACGCCGAGATCGTCGAGCTGATCGCCTGCGGCTCGCACCTCATCCTCTTCACCACCGGCCGCGGCTCGGTGGTGGGCTCGGCGATCTCGCCGGTCATCAAGGTGTGTGCCAACCCGGACACCTACGAGCGCATGTCCGAGGACATGGACGTCAACGCGGGTCGCATCCTGCGGGGCGCCGGGCTCGACGAGGTGGGCCGGGAGATCTTCGACCTCGTCAAGAGCGTGGCCGCCGGGCAGCCGTCGAAATCCGAAGCCCTGGGGCACCAGGAATTCATCCTGACTTACAAGCAATTCGAGCCCATCGGGCCGGCCTGCCTGCCGGCGGCCTGACGCGGCGCGACGAGGGAGGTTCATTGAAACTTATTCGTGCTGGTTCCGCGGGCGCGGAGCGCCCGGGCATGATGCTCGCCGACGGTGGCATCGCCGACCTCGGCGGGGTGATTCCCGACGTCGCCGGCGCGGCGCTGTCGCCCGACTCGCTGGCGAAGCTGCGCGCGCTCGATCCTGCCTCGCTGCCGCGCCTGCCCGCGGGCGAGCGCATCGGGCCCTGCGTCGGCGCCGTGGGCAAGTTCATCGCCATCGGCCTGAATTACGCCGATCATGCCGCGGAAACCGGCGCGAAGATTCCGGCCGAGCCCATCGTGTTCATGAAGGCCACGAGCTGCATCGTCGGCCCGAACGACACGGTGCTGAAACCGCGCGGTTCCACCAAGATGGACTGGGAAGTCGAACTCGGCGTGGTCATCGGCAGCGTCACTCGCTATGTGAGCGAGGCCGAGGCAGCACGGCACATCGCCGGGTACTGCGTCGTCAACGATCTGTCCGAGCGGGCATTCCAGCTGGAACGCGGTGGGCAGTGGGATAAGGGGAAGGGTTGCGACACCTTCGGCCCGATCGGACCCTGGCTGGTGACGGCCGATGAGGTCGGCGATCCCGCGGACCTGTCGATGTGGCTGGACGTCAACGGCGTGCGCCGTCAGCACGGCTCGACGCGCACGATGATTTTCAAGCCGGCATTCCTGGTGAGCTATCTGTCGCAGTTCATGAGCCTGCACCCCGGTGATGTCATCACCACCGGCACTCCGCCGGGCGTCGGAATGGGTATCAAGCCCGAGCCCGTTTTCCTGAATCCCGGCGATGTCATGGAGCTGGGCATCGAGAAGCTCGGCACGCAGCGACAGGCGGTCGCGGCGGCTTAGAGGGAAGGGGGAGAGGGGGGAGAGAGGGGAAAATGGGGACATGCCTAATTTCCCTTGTCACATTCGGCGAAGCAGCTCGGTTCTGTCGTCGACCGGTCGAATGTGACAAGGGAAATTAGGCATGTCCCCATTTTCCCCCCTTCCCCACTCCAACTCCATCGAAGACCTGCGAGCCCTCGCTCGCCGGCGCATTCCGCGCGCCCTGTTCGACTACATCGATCGCGGCTCGTATGACGAGCTGACCTGGCACCGCAATCGCGACGACTTGCGTGCCGTTCGGCTGCGGCAACGGGTGATGGTCGACGTATCGCGGCTGTCCGTGGGCACGACTGTGCTCGGCGAGCACTGGAACCTGCCCGTGGCGCTCGCGCCCACCGGACTCACCGGCTTCTTCCACCGCGACGGGGAGATCCATGCGGCGCGCGCCGCGCAACGTGCCGGCATCCCCTTCTGCCTGAGCACCATGTCGATCTGCGCGCTCGAAGACGTTCGCGCGGCCGTCGAAGGCACATTCTGGTTCCAGCTGTATCTCATGCGCGACCGCGGCTTCAACGAGGCACTGATCTTGCGGGCGCGCGAGGCACGATGTTCGGCGTTGATGTTGACCCTGGACCTGCCCCTGCAGGCGCTGCGACGGCGCGATCCGAAGAACGGCCTGTCGGTGCCTGCACGACTCACCGCGCGCAATGCCTGGGAAATCGTCCGCCGGCCGCGCTGGCTCGGCGGCGTGTTGTTAGGGCGGCGACGGACTCTCGGCAATCTGGCCGCCTTCTTCCCCAGGGACGGTATCGGCGCGTTGTCGGAATGGGTCGGCCGGCAATTCAACCCCGCCATCACCTGGAAAGACATCGCCTGGGTGCGCGAGCGCTGGCCCGGCAAGCTGCTGGTGAAAGGCGTGCTCGATGCGGACGACGCCCGCCTCGCGACGTCGGCGGGGGTCGACGCCATCGTCGTGTCCAATCACGGCGGCCGTCAGCTCGACAGCGCGACCTCGACCATTTCCGCGCTGCCCGCCGTGGTCGCCGCCGCCTCCGGGCGCTGCGAAGTGCTCATGGACGGCGGCATCACCTCGGGCCAGGACGTATTGAAAGCCCTCGCCTTGGGTGCGCGCGCCTGCCTCATCGGCAAGGCCTTTTTGTACGGCCTCGCCGCGGATGGCGAAGCCGGTGTCGCGCTCGCCCTGGACATCATTCGCAAGGAACTCGAGATCAGCATGGCGCTGACGGGCACCACCGATGCGCGCAACATCGACCGTCAGAGCTTGGTGCCGGATTGAGCCGATCGATCGATCGCGGCGCGTATCAGCGCCGCCGGTTCAGCCCGAGCTGCTGAGCAACTCGTCGACCTCGGAGATGCGCGCGATGGCCAGGAGCGAGTCCGGCAGATTCTCGAGATGCACGGGGCGGGACTGGCGACGCGACCAGGCGAGCCAGTCGAGCAACACGGCAAGCCCGGCGCTATCGGCACGCGTCACGCCGGCACAATCGACGACGATGCGATCCGCACGTGAGCTCGCCAGCACCGTGAGGCCGAGCTGGCGCGCCTCGCGCGCGCTCGCGAACGTGAGCTCGCCGGTGACCGCCACTCGCCCGGGCTGCAGCTCGGCGACCCGAGCTTCGCCGCGCACGGCGCTCGCCGCCGCCTCTGTTGTGCCGTCCGACATTCGCGTGGATCAGCGTGAAGCCGGCGTACCGGCTCGGGCGGCGGCTGCCTTTGCTTCCAGACGCTGAATGACCGAATCGAGACCCTTCTGTTGGACTTCGGCGCCGTAGTCCTCGCGATAGCTCTTCACGTAGCTGATCCCGTCGATGACCACGTCCCACGCCTTCCACGCGCCATTGACCTTGCGCATGCTGTAGTTCACGGCGACCTTGGTGCCATTGGAGCGTTTCACTTCGGATCGCACCGTGGCCCGCTCCGCCCCCGGATCGACCTTGGTCGGAAACACTTTCAGGCGATCGGCGGTGAAACCGACCATGGCATCGCCATAGGTGTACAGCAGCGAGTCGTAGAAGGCATCCACGAAGCGCTTGCGCTGATCGGCCGTGGCCTTTCGCCAGTGCGGCCCGAGCACCAGCTGCGCGGCATAGGCCGTGTCGAAGTTCGGCAGCAGCGTCTCACCCACTAGCTTGTACAGACCTTCGGGATTCTTCCGCCATTCCTCACGATGCTGGTCGATGCCCGCCAGCAGGATGTTGGCCGAGCTCTCGATGAGCTGCGAAGGACCGCTGGTATCCACGGCGGCGGGCGCAGGCTTGCCGTCGGTGGTGGACTCGGCCTGCGCCGGCGCGCCGGCGAGGGCTAACAAACCAGCCATGAATCCAGCCTGAACGAGCCGCTGCATCGACATCATCATTTCTGCTCCTGTGGCGCTGCCGGCGCAGGCGCGCTCTGTTCCCCGTCATTGCCCTTGCTCGCCATGTTGGCGAAGAACTTGTTGACCAGGCTCTCGAGCACGATGGCCGATTGCGTGAACTCGATTTGACCGCCCGGCCGGAGGAAGGTTTCCGAGCCGCCAGGGCCGATGCCGATGTACTTGCCGCCCAGCAGGCCCGCGGTCTGGATGCTGGCATCGCTGTCGTCGGGGATTTCGTTGAATTGCTCGTCGATGCGAAGCTCCACCGCGGCCTTGAAGTCCTTGGGGTCGAATCTGATTGACTCGACCCGGCCGATGCGCACGCCTGCCATGGTCACCGGCGATCCCGGCTTGAGGTCGCCGACGTTGTCGAACTTCGCCGTCACCGTGTAGCCGCCGTCGCCGCCACCGAGTTTCACCGACGTACCGGGCAGCTGCGTGGTGAGGAAGGCCAGCGCCGCGAAGCCGAGCAGCACGAACAGGCCAGTACCGATTTCCAGGGAGCGCGAGTTTTTCATGTCGGATATCCGATCAGTTCGTTGTCAGGAAAGCCGCGGTGAGCAGGTAGTTGAGCAGCAGCACCATCACTGAGGAAGTGACCACGGTGCGCGTGGTGGCGAGGCCCACGCCTTCGGGCGTGGGTTCGCTCTGGTAGCCCTCGTAAACGGCGATCAGGCTGCAGGCGACGCCGAACACCAGGCTCTTGACGATGCCCTCGTTGACGTCGTGAAGATCCACGGCGTCCTGCGTCTGCGACCAGAACGCGCCGACGTCCACACCCATCTGCTGCACGCCGATGAGCTGCGCGCCGAACAGCCCGATGACGCTGAACGTGGCCGCGAGCAGCGGCATGGCGATCACTCCACCGAGGAAACGCGGCGCCACCACGTGGCGCATCGGGTCCACGGCCATCATCTGCATGGCCGTGAGTTGTTCGGTGCTCTTCATGAGGCCGATCTCGGAAGTGAGCGACGTGCCGGCACGCCCCGCGAACAACAGCGCGGTCAGCACCGGCCCCAGCACCTTCAACATGCCGAGCGCGGCCAGCACGCCGAGCGAATCCTCCGAACCGAAGCGCTGCAGGGTGTCGAAGCCCAGCAGCCCGAGCACCATGCCGACGAACAGGCCCGAGAGCATGACGATGACCAGCGAACGCGCGCCCGCGTTGTAGATCTGGCGCACGATGAGACCCGGCTTGGCGAACGCGGGAACCACGCGCGCCAGTATCTGCATGCAGAACAGCGTCATCGCGCCGATGCGGCGCAGCCAGGCCACGGGCAGGGAATCCGCCAGGGCGGTCACGACGCGGGCCCCAGCAGGTCGGTGGCGTAGTCCGGCGCCGGGTAGTGGAATGGCACCGGTCCGTCATCGAGGCCGCCCATGAATTGCCGGACCTCGGCCAGATCGCTGCGATTGAGCTCGTCGGGTGTACCCGAGGCCACCACCCTGCCCCCGGACAGCAGGAAGCTTTCGTGCGCGATGGTCGACAGTTCCTGCACGTCGTGCGACACGACGATGCTGGTGATGCCCAGCGCATCGTTCATCTGCTTGATCAGCCGGCAGATCACGCCCATGGAGATCGGGTCGAGCCCGACGAATGGCTCGTCGTAGATGAGGATGTCGGGATCCATGACGATGGCTCGGGCCAGCGCCGCGCGGCGCGCCATGCCGCCGGAGAGCTCCGCCGGCATGAGATGCGCGGCGCCGCGAAGTCCCACGGCGTGCAGCTTGGTCAACACCAGCTGGCGAATCAGCGATTCGGGCAGGCGTGTGTGCGCACGCAGGGGAAAAGCCACGTTCTCGTAGACGTCCTCGTCGGTGAGCAGCGCGCCGTTCTGAAACAGCATGCCCATGCGGCGCCGCAGCTCGAAGATCTCGCGCCCGGAGAGGCTCGACACCTCTCGACCCCAGACGCGCACGCTGCCGCTGTCGGCCATCACCTGGCCAGTGATCAGCCGCAGCAACGTGGTCTTGCCCGTGCCGGACGGGCCCATGAACGCCGTGATGCGCCCACGGCGAGCAGTGAGATTCAGGCCGTCGAATATCTTTCGACCCCCCACCGAGTAGTGCACGTCATGCACCTCGATGACGGCATCGCCGGCCGCTGCCGGCGGTGAATGTTTGGAACTCAAGCTCTTGTATCCACGCGCGACCCGCGGGGTCAGAAGGCCGCGAAGGATAGCAAATGACCCCCTCCACGGCTTACAGTCCGGGTTAATCCGTACTAAAATAGTCCCAGTTGTTTCCGGCCCCCGGGCCGGCTGCTGTACAGAACTCATGCTTCGTATCGGAAAACTCACGGACTACGCGACGGTGATCCTGGCCACGCTGGCCTCCGATCGCGCCCGGCTCCTCAATGCGGGAACGCTGGCCGAACGCACGCACATCGCCGCGCCGACGGTCAGCAAGCTGCTGAAGCAGCTGCAGCGCGCCGGCCTGGTGAAGTCCACGCGTGGCACGCACGGCGGCTATCAACTGGCCCGCCATCCGGAAGCCATTTCCGCCGCCGCCATTCTCGATGCACTCGAAGGTCCGGTGGCGCTCACCGAGTGTTCGGCCGGCAGCGGGCAATGCGGCATCGAGCACACCTGCTCGGTGGGCCGCACCTGGCAGCGGCTCAGCATGGCGATCCGTCGTTCGCTCAACGAGATCACGCTGGCGCAGCTCGCCGGGCTGGATGGCCGGACGAGCACCGGGCCCATCGAGCGCGAGCTCAAGTACATGGGACGCGGCATGAAGGTCTCCACATGAGCAGTGTTGAAAAAGACATCGACGCGCTGCTGGGCAAGAGTTACCGGCACGGCTTCGTCACCGACATAGACTCCGACACGCTGCCACCCGGTCTCGATGAAGACGTGGTGCGCTTCATCTCGCGCAAGAAGCAGGAACCCGAATTCCTGACCGACTGGCGCCTGCGCGCGTATCGCCACTGGCTCACGATGAAAGAGCCGCACTGGGCGCACTTGCGCGTCAACCCGATCGATTACCAGGCGATCTCGTACTTTTCGGCGCCCAAGCCGAAAGCCAATGCGCCGAAGTCGCTCGACGAGGTGGATCCGAAGCTGCTCGAGACCTACGCAAAGCTCGGCGTGCCGCTGCACGAGCGGGCGCGCCTGGCGGGCGTGGCCGTGGACGCCGTGTTCGACTCGGTGTCCGTGGCCACCACGTTCAAGGAGCGGCTGGCCGAAGCCGGCGTGGTCTTCTGTTCGTTCTCCGACGCCGTGCGCAGCCACCCGGAACTGATCGAAAAGTATCTCGGCACCGTCGTGCCGCACACCGACAATTTCTTCGCGGCGCTCAATTCCGCCGTGTTCTCCGATGGCTCGTTCGTCTACGTGCCGCCCGGCGTGCGCTGCCCAATGGAGCTGTCCACCTACTTCCGCATCAACGCGGCCAAGACCGGGCAGTTCGAACGCACGTTGATCATCGCCGCGCCGGGCTCGCACGTGAGCTACCTCGAGGGCTGCACGGCGCCGATGCGCGACGAGAACCAGCTGCACGCCGCGGTGGTGGAACTGGTCGCCGAGGATGACGCCGAGATCAAGTACTCCACGGTGCAGAACTGGTACCCGGGCGACGAGAACGGCCTGGGCGGCATCTACAACTTCGTCACCAAGCGCGGCGAGTGCCGCGGCCGCAACTCCAAGATCGCCTGGACGCAGGTGGAAACCGGCTCGGCCATCACCTGGAAGTACCCCTCCTGCATCCTCCGGGGCGAGAATTCCGTGGGCGAGTTCTACTCGGTGGCCACTGCCAACAACTACCAGCAGGCCGACACCGGCACCAAGATGATTCACATCGGTGCCAATACCCGCAGCACCATCGTCTCCAAGGGCATCTCGGCGGGACACGGACAGAACAGCTATCGCGGGCTCGTGAAGATCCTGCCGGGAGCGCACGGTGCACGCAATTTCACGCAGTGCGATTCGCTGCTGATGGGCGGCGACTGCGGCGCGCACACCTTCCCGTACATCGAGACACGCAATCCCTCGGCGACTGTGGAACACGAGGCATCCACTTCCAAGATCAGCGAGGACCAGCTGTTCTACTGCCTGCAGCGGGGCATCGACGCGGAAGACGCCGTGAACATGATCGTCAGCGGCTTCTGCAAGAGCGTGCTGAAGGAACTGCCGATGGAATTCGCCGTGGAGGCGCAGAACCTGCTGGCCGTGAGCCTGGAAGGCTCGGTCGGCTGAACGAGACGAACCTGATGACCACTCCTTTGCTGAACATCGAGAACCTGTCCGCCACCGTCGGCGGCAAGAAGGTGCTGCAGGGCCTGTCCCTCACCCTGAACGCCGGCGAAGTGCACGCCATCATGGGGCCGAACGGCTCGGGCAAGAGCACGCTGTCCTACGTGCTCGCCGGGCGCCCGGGCTACGAGATCACCGGAGGCCAGGTGCAGTTCCAGGGCAGGGACTTGCTGGCCATGCCGGCCGAGGAGCGCGCACGCGCCGGCCTGTTCCTGGGCTTCCAGTACCCGGTGGAGATCCCCGGGGTCAACAATGTCTATCTACTGAAAGCCGCCATCAACGCCAAGCGCAAGGCCCAGGGCAATCCCGAGGTCGATGCCTACGAGTTCCTGCAGCTGGTGCGCGGCAAGATGAAACTGATGCAGATGGACGAGAGCTTTCTCTCGCGCGGCGTGAACGAGGGCTTCTCGGGCGGCGAGAAAAAGCGCAATGAAATTCTGCAGATGCTGGTGCTCGAGCCCGCGCTCGCCGTGCTCGACGAAACGGACTCCGGCCTGGACATCGACGCATTGAAAGTGGTCGCCCGGGGCGTCAACAGCCTGCGCGCCGCGGATCGTGGCGTGTTGCTGATCACCCATTACCAGCGCCTGCTCGATCACATCGTGCCCGACCGCGTGCACGTGCTGGCCCGCGGGCGCATCGCCCGCTCCGGCGGCAAGGAGCTGGCGCAGGAGCTGGAGCAGCGCGGCTACGACTGGGTGCTCGAGGTCGCCTGACCCCGATGGAACGAGCCGACATGAACGCCCAGCCCGCGCAAACGCCGATGCTGCCGACGAATCGCGACGAGAACTGGCGCTACGCCAACCTGCGGCCGTTCGCCAGGGCGCGTCTCGACGCCGCGCCCGCGGCGGGCGTCGTCGCTGGAATCCATCTGCCGCCGGCCCTTCCCGGCTACGAGCGCTGGGTGTTCGTCGACGGTCGCCACGTCGCCGGGCTCTCGGTGCATGGCGAAGGCTCCTGCGCGAAGCTTCTGGACTTCGACGCCGCAGGACCGGCGCTCGCCCGCATGCTCGATTCCGACCTGGCGGACGCGGGCGTGGACTTCGCGATGGCGCGACTCAACAGCACGCATGGCAATGAAGTACTGCACATCGCCCCGCTGGACGGCGCCGAAGCCTGCATCGAGCTCAATTTCATCGCCACGTTGCCGGGTTCGGCGGGCACGTCCTATCCGCGCGTGCAGGTGCATGGTGGCACGCGTTCACGGCTGCGTATCGTTGAGCGCCACCTGAGTCTCGGCGCCGCCGACTCCACCGTGAACGCCGCCGTCGACCTCGCATTGCGACCGGGTTCGGTCGTGGACCACTGCCGCATTCAGAATTGCGCCGACGCCGCCGCCTGCTTCGATACGCTCGTGGCGCATGTCGGCGACCAGGCGACATACAACCTGCGCACGGTGACGCTCGGCGGACTGAGTTCCCGCTCCACGCTGTTCATCAGGCTCGCCGGTCGCCAGGCGCGCTGCGAGCTGGTTTCCGCCGCCATTGCCAACGGCATCCAGACCCACGACTTGTTCGCGGAGATCGAGCACACCGGCCCCGGCAGCACCACGCGCGAGCTGTTTCGCGGCATCGCCAGCGAGCGCGGCAAGCTGGCGTTCAACGGCAAGATGATCGTGCGTGCCAGCGCCCACGACGCCGATTCCGACCAGTCGTTGAAAACCCTGCTCACCGGCGCCGGCGCCGAGGCCGCGGCTCGTCCGCAGCTGGAAATCTACACCGACAAGGTGCGCGCGAAGCACGGCGCCACCACCGGTAAGCTCGATGAACAGATGCTGTTCTACCTGCTCACGCGCGGCATCGACCGTCCGCAGGCGCAGGCCTTGCTGCAATGGGCCTTCATCGAGGACGCCGTGTCGCAGGTGACTCTCGCGCCATTGCGCCAGGAAATCGAACAGATCGTCGCCGCCCAGCTCAACGAGGTCTCGTCGCTCGGCCTGGTGGAGAGGATATGAACGCCAGCCTGAAAGACCGCGCCGCCTACGATGTCGAGCGCATCCGGCGTGATTTCCCGATCCTCGGCCGGGAGGTCCACGGCAAACCGCTGGTATTTCTCGACAGTGCCGCGTCGTCACAGCGGCCGTCGGCCGTCATCGCGGCAGTGGACGACTACGAGCGGCGGCACCATGCCAATGTGCATCGCGGCGTCTATCTATTGAGCCAGGAAGCCACCGATCTGTTCGAGCAGGCGCGCGAGCGCGTGCGCGGCTTCGTCAACGCGCGTTCCATCCGGGAAGTCATCTTCACGCGAGGCACGACCGAGGCCATCAATCTGGTGGCCCAGTCGTGGGGACGCTCACAGCTGCGCGCCGGTGACGAGATCCTGCTCACGGCGCTCGAGCATCACGCCAACATCGTCCCCTGGCAGCTCGTTGCCGGGCAGACCGGCGCGGTGATCAAGGTAGCGCCCATGGATCAGCGTGGCGTGGTCGGCATCGACGGCGTGCTGGCGCGCATGAGCGAGCGCACGCGCCTGGTCGCCTGCGCGCACGTCTCCAATGCCCTGGGCACCGTGCTGCCGGTGCAGGAGATCGTGCGCCATGCACACCAGCGTGGGGCGCTGGTGCTCGTCGATGGCGCGCAGGCCGTGCCGCATCAGCCCGTCGACGTGCAGGCGCTGGGCTGCGATTTCTACGCGTTCTCGGCGCACAAGATGTACGGACCGACGGGAATCGGCGCATTGATCGGCCGCGAATCCCTGCTCGACGCCATGCCGCCCTGGCAGGGTGGCGGCGACATGATCCTGACGGTGTCCTTCGAGAACACGACGTTCAATACCCTGCCCTACAAGTTCGAAGCCGGCACGCCGCACATTTCCGGCGCCATCGGCCTGGCCGCGGCCATCGACTACATCGAGTCCATCGGCATCGAGCGCATCCACTCGCACGAGCAGCGCCTGCTGGCCATCGCGACGGAGAAATTGCAGCGCGTACCCGGCCTCAGGATCATCGGCACCGCGCCCGGCAAGGCCGCGGTGCTTTCGTTCACGCTCGACGGCGTCCATCCGCACGATCTCGGCACCATCCTCGATGCGGAGGGCGTGGCCGTGCGCACCGGGCATCACTGTGCCATGCCGGTCATGGATTTCTTCGACTTGCCCGCCACGGCGCGCGCCTCATTCGGCTGCTACACGCGCGAGTCGGACGTCGATGCGCTGGTGGCGGCCCTCGGCAAGGCGCGCGAGGTGTTCTCCTGATGGACCTCAAGGACCTGTACCGCGAGGTCATACTCGATCACAACCGGAGCCCGCGCCAGTTCGGCAGGCTGGACCCTGCCGACAGCAGCGCCGATGGCCACAATCCGCTGTGCGGCGACCGGCTGCACCTCACGCTGCGGCTGGACGGCGACCGGGTGTCGGACCTGAAGTTCGAAGGCAAGGGCTGCGCCATTTCGGTGGCCTCCGCGTCTCTCATGTGCGAGGCGGTCAAGGGCAAGAGCCGCGCGGACATCGCGCACCTGTTCGACGAAGTGCACGAAGTCCTGACCCGGCACGACGCCCCCGTCCCCGAAGACCTGGGCAAGCTCGCGGCGCTCTCGGGCGTGCGCGATTTCCCGGTGCGAGTGAAATGCGCCAGCCTGGCGTGGCACACGCTCAATGCCGCGCTCGAGCGCAGCGCCGCGACCGTCCATACCGAGTAGTTCGATGCGTACCCACGCCAACGAACCATTCGTGCTCAGCCGCGACGTCAAGGCGGTGATGGTGCCGGCCGGCATCGAAATCGAGCTCAAATCCGGGCAGTCCGGATTCATCACGCAGGCGTTGGGCGGCAGCTTCACCCTGTACATGGAAGGAAACCTGTTCCGTCTCGCCGGCGCGGACGCCGATGCCATCGGCAAGGACGTGGTCAAGGCGCCCGAGCTGCCGCCCAATGCCAGCGAAGACGACGTGCTGGCGGCCGCCTGGGACCAGCTGCGCACCTGCTACGATCCGGAGATCCCGGTCAACATCGTGGACCTCGGTCTCATCTATGAATGCAGGGTCAGCGCCGAGACCGGCGCGCGCGTGGTCCACGTGCGCCTGACGCTCACGGCTCCCGGTTGCGGCATGGGCGACGTGCTGGTACAGGACATCCAGCAGAAGCTGGAAATCATTCCCACGGTCGCCAGGGCCGACGTCGAGCTCGTGTTCGACCCACCGTGGAACCAATCCATGATGTCAGAGGCCGCGCGCCTGCAGACCGGAATGTTCTGAGGCCCGGCAAACCGGGAATCCCCTAACAATTTATGTCCGACTGGGTCGATATCGGCAGCGCCACGGAGCTGGAATCCACTTCACGGTTGGAGGCGGATGTCGCCGGCTTCCGCGTGCGGGTGGCCAGTGTTGGTGGCAGGCTGTACGCCTTTGAAGATCGATGCACTCATGACGATTCTCCCTTCGACGACGCTCCCATCGAGGACTGCGAGATCATCTGTCCGCGGCACGGCGCGCGTTTTTCGCTGCAATCCGGCGAGGCGCTTTCGCCGCCGGCCTACGAGCCGCTGCGGATATTCGCCGTGCGCGCGGTCGACGGCCGCATCCAGGTACGCGTCTGAGCTGCTGACCCCATGACCGGTGACCTGGCCAAGCGACTGTCGCTGGTCCGGCATGCCAATGCCGAGCACGGCTCGGATGTGCGCGATTTCGAACGGCCGCTGAGCCGCAAGGGACGAAGCGAAGCCGAAGAGGTGGCGAAGCGGTTCCTGGAACGCACGCACGTGCCCGACCTGATCCTGACGAGCGCGGCCCTGCGCACGCGCGAGACCGCGGAGATTTTCGCGCGCATTCTCGGTGTGCCCGCGCGGCGGCTGCAATCTGAGGATTCGCTGTACCTGGCGGATGGCGAGCACATCCTCGCGGCCATCCGCGCGGCCGGCCCCAGGGTCGGCCATCTCATGGTGATCGGGCACAATCCGGGCATCTCCGCTGCCGCCATCTCCCTGGCGCCGGAGGTCGTCAGCCACGATCTGCCCACCTGCGGCACGCTGACCATGTGCGTGAGCTGTGCACGCTGGACCATGATCGACCGGCGCGGCGTGCGCGATGCCGAGCGTGACGTCCCGAAGAAGCTTTTCGGCTGACCGAAGATCAGCCGCGGGCCACCTGCGTGATGTCCACCACCGCTCCCTGATCCCGTTCGCGCCTGACCGTCGGCGCGCCCGGCAGCAGGGGATCGCCAATCGTGCAGCAGTCGCGACCCGACTGTTTCGAGCGATACAGAGCCTCGTCCGCCAGGCGGATGATGGTCTCGCGATCGCGCGCCATGGTGGAATCGGCAATACCGAAGCTCGCGGTGAAGATGGGCGTGCCGGTGAGCAGATGCGCCTGGGCGAGCGCCGAGCGCAGGCGTGAGACGATCTCCGCGGCACGCTCGGCGTTGGCGCCGGGCAAAAGCAGGGCGAATTCCTCGCCGCCCCAGCGCACCACGTGATCGCGATCACGCACCACGCCGCGCGCCGTGTCCGCGAACAGCTTCAGCGCGCGATCGCCGGCCTCGTGTCCCATGGTGTCGTTGAGGCGCTTGAAGTAGTCGAGGTCGGCCATGACCACAGCGAAGGCCGAGTCAACCGCCAGCAGGTTGGCCAGCACTTCCTCCGCCGCGCGGCGATTGGTGAGTCCGGTGAGGCTGTCGGTGCTGGCCTGCAGCTGCGAACGTTCGAAGGCGCGCAGGGTGCCGATGCGATTGCCGGCATGTACGCCCAGGGCCGTGAGCTGCGCGATCTGCTCGGGATTCGGTGGCTTGCCCTTGGCGCCGGTCACGTGCAGCACGCCGAGCGCCCGCCCCATGAAATTCACCGGCACGCAGGCCGCCGACAGCGCGCCGCCCATGCGGCCCAGCAGCTTGGGGCAGGCATTGAGCGCCTCGGCGTCGGGGAAGATCTGCGGATGACCGCGACGCACGGCGATGCAGCTGTACGGCGATTCCACGGAGCAGTTCGGCGAGCCGGTCTTGGGATGCACGCAGGCGCGCTCGAGATGCGCGCGCGACGAGTCGGCCAGCAGCAGCTCCATCGGATGCACCTCGGAAATGGTGCCCATGGCCCGCGCGATGACCTTGTCGGCCTCGGCCTCGGAATCGGCCATTTCCAGCGCCTCGACCAGCTGATTCGAAAAACTGCTGCGGCTGGCCTCGGACCGCAGGCGCGTGAGCATGCCCTGCATGGTGTCGGCGAGCAGATTGATCATGCGCGCCAGCGCACCCACCTCGTCATTGCCCTCCGTGTCGCAACGATTGTCCATGTCGCCGGCGGCCAGCGCCTGCGCGACCTCGCCGACGGTGCGGAGGGAATTCTGGATGGAATGCGCCACCGCCCAGAGCGTGACGCCGGTCAGCAACGCCGCGAAGATGCCGCCCGCGATCAACCACGCCATCACGGTGTTGGCGCGATCGGCCTCCGCCAGCACGCGAGTCTCGACGCGGAACAGCACCGCGCGCATGCGCGTCATGGAATCGCGCAGCGCCGTTTCCAGCGCCTCGCGCCGCGGCTCGAGATCGGCGAATGCCCAGTCGGAGTTGGCGCTGCGCTTGCGCACGTACGCCTCCGCCGTGTCGAAGTAGTTGCTCGCGGGCTGGCGGGTCGAATCGATGATCGAGGCCACCTCGGGAGTCGCGGGCAGCGACCAGGTGAGGTCGAGCTGCGTGCGCAGCGTGTTCAGGAGATTTTGCGGATGATTGCCGGCGGAGGCGAGCTCGGCCGAGACCGCGGCATGCAACGTGAGCGCGCGATCCAGCGAGCGCTGCACGGCGGCGACCCGCGCCAGATCGGTGCTCGCCGAGGACTGCAGCTGCGTCGCGCGCGAGGCACCGATCAGCACCCCCACCACGGACAGCAGCAGGATGGCGAACAATATGTAGAATCGGCCGGTGATCGGTATCGCGGCCAACCACCGGCGCGGATCTCGGGCGTGCATCGACTCCATCCTCTCCGAATCGCGTCTCTCTGCTATCGGCGGATTCGGGGAGGACGTTAGGGGCAAGACTCCCGGCCGGCCTTCCTGCCCCGCGACACAGTGCTCACTTTCCCCACGCGCGGCGGCCCGCCGGCGTGGTAGCCGCCTCAGCGCGCGGCGAGCGACAGCAGCCCGGCATTGCCACCGATGGCGGCCGTATTGGTGGTGATGGTCTGCTCGGTGGCCATGCGGTGCAGGTAATGCGGTCCGCCGGCCTTGGGGCCCGTACCCGACAGGCCCATGCCTCCGAAGGGCTGCACGCCGACCACCGCGCCGATCATGTTCCGGTTGATGTAGACATTACCCACGCGCAGTGCCCGCGCCACACGCTGCGCCAGGCCGTCGATGCGCGTGTGGATGCCGAGTGTCAGGCCGAAGCCGAGCTGGTTCACCGCCGCGATCACGGCGTCGAGGTCCTGCGCGCGGTACGGCAGCAGGTGAACGACGGGGCCGAAGACTTCGCGCTGCATCTGCTGCAGCGAATCGATCTGCACGGCCAGCGGCGCGAAGAACCGCCCCTGCCCGACCGCAGCCAGCGGGGCCCGATGACTCCACTTCGCGTTCCGCGTGATCTGCGCCGCGTGCGCCTCGAGCATTCGCAGGGCATCGTCGTCGATCACCGGTCCCACATCCGTGGCCAGGCTGCCGGGATCGCCGATCACCATCTCGTCCATGCAGCCGGCCAGCAGCATCTTCACGCGTGGCGCGATCTCCTCCTGAACCAGCAGGATGCGCAGCGCCGAGCAGCGCTGTCCGGCGCTGTTGAATCCGGACTGCACCACGTCGAGCACCAGCTGTTCCGCCAGCGCCGAGCTGTCCGCCAGCATCACGTTCAAGCCACCGGTCTCGGCGATCAATGTGCCAATCGCCCCCGGGCGCGCCGCCATCGATCGTTCGATGAGCCGCGCCGTCTCGGTCGAGCCGGTGAAGACGATGCCCGCGAGCCGCGGATCGCCGCTGAGCGCCGCGCCCACCGTGGCGCCGTCGCCCGGCACGAACTGCAGCACCTCGGGCGGCAGGCCGGCCTGCAGAAGCAGCCCGGTGGCGTGGGCCGCGGTGAGCGGCGTCTGCTCCGCGGGCTTGGCGACCACGGCATTGCCGGCCGCGAGCGCGGCGGCCACCTGCCCGGTGTAGATGGCCAGGGGAAAATTCCAGGGCGAGATGCAGCCGAACACGCCCTTGCCTCGCAGGCGAAGCAGATTGCGTTCGCCGGTGGGCCCGGGCAGCGCCACCTCGTGGGAAAAATCGCGACGCGCGCGCGCTGCGTAGTAGCGCAGGAAATCGACCGCTTCGCGCACTTCGCCGATGGCGTCGGGAAGCGTCTTACCCGCCTCGCGCACACAGCGCGCCACCAGGGACGCAGTGTGCTCCTCGAAGAGCACGGCCGCCCGCTCGAGTATCAGCGCGCGCTTCTCGCCGCCCATGGCATCCCATTCTTCCTGCGCCTGCGCGGCGGCACCGACGGCCGCCGCGACGATGCCGGCGTCTGCGTGAACGACGGTGCCGATGGATTCCGCGGTGTTGGCCGGGTTCACCAGCGTCAACGCCGGACCGCTCACGCGCGCCGCGGAAGCAACCAGGGGCGCCGCGCTCCAGGGCTGCTGCGATGCGCGTTCGCAGTCCCTCAGCAGCCCCTGCACCGCCGGACCATCGGCGAAGTTCAAGCCTCTGGAGTTCAGGCGCTCCGGCGCGAACAGGTTCACGGGCAGGGGAATGCGCGGATGCGCCACGCGTTCCAGCGCATCCACTTCGGCGATGGGATCCGCCACCACCTCCTCCGCCGGCAGGCTGGCATCGACGATGCGATTGACGAACGAAGTGTTGGCGCCGTTCTCGAGCAGGCGGCGGACTAGATAGGGCAGCAGGTCCTCGTGCGCGCCCACCGGTGCGTACACGCGGCAGGCGTATTTTCCCCACGGACCCCGGACGACGCCGTCGTACAGCTCGGCTCCCATGCCATGCAGGCGCTGGAACTCGAACCGCGCCGGATCGCCGAACAGCTCCGCCACGTGCGCGATGGTGTGCGCGTTGTGGGTTGCGAACTGCGGGTAGATGCGGTCCCCGGCGCTCTCCAGCAATCGGGCGCAGGCGAGATACGACACGTCGGTATTCGGTTTGCGCGTGAACACCGGGTAGCCGGCAAGGCCGCGTTCCTGCGCGCGCTTGATCTCGCTGTCCCAGTAAGCCCCCTTGACCAGTCGCAGCGTGATGCGCCGGTCCGCCGCGCGCGTGGTTCGCAGCAGCCATTCCAGAGTCGGCAGCGCGCGCTTCTGGTAGGCCTGCACGGCGAGGCCGAAGCCCCCATATCCGCGCGTGGCCTCGCTGCGCAGGATCTTCTCGACCAGCAGCAGGGAGATCTCCAGACGATCCGCCTCCTCGGCATCGAGCGTCACGCCGATGCCGGCGTCGCGCGCGCGGCGCACCAGATCCTCGACCACCGGAAAGAGCTCGGCCATGACCCGGCCCGACTGCGCGAACTCGTAGCGGGGATGCAGCGCCGATAGTTTGATGGAGATGCTGTGCCGGGCGGTGATGGACTCGCGCTGCGAGACGGCCTTGCCCACCGCGGCGATCGCCTGCGCGTATTTCTCGCGGTAGCGCCCGGCATCGGCCCGTGTCAGGGCCGCCTCACCCAGCATGTCGAACGAGTACCGGTAATCGCGCTCGTCCTTGCCGGCGGCACGCGCCAGCGCACTGTCGATGTCCCGGCCCATCACGAACTGGTGGCCGAGAATGCGCATGGCCTGCTTGAGGGCCGCACGCGCCACCGGTTCGCCTAACTTCCCCACCAGGCGCGCATACCAGGAGCGTGCTTCACCCACCTCGCCGCGATCCAGGTTGATCACCCGGCCGGTGAGCATGAGTCCCCAGGTCGAAGCGTTCACCAGCACCGAGTCCGAATCGCCGAGGTGCTCGTCCCAGGCGCCGCTCGGGATCTTGTCGGCGATCAGCCGATCGGCGGTCTCACCGTCGGGAATACGCAGCAGCGCCTCGGCCAGGCACATGAGGATCACGCCTTCGCGCGATGCCAGGCTGTACTCGCGCAGGAAGGCGTCGAGCGCCCCACCGCTTCCCCGCGCGCTGCGCACGGCCTGCACCAGCGCCAGCGCGCGGCTGCCGACGGCGTTGGCGATTTCGGGCGCGAGTCGCGCCCGGTCGGCGAGCGCGCGCACAAGTGATTGTTCTTCCGCGAGATAATGCGGGTTGATGGCTTCTCGGAGCGATCTCGCGACGGAGTCCGCCCCATTTAACGATGGGAACTTTGTCATGCCGGAAATTCTATTGAATTCACCGCCGGCCGTCCCAATAGCCGGGAACATGAGTGCATCCGTCTCCGCCGTGAACACGGCCAGCTTCCCTGCCGAAGTCCTCAGCGCTTCGACCGAACAACCGGTGCTCGTGGACTTCTGGGCCCCGTGGTGCGGCCCCTGTCGCGCGCTGGCTCCGGTGCTCGAGCAGGTGGCGAGTGAAAACCCGGGCAAGGTGAAGGTGGTCAAGGTCAACACGGACGAGAACCAGGATCTGGCACAGCAGTTCCAGATCCGCGGCATCCCGGCCGTGAAGTTGTTCCGCAATGGGCGCGTGGTCGACGAGTTCGTCGGCGCGCAGCCACTGGCGGGCGTGCGCGCGTTCCTGGAACCGCACCTGCCTCGGGCCTCGGCGGCCGAACACGAGTCGGCGCGGGAGCTCGCCCGGCACGGCGACTTCGCCGGCGCGGTGGCGCGCCTGCGCGATATCGCGGAGCGCGACCCGGGCAACTTGGACGCCCGTCGCGACCTGGCCCGCTATCTCGCTCTGTCCGGCGACGTCGTCGGCGCGTCCAGGGTCCTCGGGCAGTTGCCGCCGCAGTCGCAGAGTGATCCGGACACGAACACGGTGCGCGCGGTGATCCATTTCGCCGCGCTGGCCACCAGCGAAGCGGCCCGCAACGATGCCGATCGCGCCAGCGCGGCGCGCTCCTTGCTGGGAGGCAGCCACGAAGCGGCCATTGAAACGCTGCTGACCCGCATGCAGGGCGACCGCGCCTTCGCCACGCGCGCCGGCCGCGAGGACCTGCTGCAGGCCTTCGCGCTGCTGCCGCCCGGGGACGCGCGCCTGGCGGGCTGGCGCCGGCGACTGGCCGCGCTGCTCAATTAGCTTGAGAACCGGCCGACTCGCCGCGCTCAGTCCGACGCGGCTTCCCGTTGCAGGCGACGGGCCTCGTCCGCACCCAGATACCCCTTGATTCCGGCGCGCGCCAGGTACAGCAGCGGGATCAATACGATGGCGGCAGACATCTTGTAGACGTAGTTCACCGTGCCCACGGCGAGGAACTGCGGAATCGACCAGTGCTGCGGCCCGATCACGAAGGCGATGTACAGCACGATGAAGCTGTCGAGCAGCTGCGATACGGCGGTGGATGCCGTGGCACGCAGCCACACCATGCGATCGCCGGTGATCTTGAGGATGCGGTGGAAGATGGCCACGTCGATGAGCTGCCCGACGAGGAAGGCGATGATGGAACCGCAGATGGTCCACAGGCCCTGGCCGAACACCACCGCATAGGCCTTCTGCACGTCGGGCACGCCGAGGGCGGCATTCGCTTCCACCCAGAACGCGGCAGGCGCCAGGGAAATGGCCGCGTAGGCGGCCACAAACGCATAGGCGATGAACAACACCGCGATCCAGGAAATCAGGCGCACGCCGCGCACGCCAAAATACTCGTTGATCACATCCGTCATGATGAACACGAAGGGCCACAGCAGTACACCCGCGGTGAAATTCAGCGTGCCGCTGATGCCGAACAGCGACCATTCGAAAGGCGCGGCGCCCAGCGATTCCTCGAGCGCGAAGATCTTCACCCCGACGAACTCGGCGATCAGCGCATTGGTGAGAAAGAAGCCGGCAAGGATGATGAACAGCCGGTTGGCGCGTTGATCCATGGTCCGCATTGGGGGTACCTCAGTCCCGACCGCGCAGGCGGCGCAGCTCGCGGCGGCCGTGCTTGTCCGGACGCTCCAGCGACTGCGGCCGCAGAGCCGATGCCAGCCGCGACTGCTCGGTGAATTTCTCGCGCGCGGTCTTCGATGCCGCGATCTCGGCGTAGCAGGCCTGCGCGATCGGCGCCGAGCCGCGCGCCCTCGGCAAGGCCAGCACTTCGCATTCGAACACATACCCGGGACGGGTGATGGCCACCCGGTCGCCCACCCGCAGCGCATGCGCAGGTTTCACCCGGCTGCCGTTCAGGTGGACTTTGCCGCCGGCGACCGCATCGGCCGCCAGCGTGCGGGACTTGAAATGCCGCACGCACCACAGCCAGCGATCGATGCGCAGGCTGGTGCCCCCGCCCTCTTCGCCCGCGCCTTCTGCAAATTCCGGTCTGCCCATGGCGGGCCAGTATAATTGCGCCCAATTCCCTTTACGCCGGTGACGTACGTGGACGCCGCCTTCTATCAACGTTTCGACAACCAGCTGGCCGAGCTCCGCGAGCAGGGGCTGTTCAAATCCGAGCGCGTGATCGCCAGCCCGCAGGCCGGCCAGATCCGCGCCAATGACGCGGAGGTGGTCAACCTCTGCGCCAACAACTATCTCGGCCTCGCCAGCCATCCGGCCATTCGCGAGGCGGCGCACCGCGCCATCGACCGCTACGGCTATGGCATGGCCTCGGTGCGCTTCATCTGTGGAACGCAGACGGTGCACAAGCAGCTCGAAGCCGCGCTCACGCGCTTCCTAGGCACCGAGGACACCATTCTCTACTCCTCCTGCTGGGACGCGAACGGCGGCCTGTTCGAAACCGTTCTCGGCGAGCAGGACGCCATCATTTCGGACGCGTTGAACCACGCCTCGATCATCGACGGCATTCGCCTCTGCAAGGCGCGGCGCCTGCGATACGCCAACCGCGACCTCGCCGGGCTTGAACAGCATCTGCGGGACACGCAGGACTGCCGCACGCGAATGATCGCCACCGACGGCGTGTTCTCCATGGACGGCAGCATCGCGCCGCTGAAGCAGATCTGCGATCTCGCCGACCGCTATGGCGCACTGGTCATGGTCGACGACTCGCATGCCACCGGATTTTTGGGCGCCGGCGGCCGCGGTTCCATCGAACACTGCGGCGTGCTGGGACGCGTCGATTTTCTCACCGGCACGTTCGGCAAGGCGCTGGGCGGCGGCAGCGGCGGCTACACCAGCGGCAGGGCCAGCGCCATTGCCTGGCTGCGTCAGCGCTCCCGGCCCTATCTCTTCTCCAACAGCATTCCGCCCGTGGTCGCGGCCGTGACCTTGCGCGCCCTCGACATGGTGGAGCACATGCCCGAATTGCGCGCCACTCTGTTCGCGCATGCACGCAGGTTCCGTGCCGGCCTGAGCGCCGCGGGTTTCCAACTACTGCCGGGAGAACACCCCATCATCCCCGTAATGATAGGCGATGCCGCGCTGGCGGCGCGGTTCGCCGACCGGCTGCTGGCCGCGGGCGTGTACGTCATCGGCTTCTCGTTCCCCGTGGTGCCGCGCGGCGAGGCACGCATCCGCACGCAGATGTCCGCGGCACTGACCGAGGCGCAACTGGAGCGCGCGCTGGCCGCCTTCATCGAGGTGGGCCGCGAACTGGAGCTCGTGCAATGAAGGCGCTGGTCAAGAGTGAAGCCAGGCCCGGCATCTGGATGAAAGACATCGAGGTCCCCAGAGTCGGGCCGAACGACGTGCTCATCAAGATCGGCAAGACGGCGATCTGCGGCACCGACATGCACATCTATCACTGGGATGCCTGGGCGCAGAAGACCATTCCCGTGCCCATGGCCGTGGGCCATGAATACGTCGGCCGCATCGTCGACATGGGCAGCGAAGTGCGCGGTTTCGCCATCGGCGACCGGGTCTCGGGCGAAGGCCACATCACCTGCGGCTATTGCCGCAACTGCCGTGCCGGCAGGCGGCACCTCTGCATCCACACCGTGGGCGTGGGTGTCGATCGCCAGGGCTGCTTCGCCGAGTATCTGGTGATTCCCGCCAGCAACGCCTTCAAGTTGCCCGATGCCATCACCGACGACATCGCCAGCATTCTCGATCCTTTCGGCAACGCCACGCACACGGCGCTTGCCTTCAACATGGTGGGCGAAGACGTGCTGATCACCGGCGCCGGTCCCATCGGCATCATGGCCGTGGCGATCGCCAAGCGCGTCGGAGCGCGCAACGTGGTGATCACCGACGTGAACGACTACCGGCTGGGGCTCGCCGGCAGGATGGGCGCCACGCGCACCGTCAACGTCGCGCGCGAGAAGCTCGACGACGTCATGCGGGAGCTCGGCATGCAGGAAGGCTTCGACGTGGGTCTCGAGATGTCCGGCAATCCCACGGCGTTCCGCGACATGCTCCGGACCATGCACCATGGCGGCAGCGTGGCGTTGCTGGGCATCCCTCCCGGCGACACCGCCATCGACTGGAACCAGGTGATCTTCAAGGGTCTCAACATGCGCGGCATCTACGGTCGCGAGATGTTCGAGACCTGGTACAAGATGGCAGCATTGCTGCAGGCCGGCCTCGACATCACGCCGGTGATCACGCATCACTTCCCGATCCAGGAATTCCAGAAGGGCTTCGAGACCATGGGATCGGGCCAGTCAGGTAAGGTCATCCTCGACTGGAGCACGCTGAACTAGTCAGGGAACGCGGCGGCGGACATGGTCGTCGGACCATGCCCGCCCCATTGCGGCTCAGTCCGTCCAGGTGAAGTTGGGGATCTCTTCGAGCGGCGTCCCCGCCTCGATGGTGATCTCGCGGTGGCTCTTGAGCTCGATGCTGCTCCACTCGGTGTCTTCCACCTTGGTCACCGTGCCGTTGTCCGTGACGTACACCTCGATCGGCAGGCCCTCGATGCCCGCCACGTTGGTGTTGGTCAACGGCTGGCCCCAGATCTCGAACAGCTGGCCCAGCGTGTAGGTGCTGCCGGCCGCCGCCGGCGTCACGTGGATCCTGCCCGACGAGTCATCGGCGTGGATCTGGTAGAAGCAGTGCGTATCCCCCGCCGGCGCGGCGCCCAGGTAGTGAGGGATCGCCTGCGGCTCGTTGTTGACCAGGATCGACAGGTGCGCATGCAGCTCGAAGGTCTGCGGCGGGTTCACGACGCAGGTGAATTCGCCGATGGGACTGCCATCGGTTTGCGGATTCGGCCAGCGGTCGGCGCCCACCTTGTGGCCGTCGGTAAGGTCCTGCACCGTGCTCGACACCGGCGGTGTCGGACTGGCGGGCGGCGGCGCGGGTGGCGGTGTCGGCGCGGGCGCCGGCGGTGGTGGGTTCGATTGCTGCGGGCTGTCAGACCCGCCGCCCCCGCCGCATCCGGTCAGGCTGACCAACAATGCGGTGATCATCGCGCTGCGCGCGACATTGGAAAAATTGCTCATGGGAGTTCCTTCCTGACGCTGAATGACGACAGTGCAACTACACACCGCCGATGCACCGGCTCGCGGCAGGACGCCGCGAGAGCAGCGCTTCAGTGACGCTGACCTGCCGGTAGGAAGGATTTATGCGATCCGTCGGACATCGGCCGGCGGACGCGGATTACATCCCGGCGGGAGATGTCGTACAGCGCGAGCACCATATGGCTGACGAGGATCGCCCGCGGCCGACGCCCAGGCTGCGCGTCGGGTCGTCCGGGACGCGCGTCAGCGGACGTCGCAGAAGCAGTAGGCGTAACGATGGTCCCGCGCGTTCATGCGCGTCCAGCGCCGCAACTCACGCGTCACGGGTTCGAGTTCGCGCGCGACCTGCAGGGCCGGAACGCGCGCCACCACTTCGCCGGCGACATTCTTCGCGAACCAGACGCGAATCTGCAGCGCCAGTTGCTCGGCCCACGACAGCGGCGGCTCGATGAACTCGATGTCGTAGTCGTCGCCGAGGTCGGCACGTTTGGCGGCCGCCGCCACGGCCTGATCGAACAGGCCGAGATGATCCACGAGGCCGTTGTTCATGGCATCGGTGCCCACCCACACCCGGCCCTGCGCAATGGCGTGAATTTCGTCGCGGCTCTTCTTGCGACCTTCGGAGACGTGCTCGAGGAATTGTTCGTAACCGCGTTCGATGTACGACTGCAGCAGCACTTTCGCGTCCTCGCCCAGCGGACGGTCGATGCGCAGCTGGCCGCTGAGATTCGTGGTGCCCACGCCATCGACGTTCACGCCGATCTTGCTGAGCGTGTTCTGGAACGTCGGAATGGCGCCGAAAATGCCGATGGACCCTGTGATGGTGGATGGATGGGCCCAGATTTCATCGGCTGAGGCGGCGATGTAATAGCCGCCCGAAGCCGCCAGGTCGCCCATGGATACCACCACCGGCTTGCCGGCGGCCTGTGCCGCGCGCACCTCCCGATAGATCTGTTCGGAAGCGAACACGCTGCCGCCAGGGCTGTCGACACGCAGCACGATGGCATGCACGTCGTCGTCTTCCCGAGCTTCGCGGATGAGCCCGGCGGTGGTCTCGCCACCGACGGCCCCCGGCGGCTGCGAGCCGTCGAGGATCTCACCCGATGCGACGATCACGCCGATCTTGCGCTTGCCGGCGCCGCGAACTTCCTTCTCGGCATGCACCACTCGCAGGTAATCCTCGAGCGAAGTCGAGTTGTACGACTGTCCGGCATCGCTCTCGTCGGATTCCAGTTTCTCGATGTTGTCTTCTCCCGAATCGCTGCCGACCAGCTGCGTGATGCGCTTTTCGACCTCGAGGGACGACTTGATGCCGGTGACCAGCTTCGCATTGAGCGCCACCTGGGCGGCATTGCCCCTGGCGGCCAGCATGGTGGGGACGAGGTTGGCAACGTAGTTGGAGATGTCGTCGGGCTTGAGACCACGCGCCTCGGCGACCGCCGTGCGGTAGTTGAGCCACAGCGCATTGAGGTAGGCGAGACTTTCCTCGCGATCCTCGGGCGACATGTCGTTGCGCACGTACACCTCCGCCGCGCTCTTGTAGGCGCCGACGCGGAACAGGTTGACCTCGACGCCGAGCTTCTCGAGCACGTCCTTGTAATACGTGCGGTATCGCTCGTAGCCGTCGATGGCCACCAGGCCCAGCGGATCGAGGTAGACCTCGTCGGCGGCCGCCGCGACGTAGTAGCTCTCCTGCAGGAAGGCCGTGGAGTACGCGATCACCTTCTTGCCGGACGCGCGGAAATCCTTGATGGCCGCAGTGAGCTCGGCCAGCGTGGGCTGCCCGCCACCGCTCATGTAGTTCAGATCGAGGACCACGGCGCTGATGCGCGGATCCTTCTTCGCGGCCTTCAGCGCGTCGGTGAGATCCCAGAGCAGGGTCTCGGGCAGATCGCTGCCCTGGGCCTTGGCCAACGCCTGGTCCACCGGGCTGCCCGTGAGCTGCTCGACGATCTCGCCATAAGGCTGGATGACCAGCGCCGAGTGACCGGCGATGTGCGGAATGGAGGTGCGCAGGGCGCCGACGACGATGCCGAAGATCAACAGCAGCAGCACCAGGTGCAGGAATTTCCGCAACACGTCCAGGCCGCGGAAAATGCCGCTGAAGATCTTCCCCATCATGTCGTCGCCGCCTCCACCAGGTGGTTAGACCTTCTCTTCGATGCGCGCGGCCTTGCCGGACAGCTCGCGCAGGTAGTACAGCTTGGCGCGACGCACGCTGCCGCGGCGCTTGACCTCGATCTCGCTGATCGCCGGGCTGTAGGTCTGGAACACGCGCTCCACGCCCTCGCCGTGCGAAATCTTGCGCACCGTGAACGAGGAGTTGAGGCCGCGATTGCTCTTGGCGATGACCACGCCTTCGTAGGCCTGGGCGCGCTCGCGGTCGCCTTCCTTCACCTTCACCTGCACGACGACGGTGTCGCCAGGATTGAAGTCGGGCACTTTGCGCGTCATGCGCGCGGATTCGAGTTGTTGAATGATGTTAGCCATGTCAGTCACCTTCGCGTTCAGCGAGAAATTCGTCCAGCAGCTTGGCCGCATCGGCCGGCAAGCCACCCTTTGCAATCATGTCCGGCCGCCGCAACCAGGTGCGAGCCACCGCCTGCTTCAACCGCCAGCGCTGGATGTCAGCGTGGTGCCCGCCCTGCAGGACCTCGGGCACCGTCCGGCCTTCGAACTCCACCGGCCGCGTGTAATGCGGCCAGTCGAGCAAACCTGAACCGAACGACTCCTCGACGCTCGAGCGCTCGTCGCCAAGCACTCCCGGCAGCAACCTCGCCACCGCGTCGATAACGCACAGAGCGGGGAATTCCCCCCCGGACAGCACGTAGTCGCCGATCGAAACCTCTCTGTCTATCCGCGATTCGATGACCCGCTCGTCGAGCCCCTCGTATCGCCCCGCCACCAGCACCAGGCCCGGCAGCGTCGAAAATTCCCTCGCCAGCGCCTGGGTGAACGGCACGCCCTGCGCGCTCAGGTACACCCGCGGCGACCCCGCCGGCGCCCGCAGCGCCGCGGCATCGATGGCCGCGCACATCGGCTCCGGCTTGAGCACCATGCCCGGCCCGCCGCCATAGGGCCGGTCGTCGACCGTGCGATGGACATCGTGCGAATGTCCACGCGGGTCCTCGCACCCGACCTGCAGCAGGCCGCGCTCGAGCGCGCGACCCAGCACGCCATACCGCACGGCCGATCGGATGAGCTCGGGGAACAACGTCACGACTTCGATGCGCATGAGTCGTGTCAGAAATCCTCGGGCCAATCCACGACCAAGGCGCGCGCGCCCTTGTCGACGCGTTGCAGGTGCTGCGGGGTCACCGGTACCCAGTACTCCTTCACACCCTTGATCACCATCACTGCGTTGCCCGGCGTGTCGATGAAGTGATCGACGACCCCCAGCAGCGCACCATCCACATTCTTCGCTTCGAAGCCGATCAGGTCGTCGCGGTAATGCTCGCGCTCCCCGGTCGGCGGCAACAGCTCCCGATCGATGAGCACCCACTGCCCGGTCAATCGGCTCGCGGCGTCACGTTCGTCGACACCCTCGAGCTGAGCGATCCAGCCATCACCCTGGCGCCGCGCATCGAGGACCTTCACTTCGCGTTCGGTACCGCGCTCCGTCCTCAGGAGCCAGCACTTCCACTCGAACAGCCGCTGCGGAGGATCGGTGAACGATTGCACCCGCAGCCAGCCACGCACGCCATGCGGCGCTCCCAGTCTGCCCACCTCGACGCGACGCGGCTCACTCACGCAAGCCTCGCGAATCGATCAGGCGGCGTTCGCCTTGCGAAACGTCGTCACCAGGTGCTTCACGCGCTCGGATTGCTGCGCGCCCTTGGACACCCAGTAGTCGATGCGGCCGAGATCCAGCTTGAGGCCGACCTCGTTCTTGACGGGCTTTGGATTGAAGAAACCCACCTGCTCGAGGCTCTTGCCACCCTGACGCTTGCGGCTGTCGGTCACCACGACGTGATAGAACGGCGTGTTGGTAGCACCGCGGCGGGTCAGACGAATTGTCACCATGTCATTGAACCTTTAACTGCCTGTGGCCCCGGGGCGAAACGACCCGACCCGGCCGGCCAAAAAAGAGCGCGGATTCTACGCAAATCAGTGGCTTGCCGCCAAATTTTTTATTGGCCGGCGGGCCGTCTCCTCGCCGCGGTCGCCCGCAGAGTGGCGTTGCAAACCAAGGCTTTAGGCGCGGGACGCGTATCGGCTGCCGAAACTGGCCAACCAGGCGCCCAGCAACCACATCAGAAGCAGCCCGCCGAGCGCGAGCGATGTCACGTTCAGCGCCTTGCTGAGCACGGCGTGGCCATGGGACCAGCCCGCCCCCAGCGAAATCAGCAGGTTGGCGAATATCCCGCCAAAGAGCAGATTGGAGCCCAGGCCTCGTTTCTCCAGCCGCCGCACGAACAGCATCAGCAACACGAAGGATCCGATGGCCACGTACTGGACGTACGGTCGGATGGTCTCATCGATATGAGTCCCGAACCGGGACTGGCAGGCCCGGGTGCCCAGATCGCATTCCAGGAACAGCTGACGGCGAGGCTCTTCGGAGGTGCCGCTCCAGAGCGAGAGGTATTCGTTGTCGAGGTTGGCACAGAGGCTCAACGCGAAGGCCTTCTCGCGCAGATTCGAGCCGTGCGACCGCCGACGGCCCGGGGATGCCGCGAACTCGCGCTCCCACCGATAGGTGCCGTCCGGGCGCGTCTGCTCGAAGACATCGGCGAACAGCACCTTCGCTTGACGGCCGACGCATTCACCGGGCTTGCCGATACCGGTGAGTGAGGTGGGAATGAACAGTCCCACCTCGACTTCCGCCGCAGGTTCGCCGTCACGCGTGAGCTTGAGGTTGACGGTCTGGCGAGTCTTCGGGTGCCAGAAATAGGTGCTCGCGGCGAACAGGAAAACCGCGATGACCAGGAGCTTCAGCCGACCCATCTACTCACGGCTACTTTGCGCCGGGGAATCCCGGCGGCATCTGGCCCTTGAAGGCCTGCATCATCCGTTTGAGCTTCCCGCCCGAGAAACTCTTCATCATCTTCTGCATCTCCATGAACTGCTTCATGAGCTTGTTGACGTCCTGCACCTGGACACCGGCCCCGGCGGCGATGCGCCGGCGACGCGAGCCGTCGAGAACCGCCGGATTGCGGCGCTCCTTCTTGGTCATCGAGTTGATGATGGCGATCTGACGGCGCACGTCGCGGTCACCCTGATCCGGCGCGGGCGCCCCGCCCTTCATGGCCGCCTGGGGTAGCTTGTCCATCAGCGCCCCGACGCCACCCATCTTCTGCAGTTGCTGCAGCTGGCTCCTGAGATCGACCAGGTCGAAACCCTTGCCCTTGGCGACCTTCTTCGCGAGTTTCTGCGCTTCCTCGATGTCGACCTGCTTCTGCACCTGCTCGACCAGCGCGACCACGTCGCCCATGCCGAGAATGCGGCCGGCCATGCGCTCGGCATCGAAGGGCTCGAGTGCGTCGAGCTTCTCGCCCATGCCGACGAGCACGATGGGCTTGCCCGTCACCTCACGCACAGATAGCGCCGCGCCGCCACGCGCGTCGCCATCCGCCTTGGTGAGCACCACGCCGGTCAGATCCAGCGCCGCGCCGAAGGCGCGCGCGGAATTCACCGCGTCCTGGCCTGCCATCGCATCGATGACGAACAGGCGCTCGTGCGTCTCCACCGCGCGCTCGATCTGGCGGACTTCTTCCATGAGCTCGGTGTCGACGTGCAGGCGGCCCGCCGTGTCGACGATGAGCACGTCATAGACGCCCTTGCGCGCGGCCTCGAGCGCATCGCGGGCGATGACGGCCGGCGATTGCTTCACGTCCGTCGGGAAGATGCCCGCGCCCACCTGCTCGGCGAGCCGCTGCAATTGCAGCACGGCGGCGGGGCGGCGGATGTCGGTGCTCACCAGCAGCACGCGCTTTTTCTGCTCCATGAGCAGGCGCGCGAGCTTGCCGGCCGTAGTCGTCTTGCCCGCGCCCTGCAGGCCGGCTAACAACACGACCACGGGCGGCTGCGCGCGCAGTTCGAAGCGGCCATCCTTCACCGACGAGGACTCGCCCTGCATCAGCGCGATCAGTTCCTTGTGCAGGATGCCGACGAACGCCTGGCCCGGCGTGAGGCTGCCAGTGACCTCGGCGCCCAGCGCCTTCTGCTTCACGCGCTCGATGAAGCTCTTGACCACCGGCAACGCCACATCGGCCTCGAGCAGCGCCATGCGCACCTCGCGCAGGCTCTCGGCGACGTTGTCCTCGGTGATGCGGCCGCGGCCGCGCAGCGTATCCACGGTGCGCGACAGGCGCGCCGTCAGGTTCTCGAAAAGTGCCATGCGGCAAGTATAGGCTAGGGCCCTATGCAAAACGCCCCGTCGCTGATTCTGGGTATCGCGCTCGTAGTTCTGCTCCTACTGATCGCGTTTTCCTCTGGTACCGAGGTCGCCATGCTTTCGGCGAACCGCTACAAGATCCGGGCCGCGGCCAAGGCCGGCAAGCGAACCGCCAAGGTGCTGGACGAGCTGCTCGCCAAGCCGGACAGCTGGCTGGGCGCCAATCTCGTGGTGCTGGCGCTGGCCAGCGTCGCCGCCTCGGCGATCGCCACCTTGTTAGCGCAACGTACCGGCTACGAACATGCCGTGCCCATCGCCGCGGGCTGCCTGGCCGTGTTCATGATCGTGTTCTGCGAGCTCGCGCCGAAGATCTACGCGGCGCTCAAGCCGGACCCGGTCGCCATGTCATCCACCTACATCTACAAGGTGCTGGTGTTCCTGATGACGCCGATCAGCTGGTTCACGAACAAGGCGGCCTATGGATTTCTGCGCCTGTTCGGCGTGACGCCGGTGAAGGAAGGCGCGCAGACCATGTCACCGGACGAGCTGCGGTCGGTGGTGGCCGAGGCCGGGCCGATGATCCCGACGCGACATCGGCAGATGCTGTTGTCGATCCTCGATCTCGAGCACGTGACCGTGAACGACATCATGATCCCGCGCCAGGACATCGCGTCGATCAACGTCGACGACAGTTGGGAGGACATCCTCGATCAGCTGCGCCAGACGCCGCACACGCGGCTGCCGCTGCACGAGGGCGAGCTCGACAATCTCATCGGCATCGTGCACATGAAGCGTGTCGCGCAGGAGCTGGCGCGCGACACGCTCACCCGCGAGCGGCTCATCGAGATCGCACGCACGCGCGAGCCTTATTTCGTGCCCGAAGGCACCTCGCTCACCGTGCAGCTCAACCAGTTCCAGCGCAACCGCCGGCGCATGGCCTTCGTCGTCGACGAGTACGGCGACATCCAGGGCTTCGTCACGCTCGAGGACATACTCGAGGAGATCGTCGGCGAATTCACCACCGATCCGGCCACCATCACTCACAAGCACGTGCACCGCGAAGCTCCGGGGGTGTTCATCATCAATGCCAGCGCCACGGTGCGCGCGCTCAATCGCTCGCTGGGCTGGCAGCTGCCCACCGACGGTCCCAAGACGTTGAACGGCCTGCTGGTGGAGATGCTCGAGACGCTGCCCGAGACCGGCGAGTCCGCCACGATCGGGGGCTACCATTTCGAGGTGCTGCAGACCGGCGAAAACACCGTGCGCACGGTGCGTGCGCGTCGCGTGGCGCCGCCGGCCGATTAGGCCGGCATCGGCGGCAGCCCGGCGCGTAGCGCCTCTTCAATGCGCGCGAGCGCGAGGACGCGCAGCCCGTCGACGGGTGCGCGCGGCGCATTGTCCTTCGGTACCAGCGCCGTGGTGAAACCCTGCTTGGCCGCCTCGCGCAGGCGCTCTTCGCCATAGGCCACCGGGCGCAACTCGCCGGTCAGCCCAATCTCCCCGAATGCAACCAGGCTCTGCGGCAGCGGCCTGTCCGCCAGGCTGGACACCAGCGCGAGCACCACGGGCAGGTCGCAGGCGGTCTCGCCGATGTCGAGGCCACCCACGACGTTCACGAACACATCGTGGTCCTGCAGATTGACGCCGCCATGCCGGTGCAGCACGGCCAGCAGCATGGCCACGCGCTGCGCGTCGAGGCCCTGCGCCACGCGCCGCGGCGAGCCGAAGCGCATGCGATCGACCAGCCCCTGGATCTCCACCAGCAGAGGTCGGCGGCCATCGCGCGTCACCGCAACCACGCTGCCCGGTGCGGGAGCGCCCGAGCGGGCCAGAAAAATCGCAGAAGGGTTGCGCACCTCGCGCAGCCCCTGCTCGTCCATGTGGAAGAACGCCAGCTCGCCCACGGAGCCGAAGCGGTTCTTGATGGCGCGCACGTTGCGGAAGCGGCTCGAGGCGTCGCTTTCGAAATACAGTACCGTGTCGACCAGGTGCTCGAGCACGCGGGGTCCGGCGATGGCGCCATCCTTGGTCACGTGGCCGACGATGAGCACGCTCACACCCTCGCTCTTGGCGAAGCGCACCAGCTGGGCGGTGCATTCCTTGAGCTGCGTGACCGTGCCCGCCGCCGTGCCCACCGATTGCAGTGCCACCGTCTGGATGGAGTCGACGATCAACAGCTTCGCGGAGTCATCGCGCACGCGGGCCATGGCCGCTTCCAGGTCCGTATCGGCCACCACCTGCAGGTTCACGCCGCGCGTGCCGTCGCCGTGCAAGCCCAGCCGCAGCGCCCGGGAGCCGATCTGCGCCGCGGATTCCTCGGCCGACAGGTACAGCGTGCGCGTGGAGCGCGCGGCGTGATTCGCCAGCTGCAGCAGCAGCGTGGACTTGCCGATGCCCGGCTCGCCGCCTAGCAAGGTGACCGACCCCGGCATGAGCCCGCCCCCGAGCACGCGGTCGAGCTCGCCCATGCCGCTGCCCAGTCGCGGCAGTTCTTCCGCGGCCAGCGCCAGGGCTTCGGCCGGCGGCGCAGCGCTCGCCGGTTGCCCCCCCGGCGCGCGCCGGGCCACGACGCGCTGTTCCAGGGTGTTCCAGCGAGCGCACTGCGGGCACTGGCCCTGCCATTTCAGGGTCTCGGCTCCGCATTCGGAGCAGGCGAAAACGAGGGCCGACTTTGCCATCAGGAGCGCACCGGCGGCCGGCAAATCGTGACGAAGTTCATGCGGCTGATAGACGAAAAGGCCGGGAGTTCCCTAGTGTGTGCGGTAGTCCGGTGCGGATTTGCCCTGATCCCATTAGCATTGCGTCCCTAGGTCGTTGATTTGCCGGTGAGCGTTGGAGGCGAAGTGTGACTTATTGCTCCAGTCGCCGGCCACGCTTGCGGTAGGTTATGGCGTCTGCGGGGAAGTCTACGGGCGCAATACGGCCGTATGGGTCTCATTTTGAGCATTGAGCTGGGTGTGATCGAAGAACACGCTGAACATCGCCGGATCCGGGGCCACCCATGAGTTTCAAGGGCAAGCTCAATTTCGTTGGTCGCACCGACACCGGCCGAGTACGCGAACACAATGAAGACACCATTGCTTCCGACATCGACGTCGGCCTTCTGGTGTTGGCGGACGGCATGGGCGGATACAACGCCGGCGAAGTCGCCAGTGGCATCGCGGTGAAGACCATCACCAATCTGGTTCGCGAGGGGCTCGCGCGCGAGGACCTGAACTCCATCGACCGCACCACCGGCCTCACGCGTCCCTCGATCGTCCTGCGCGACGCGATCACGCGCGCCAACAAGATCATCTATCAGACCGCCCGTTCGCAGGCCGAGTGCGAGGGCATGGGCACAACGGTCGTGGCCGCCCTCTTCTACGACAACCGCATTTCCATCGCGCACGTGGGCGATTCCCGGCTGTACCGCCAGCGTGGCAGCGAAATCGCCCAGGTCACCATGGACCATTCCCTGCTGCAGGAACTGGTGGATCGCGGCTTCTACTCCCCCGAAGAGGCGCAGCGGGCCGCCAACAAGAATTACGTGACCCGGGCGCTGGGGGTGGAACCGCAGGTCGAGGTCGAGGTGCAGGAACAGCCGGTGGACAAAGGAGACATCTACATCCTTTGTTCGGATGGCCTCTCCGACATGGTCGAAGATGAAGACATCCGTTTAACTATAAGCACCTTTGGTGCTAACCTAGATACGGTTGCTAAGCAATTGATTCAGTTAGCCAACGAGAATGGTGGTCGCGATAACGTCTCGGTGGTGCTCGCGCAGGCGAACGAAGCGTTCCCGGCGAGTCGCGGTGTGATGGACAAACTTCTGGGCTGGTTTAGTTAAGGCCCTTCAAGGTCATAGGGAAGGCACGCTCAATGGCACGTCTGGTCTTAAGCCTGGATAACCAGGTTCTCGCCGAATACAACATGAACAAAGAGCGGTACACGATCGGCCGCCTTCCCGACAACGACATCCGCATCGACAACTCGGCGGTCTCGGGGCATCACTCGCTCATCATCAACATCCTCAACGACTCGTTCCTCGAGGATCTGAACAGCACCAACGGCACGTACGTGAACGGCAAGCTCATCAAGAAGCATGCCCTGCAGCACGGCGACGTGGTCACCGTCGGCCACCACCAGCTGCGCTTCGTCGAGGACGACGAGGCCCAGGACGAATTCGAAAAGACCATGGTTATCCAGCCGTCGTCGCGGCCCGCCGCCGAAAAGATGCGCGCGGTCAAGGACGTGGCGGAGAAAGTGTCCGCGGACCTGTCCGCGAGCGGCGTGCGCCGGGGGCTCGACGGCAAGGTCCCGGTCAAGAAGGCCAAGCTCCAGGTGCTCTCCGGCTCCTTCGCCGGCCGCGAGCTCGAGCTCAACAAGGCGCTGACCACGCTCGGCCGGCCCGGCATCCAGGTGGCGGCGATCACGCGGCGTCAGGATGGTTTTTTCATCGTCCATGTGGATGCGGACAAGCCTGACAACTACCCGCTGGTGAATGGCACGGCCATCGGCAGCCAGGCCCGCAAGCTCGCCGACAACGACGTGATCCAGCTCGCCGGCGTGAAGATGGGCTTCTTCGAAGCTTGATCGGGCGCTTACGCGCCGCGTTGGCACCTCACCTTCAGGGGCGAGTGCCGCGGCACCGTACCGTGCTCTACTTCAGTTCCAGCGGCACGCGCTGGCTGACACCGCAGAGCAGCTCGTAGGGAATGGTGTCCGCATGCGCGGCGATTTCCTCGACGGGAAGTGCATCGCCCCAGACCACGGCCTGCTGCCCGGTCGCAACCTCGGGTCCGTTCGTGACGTCTGCGGCGATCATGTCCATCGACACTCGACCGACCAGCTCGTAACGGGCCTCGCCGATCAGCACGGGCGTGCCGTTTTCGAGATGCCGCGGCAATCCGTCGCCATAACCCGCCGCGAGGATGGCGATGCGGCTGTCGCGCGCGGCGCGCCAGGCGCCCGCGTAGCCGACGGTCTCGCCGCGTTTGACCGCGCGCACCGTGAGCACGGTGGTCTGCAGCGTCATCACCGGCTTCAGGCCATGCGAATACGCGGTCTCGCCCACGAAGGGCGAAACCCCATAGAGCGCGAGACCCGGGCGGATCCAGTTGCCATGCGCCGCCGGCCAACCCAGAACGCCCGCCGAGTTGCCGATGCTGGTCGTGACGCGTGCCCCCGCGGCCAGCAATCCGGCCGCCGCCAGCGTGCGTTCGAACGAGGCGACCTGTTCACGAGTCATGGATTGGTCGAACTCGTCTGCGCGTGCGAGATGCGTCATCGCGCGCAACTCGAGCGCGGGCACTCTCAGCGCCGCGAGCCGCGCATGAGCGTCGGCGAAGGCCTCGGGCCGGAAGCCGAGCCGATTCATGCCCGTGTCCATCTTGATCCAGAGCACGAAGCGTTCCGCGCCACGATGCGCCTCGAGTAGTTTGATCTGCAGCGGGTCGTGCACCACGAGCTCGAAACGGTGATGCGCGGCTTCGACCAGTTGCTCCGCGCCGAACACCCCTTCGAGCAGCACGATGGGCGCGCGCACCCCCGCGGCGCGCAACGCCACGCCCTCTTCCAGCCGCGCCACGGCAAAGGCGTCCGCGTCGGCCAGCGCCAGCGCGGCGCTCACGAGCCCGTGTCCGTAGGCGTTGGCCTTCACCACCGCCATGACCTTCGCGCCGGGCGCGTACGCGCGAATCGTCCCCAAATTGTGCCGCAGCGCGGCCGTGTCGATGAGTGCGCGGATCAGGCGGGTCAACGCATGATTCCTTCGCCGTACGCCGGGTCGACGTAGTTCTCGAAGCGGCTGTTCGCACCCTTGAACGTCAGGCGGATCTCGCCGATCTCGCCGTTACGGTGCTTGGCGAGGTCGATTTCCGCGACGCCCTTCTTCGGCGTCTCGCGGTTGTACACTTCGTCGCGGTAGATGAGCAGGATCATGTCCGCATCCTGTTCAATGGCTCCCGATTCCCTCAGATCCGACATCACCGGCTTCTTGTTCTCGCGCTGCTCCACGCCGCGATTCAGCTGCGACAGCGCGATCACCGGGCAGTGCAGTTCCTTGGCCAACGCCTTGAGGCCGCGCGAGATCTCGGAGATCTCCGTGGCGCGATTCTCTTTCGTGCCCGGCACCGTCATGAGCTGCAGATAGTCCACGACGATGAGATCGAGCCCGTGTTCGCGCTTGATGCGGCGCGAGCGCGCGCGCAACTCGGTGGGCGTCAGCGCGGGCGTGTCGTCGATGAAGATCTTGGCATCTTGCAGCTGCTTGGTCGCACCCGTGATGCGCGGCCAGTCGTCCTCGGACAGCTTGCCGCTGCGGATGTTGCCGAGATGCACGCTGCCCACCGACGACAGCATACGCGTGAGGATCTGCTCGGCGGGCATTTCCAGCGAGTAGATGGCCACCGACGCGCGCACGCCCTCCTTGAGCGCGGCGTGCTCGGCCATGTTGATGGCCAGGGTCGATTTGCCCATGGAAGGACGCCCCGCGATGATCAGCAGGTCGCCGGGCCTGAGACCGCCGGTCTTGGCGTCGAAGTCGATGAAGCCCGTGGGCAGGCCACGCGGCTTGTTGGGGTTGTTGTAGAGATCGTCGATCTGGTCGATGAGCGCCGGCAGCGCCTGCTTGGCGCTCACATAGCCCTTGCCGCGCGACGAGCCTTCGGCGATCGCAAAAATCTTGCGCTCGGCCTGCTCGACGAGCTCGCGGGCGGTCTCGCCCTCCTCGTTCCACACCGAGCTCGCGATCTGGCCGCCCACGGTCACGAGCGAGCGCAGCAGCGCGCGCTCCTTGACGATCTCCGCGTAGGCGCGCGCATTCGCCGCGCCCGGCGTGTCGCGCGTCAGGGTGCCGAGATAAGCGAGCCCGCCGGCGTCATTGAGCTTGCCGAGTCGCGCGAGGTGCTCGGAGACCGTCACCGGGTCGCAGGGCTGCGCCTCGGCGCACAGTGCCGCGATGCTCTCGAAGATCAGCTTGTGGTCGGGGCGGAAGAAATCGTCCGCGGTGATGACGTCGCCGACGTTGTCCCAGGCCGCCTTGTCCAGCATAAGGCCGCCGAGCACGGCCTGTTCGGACTCTTCCGAAAATGGCGGGGTACGCAGGTCGCTGCTGACGGATTTTTCCCGGCGGAATTTCGGCGTACTCGACATGAACAACCCTCGCGTGGCTCGGTAGTTTCCACTTCCGCAAAGCCGACGGAAAGATATTTTTGACGTGGGCGGCGAACTCAGTGCACAAACGAAAACGGCGCCCCGTGGGCGCCGTTTTCAGTCATCGCGTTGAACGCGTTTCAGTCTTCGGCCGTGATGACCACCGGCAACTGCACGTCGATATCGGTATGCAGATGCAGGGCCACCACGTGCTCGCCGACCGTGCGCAGCGGCCCGGTGGGCAGGCGCACTTCCGCGCGGGCCAGCTTGTGACCGGCCCGGGTGGCGGCCTCGGCGATGTCCGCCGTGCCGATCGAGCCGAAGAGCTTGCCCTCGGTGCCGGCCTTGGCGGTGATCTCGAGCTTGAACTCCTTGAACTCGCCGGCGCGCTTCTCGGCGTCCTGCAGCTGTTCGCGGGCGATCTTCTCGAGCTCGGCACGCCGGGCTTCGAATTTCTTCACGTTTTCCGGCGTGGCCAGCGTCGCCTTGCCCTTGGGCAGGAGGAAGTTGCGGCCGTAGCCGGACTTCACCTTGACGCGGTCGCCGATGTTTCCAAGGTTGGCCACCTTGGTGAGCAGAATGACGTCCATGGTTTGACTCAGTGCTGGTCGGTGTAGGGCAGCAGCGCGAGGTAGCGCGCGCGCTTGATCGCGGCCGCGAGCTGGCGCTGGTAGAACGCCTTGGTGCCCGTGATGCGGCTCGGGACGATCTTGCCCGTTTCGGTGATGTACTGCTTCAGCGTGGCCAGATCCTTGTAATCGATCTGCTTGACGCCTTCGGCCGTGAAACGGCAGAACTTGCGACGACGCGAGAACGAGCGGTTGCCACCGCCGCCACCCGGACCACTACGGCGAGGTTTTTCGGAATTCATCAGGCGTTCACTCCCATGTCGTCGTCATCGCCACCGAAGGAGTCCTCGCGACGCGAGCGCGGGCCGCCTTCCTTCTCTTCCTGCGCGGCCTTGGCCATCGGCGAAGGCTCGGTCACGGCCTCGTCCATGTTCACCACGAGGTGGCGCAGCACGGCGTCCGAGAATCGGAACGCGCCGGTGAGCTCGGCCAGTGTCTTCTGGTCGGTCTCGACGTTCAGCAGCACGTAGTGCGCCTTGTGGACCTTGGCGATGGGGAAAGTCAGCTGGCGACGGCCCCAGTCTTCGAGACGGTGCACCGTGCCACCGCCGGCGGTGATCATGCCGCGGTAGCGCTCGATCATGGCGGGGACCTGTTCGCTCTGGTCCGGATGGACCAGGAACACGATTTCGTAATGCCTCATGGATTCTCCTTGTGGATGTAGCCGCCCGGCTGAGGTTGACGGTGCGGCAAGGGGGTCAAAAACGGGCGCGAAGAATACCCAACGACCCTGGGGCTGGCAAGCCCGGCAAGGGCGACGGGGCCGCGCAGATCAATTACTTACGGGCAATTCGCTGCCGCAGGCACTCGTAAAGAAGCATTCCCGTCGCCACGGAGACGTTCAGGCTCTCCACCTCTCCCTGCTGAGGCAACCGCACCAGAAGGTCACAGGTTTCCCGCGTGAGTTGGCGCAGCCCCGATCCCTCGGCGCCCATCACCAGGGCAATGGGTCCGGCGAGATCCGCCTGGTGCGCCAGCGATGTGGCTTCGGCATCCGCGCCGATGATCCACAGACCGGCATCTTTCAGCAGCCTCAGGGTCCGCGCCAGATTGGTCACCACGGCGAGCGGCGTGGTCTCGGCCGCGCCCGCCGCCACCTTTCTCACCGTGGCGTTCATCTGCACGGCGCGGTCTTTGGGGATGACCACCGCGAGCGCGCCGCAGGCATTGGCCGTGCGCAGGCAGGCGCCGAGGTTGTGCGGGTCCTGCACGCCGTCGAGCACCAGCACCAGCGGCGCCTGCTTCTTCTCCAGCTGCGCGGCGATAGCGGCCACCAGCTCCTCCTCGTGCCAGGGCGCGAGCGGCTGCACCTCCGCGAACACGCCCTGGTGAACGGCATCGCCGAACAATTGCTTGAAAGTCGCGGCTGGCGCCCGCCGCACCGGTTTGCCTGCCTTCTGCGCCAGCGCCTGGATCTCGGCGCTACGAGGTTCGGCGCGCCCTTCGACGAGCGTTACCGCTCCCACGCGCGCGGCATGGCGCTCCAGCAACGCGCGCACGGCGTGCATTCCATAAACCTTCTCGCTCAAGACCCGCTCCTTACGAAACCGGCCGCGAGCGTGGCAGTTTCCGGGCCGCGGCGCCACAGCCCACTGGCGCGCCGCTGCCGCAGATGTCCTTATCGTGCAAGTGGCCATGTGGACGCTGCCCGCGGCACGCCGCTCGCGATGCGTCTAACCACACCGGCTGACGAATTCATTCCAGGTGGAAGACGCCGAACCGGCGGGATTGCCGCCCGCGGCCAGAATCGCCAGTAGTTTGCCGCGATGATCGACGCGGGATGACCCGTACATTTTTTCCGTTCCCCGTGACTGAGACGCCGCCAGTCTGGGGAGACGCCGGCCGCACTCGTGCGCGAAGCATCCAAAACGGATCAGGTCTTGCGATTTCCGCGGCGCGGCGAACGCGCCGTGTGCCGCACGCGCGGCGCGCGTCCCTGGTCCTGCTCCACTTCCACCAGGGCGAGATCCACCAGCCCCTCGATGGGATTCACCGAGGTGACGATCACGTGGACGCGCGCGCCCATGCCCAGGCGCCGCTTGCTCGAACGGCCCACCCAGGCGCGACCGCCGTGCTCCATGACGTACTCGTCGTCGCGCAAATTGTCGACGTGCAGCAGGCCATCGACGCCGACTGCCGTGAGCTGCACGAAAGCGCCGAACTCGACCACGGTGGTGATCAGTCCCTCGAAGGTCTGGCCGATGCGATCGCGCAGATAGACGCACTTGAGCCAGGCATTGACATAGCGATCGGATTCGTCGGCCCGCTTCTCGAGCTGTGTGAGCCCGGCGCCGGCAATGGCGAGCTGCGCGCCGTCGTAACGCTGTCCATGGGGATCCGCGTCGGACAGCAACGCGCGCAGCGTACGGTGGACCACCAGGTCCGGATAACGGCGGATGGGCGAAGTGAAATGCGCGTAGTGCTTCAGCGCGAGCCCGAAGTGCCCGATGTTCTCGGGCTGGTAGATGGCCTGCTGCATGGAGCGCACGATCAGCGACTCGATGAAGGGCCTGTCCTCGCCGTGGCCCAGCCGATCGGTGATCGACCGAAAGTCGCGCGGCTGCACGTCTTCCGGCAGGTCCGCGGCGACGCCGAGCGCGGTGAGCGTCTCTATCAGCGCGTTCAGCTTCTTTTCTTCGGGCCGGCCGTGAACGCGGTACAGCGTGCCGACGCGGGCTTTTTCCAGCTCGTGCGCCACCGCCACGTTGGCCAGGATCATGCACTCTTCGATGAGCTTGTGCGCCTCGTTGCGTTCGTACATGTAGACGCGTTGGATGCGTCCAGCGTCATCGATGTCGAACTCCGCTTCCGCGGCGTCGAATTCCAGCGCACCGCGCCGGTGCCGGGCCTTGAGCAGCGCGCGGTACACGTCGAGCAGCGGCAGGAGCCGGTCGGTGAGGCTGCCGAGCTCGGCGCGTGCCTCGGGACGTCCTTCGAACAGCGCGGCGAAGGCCTTCGTATAGGTGAGCCGGGAAGCTGAGCGCATCACGGCCGGATACACGTGGGTCTCCAGCAGCTGGCCGGTGCGCGACACAATCATGTCGGCCGCGAAGCACAGCCGGTCCACGTGCGGTTGCAGCGAGCACAGCACGTTCGACAAGGCGAACGGCAGCATCGGAATCACGGTGGTCGGAAAATACACGCTGGTGCCGCGCTCGCGCGCGCAGGCATCGAGTGCCGTGCCACGGCGCACGTAGTAGCTGACGTCGGCTATGGCGACGATGAGGCGGAACCCCTTCGCATGCGGCTCGGCGTACACCGCGTCGTCGAAATCCTTGGCGGTCTCGCCGTCGATGGTGACCAGCGGCAGGTCGCGCAGGTCCACGCGGCGGGCGGCTTCGGCGGCATCGACTTCATCGCCGAACGTCTCGGCTTCGCGAATCGCCTCGGGCGAGAACTCCCGCGGCAGATCGAAGCGCGCGACGGCCGCTTCAGTGGCGAGCTCCACCGGCTTTTCCGGATCCAGGCGCCGCGTGACGCGCGCCTGCGGGGTCGCGCCCTGGCCCGCGTAACGCGTGACGGCGGCGATGACCCAATCGCCGTGGCACGCGCCGTTCAGGTCGTTGGCCGCGACCAGGCAGCGCAGGCCGATGCGGCGGTCCGCGGCCGTGACGAAGGCCGTGCGCCCGTGTACCTCCAGGGTGCCGACGAAGGCCTTGGTCGCGTGCTCGAGGATGGTTTCCAGACGGCCGGAGTAGCGGCCATCGCGACCGCGCTCCACGGACACGCGCACGCGATCACCGTGCATGACGCCGACCATCTGCGGCGGCGGCAGGAACACGGACTCTTCCATGCCTTCCACGCGCACGAAACCGAAGCCCGCGCGGTTGGCGCTGACAATGCCCTCCGCCGACCTGGCATGGCCGGCAGAGGACTGCGCGCGAGGGGGCGATGCGGACTTGCGATCGTGTCGCGGGCTTTCGTGGCGCCCGCGCATACCATTACGACGTTTCAAAGTGCGTCGATTCTACCCCGGCCGGGTGTCCGGGTCCGACAGACACGCGCCGGCGGCCGCGCCACAGTGGCGGCGTACACCGGAGTCGCCATGAAACCAGCCGCCATGTCGGGCCTGATCGCCACGGGGATGCTCGCCTCGCTCGCGGCCGCCTCGGACCTCACGCTCTATACGGACGGGGAGTTCCAGGGCCGCCCGCTTAACGTGGTCATCGACCTGCGCCAGCTGGCCAGCCTGAATTTCAACGACCGTACCTCCTCGGTGGTCATCGAGAAAGGCGCCTGGGTCCTCTGTACGGATGAAGATTTCGCCGGGAATTGTGTGACGCTCGAGCCCGGCCGCTATGGTTCGCTGCGCGAACTGGGACTCGACGATGTCATCACCTCGGTGCGCCGGCGCGATGCGGTGAGCCCCGGCATCTTCCGCGCCGCCGAGGTGGATACCGCCGGAAATTGACAGTCTCCACGGCGATCCGTAGATTGCGCCGCTCTTCGCACCCTGCCCGGGTGGCGGAATTGGTAGACGCACTAGTTTCAGGTACTAGCGAGTAACATCGTGGA
>CAMLGF010000008.1 GCA_946479515.1 uncultured Pseudomonadota bacterium | reverse complement strand
TGAACCAGGTGCAGCGCTTGTCCGGGCCGCTCATCCAGATCATCACCGGCGCCGCGTTGGCGGTGGTGCGGAAGCGCTGCTCGCTCTCGCGCAGCGCTGCCTCGGCGCGATTGCGGCCGGTGATGTCGCGCACGAAGGCGCTGAACATCAGCTCCTCGCCGAAGCCGATGGGCGTGATGGCCAGCTCCACGGGGAATTCGTGCCCGGCGCGGTGCAGTGCAGTGAGTTCGATACGTCGGTTGAGCACGCGCGCCGCGCCGCTGGCGACGTAACGCTTCAGCCCGTCGCGATGCTGCTCGCGCAGCGCCGGCGGAATGATCAACTCGGCAAGGTCGCGGCCCAGGGTCTCGCCGCGCGACCAGCCGAACATCTTCTCCGCCTGGGTGTTCCAGCCGGTGATGCGGCCGTGCAGATTGATGGTGATCACGCCGTCGAGCGCGGTCTCGACGATGAGCTGGTTGCGTTCCTCGGAGAGCCGCAGCGCGCGCTCGGCCTGCCGCCGCAGCCTGTCGGCGCGCTCGCCACGCGCCGCGTTGATGAGCACGAAGGTGGAGAACGCGAGCACGCCGGTGAGCGCGAACACCGACACCGCCGTTTCGTAGCCCAGCGTTCCTCCGCGCTCGAAATGCAGGGCAAGCGAGCCGGCCACCAGGGGCACCAGGATGGCGGCCGGCAACAGCCGCCGCGCCATGCCGCCGCCGACGCCGTCGCTGGCCAGCAGCCGCGCGATGCCGGCGTCGGTGCGCAGCGTGAGCGTGCCGGAGGCCACCAGGATGAACACGATGGACGCGTGCGCCGCGACGTTCACGAACGGCACCAGCGCCTCGCCGCCGAACACGTAGCGCGACAGTCCCAACCACCCGATGATGATCACTAACATGGCGAGCGTCTGATGAGCGAGCGCGGTTCGGGGGCGCAGCGCGCAGAGCAGCGACAGCCCGAAGAAGCAGAAGGCCACCGCGGTCGAGGGGGCCATGCGCGGCGGCATGACACCATCGGCAGTCACTTGCATGGGGGCCAGTGTCAGCTGGTCGATGTAAGCATTCCAGGCGAAGGCGTAGCGGAACAGGGCCAGGAGACCGATGCCGGTCAGCAGGAGGGAAACCGCGGCGGTAGCGCGTTGCCTGCCGAGCGTCCACAGCCACTGCGCGAGGCCCGCGCACATGAAGCCGAGCGCCGTGAGGCGCGACACCCGTGGCCAACCCGGCACCAGATTGGTCAGCGAGTCCAGGTCGAACACCCAGCCCGCGAAAATGAACGCGCCGAATCCCAGAGACAGGAACGCGGTGAACTGCGCGAAGTACTTGTTCGATGCCGCGCTAGGATGGCTCCCCATCCGTGGCACGCTACTCCAATCGAGTGCGCTGCCGCAATTTAGCTAGTCGACCCTTAGGTCAGCGGCGGATTTTCGCGACTATCCAGGCCAGCCCGGCGGCCGCCGATGCCCAACCTGCCCACTGCGGCTCGCGGTCCATTGCCAGCCAGACTATGCCGCCTAACAAGATGACCGCCGCGACGGTCAGCTGGTCGCGGCGGCGATTGGTCCGGCGGATCTCGCTACGCAGCGCGTCGATTTCCGGCGCCTCCACGGCCAGGCGCAGGCGGCCGTCCTGGGCGCGTTGCACGGCCGAGCGCACCAACGGCGCCAGCGTCTGCAGGCTGGTCAGGATTTCCGGCAACTGGGCACGCGCGTTTTCCAGCAGCGCGCGGCCACTCAGCTTCTCGCGCTGCCAGTCGCGCATGATGGGGCCGGCGATCTTGAACACGTCCAGGTCCGGGTAGAGATCACGGCCGAGGCCCTCGACGTTGAGCAGCGTCTTCTGCAGCAGGATGAGCTGCGGCTGTATCTCCACATTGAAGCGCCGCGAAATCTCGAACAGCCGCAGCAGCACCGTGCCGAAGGAGATCTCCTTGAGCGGCTTGTTGAAGATGGGCTCGCACACCGTGCGGATGGCGGACTCCATCTCGTCGACGCGCGAGCCCTCCGGCACCCAGCCCGATTCCAGGTGCAGCGTGGCCACCTTGCGATAGTCGCGATCGAACACCGCGAGGAAAATCTCCGCGAGGTAGTACTGATCACGCGGATCCAGTGTGCCGACGATGCCGAAATCCACGGCGGCGTATTTCGGCTGCGCCGGATTGTCGATGAGCACGAAGATGTTGCCGGGATGCATGTCCGCGTGGAAGAAATTGTGGCGGAACACCTGCGTGAAGAAGATCTCCACGCCGTTCTCGGCCAGCTTGCGGATGTCGGTGCCCGCTTCGCGCAGGCGGGCCATGTTCGAGATCTGCACGCCGCGGATGCGTTCGAGCACCATCACCTGCGGCCGGCAGAAGTCGAAGTGCACCGCGGGCACGTAAAGCAGCGGCGAGTTCTCCCAGTTGCGGCGCAGCTGCGAAGCATTGGCGGCTTCGCGCATCAGGTCGAGCTCGTCGAGGATGGTCTTCTCATACTCGCGTACCACTTCGATGGGCCTGAGCCGACGGCTGCCTTCCCAGTGGCGATCGGCGATGCGCGCCAGCTCGTGCAGCACCTCGAGGTCGCGCGAGATCACGTCGAACATGCCGGGCCGCAGCACCTTGACCACCACTTCGCGCGTGCGGGCGCCGTTGAGCGGCACCTCCGGCCGCAGCTCGGCCGCGTGCACCTGCGCGATCGACGCGGCGGCCAGCGGCGTCTCGTTGAACTTCGAGAACACCTGCTCCGCGGCGCGGCCGTAGGCTTCCTCGACGATGCGGCGCGCGATGCGGCCGTCGAACGGCGGTACGCAATCCTGGAGTTTCGCCAGCTCGTCGGCGATGTCGACCGGCAGCAGGTCGCGGCGCGTCGACAGCGCCTGGCCGAACTTCACGAAGATGGGTCCGAGCTCCTCCAAGGCCTCGCGTAGCCGCACCGCCCGCGCCGCCTCCTTGCCGCGCACGAACCAGGTCCAGGGGCTCAGCAGGAACAGGAAGCGCAGCGGCCGGAACAGATGGGTGGCGCGTACGAACTCGTCGAGCCGGTGACGCACCAGCACGCGCTGGATTTCGATGAGCCGGGAGAGGACGCGCAGCTTCATGCGTTGTTCCGGTCTCGATCCGCGATGTCGGCCACAGTGCTGGCCGCTTCGAGCAGGCGGGTGCGCGCGTCCAGGCGGTCCAGGTCGTCGCGCAGCGTTTCCACACCGCGGTAGAAATCCTCTGCTTCGGCACGCGGCACGAGATCGCGGCGCTCGTGCGCCAGATATTCGGCCATGTCGCGCACCCCGGTGGCCGCGGCGCGCCGGCCGAAGCCGGCCAGCGATTTCACCACCCGCAGCGCCTGGTGCGCCGGGGCGTCGCCGATGAGCCGGGACAGCTCTTCCTCGACGTCTGGCCGCAGCAGCATGGCGAGCTCGCGGAATTTCTGCGCGAGTTCCGCATCGCCGCGGATGGTGACGTCGCCGCGCCGGATCACTTCCTCGGGATGGGCTCCCGCCAGGGCCGCGAGGCTCATCAAACTACCGGCGATCTCGGCATCGGGAGGCGCGTCCGTTTCGGCCTTGGCGGGTCCGCCGCTGGTCAGGCGAATGGAACAGGCCAGGCACTCGGCCATCAGCACCCAGCCGAGCCCGCCCGCCTCGATGCGCACCCGCTTGCCACTCAGGGTGGCGCACAGGTCCTGCGCGCGCGGACTGCGCGGCAGGTTGCGGTTCAGCAGATTCTCGATGGCCTGGGTCAGCACTAGTAACGATAACCCCGGTGCACCGCGACGATGCCGCCGGAGAGATTGTGGTAGCGGCAATCTTCCAGGCCCGCGGCGCGCAGCATCCCGAGCAGCGTTTCCTGGTCGGGGAACATGCGGATGGATTCGGCGAGGTAGCGGTAACTGGCCTCGTCCTTGGCCACCAGCCTGCCGAGCAGCGGCAGCACCCGGAAGGAATACAGGTCGTAGAGCGGTTTCAACAGCGGCACCACCGGGTGCGAGAACTCCAGCACCAGCACCTGGCCGCCGGGCCTGAGCACGCGGCGCATCTCGGCCAGCGCCGCCGGCTTGTCGGTGACGTTGCGCAGCCCGAAGCCGATGGTCACGCAATCGAACGAGCCATCGGCGAACGGCAGCTTCTCGGCATTGGCCAGTACCACCTGCACATTGCCGACGACGCCGCTGTCCAGCAGCCGGTCGCGGCCCTCACCCAGCATGGCGGCGTTGATGTCGGAGAGGATCACCATGCCCGACTTGCCGACCTGCTTCGCGAGCCCCGCGGTGAGATCGCCGGTGCCGCCCGCCACGTCGAGCGCGCGCTGCCCCGCATGCAGGTTGGCGAGCGACAGCGCGAACTCCTTCCAGAGGCGATGCGCGCCGCCGGACATCAGGTCGTTCATGAGGTCGTAGTTGCCGGCCACCGAGTCGAACACGCCACGCACGCGGCGTTGTTTCTCGGTCCAGGGGACGCGTTCGTAACCGAAGTCGGTGTCTTGTCTGTCTTTTGCGCTCACAGCAGGGCCAGTATAGACGCTCGCGTCCGCCGCGCCCGAAACCGCTGGCTTTTCCCGGAAGGTTTCGCTACAAAGCCCAACTATTCGAGCGGGGGTCTTGCATGAGGCCGGTCATCCCAGGGGTGACCGGCCTCAACTTTATGGCGTCCCGGTCACGGCTGTTCCGGGCCGGCGCTCGCATCGGCGGGCGCAGCGACGCTCTCGGTGGATGGCGGAGCAGTCTTCGGCACCAGCTGGTCCAGTTTGCGATCGATCTCCGTGACCTGCTGGCGCAGCGCCGCGGTATCGCCGCGAATCTTCTCCATCTCGCTGCGCCCCGAGCACATGGTCACAATGAGCGCAATGATGATCAGCGTGCCGATGCCCAGCTGGACCTGCTGATTTCCCGTTTGCGGCGCTTGCGGATTCTGCTCGTCCGTCATGTCAGTCCCTCCCTCTCCCGGTCGCAGCCCGCTACTGGGCGGCCTGCAGCCGCGCCTGGTAGCGACGCCAGTTCTCCTGGTGGTTTTCGCCCAGCTCGCGCAGGTACTTCCACGTGAACAATCCCGAATCGTGGCCGTCGTCGAATACCAGCTTCACGGCGTACTGGCCCACGGGCGCGATCCCGCGGATTCCCACGTTCTGCTTGCCCCGCACCAGAACCTCCTGGCCCGGCCCGTGTCCCTTCACTTCGGCGGACGGCGAATGCGTCCGCAGGTACTCGAAAGGCAGCTCGAATCGTGCACCGTCCGCGAACGACACCTCCAGCACCCGCGAACGGGTCCGGAGCTTGATTTCGGTGGCCAGGGTGGGGTTCGAAGTCGTCATCGCCTGGCCGCAAGCCTATACTCGACCACCCGCCGACGGTGAAAAAGCGGCGTCTTGACCGGGGGGATATGCAACCGACGGACACTTCGCAACCCGACTACTTTCACAAGGTCGTGGATTGCCAATGGGCCTGCCCAGCACACACCGACGTCCCCGAATACATTCGACTGATCGCAGAAGGCCGCTTCACCGATGCCTACATGGTGAACCGGCATTCGAATGTCTTTCCCGGCATCCTGGGTCGCGTCTGCGACCGGCCGTGCGAGCCGGCCTGCCGGCGGGGCCGTGTCGAAGAAAAGCCGGTGGCCATCTGCCGCCTGAAGCGGGTGGCCGCGGACCACCGCGAAGATGACATCCGTTCTCGTTTACCACGGATCCCGAAGCTCAAGAACGGCAAGAAGGTCGCGCTGATCGGCGCGGGCTGCGCCTCGCTCACCGTCGCCAACGACCTCATGCCGCTCGGCTACTCGGTGACCATCTTCGAGCAGTTCGCCGTGCCGGGCGGCCTCATGCGCACCAACATCCCGTCGTTCCGGCTGCCCGCCGAGGTGTTGAACGAGGAGATCGCGAACATCGTCGACATGGGCGTGGATTTGAAGCTCGATCATCCCATCAAGTCGATGCGCGAGCTGCTGGACAAGGGCGGCTTCGACGCCGTGTTCGTCGGCGCCGGCGCGCCGAGAGGCAAGGAGCTCAGACTGCCCGGCCGGGCCGAAGGCGCCGCCAACATTCACATCGGCATCACCTGGCTGGAATCGGTGGCCTTCGAGCACGTGAAGGCCATCGGCAAGAAGGTGCTGATCATCGGCGTGGGCAACACCGCGATGGACTGCTGCCGCACGAGCTTGCGCCTCGGCGCCGAGGACGTGAAGGTCATCGCGCGCAAGCCGCGCCAGTTCTTCAAGGCCTCGGCCTGGGAGCTGGAGGACGCCGAGGAAGAGCACGTCGCGATCATCATCAACCGCTCGCCGAAGAACTTCGTGGTGGAGAATGGCCGGTTGCAGGGCATGACCTTCGACGTGATGGAATACGACATCGACGCCGCCGGGCGCATCACGGCGGAACGCGTCACCGGTGAGGAATTCCTCGCGGCGGACGACGTGATCCTCGCCATCGGCCAGGAGAACGCGTTCCCGTGGATCGAGCGCGACCTCGGCATCGAATTCGACAAGTGGGACGTACCCAGGATCGACCCGAAGACCTTCGAATCGTCGCGGGCGGGCGTGTTCTTCGGCGGCGACGCCGCGTTCGGGCCGAAGAACATCATCTGGGCCGTCGAGCATGGCCACCAGGCCGCCATTTCCATCCACAACCATTGCAGCGGCAAGAGCACGGCCGAACGCCTGCCGCCCGGCGTGAACCTGCAGTCGCGCAAGATGGGCATGCACGAGTGGGCCTATGCGAACGACTACAACCCGGCCGAACGTCGCCTCATGCCGCACGTGTCGCTCAAAGAGCGCTTCAAGAAGCTCAACATCGAGGTGGAGCTGGGCTTCACCGCCGAGCAGATCGAAAAGGAAGTGCAGCGCTGCCTCAACTGCGACGTGCAGACGGTGTTCGAGACCAGGTTGTGCATCGAGTGCGACGCCTGTATCGACATCTGCCCGGTGGACTGCCTGACCATCACGCACAACGGTGAAGAGGCCGAGCTGCGCACGCGCCTCAAGGCGCCGGCGAAGAATGTCACTCAGGCCTTGTACGTATCCGCGCCGCTGAAACACACCGGCCGCGTGATGGTCAAAGACGAGGACCTCTGCGTGCACTGCGGCCTGTGCGCCGAGCGCTGCCCCACCGCTGCCTGGGACATGCAGAAGTCTTTCGTCAAATGGCCGCATGCCGAGGATGAAGCCGCCGCCAGTGCGGCGCAGATGCCGAAGAGCGCGTAAGGAATCATGAGCGACAGGACGAACGACTTCGCGATCAAGATCGCGACGGTGAATGGCACGGGTTCCGCGAGCGCCAACTCGCTGCTGATGAAGTCCATCTTCCGCAGCGGCATCCCGGTGATGGGCAAGAACTACTTCCCGTCGAACATCCAGGGCCTGCCGACCTGGTACGAGATCCGCGTGAGCCGCGACGGCTATGTGGCTCGCTCCGGCAAGATCGACATCATGGTGGCGATGAACGCCGAGACCTACGCGCGCGACGTGCGCGAAGTGGCCTCGGGCGGGTACCTGCTGTACGACAGCACCTGGCCCCGGCCGGCGCTGCTGGCGCGCGACGACATCACCGTGCTCGGCGTGCCGCTCGCGAAGCTGTGCAACGAGAACTTCAATGGCGTGCGCACGCGCATCCTGATGAAGAACATCTGTTACGCGGGCGTGCTCGCGGCGCTGCTCGATCTCGACCTCGAGCAGATCCGGACGCTGCTCGCCGAGACCTACGCGAAGAAGCCGCAGCTCGTGGACTCGAACATGCGCGCCATCACGCTGGGCTACGAATACGCGAAGCAGCACCTGAGCTGCCCGTTGCCGCTCAGGGTGGCCAGTCTGCCCGGTGGATCGAAGACCGCCGGCCATATCATGATCGACGGCAACACCGCCGCCGGCCTGGGCTGCGTGTTCGCGGGCGCGACCGTGGGTGCGTGGTACCCGATCACGCCGTCCACCTCGCTGATGGACGCGTTCAAGAGCTTCGCCGACAAGCTGCGCATCGACCCGCAGACGGGCAGGAAGAACTTCGCCTTCATTCAGGCCGAAGACGAGCTCGCCGCCATCGGCATGGTGCTGGGCGCCAGCTGGAACGGAGCACGTGCGTTCACCGCCACCAGCGGGCCCGGCGTGTCGCTGATGAACGAATTCCTGGGGCTCGCCTACTACGCGGAAGTGCCGGCCGTGCTGTTCGACGTGCAGCGCGTCGGCCCGTCGACCGGAATGCCCACGCGCACGCAGCAGTGCGATGTCATGAAGGCGGCGTACGCCTCGCATGGCGACACCAAGCACGTGCTGCTGTTCCCGCGCGATCCCGAGGAATGTTTCTATTTCGCGCGCGACGCTTTCGATCTCGCCGAGCGGCTGCAGACGCCGGTGCTGGTGCTCAGCGATCTGGACATCGGCATGAACGACTGGATGTGTCCCGACCTGCATTGGGACGACCAGTACGTCCCCGATCGCGGCAAGGTGTACACCCGGGCGGAGCTCGAGAAGTTGGAGAAATTCCATCGCTATCTCGACGTCGACGGTGACGGCATTCCATATCGCACGCTGCCGGGCGTGCATCCCAAGGGCGCGTACTTCACGCGCGGCTCGGGCCATACGCAGTATGGCGCCTACACCGAGGACAGCGCCGAGTACCAGATCGTGCTCGACCGCCTGTCGCGCAAGTTCGCCACTGCCAAGCGGCTGGTGCCCAGGCCCGTGATCGACCACGACCCGAAGATCGACATCGCGCTCGTGGCCTACGGCAGCTCGGACGGCGCGGTGCATGAAGCCCGTGACATCCTCGCGGCCCACGGACTCACGGCCAACTACCTGCGGCTGCGCGCCTTCCCGTTCGGCGAGGACGTGGAGAAATTCCTCGAGGCGCACAAGCTGGTCTTCGTCATCGAGCAGAATCGCGACGCGCAGATGCGTTCGCTGCTGGCGCTCGAGACACGCGTTCCCAAGGAGAAGCTGCGATCGCTGCTCCATTACAGCGGCCTGCCCATCTCCTCGGAGTTCATCGTCAAGGGCGTGCTCGCCGAGGTCGAACCGAAGACGCGCAAACCCGAAGTCGTTCCCGTGCCTGGCATGGCCGCCGGAGGTGCCGCATGACCTTCCTGCCCAAGCCGAAAGTCCGCCACCCATCGTTACCCAGGAACGCGCTGGGGCTCACGCGCCGCGACTACGAGGGCGGCCTGTCGACCCTGTGCGCGGGCTGCGGTCACGACAGCATCACCGCCGCGATCATCGAAGCCAGCTGGGGACTGAACATCGAGCCGCAGAACATGGTGAAGCTGTCGGGCATCGGCTGTTCGTCGAAGACCACGGCCTATTTCGTCAGCGGCGGACATGGCTTCAACTCGGTGCACGGTCGCATGCCGTCCATCGCCATGGGCGCCAATGCCGCCAATCGCGATCTCACCTACGTCGGTGTTTCCGGAGACGGCGATACGCTGTCCATCGGTCTCGGCCAGTTCTGCCATGCCATCCGCCGCAATCTGAACATGGCATACATCATCGAGAACAACGGCGTGTACGGGCTCACCAAGGGCCAGTTCTCGGCATCCGCGGACATCGGCACCCGCGCGAAGAAGGGCGAGGTGAACCAGCAGCCGCCCATCGACCCGGTGCTGCTGGCGCTGACGCTGGGCGCGACGTTCGTGGCGCGCAGCTTCTCCGGCGACAAACAACAGCTGGTGCCGTTGATCCAGGCCGCCATGCGCCACCGCGGTTTCGCGCTGATCGACGTGCTCTCGCCCTGCGTTACGTTCAACGACCACGAGGGGTCCACCAAGAGCTATCAATACACGCGCGAGCACTATGATGCCGCCGTGCACGCGGACTTCGTGCCGTTCGAACGCGAGATCACGGCCGAGTACGCGGCCGGTGATGCCCTGCCCGTGGTGCTGCACGACGGCAGCCGCATCCTCCTGAGAAAGCTGGAAGAGGGCTACGATCCCACGCGGCGCGAAGCGGCCATCGCCGCCATTCAGGAGCGCTTGAAAAAAGGTGAATTCCTGACGGGACTGTTGTTTGTCGACCCCCAAGGCCGTGAGTTTCACGATGTCAATGAGACGCCGGCTATTCCGCTCAACCAGATTCCCCACGATCGGTTGTCACCCGGATCGGCGGTTCTCGCGAAAGTTCTGGCCAGATATCGTTAGCCGCGCTATGTTTCGGCCCGCTGAGCGGATTCGTGGTTGAGGAGTCGACATGACCGAAGAGAAGTCCCAGAAATTCACATCCAAGGTGCGCCGCGGGCTCACCTGGGTCAGCACGGTGTCATCTGCCGAGCTCGCGCGCGTGAAACAGGAAGCCGGCGGTGGCCGCATTCCGGGCATGACGGCAGCACAGCTGTCGGACATCGAGGCCGCGCTGTTGTGGATTGCTCAGAACAAGGAAGAAGCGAATGGGTAAGGGCGATCGCCGCACCAAGCGCGGCAAGTTGTACGCGGGCTCTTTCGGAAAGACCCGCGCCAAGGATCCCGCCAAAAAGAAGGCAAGAGCCGCAAAGGCCAAGAAGAAAGGCTGATAAGCAAGCAAGAAAGAAAGCCAGAGCCAGACGTTTCCAGCACAGGTCCCAAAGCCCGCGAAGCGCAAGCGACGCGGGCTTTGTCATTGGCGCCGCCGTCGCGGGAATCACCCGCCCGGCCGAAGGCCGGGCCGTGCGTCGTCAGCCGGCCGGGCTGACGCGCAGGTCCCTGATGCTGCGGTATCGCTTCACGAGATCGAGCGCGCTCTGATTGTTAGGCGGCAGCTCGACATCGCTGGCCGCCAGCGCCGTCACGCGCGGGCCCCAGCGCACCACGTGGCTGGTGAAGGTGAGTCCGCCGCCGAACGAGGGCATGAGCAGCAGTGCGCCGGGCTTCACGCGGCCTTCTTCCAGCGCCTCGCACAGCGCCACGGGTATGGTCGCCGCGGACATGTTGCCGTAGCGCTGCACGTTCACGTAGACCTTGTCCATCGGGATGCCGGTCTTCTTGGCCACGGCCTCGATGATGCGCAGGTTCGCCTGGTGCGGGATCACGAGGTCGACGTCCGCGGCTGACTTGCCGAGCCTGGCGAGCGCTTCCTCGGAGGCCAGCGACATGCCATGCACCGCCTTCTTGAAGATCTCCTGGCCCTCGAACTGCCACTCGGTCCTGCCGAGCACGCGATTCTGGTGCGCGTAGGCGGCGCCCATGCCGTGCACGCGCAGGATCTCGCGCGCCTCGCCGTAGCAGCCCAGCCGTTCGGCGAGCAGTCCTTCCTCCGCATCGGTGCCCTGCAGCACCACGGCGGCGGCGCCATCGCCGAACAGCACCGCGGTATTGCGATCCGACCAGTCGATGAAGGGCGTGATGACCTCGGCGCCCAGCACCAGCGCATTGCGCACGACGCCGGTACGGATCATCGCGGTCGCGGTAGATAGGGAATAGAGGAAGCTGGTGCAGGCCGTGTTGACGTCCATGGCTGCGCAACCGTCGGCGCCCACGCGGCGCTGGATGCCCGAGGCCACGTTGGGCACCTGGTCGTCGTAGCTCGTGGTGCCCGAGACGATGAGCTCGAGCTGCCGGCCCTCGAGGCCGGCGCAGGCCAGCGCGCGCGCCGCGGCCACGTACATGAGCTCGCCCAGCGGCACGTGCGACACGCGGCGCTCGCGGATGCCGGTGCGCGAGGTGATCCACTCGTCGCTGGTATCGAGAATGGTGGCGATGTCGGCATTGGTGAGCACCGCCGGCGGCAGGCACTTCCCCCAACCGACGATGGCCGCCCCGCGGAATGTCTGTACAGGCATGCCCGGAGAATAATGGGGACATTCCTGATTTCCTAGAAAACGGGGACGGACCTCGCCCGCGCCATCCGCACCGGCACCCGGTGCGGCCGATTGCCGCATCCCCATCCCTTTTTTCTAGGAAATCAGGCATGTCCCCATTACAGTTCCCGCCCATGACGGAACACAACTTTTCGCGCTGGCGTCCGCATCCCTGGCATGGCCTGGAGATCGGCGAAGACGCGCCCCGCATCGTCAACGCCTATATCGAAATCACGCCCTTCGACGTCATCAAGTACGAGATAGACAAGGCGTCCGGCTACCTGCGCGTCGATCGGCCACAGCGCACCACGTCGCAGCCCCCGGCGCTGTATGGCTTCATCCCGCGCACCTACTGCGGCGCGCGCATCGCGAAACTCGCACCGGGTTGCGAGAAGGGCGACGGCGACCCGCTGGACATCTGCGTGATCAGCGAGCGGCCCATCGAGCGCTCCGAAGTGCTGCTGCGCGCGCGCGTGGTGGGCGGAATGAAGCTGATCGACCGCGGCGAGGCCGACGACAAGATCATCGGCGTGCTCGAAGGCGACTTCGTGTGGGACCACGTCAAGGACATCTCGCAACTCGCCCCGGTCCTGGTGGAGCGCATCGAGCATTACTTCGCGACCTACAAGTGGGTGCCGGGCGAGGCCAACAAGCTGAAGATCACCGGCAAGTACGGCTACGCCCACGCCGCGGAAGTGATCGAGGCGTCACGCGCGGACTACCTCGAGTCGTTCGGCGATGCGATCCAGGAGCGGCGGCGCCCCTGAGCAGGCGACCAGCCCGCTGCGCAGGAGACCTGCGATGCCCTCAGGGCCCGCGCCGGCGCATGAAGCGCATCATGGCCGCCGCGAGCAGCGCGGCAACCGGCGCCAGTGCCCAGCTGATGGTGAGGTAGTGGCTCGGCAGAGTCCGGGACAACGCCAGCCCGAGCGCGAGCGCGGGCATTCCCGCCACCACGCCGTGCATGAAGGGCGAGTTCGCTCCCAGCACCCCGGCCCACACCCCGGAAAGGAACTGCACCAGCGCCCAGGCGGCCGCGATTCGTTCATCGCTGGCGTGCCCGGGCATCGCGAACAGCACCAGCAGTGCTCCACCGACATTGATGATGCCGCTGACGACCAGCGCGCCGGGGCGCAGCTTGCGATTGGGCGTGTCGCCCGTCACGGGTGAGCTTTGCAAATGAGCACCTTCTTCTCGAGAGGACCGCCGATCAGGAATTCGTCGCGCCAGGGCGCGACGGCGCTGCCGGCGGAGAGCATCGTGCCATCGTCGGCGAACACCTGCATGGCCCGCGCGTCGGGCAGGCGTGGATCGAATCTGATGATCTGCGTGGGCGTCGCCGCCCGCGCGCCATCCAGCGCCGCGAAATATCGCAGCAGCCGCGGATGGCCCATCAGCCAGATCGCACCATCCGCGGCAATGTTCACGCCGCCGGGCGGCGTCTTCAGCGCCACCGTGCGCTCGAGCACGAGATCGTCCGCGGCCACGCGGTAGATGCGCAACCGCCGGGCCAGGAGCTCGGCCACGTACAGATGCGTGCCGTCGGCGCTCAACGCCAATCCCGACACCCACGCCAGGTCCCTCGCCAGCACCCGTACCCGGCCCGCGTCATACAGTGCGAGAGAGTCCCGGCCCGACTCGCCGAGCAGTGCCAGCATGCGCCCCAAGGCACCGCGCGGAGGCCGATGGTCCACCACGTAGAACCGCTCGGGGCCAGCGGCGGCCACCCGCGTGGCATTGTCCAGCGCCGGATCGCGCACCGTCGCCCGCGGCACGAAGGCGCCATTCGTGTCCCGCACGGAGATCTCCACGACCGGCGGTCCGCCGCCCGGCAGCGACACGGCGAACAGCCGCGCCGGCTGTCCGGCGGTCGCCAGCAAGCTGATCGCTCCCGGCCGATAGGCCGGCGGATCATGGCTCATGGCGGCGCGCGGCGCAGGGTCGGCGAGGTTCAGGTCCAGCAGCATCACCGTGCCGTTCCCGGTGCCCTGCACGGATAGATAGGCGAGGCCGCGTTCCCGGTCGAGCTGGATGTCGCCTATGCCGCCGGCCACAGCCACGACCCTGCAGCCGCCGGCGTGATCTCCAGAGATCGGGCTGAACAGGCCGCCGGCTCGCAGCACCCACAATGCGGGAACGATCAGCGCCACGCCCGTGGCGGCGAGCGCGACGATCAGCGGCTTTGACGGTCGGGGCACGGCGCGTAGTCTCGCCACGCGGTCCACGACAGGCAAGTGATGCACAGGAGCGATTCATTGCGCTACCGTTGCGACATGAGACAGCTGATCTGCGCCGGGTTGTTTGCCTGCCTCCTGTGGTCCGTCGCCGGAGCCGCGCCCGACAAACGCATTCCCACGCACGAGGACATCTGGTTGATGCGGCGTGTGGGTGCACCGCAGGTGAGCCCGGATGGCCGCTGGGCGGTGGTCACCGTGACCGAACCCGCATACGACGAGAACGCGCAGCTCAGCGACCTGTGGCTCATCGACACCTCCGCACGACTGCCCTCGCGTCGCCTGACGTCGACGCGCCGGCCCGAGAGCGGCGTGATCTGGAGCCCGGACAGCCGTCGCATCGTCTTCAGCGCCCAGCGCGACGCCGACGAGGTGATGCAGTTGTATTCCCTCGATCTGGCAGCGGGCGGCGAGGCGCAGCGGCTGACCAATCTCTCCGGCGGCGCGCGCGCGCCGGTGTTCTCGCACGACGGCCGGCAACTGGCCTTCGTCTCCAGCATGTACCCGCAGGCGAAGGACGATGCGGCGAATGCCGTGCTCATCGCCGAACGCCGGGCGCGCAAGTCGAACGCGCGCATCTACGACGGCTTCCCCATCCGCAACTGGGATCATTGGCTCGACGAGCGGCAGCCACGCATATTCGTGCAGGCGCTGGGCGCGGACGGCCTCGCCGCCGGCGAACCGCGCGACCTGCTGGGGGGCACGAGACTGCTGGCGAGCCCGGGTTTCGCCGGCCGTCAGACCGACACGGGCGAGGAAATCGAAATCGAATTCACCCCCGACGATCAGTCGCTGGTGTTCGTTGCCAGCACCAATCTCGATGCCGCCGCGCGCGCGTTCACCGATGCACAGCTGTTCGTCACCAGCATCAGGGGCGGCGAGCCGCGACGCCTGACCAGGGGCATGGACGTCTGGTCGAAGCCGCGCTTCACGCCCGACGGCCGCACGCTGGTGGCGCTGCACGAAGCGCAGGACAGCAAGTGGGTCTACAACCAGGCCCGCCTCGTGACCTTCACGTGGCCCGCCCGGGACGATCCGCAGACCCTGACCGCGGGCCTCGACCGCCCGGTGACTGGCTACGCGATCTCACCCGATTCGCGCGTCGTGTATTTCACCGCCGAGGACCAGGGCAACGAGCGCGTGTTCTCCGTGCGGCTGACCGGCGGCAAGGTGCAGTCGCTGTTCGCGGTGGGCTATGGCAGTTTCTCGAACCTGATCATCCCGCCGAAGGCGCGGCACCTCGCGCTGTATGCCAACTGGGAAGCGGCCAGCCAGCCGGCCGAGGTGGCGCTGGTGAATCCGCAGACCGGGCGCGCCGTGGTGCTCACGCGATTCAACGCACAGCGCGTCGCGCAGCTCGATCTTCCCGACGTGGAGAGCTTCTGGTTCACCTCGAGTCGTGGCAAGCGCATCCAGAGTTACCTGGTGCGCCCGCCAGGGTTCGACCCGGCGAAAAAATACCCGCTGTTCGTGCTGATTCATGGCGGACCGCACGGCATGTGGCGCGACCAGTTCTTCGTGCGCTGGAACTATCACCTGCTCGCGGCGCCCGGCTACGTGCTGCTGCTCACCAACTACTCGGGTTCCACCGGCTTCGGCGAGCAGTTCGCGCGTTCCATCCAGGGCGATCCGCTCAAGGGCCCGGCAGACGAGATCAACGAAGCCGCGGATGCCGCCATCCGCGAGTTCCCGTTCATCGACGGTGCGCGGCAGTGCGCCGGGGGAGCGAGCTACGGCGGACATCTGTCCAACTGGCTGCAGGGCAACACCACGCGCTACCGCTGCCTGGTGAGCCATGCTGGCCTCGTGAACCTGGAGGCACAATGGGGCACCAGCGACACTATCTACTCGCGCGAGGTGAACCTGGGCGGGCCGCCCTGGGAGCAGGCGCCGGTGTGGCGCGAGCAGAATCCGATCCGCTATGCGGCCAATTTCAAGACGCCGGTGCTGTTGACCGTCGGCGAGCACGATTTCCGCGTGCCGATCAACAACACCCTGGAATACTGGAGCGCCCTGCAACGCATGCAGGTGCCCAGCCGCCTCGTGGTGTTCCCGGACGCGAACCATTGGGTGCTGAAAGGCGAGGACAGCCGCCTCTTCTATGAGGAAGTGGCCAACTGGCTGGCGCGCTGGCTCGAACCGGCGCGCTGAACGGCTGCGGTGGAGGGAGACAATTGTCCGACGACTGGGATTTCTACTTCGGCAGGGTCAACGAGACCGTGGTCTCGATCTTCGTCGACCTCGGCATCAAGCCGGATGTTCCCAATGAAAAGCGGCCCTGGCTGCTGTGGGTGGGCGTCGACATGCTGGCGCCGCGTGCCGACGGACTGTCTTCCGCCGAGGAAGCGCCACGGTTGCACGAAATCGGTGAGTCGCTCGATGCCATGGTGTCGCCCACCTGCGGCGCGCAACTCGTGGGTCGCGTCACCGGCGGCAATCGCCGCGAGTTCTTCTTCTATGGCGAGGAGCCCGGCGAGCTCGACGCCGCGGTGGCGCGCGCCCTGGCGCCTTTCCCCGGCTACTCCGCCGAGACGCGCAGCGTCCTGCAACCGGATTGGGACACCTACGACCAGTTGCTGTATCCCAGCCCGAGCAACCTGCAGCGCATGTTCAATCGCCGCACGCTGGAATCCCTGGCCGAGCGCGGCGACGTGCACGAAACCCCGCGCAAGGTGGACCACTGGCTGGAATTCCCGGACGAGGACGCGCGCGCCGCGTGCCGCGACACGCTGCTGGCGATCGACTTCAGCCTCGAGGGCGAATACCTGAACGAAGAGCCCGGCGCCGCGCTGCCATTTTCACTGGTGATGGCGCGCGAGGACAGCGTGGACTCGCACGCCATCAACGGCATCACGCTGGAGCTGGTGCGCCTCGCCGCCGAGCATGGCGGGCGCTACGGCGGCTGGGAGAGCCCGGTCATTCACGGAACCGCCGGCGCGTCGTAGAAGCTCGTGTGGAACGACGGGCCGCCGGTCACCGCGATGACGCGCGAGGCGTCGCCCGAGACGATGACGCGATCCAGCATCGGCTCGTGATCCACCTGGTAGAGCAGCGAGCTCGCGATGCCATTGCCCTGCGCATCGTAGAAGAACAGGTTGACCGGCGGATCGCGCGAGGTCGATCCGAGATACAAGCCGTTCCACAGGCAGGCGACGTTGCTCGCGGCATAGGTCTGCGCCGGTAACGGCGTGACCACGCTGAGATCGGACGCGTCGAGCAGCGTGAAAGGCGCGCTGAAGCTGCCCACCGCCGTCATCACGCGCGAGTCGTCCGGGGAGACGCACACGCTGCCACCGGCTTCGCCGTATTCGCTCGACAGCAGGTACTCCGTCACGAGCTGCGGCGTGACCAGCGCCGAGAAGGCGATGCGGCCCTTCTCCAGGCGGGGCGGGCTGATGCCGCGCTCCTGCGAGTAGAGGACGCGGTGGTCGCTGGTGTGGGCGTACCCGTTGGTGGGGTAGTACGCGGAGAGCGCGATATCGTTCACGAGCTCGGTGCGGGTCGCGACGTCGAATGCCTGGCCGCCGCCGGAGATGAGCACGGGGTGCCCACCGGGCCGCATGTAGTGCAGCGTCGTGGTGTTTGCTCGCGCCAGCGGCATTTCACCGAGCACGGCGCCGGTGCGGGCATCGAGCACGCGCACGCGCTGCGTATTCCATCCGTCGATGGCGAACAGCGTGAGCCCGTCGTCGCTGATTTCGAGGCCACCCCCATCCGGACCCGAGACGGCATCGAAGGTGTCGAGCAGCGCGCCGCTGTGGACGTCGCGCACTTCGATCGCCCCGCCCGTGAGCGAGGCATAGACCCACGGCTCGACGGGGTTGGCGACGATGCTGACGGCCGTCTGTGCGACGCTCGTGACCACCGGATCGGTGGAGCCCACCTTGAGCGCGACGCGAATGTGCTGCTCGTTGTCGATGAACGCGCTCGGGGAGGCGACCGTGACCGTGGCGTAGTGAATCTGGTCCGCGGGCAAGCCGGTCGGGTCGGCGACCAATTCGACCTCGCCGCCGGTGGTGCCCGCCGCGGTCACCGTGAGCCAGGAGGCGTCATCGACCGCGGTCCAGGCGATGCCATTGCGTCCCAGCGAATCTGAAATGCGCACCGAGCGCTCAAGCACGCTGCGCGAGGGCAGCTTCGAGAACGCCACGCCCAGCGTCGCGGCCACCAGGTGGTTCTGGTCCTGGTTGAAGTGCACGTCGAGCGTGCGCGAGAAGACCTGTCCCAGCACGTTGGCCTCGACGTGTACCGCGCCCTCGTATCGGCCCGGCGTGGCGGTCGCTGCCTCGGCCGCCAGCGAGAGCGTGATGCCGCCCGAACCGATGTTGACCGACGGACTGCCCGCGGACAGCCAGTCGCCACCCGAGGTGGTCGCGGTGGTGATGCTCACCGGATAGGAATTGGTGCCCGTGGCCAGACTCGCGAGTACCGACACCTGGCGCGAGCCATTGCCGTCCTCGCCGCCCAGCGTGAGCTGATCGCTGCTCAGGTCGAGGGCTGGCGCCAGCACGTGCAGGGTCACGCTCCGGATCGTGTTGTCGTCGGCATCGGCCTGCGAGACGAACCGCAACTGTCCGTTGTACTGGTCAATCGCCAGCCCGGTGCTGTCGATGACCACCTCCACGTCGGCCGCGCCGGTGAAGGTGCCGCCGGGGGTGTGTATCCAGGGGACGGTCGACGTGACCGTCCAGGTGCGGCCGTCGGGCGCGTCGACGTGCACCATCTGCGGATGCAGCAGGTCGCTGTGGCCGAACGTCGCGGTCGCTCCGAAAGGGCCCGCCTCGGCGCGCACGGTGATCTCGGTGATGGTCAGCGTCACGGTGAGATCGCGGCGCTGCAGGACGGTGCCGCTCGCGGTCGCGGTGCCGATGGACACCACGGCCGTGTAAGTGCCGGGGATCATGCCCACCCACGGGACGTCGAGATTCACCGAATAGTCGGCACCCGAGCCCGTGATGCCGACCGACAGCCAGGAAGCGGGCTGGTTAGGGGCGACGTACGCCGCGCCGATCGCCGCGACATTGCGCGTGTCGGTGACGTGCAGCGGAATCGAGGATTGCAGGCTGCGCGGGTCGTCCGTGCGTGCGTTGAACGTGGCCGTATTGCTGCCCAGCGTGAAGCTGCCACCGTCCGACGTGGAGGGGGGCGGCACGTTGCCATTGCCACCGCCACCTCCGCCACCACCACAGGCAACCAGCAGACAGCCGAAGATGGCCACGAGGAACGAACGTATGTGCATGCCAAGACCCTTGCGCCCACTTGCACGTGAGCTGTTGTTGTCGACTCGCGAGCGGAACTAGGAGCCGGCCGCCCCGAATATCAGCGAGAGATTGTTCGCGGGCATACGGACAATCTGCTTGCGCTGCAGATTGTATGACATCGCCGCGTGCGTCACCTCTTCGAGATCGCGCAGTCCCCACTCGGGATTGCGCTGCCGGAGCGATGCGTCGAACTCGAGGTTCGAGGGTACGGCGGTGCCGCTCTCCCGATACGGGCCGTAGAGCACCAGGCTGCCCTGCGGACTCAGGTGACGCACCGCGCCGCGCATCAACGCAAGCGTTGCCGCCCAGGGACAGATGTGGACCATGTTGATGCACAACAACGCGTCATAACGCGCGGCCACGGGCCAGTCGGGCTGGCAGACGTCGAGCGCGATCGGCGCGGCGACGTTGTCGAGCCCGGCATCGCGCAGGCGGGCGGCCATCGCCTCGCGGCTGGACGCATCGGGTTCGCTGGGCTGCCAGCGGATGCCCGGCATCGCCTGCGCGAAGAAGCACACGTGCTGGCCAGTGCCCGACGCGATTTCGAGAACCGTGCCCGTGGCGGGCAACACCGTGCGCAGAACGTCGAGGATGGGTCCCTTGTTACGCTCGGCGGCCGCTGAGAACGGTAGTTGGGCCGTCACGGCGGCTCACCGGGACATGCGGTCCGGCGGTCCGTGCTCCGACCGGGCCGCGAGGCTCTCCGCGCGCACCCGACGCACGACGCTCCAGATGAACAGACTGATGACGCTCAGCAACACTCCCATGAGCACCGCCAGCCACCAGTGGAATCGTGCCGCTTCGATCAACCCCCAGGCGAGGCCGACCGGCGTCATCGTCAGGAGCATGGGTTTGGCGATTCGCAAGCAGCGTGCCCGGTCACAGGATGTATCGGCTGAGATCCTCGTCCTTGGCCAGCGCCCCGAGGTGCTGGTCAACGTACGCGGCATCGATTTCCACGGCGCTGCCGTTCTGCTCCGACGCGTCGAACGATACGCTCTCCAGCAGCCGTTCCATCACGGTGTGCAGGCGGCGCGCACCGATGTTCTCGGTCTTCTCGTTCACGCTGAAGGCGATCTCGGCAATGCGGCGCACGCCGCCCTCGGCGAACTTCACGTCCACCTTCTCGGTGTGCATCAGCGCCTTGTATTGCGTGGTCAGCGAGGCATCGGGTTCGGTGAGGATGCGCACGAAGTCGTCCACCTTGAGCGAATCGAGCTCCACGCGGATCGGAAAGCGGCCCTGCAGCTCGGGAATCAGGTCCGAGGGCTTCGAGGTGTGGAATGCGCCGGAGGCGATGAACAGGATGTGGTCGGTCTTGATCTGCCCGTACTTCGTGGACACGGTCGACCCCTCCACCAGCGGCAGCAGGTCGCGCTGCACGCCCTCGCGCGAGACGTCCGCGCCGTAGGAATCCTGCCGGCGCGCCACCTTGTCGATTTCGTCGATGAACACGATGCCGTTCTGCTCGGCATTGGCCAGCGCACGGGCGCGCAGCTCTTCTTCGTTCACGAGCTTGCCGGCCTCTTCCTCCACCAGCAGTTTCTGCGCTTCCTTCACCTTCATCTTGCGCGGCCGGGTCTTCTGCCCGCCGAGATTCGCGAACATGCTGGTGAGCTGCTCCTGCATCTCTTCCATGCCGGGCGGCGCCATGATCTGTACGCCCGGCGGAATCGCACGCAGCTCGAGCTCGATTTCGCGGTCGTTCAACGCGCCTTCGCGCAGCATCTTGCGGAATTTCTGGCGCGTCTCCGAATCGCGCGCGCTCGGCTCGGGATCGGTGGAGAAACCCATCATCTTGGGGGCGGGCAGCAGCGCGTCGAGGATGCGTTCCTCGGCGGCATCCGCGGCGCGTTCGCGCACCTTGGCCTTCTCCTCCTCGCGCGCCATCTTCACCGCGGTCTCGGCGAGATCCTTGACGATGGAGTCCACGTCGCGGCCCACGTAGCCCACCTCGGTGAACTTGGTGGCCTCGACCTTCACAAACGGCGCATGGGCCAGTTTCGCCAGCCGACGCGCGATTTCGGTCTTGCCGCAACCCGTGGGGCCGATCATGAGTATGTTCTTGGGCGTGATTTCCTGGCGCAGCGGATCCTCGATCTGCATGCGGCGCCAGCGGTTGCGCAGCGCGATGGCCACCGCGCGCTTGGCGTTGGCCTGGCCGACGATGTGCTTGTCGAGTTCGGCGACGATCTGTTGCGGAGTCATTGAATACCCGGCCCTCAGGCCTTCAGTTCCTCGATGACGAGGTTGCGATTGGTGTAGATGCAGATGTCCGCGGCGATGTTCAATGCCTTCTCGACGATGTCGCGTGCGGGCAGGTCCGTGTTCTCGGCCAGCGCCCGCGCCGCGGACTGCGCGAACGGCCCGCCGGAGCCGATGGCCACGAGGTCGTGCTCGGGCTCGATCACGTCGCCATTGCCCGAGATCACGAACAGCTTCTGCGTGTCTCCCACCAGCAGCAGTGCTTCCAGGCGCCGCAGGTAACGATCGCCGCGCCAGTCCTTGGCGAGCTCGATGGCGGCGCGCGTGAGATTGCCGAATTTCTCGAGCTTGCCTTCGAAGCGCTCGAACAGCGTGAACGCGTCGGCGGTGCCGCCGGCGAAGCCGCCCAACACCTTGCCGCTGCCGAGCGGGCGCACCTTGCGCGCGTTGCCCTTCATCACCGTGTTGCCGAGGGTCACCTGGCCATCGCCGCCGATGGCCACGGCGCCATTGCGCCGCACGGCCAGGATGGTCGTGCCATGCGGATTGAAGAGTTCACTCATGCATGAATGCCTACGATTTTCGTTTCGCCCTGGGGTGGGAAGCGTCGTAGGTGCGGGCCAGGTGGGCGAAATCAAGGTGGGTGTAGATCTGGGTCGTGGAGATGTCGGCATGTCCGAGCAGCTCCTGCACGCCGCGCAGATCCTTACTCGATTCAAGGAGATGCGTCGCGAAGGAATGCCGGAACAGGTGCGGGTGGACATGCGCCGGCAGCCCCTTGCGCCGCGCCCAGTAGGCGATGCGCAGCTGTATGGCGCGATGCTTGAGCCGATGTCCGTTGCGGCCGACGAATACCGCTTGGTGATCCCCCGCCGCGAGGGTGCCCCGTCGCGCGAGCCAGGCGCGCAGGGCCTCCTCCGCCTTGCGTCCCACCGGCACGATGCGTTGCTTGCGACCCTTGCCGAGGACGCGCACGGTCCGGTCGGCGAGGTCCAGCTGGACAAGATCGAGGCCCACCAGCTCATCGAGCCGCAGGCCCGAGGAGTAGAACAGTTCCATGATGGCGCGGTCCCGAATCGCCAGCGCGTCGTCGGCCGGAATGTCGAGCAGCTGGTTGATCTGGTCGACGTCCAGCGTTCCCGGCAGGCGTTTCGCGGCTTTCGGTGCGCGCACGTCCAGCGCCGGGTTGCTGGTGACCACGCGTTCGCGCAGCAGGTAGTTGAAGAATCCGCGCACCGCCGACAGCCGCCGTTGCACGCTGCGCGGGCTCAGGCCGGCGGCGTGGGCACGCGCCGCGAACATGCGCACGTGCTGGCTGTCGAGGCTCTTCCAGTGCGGCAGGTGACCGCGTTCGGCGTACTCGGCGAGAGCCCGCAGGTCGCGGGCGTAATTGCTGCCCGTGTGCGGCGAGAAGCGCCGCTCCCGCGACAGATGGGCGAGGTAGGCATCGATTTGCTTGCGATCAGGGCCGCTCACGGGGCCAACCATACCAGCCGCGGCGTCCCTCACTCGACCCGAGCGGGGCGCCCGCCATCAGCGACTCTCACTGCCGCGAGAGCGCATCCGTGATGAGTTCGCCCATTCGCTTCAGGAAATCGGTGCTCATGCCGGGATGGAAGCGCTCGCGTTCGGCGCTGCCCAGCGCGAGCAGACCGATCGCGCCGCCTTCACCCGCGCCGTCGTTCAGCGGCACCAGCGCCACCGAACCGATGCTCGCGGCCTCTGGGCCGAACAGGAAATCGCGCTGCGAATCGCGCACCTGGCCGCAGCGCGGCTTGCCGGTGTTCAGCAACGCTTCGAAACTGCGGATGTTCGCGTCGTCGGCCGGCAGCTTGCGCAGGAAAGGCTCGAACTCGACGTCGGCCAGCGATGGCAGCGAGCCGGTGAGCACCAGCACGGAATGAAAGGCGTCGAAGTCCTCGCGCAGCGAGGCTTCGAGAGAGGTGAGCGCGGCCTGCGCATTGGGCGCGCGCATCATGCGGCGCGTGAAACGGTGGATGCGATCGGCGAGCTGGTCGTTCGAGCGCGCGACGGCCACGAACTCCGCGAGCCGCTTGTCGGCATCCGTTTTCTGTTCGCGCAGCACTTCGACCTGGCGTTCGACCAGCGACACCGTCGACCCGGTGCGCATGTGCGGCAGGCGCATGCGTGCCAGCAGCGCCTGGTGACGCTCGAAGAAGTCGGGGTTCAGGCCGAGATAACGCTCGATGCGTTCTTCATCCGTCTGGCCCGCGGCCAGACCACGGGCGATTTGCGTGCTCATGCTGTGTTGAACTCCCTAGATCTCGACGCGTCCGGTGAAAGATACAGCGGCCGGGCCTTTCATCCAAATGTGTTCGCCGGGGCCGGGCCACGTGATCTCGAGCGTGCCGCCCGGCAACTCGACCGCCACCGTCGCGTCGAGTCGTCCGTGACGTCTGCCTACTGCGACCGCGGCACAGGCACCGGTGCCACAGGCCAGCGTCTCACCGGTGCCTCGCTCGTAGACGCGCAAACGGATGTGCCCGCGATCGACGATTTCCATGAAGCCCACGTTCACGCGGCGCGGAAAACGAGGATGCTTCTCGATGGCCGGGCCGAGCCGGTCGACCGGCGCGCTGGCCACGGAGGCCACGGTGAGCACGGCGTGCGGATTTCCCATGGACACCGCGCCGATCTCCACCTCGGTACCGGCCACTTGCAGCGGATACACGTGCGCTTCGGCGGACGCCTCGAAGGGCAATGACCGCGGATCGAAATTCGGCACGCCCATGTCGACGGAGACCAGGCCCGCATCGTGGATGCGCACGTGAATGAGACCTGCGGGGCTGTCGAGCACAATCTCGCCGTTCGCAGCGGCGCCGCGGCGCAGGAGATACGACGCGACACAACGCACGCCATTGCCGCATTGTTCCACTTCGCCGCCATCGGCATTGAAGATGCGGTAGTAGGCTTGCGTGCCCGCGCGACGCGGCGGCTCGATGACCATCGCCTGGTCGAAGCCGATGCCCTTGTGACGATCGGACAATGCACGCCACTGCTCGCTGCTGGGCAGCCGGCCGTCCTGCGGCGCCGCGAATACGATCACGTCGTTGCCGGCGCCGTGCATCTTGGTGAACTCGAGCTGCATGGTCCGAAGAATACCTTACGATTCCTCGCCATGAGGGCCGGTCCGTGGATCTGTGCAGCGCTGGTGGCGTTCGGGGCGTATCGCTGGTACAGCCAGCGTGACATCGATCGCGCACCGGGCGTGCTGGCCGCCGAGGCGCCGCTGCAACAGGAGCTCGCGAACGCTGAGCCCATCGACCTCGAGGGCTTCCGGCTGCGGCCCCGCGCGCAGTTCCGCGCCATCGTGCGCGTGCTCCACCGCGAAAATTACTCCCGCGGCCCACTGGCGCGGCTGATGCCCACGGATTTCGCGGTGGGCTGGGGGCCGATGTCCGACTCGCGCGTGCTGGAGGACATCGAGATCAGCCAGGGCAACCGCTTCTACTACTGGCGCACGGCGACCTGGCCCATCGCTCGTCAGGACATCGAGACACACTCGGCCAATTGGCACGTCATTCCCGAGAACGATTCGGTGCGGACCGCGCTCGGCCGGCTGCGCTCCGGCAGTCTCGTGGAACTGCGCGGCCGCCTCGTGGATATCGAAGGCCGGCAGGGCGGCATGCGCACGTCATTGACACGCAACGACACGGGCGCGGGCGCCTGCGAGATACTCCTCGCGAGCTCCGCGCAGGTGAGGGATGCCCCATGAGCGACTCGATGCGATGAAACTGCTGGAACTGAAACGAGCCACGCCCGAGCTCGCCGCCCAGCTGGCCGAGTTCGGCGCGCGAACGTTCGTCGAGTCGTTCGCGGCCGACAACACCGAAGAGGACATGCGCCAGCATCTCGAGTCGGCGTGGGGCGCGCAGAAGCAGCTCGACGAGCTGCGCAATCCCGACATCGACACGCTGGTATTGGTGGACGACGCCGAGCGTTGGCTGGGATTCGCACAGCTGCGCGCCTACCAGGTGTCCGACGGCGTGCCGCAGCATGGCAGCATCGAGCTGTGGCGCTTCTACGTGGACAAGCCGTTCCATGGACGGGGCGTCGCCGCCGTGCTGATGGACGGCGCCAAGGAACGCGCGCGCAGCCGCGGCGCCACCTCGCTGTGGCTGGGGGTGTGGGAGCGCAACGAGCGCGCCAAGGCGTTCTACGCCAAGCACGGCTTCAGCAAGGTGGGTTCTCACGTGTTCGTCGTGGGCTCGGACCCGCAGACCGACCACGTCATGCTCTGCCGGCTCGCATGAGCGCACGCATCGAGCACGTCGGCCTCTGGGTGCGCGATCTGGATGGCGTGGCCGCTTTCTATGCGCAGTATCTCGGCGCCCGCGTCGGCGCCCTGTACCAGAATCCGTGCAAGGGTTTCGAATCCCGCTTCCTGGAATTTTCCGGCGGCGCGCGTCTGGAAATCATGCGCCGCCTCGATGTGATCACAAGTTCGGCAGACGACAGGCTGGGATGGGCGCACGTGGCAGTGCGCGTGGGCGATGAGGCGGCGGTGGATGCGCTGGCTGCGCGCCTCACTGCCGATGGTCGGGCACCCATCGACGGGCCCCGCCGCACGGGTGACGGCTATTACGAATGCGTGGTACGCGATCCCGAGGGCAATCGGGTGGAGATCATGGCCGGATGAGCCGACTCGCGGCGTTCGCGCTGATCGCCGCGCTGTGCTGCGCCGTCGGCGATGCGCGGGACTCCGCCGAGGCTCCCTGGCCGCAGATCACGCAGGCCGCAAAGCCCTGGATACGCTGGTGGTGGCCGGGCAACGCGGTCGAGCCCGCGCAGCTGACGCGTGAGCTCGAAGCCTTCGCGCGGGTGGGCATTGGCGGCGTCGAGATCACTCCCATCTACGGTGCGCGCGGTGCCGAAGCCCGTGCCATCGACTATCTCTCGCCGCGCTGGATCGACATGCTGGCGCACGCGATGCGCGAGGCGCGCCGGCTCGGTCTGGGCGTGGACATGGCGACCGGTACCGGCTGGCCTTTCGGCGGACCGCGCGTCAGCGCGGAGGACGGATCGAGCGCCGTGCAATTCGTCGACGGGCGGCTCGCCGGCAAGCCGACGGAGATGAGGGTGAAGCGAGCCGCGCCCGGTGGCGAGGGCCGGGTGCTGGATCCTTACGCGCCGGCCGCCATGCGCCGCTATCTCGAGCCGTTCTCGCAGGCGCTGGCATCGCTGCCGGGGGCCGTGCGCAGCCAGTTCCACGATTCCTTCGAATATTTCGATTCGAGCTGGTCGCCGGCGTTGCCCGAAAAGTTCAGGCAGCTGCAGGGCTACGACGTGCAGCGGTATGCCGCCGAGCTCGCGGGGACACGGCCTCTCGACGCCGACACGCTCGGCCGCGTGCAAGGAGATTACCGGCGCACGCTCGCGGCGATGCATGTCGAATATCTGAAGACCTGGGTGTCGTGGGCGCATGCGCACGGCTCGCTGGCGCGCAACCAGGCACATGGCGCGCCGGGCCGGCTGCTCGATCTGTATTCCCTGGCGGATATTCCCGAGACGGAGTCGTTCGGCGCGACCGTGCTGCCCATTCCCGGCCTCCGGCAGGCGGCCGAGGACATTCGCGAGGATCCCGATCCGCCCGTTGCTCTCATCGGCCGATTCGCCGCTTCGGCGGCGCATGTGCAGGGCCGACCATTGGCCTCGGCCGAATCGCTCACCTGGTTGCGCGAGAATTTTCGCGAATCGCCTGCCGCCGCCAAGCTGCAGATCGATCGATTGTTCGTCGCCGGCATCAACCATGTCTTCTACCACGGCGCCACCTACTCGCCGGCGGAGGCGGCCTGGCCCGGTTGGTTCTTCTATGCCGCCACGCAACTCAATCCACGCAATCCGCTGTGGCGGGACTTCGGCGCCCTGCACGACTACGTTGCGCGCACGCAATCGATACTGCAGGCGGGCAAGCCCGACAACGACGTCCTGTTTTACTGGCCCGAGGCCGACGAGCAGGACGAGGTTGCCGGGGACCTGCGCACCCTGATGCGTCAGCACGGCATGCACGAGAACCAATGGTTGGTTCAGTCGCCGGCCGGCCGGCGCGCGCTCGAGTTGATCGAGGCCGGATACGCGCTGGATTTCATTTCCGACGAGCAACTGCGCGAAGTACGCAGCGTCGGACGCAGGCTGCTCACGGCCGCGGGAACCGGCTACCACCTGCTCGTGATTCCGGATACGGGGCGCATGCCCGTGGAGACGCTGGCCGCCCTGGTGACGCTGGTGAAGCAGGACGCCCCCGTGGTGTTCGAGGGACTGCCCGAAGACGTGCCGGGGCTCGGCAGCCTCGAGGAGCGCCGCGCGGCGTTCACCCGCGCGCTCGACGATCGCGTGTTCCGGCAGAAGCGGAGGCTCGCCACCGATCTGGTGCACGACCTCGAGCCACTCGTGCGTCGTGAAGCGTCGCTGTCGCCCCTGTGGTACACGCGCCGGACGCGGGGTCCGGAGGGCCGCGACTACTTCGTGGTCAATGCCACCCCTGAGCGCATCAGCCGCTGGGTGACGCTGAATTCGCCGGGCGCCCACGTCGCGATTCTCGATCCGCTCACCGGCGAATGCGGCCTCGCGGCCAGCGAGTCTGCGGGCGGGCGGTCGCGCGTTTATCTGCAGCTCGACAGCGGCCGCTCGCTGATCCTGCGGCTGTATGCGACCCGGCCGAAACTGCGAGCCTGGCGTTATCTCACGGCTACGGGCACCGGTCGCGAGCTCACCGGACGATGGCGCCTCGAGTTCGTCTCCGGAGGGCCGGTGCTGCCCGGGCCGGTGGTTCTCGAGCATCCGACCAGCTGGACGCGGCTGCCGGATCCGGATGCCGCGCGCTTCTCCGGCACCGCGCGTTACCGCCTCGCGTTCGACGCGCCCGCCGTGCAGGCCGACGACTGGCTGCTCGATCTGGGTGACGTGCGCGAAACGGCGCGCGTCACGCTGAACGGCAGATCGCTCGGCACGGTTTGGAGCCTGCCGGCCACGCTCCGGCTCGGGCCCCTGCGGGCGCGTGGTAATCGCCTGGAAATCGAAGTGACCAATCTACCGGCCAACCGCGTGCGCGACCTGGACCTGCGCAAGGTGGACTGGAAGATCATGAAGGACATCAATCTGGCCAGCCTGCATTACCAGGCGCTGGACGCGTCCGCGTGGCGGCCGCAGCCCTCCGGCTTGCTGGGCCCGGCCAGGCTGGTGCCGCTGCGTGCCTTGCAAGGGCTGGCCGGAACGCCCCGGTAGACAGGCTTCTACGCCGGCGCGGCGACACCGCGAACGCGCGATAGCCAGGCCTGCATCCCGGCTTTTGCCGGGTCATCGAACCTGTCGGGGCCGGGTGTGTGCTAGCTTTCCGCCAGGAAACCTGGGAGGGTCCTATGAGACTTATCACTACCACGGCGGCGTGGATGCTCTGCGCCGTGTTCGTCAGTCCGGCCTGGGCCGAAGAGCCCGCTGCCGAGCCGCAGCCCGAGGCGACCGAAGAGGCCGCGGGCGAGGAAGCGGGCGCCGCGCCGGACGTCGAGTTCGCATATCAGACCGGCGACATCCTGCTGCCTAACAAAGTGGCGACGCTGCACCTGGGCGAGAAGTACCGCTACCTCTCGCCCGACGAGGCCAACAAGCTGCTGCAGCTCTGGGGCAATCTACCCGACGAAACGGTGCAGGGAGCCGTGGTGCCCGCCGAGGTCGAACCGTTGGGCGACGGTGGCTGGGCAGTGTTCCTTAACTACGCCGACGAAGGCCACGTCGACGATTCCGATGCCGCCGACATCGACTACGAAGAGCTGCTCGAGAACATGAAGGAAGGCGAGAAGGATGCCAACGAGCGACGCAAGGCCGCGGGCTACGACGGCCTGACGCTGGTGGGCTGGGCCGAGCCGCCCCGCTACGATGCCAATGCCAAGAAGCTGTACTGGGCGAAGGAGATCGCCTCGGACAGCGGCGGCTCACACGCGCTCAACTACGACGTGCGCGTGCTCGGCCGCGAGGGTGTGTTGTCCATGGAAGCGGTGGCGCCGATCTCGCAGCTCGCGCAGGTGCGTCGTGACATGGAGCCGCTGATCGGCGTCGCCGAGTTCAACGAGGGTTATCGTTACGCGGAGTTCAACAAGAGCACGGACCGGATGGCCGAGTACGGCCTGGGCGCGCTGATCGCCGGCGGCGTCGCCGCCAAGCTCGGCCTGTTCGGCAAGCTGTTCGCGGTGCTGCTGGCGCTCAAGAAATTCATCATCATCGGCCTGATCGCCGTTGGCGGGTTCATCGCCCGGCTATTCGGCAAGAAGAAGGAAGAAGCGGCCTGAGCGAGGCCCCCAGCGAAGGATTCGACGTCCGCATCGAGCCGGGCGGCCACCGGATTCGGGTGCCGCCCGGCGAAAACCTGTTGGCCGCGGCGCTTTCCGCCGGCATCGCCATTGCGCACAGTTGCCGGGCGGGGCGCTGCGCATCCTGCAAGTCGAAGCTGCTCGCGGGGCAGATCGAGTATCCGCACGGCACGCCCCCCGGCATCACGGCCGAGGAGATCGCGCGTGGCGAGGTTCTGCTCTGCCAGGCGCAGCCGCGCAGCGCGCTGGCGCTGGAGGTGCGGCGCGTGCCGGCGCGCGCCGCGCATGCCGCGCAATGCGAATTGGTGGCGATCGAGTGGCTGGCACTCGGTACGCTGCGCTTGCGGCTGCGCTTTCTCGATCTGACCCTGCCGGCGCGGCCAGGGCAGTTCGTCGACGTTCATGAGCACGCGGGCGACGTCGAGCGCCTGCCGGTCGTGGCGGCAGGCAGCGGCATCCTCGAAGTGGAATCTCCCGACGACGGCAGTCGGCTGCATCACTGGCTGGCAAAGCACGCCGTCGCAGGCGTGCAATTGCGAGTGGCCGGCCCGTTCGAGGGGCCGCGGTGAGTACAGCCTGCTAGATGCGAAAGCGATCCTTGAGATCGCCGGCCATGCGGCGGCTGACTTCCAACGGTTCGGCCAGGCCGCGCAGGTGCACGAAGTGCTGGCCGCCGGGGTCGCGCGCGATGCGCTCGAGATAGCGCGTGTTGACCAGCGCATTGCGGTGAATGCGCACGAAGCTGGCGGCGAATTCCTCTTCGAGCGTTTTCAGGGAATCTTCGATGAGATCCTCGCCCTTGAGATGCCTGACGGTGGTGTACTTCTGATCGGCGTGGAAGCACAGCACTTCCTCCACCGGGATGAGCTTCAGACCGTCGCGGCCGCGCACGCCGATGTGACTGCGGTGCACCGGCTCGCGCGCCGCGCTTGCCACCTGCTGCAGCTGCGGACGCGTCAGCCGGCCCGCCTTGGCGAGCGCGGACCTGAGCTTCTCCGCGCGGATCGGCTTGAGCAGGTAGGCAATGGCCTGCGAGTCGAATGCCTGCAGTGCGTATTCGTCGAATGCGGTGGTGAAGATCACCGCCGGTGGTTCGGCCAGCGTCGCGAGCTGGCGCGCAATCTCGAGGCCGTCGACTCCGGGCATGCGCACGTCGAGCAGCACGATGTCCGGGACCAGCTTGTCGACCAGGGCCAGGGCCTGCTCGCCATTGCCCGCCTCGCCGGCCACCTCGAAATCCCCGGATTCGAGCAGCATGGAGCGCAGCCGTTCGCGCGCCGGCGGCTCGTCGTCGACGATGAGCACACGCAGACTCATGTTCGCAGAGTGTAATCGACGGGTGCACGCGGCTGCGTCCGGCCGTTCATGACGAGGCAGTCGAGGTTTCGCTGAACGGGAAGCGCAGCGTCACGATGTACTCCTCGTCGAACCGGCCCGCCTTCACGGTGGAGCGCTCGCCGTACATGAGTTCGAGGCGCTCCTTGATGTTGGCCAGCGCCAGGCGATTGCCGTCGCGCATGGTGAGATTGGCCGCGGGCACCGGGTTGCGCACCACCACCGTGATCATGCCCTTGGCGAACTCGCCGGTCACCGTCACGACCCCGCCGTCCGCCCGCGGCTCGATACCGTGATAGATCGCGTTCTCGAGCAGCGGCTGCAGGATCAACCCGGGCACCAACGCGTTTGGTGGCAGGGGGTCTATCTTCCACTCGACGCGCAGCCGCTCGCCGAGCCGCAGCTGTTCCATGCGCTGGTACGTTCGCGCCACGTCGATTTCCTCGGCGAGACGGATCTCGTTGCGCTTCTCGTTGAGATTGGCGCGGAACAGGTCGGCGAGGTCCTGCACGGCTTCCTCGGCCCGAGCCGGGTTGCTGCGCGTGAGCGCGGCGATGGTGTTCATGCTGTTGAACAGGAAATGCGGACGGATGCGCGCCTGCAGCGCGTGCACGCGCGCACGGGCCTGCAGCTCCACGTTGTGACGCCAGAGGTGCGTCACGTAGAAGTAGCGAAGCGCCAGGGCGGTGACCACGAAGGTGATGCCCGCATTGCGCAGCAGGAAGGTCCAGGTATCGGCGGTGAACATGGCGCTGCCGGCGAGCCAGCCATCGCCATCGGCGCTGCCGAAGTACCAGGCGAGCCAGGAAATGACCACCACCAGCGCCACGGTGAGGCCGAGCACCAGCGCGGAACCCACGGCCACGGTCTGCCGATTGAGGTAGCCGCGCATCAGGCAGAGCATGGCCGCGCCGCACAGCGCGATCCACAGCAGGAACATGGAAGTGAGGCCCAGGTCTGCCCAGAAGCCGAGCGCGCCGGTGTTGCGCGCCAGTGACAGCAGCAGCGCCGTCAGCTCGCAGATGAGCACGATGGCCAGCACCGCGGACGCCGAGCAGAAATTGGGTAGATAGAGCTGACCGGCATCCTCGGCCTGCGGCGCGGGCTTCATGGGCTGGCGGGCTTGGCGCCCCTGAACAATGCCTGCTTCAGGCGATGCGTGGCGGAGATGTCCTCGTCGCCGTGCCCCTGCGCAATCAGCTCGGCATATTCCTCGAGCATGGCGTCGACCACCGGCAGGTGCACGCCGAAGCGGGCCGCCATGTCGCGGCAGATGCCGAGATCCTTGGCGTGCAGCTTCACGCGAAAGCCGGCCGGATAGCTGCCGCGGACCATGTTCGGCGCGCGGTGGACGAAGTACCAGCTCGAGCCGGCGCCGGCGCCGAGCGTGTTCACCACCCGCTCGAGCGGCAGCTGGTGCGCCTCGGCAAAGGCCATGGCCTCGGCGCAGGCGCGGATGATGCCCGCGCACATGATCTGATTCGTGGCCTTGGTGGCCTGGCCGCTGCCCGCTGGGCCGAAGTACTCGATGGTCTTGCCCATGGCGGCGAGCACGGGCCGGGCCATCTCGTAGGTCTCGGGCTTGCCGCCGCACATGATCGCCAGGGTTGCCTTCTGCGCGCCCTCGACGCCGCCGCTGACGGGCGCGTCCAGGAACCGCGCGCCGTGTTGCGCGAGATGGCTCTCTGCCCAGCGCGCGGTGTCGGCGCTGACGGTGGAACAGTCGATGACCAGGGCCTGCGCACCAGCGCTTCGCCGCGACAGTGCAGGGGCGATGCCTGCGACGACGGCGCGCACGTCGGCATCGGCGGACACGCAGATCACGACCACATCGAGCGCGGCGGCGAACTCGGCCAGCGATTCGGGGGCCGCTACGCCCAGCTCCGCTGCCAAGGCGCGCGCCTTGTCCGCACTGCGGTTCCAGACCGAGTGAAGCAGGCCTGCACGATGCAGGTTTTTCGCCATGGGAATGCCCATGGCGCCGAGACCGAGGAAGCCGACGCGCAACATAGGCGGGGGATTATTGCCCAGTTGCGGCCCGGCGGGTGGATGCGGGTGTCACAACGACGAACGCCGCCCGAAAGGGCGGCGTTCGACAGGTCGGCATGCGGCGCGGCTTGCAGGCGGGCGCTAGCCCTGCGGTCCGCAGATGGCGTCCACGGCCTTGCGCGCATCGACGCGCGCCTGGGCGAGCTCGGCGTCGTTCAGGTATTCGCGCTGGCCATCCTTCTCGCGATACAGCTTCTGCGAGCTGATGGTGTTCTCGTAGTTCGCGCGCGCCTTCTTGCAACGTTCCATGCGGGTGGCTTCCAGGTCCTTTGCGACCTGCTCGGCGGCCTGCTGGTTGGTGCGGCCGTCGGCGATGCGCTGGTTGCTGGCGTTGAGCTGGTTGGCGGCCGCGGTCTGCTGGGTGGCGTAGTTGCGCTGCGCGACGTCCGGAGGACGCGGCGCGGTGGTGCTCACGAGCACGGCGCCCGGCACGGGCTTGTCGGTGTACATCGTGTTGCCGCGCTCATCCACGTATTTGTAGACATCGCCCGCCTGCGCCACGGCAGCGCCGAGCAGGCCAGCAATCACGGCAAGGACTTTCAGTTGTCTCATGACCCTTCCTCCGGTGCGCGGATTATGCCGGGAGGCGTCTATGAGAACCTTTGACGCGGATCACAGACAAGGCCCTTTACTATCGCCAATTGAAGAAAACAGCCCGCAAAAGACAGGGCCTGCCGGGGTTTCCCGCCGGCAGGCCCTGATTTGCGAGTTTCCTTCGCGGGGCCGGCTATTGCCCACCCCGCCTCGTCGCTCAGGCGTCGTACGCCCGCTCGCCGTGCTCGTTGGTGTCGAGACCCTCGCGCTCGACCTCTTCGGTCGGACGCAAGCCGATCGTCACCTTGATCAGGAAGAACGCGATGGCCGAGACCAGCGCGGACCAGACCAGCGTGATGACCACGCCCGTGGCCTGGATTCCCAGCTGGGTGCCGATGCTCTCGAAGGTGCCGACACCGCCCAGGGACGCGTGGCCCAGGATGGCGCAGGAGAGCGCGCCGATGATGCCGCCCACGCAGTGCACGCCGAAGACGTCCAGCGAGTCGTCGTAGCCCAGCATCTTCTTGAGGCTGGCGCAGGCCCAGAGGCAGACCAGGCCGACCACCAGGCCGAGGACGATGGCACCGCCGGGGCCGACCACGCCGCAGGAAGGCGTGATGCCGACCAGGCCGGCGACGGCACCCGAAGCGGCACCCAGCATCGTCGGCTTGCCGCGGAAGATCCACTCACCGAAGGTCCAGGCGATTGCCGCCATGGCCGTGCAGACGAAGGTGTTCAGGAACACCAGGCCGGCGAAGTTGTTGGCTTCCAGACCCGAGCCCACGTTGAAGCCGAACCAGCCCACCCACAGCAGCGCGGCGCCGACCATGACGTACGGCACGTTGTGCGGCGGCATGGCCGCCTGCCCGTACCCCGTGCGCTTGCCGACGATCATGGCGCCGACCAGGCCGGCGATACCGGCATTGATGTGCACCACCGTGCCGCCGGCGTAGTCCAGCGCGCCGAGCTTGAACAGGTAGCCCTCGGAGTACCAGACCATGCGCGCGATCGGTAGATAGGAGAACGTGAACCAGATGACCGCCCAGATCAGCACCGCGGAGAACTTGGTGCGTTCCGCGAAGCCGCCGACGGCCAGCGCCGTGGTGAGTGCCGCGAAGGTGGCCTGGAAGACCACGAACACGTATTCCGGAATGACCACGCCCTGGGTGAAGGTCGCGGCGTTGGAATCCGCCGTGATTCCGTGCAGCAGGAAGCGGCTCATGTCGCCGAACCACTCGCCGGGCCCGTTGAAGGCGAAGCTGTAGCCGTAGATGACCCACAGCACGGTGCCGATCGAGAAGATCACGAACACCTGCATGAACGTGGACAACACGTTCTTGGAGCGAACCATGCCGCCATAGAACAGCGCGAGGCCCGGCACCGCCATCATGATCACCAGCAGCGTCGCGACGATCATCCATGCGGTGTCGCCCTTGTTCGGAACCGGTGCCGCCTCCGCCGCGTCCTGCGCGAATGCCATGACTGGCCCGATCATCAGCAGCGCCGCGCCGAGACCGCGCGCGAGCCAGCTGCCACCCTTCAGTCTCTTCTTATCTTCTCGCATGTATTAGCTCCTCACCCCAACTCTGGGACATCTCAGGCTGCCGCCGCGCCGGATTCGCGCGTGCGTATCCGCACGGCATCACCGACTGGCGCCAGGAAAATCTTGCCGTCGCCGGTCTTGCCGGTGCGACACACATTGCTGATGGCTTCCACCACGGCTTCGGCGGAAGGTTCGTCGAGCACGATCTCGACGCGGAGCTTGGGTACGAATTCCACCTGATATTCGGAGCCGCGGTAGTGCTCCGAGTGGCCGCGCTGACGTCCGTAACCGGTGACCTCGGTAACGGTGATCCCCTGCACGCCCAAGCGCGCGACGGCCAGTTGCAGGTCGTCGAGCTTCCAGGGGCGGATGATGGCAGTGATCATTTTCATCGCTTTGGCTTCGATATCCGATGGATCGCGCGCTCGTCGCCCGCGTATGCTCCCTATCGACACGTTTGGCTGGGCCAGCGATCAAAGTGCAGGTTCCATGCCAGCCCAAACGAGGACCGGGAGGGCCGCTGCGGCGCGAAAGAGCGCGGGCGCGCAGCCTTCGCGCCCAAAATTGGGGCGCAGCGCCGGCCCTCGCAACAAAACGGGGCAGTTGGTCCGGGGATTCTCAGGAGAGCCGTCGGTGGAGTTACCCAAGGTCGAAGAACTGTTGCGCAGCCTGATGCAGGGGTTGCCGCCGGGGCTCGCATCCGGTGCCAGCGGCCTGCGCGAAGACATCGAGAACAACTTCCGGGCCGTGCTGCGCGCGAACCTCGGCAAGCTCGATCTCACCGGCCGCGACGAGTTCGATGCGCAGCGCAAGGTACTCGAACGCACCCGCGCGCGTCTCGAGGAACTGGAGAAACGCGTCGCCGAACTGGAAGCCCGGGCCGCGGGCAGCAGCGGCAACTGATTCGCTGCGCCGGCAGGGAAGCCGGCGCGGTCCCGAGAGCGATCCACGGAGGGATCCGCCATGCGCGTGTCATGGGCATAGCTCGCGTCGCGAGCCGGGCACAGCTCGGCCTCGCCGCGCCGCGAGTGGAAGTCGAGGTGCACCTGGGCGGCGGTCTGCCCACCTTCTCCATCGTCGGCATGCCGGCCACCGCGGTCCGGGAGAGCAAGGACCGGGTTCGCGCGGCGCTGGCCACGTCGGGTTTCGACTGGCCCGCGGGCCGCATCACGGTCAACCTGTCGCCGGCGGATCTCCCCAAGGAGGGCTGCCGCTACGACCTGCCCATCGCGCTCGGCATCCTGCTGGCGTCATCGCAGATCGCCGCACCGGCGGAACGCCTGGCCGGCAGCGAGTTCTACGGAGAGCTGGGTCTCGCCGGTGAGCTCAAGCCCATCCGGGGCGTGTTGCTGGCGGCGGCGCACGCGGCGCGGGAACAACGCGCGCTGGTGGTGCCGGCGGCCAACGTCGCCGAAGCGCGCATTGCCGCGCGGCAGGTGTTCGGCGCGGACACCTTGTTAGGCGTGTGCGCGCTGGCGCGCGCGGGTGGCGTGGGCGATGAGGCTGGCGGCGCGGCGCCCGCGCTGGCGGCCGTCTCGCCAGGCTCACACCAGGATCTCGCAGACGTGCGCGGGCAGGCGGTGCCCAAGCGCGCACTCATCATCGCGGCCGCCGGAGGTCACAGCCTGCTGCTGGTCGGCCCGCCGGGAACCGGCAAGAGCATGCTGGCCCAGCGTCTGCCCGGCATCCTGCCCGAGCTGCGTGCGGAGGAGGCATTGGATGTGGCGGCGATCGCATCCGTGAGCGCGCGCGGATTCGCGGTCGCGGATTTCGGGCGGCGTCCGTTTCGAGCGCCGCATCACACCGCCTCCGCCGGCGCCATCATTGGGGGCGGTCCGGCGGCACGCCCGGGGGAAGTCAGTCTGGCGCACCGGGGTGTGCTGTTCCTCGACGAGCTGCCGGAGTTCAATCGCGGCGTGCTCGAGTCCCTGCGCGAGCCGCTGGAAAGCGGCGTGGTCGCCATTTCGCGCGCGGCACTGCAGGTGGAATACCCCGCGCGCTTTCAGCTCGTGGCCGCCATGAATCCCTGTCCCTGTGGCTACTTCGGTGAGCCCACCGGCAATTGCCGCTGCGCACCGCCGGAGATCGCCCGGTATCGCGCCCGCATTTCCGGGCCGCTGCTCGATCGCATCGATCTGCGCGTGGCCGTACCCGCGGTGGCGAGCGAAGAGCTGCTCGACGACGAGCCCGCGGGCGCGGTGCGCCTCACGTCGGCGCTCGCGGCGGCGCAAGTGCGTGCGGCGCGCGAGCGCCAGATGCGCCGCGCCGGCAAGCTGAATGCGGAGCTGGTGGGCCGCGAGCTGCGCAGGTTCTGCCCGCTCACGCGCGAGGCACGCGTGCTGCTCGCCCAGATGCGCGCCAGGTTCGAACTCTCGGCGCGCGGCGTGCATCGGGTGCTGCGGGTGGCGCGCACCATCGCGGATCTGTCGGCAGAACCCGCAGCAGAGCCGGGCGACACGCCGCTCGCGGCCGCGCACCTGGCCGAGGCGTTGCAGCTGCGCCGCGCGATTAGTTAGGTCGCCGGGCCGGGGCCGGAAACGCAACGGGCCCGGCCTTCGCAGGCCGGGCCCGTTGCGACATCAGTGGAGAACCCGGCTTACTGGTTCAGCTCGACCATGTGGTCCACGGCCTGCTTGACCAGGTCGTCGGGCCATGCGGTCTGGCCGCCCTTGGCGGGCATCACGCCGGTCTTGCCGTTGAAGCCCTCGAGGGCGTGCTTGTACAGCGTCGCCTTGCCCTGGGCGATGCGCGGACCCCAGGCCGCCTTGTCACCGACCTTCGGGGCACCGGCGATTCCCGCGCCGTGGCAGGCCACGCAGGCCGCTTGGTACGCGGCGGTTCCGTCGGCGGGCAGGGCGGCAGCCGTGCCGGTGGACGCAGCAGAACTTTCGATCTTCAGCGCCGAGTTGTCCTGGCCGGCGATGGCCACCTGGGCCACCGGCGCCAGGCGCTCTTTCACGCTTTCCTGGTAACGCGGGTCGGCCGTGACGTTCTTGCCCTGGTGCTCGGCGCCAACGTGCCGGGCGAAGGCCAGCAGGCCGAGGGTCACGGCAAACAAAATGCCGAGAACGAGACTGAAATTGTTGAAGAAATGGGAGTCCTGCTTGCTCATGGGCGCGAAGTATATCTATGACCAATATGGCGCGCCCGACAGGATTCGAACCTGTGACCTACGGCTTCGGAAACCGTCACTCTATCCAGCTGAGCTACGGGCGCGGGGAGCGGGAGTTTAGCGTTTTACAGCCATCCTTTCCGCTTGAAGTAGAGGAAAGGGCCCACCGCCGAGGCCAGCATCAGGCCCACGGCCGCCCAGAATCCCCAGGGCTCGTGAGCGCCGGGAATATGGGAGAAGTTCATGCCGTAGACCGCGCCGATGACCGAGGGCGGCAGCAGGAACACGGTCACCACCGAGAAGATCTTGAGGATGTTGTTCTGCTCGATGTTGATCTGGCCCAGCGTGGCGTCGAGGATGAACGACACCTTGGTACCGAGGAACGACGCATGGTCGCTCATGGCCATGACGTCGCGGGCCAGCGTACGGAAGCGCGCGCGGACTTCCTGGGTCATCGGGATGGATGTGCTCTGCTGGACGAAGGTCAGCAGACGCCCGAGGCTGACGAGACTCTCGCGCGCCTTGGAAATGAGCTCGCCGTTCTGACCCAGGCGCTCCAGCACCTTGCGGAAATCGCGCATCACGCCCCTGTGCCGGCGCGACACGCTGAAAACCTCGGCCGAGGCGGCGTCCAGGTCCGTGGCCACGCGCTCGATCACGTCCGCGACGCGATTGACGATGGATTCGACCAGCCCCGCGAGCACCGCGGGCGGCGTGTTGCAGGAAGCGGGATGGCGCTCCGCGTAGGCGATGAAACGCCGGAAGGGCAGCGGGTCGACGTAGCGATTGGTGACCAGCTTCGCGGCCGACAGGATGAAGGTGATCTGCGTGCTCTCGGGCAGGTCCGAATCCAGCTTCGTGACCACGGTGGCCGTCATGTACAGCGCGCCGTCTTCCTCGTACAGGCGGTTCGAGGCTTCGATCTCGCGCATCTCGTCGCGCGTGGGCACGTCGATGGACAGAAAACTTTCGACGCGCTTCTCTTCGCTGGGCGTGGGCTCGAGCAGGTCGAGCCAGAGGGTTTCGGGGGGAATCGCGGCATCGGCCCGCAATTCGAATCGCGCCAGGCCCTGGGGTTGCGATACGAAGGCGCTCAGCATGAGGGGCGAGGCTGCCTGCGGGCGCGGCAGACCGCAAGCGTTGCGCCGCTAGCGCTTCTCACTCGTGGCGAGGTCGGTGAGCAGTGCGATCAACTGTGCTTCGCCGCCGGCCTCGCCCACGCTGGTCGCGTACTTGCCGTTGACGAACAGGCTGGGCACGTTGTCCACGTGGAAGGTGTGCGTGAAGGCCTCGGCGCGCTGCATGTTGGTCGCCACGGACATCGAGTCGTAGGCGGCGTCGAACTGCTGTTGCGTGATGCCATGGCGATTGAAGAAGGCGAACTGCAGGGCGCGGGCCTTCGTCTCGTCGCGATCGGCGAGCGGTATGCCTTCGCTGTGAATGGCCTGGAAGACGAGCGGATGCAGCTCCGGCCGGTGCAGCGCCTGCAGGGTGTAGTAGAGCTTGGCGTGCTGCCGGTGCAGCGGACCCCAGATCACGGGCACGCGCACGAACTCGATGAAATCGGGCTTGCGGGATTTCCAGTCCTCGAGCACGGGGTCGAGCGCGGAGCAATGACCGCAGCCGTACCAGAAGACCTCGACGACCTCGACCTTGCCCGCGGCCACGGTTGGCGGCTGTGGATTCTCCAGCAGCCGGTAGTTGACGCCGGCGCGCCACGGGCCCAGCGGTTCCGCCGCCCCCGTCGTGCCGGCAAGGGCCAGCGCGCCGAGGGTGAGCAGCGTCGCGAGCAGTGACCGGCGGCGTGACATCAGTTAGCGCAGGCCCTGCAGGTACGACGCGAGATTGCGGATGTCTTCCGGCGACAGCCGCGCGGCGACCGTGGTCATCATGGGGCTGTTGCGGGTCTGATAGACGGTGCCGGAGTCCGTGGCGTCGCGATAGCGGTTTTGCGTGAGGTAATCCTGCAGCTGCTTCACCGTATAGACCGAGTGCTGCGCGCGCAGCGCAGGGTAGCCGGCGGCGGCATTGCCCTGGCCGTCCGGTCCGTGACAGGCGGTGCAGGCGGGGATTCCACGCGCGACGTCGCCCGACTTGTACAGCGCCTCACCCGCCTTCCAATAGGACGGATCCGCCTCCAGTCCGGCGGGCGTCTGCGACGCGAAATACGCGGCCACGTCGGCGAAATCCTGGTCGGACATGGGCTCGACGATGGGGAACATCACCGGGTTGCTGCGCTTCTTGGCCTTGAACATGGCCAGCTGCTCGCGGATGTAGACGGCATTCTGGCCGGCGAGATTCGGCCACTCCGGATTGGTGCTGTTGCCATTGGGGCCATGGCAGGCGGTACAGACCGCTGCCTTGGCGGCGCCGGCTTCGGCCGAGCCAACCAGTGCCTTGGCGGCATCCTGGGCGGTGGCGAGTGGCGCGAAAGTCAGGGTCAGGGTGGCGACGGCGCTGGCCAGGGCAAGGGAAAATCGGCTCTCAATCATGGTGTTGCGGGCTCCCAGGAAGGCGGCGGATTGTACACTAGCCGCCGTGCAGTTCCCCAATGTGCGCTTCCTGCTGTCGGTGGCCAGTGCCGAACAGTTTCCCGCCGACTTCGGACACGAGGTGGCCTTCGCCGGCCGCTCCAATTCCGGCAAGTCGAGCGCCATCAATGCCATCCTTCAGCGCAACGGCCTAGCTCGCACCAGCAAGACCCCGGGGCGGACCAAACTACTCAACTTCTTCGAGGTCGAATCGGGCCAGCGCATCGTCGACCTGCCCGGCTATGGCTACGCGCAGGCATCACCTGCCGAGCGGGCCCAGTGGACAGCGCTGATCGATGCGCTGCCCGGACGGCAGTGTCTGGCGGGCCTGTTTCTCATCGTCGACATCCGCCGCGGCATCAGGGACGAGGACCGGCAGCTGGTCGACTGGGCCACCGGCGCCGGCTGGCAGGTGCACACGCTGCTCGCCAAGGCCGACAAATTGAACCAGAGGGAGCGATCGAGCGCGCTCAAGGAGGCCCAGGCCCGCCTGCCGGAAGGAGTCACCGCACAGATTTTTTCCTCTCATGACGGCCTCGGCGTGGAGCCAGCCCAGAAACGCCTGCTGCAGATGCTGAATCGCAAAACCTGAGGTTGTCCGGTCGCGTCGACGGGGCAGGGGCAGCGGGCGCCAGCCGGCAAAAAGAAAGCCCCGGCGGAGTGAACCACCGGGGCCAGACTAACCCGGCACAGGTCTCGTGAACCGGGCTACCCGCTCAGGGAGGGAAGCGGGGAGCGGTTTTACGCGCTCGGAAGTTGAGACACGTGAGACCTTGGAAAGGTTCCGAACTTGCTCAAAAAGTTTTTGCTGGAAACAGTGTAAGAATCATGTGGTTACGACGCGACCTGTCGCGCTCGCGCTACAGGAATGTGTACGTGAAGCTGAGCGACAGGGTGCTGACGTCGGTGTCCAGCTCGTCGAACAGGTCGGCGTTGAACATCTCGTATTCGGCCCGTACGCCGAGACTGCCGAAATGGGCGCCGATGCCGACGCCGTAGGTGGGCTCCCACCCGTCGTCGCCAGCGCTGCCGAGCTGATCGATGTCCACATCCATGTTCCAGTTGGCGAGACCCACGCGGGCATACAGGTCGATGACGCCCACTTCCGCGATGGCCAGCGCCGAAATCGTGGTGGCCGTGGCGTCGAGCGAAGTGTCGCTGTCGGATTCACCACCCAGGTCGATGTAGTTGGCCTCGACTGCGAGCCAGTCGAGCGGGCGGAAGCCGGCGATCAGCTTGAAGCTGTTGTCATCCAGCGAATCGCTGCCGACGTTGTCGATGTCGAACTCGGTCTGGGTGAGACCGGCGCCGAGATAGAAGCCGTTGTCGGCTGCAGCCGCCTGCGGCGCCAGGGCGGCGAGCGACAGGGTGCCGAGCACCGCGACCGCGGCGAACTTCATGTTCATGAGAGACCTCTCCGATGTGTTAGGACGGCGGATTAGAGACCGGAACCCCTTAACGGTTCCTGAATCGTCGCGCGCAATTGTGACGCGCCGCTCGTTCCGGCGCATCCCGAGCCGGCGCCCACGACGACGCAGCGTCGGGTAATACCGACAGTATCACCCGGCGGAAGTTAGGCGCGCGTCAGTGAGCCTCGTCCCAGTTGGCGCCGGTACCCACGTCCACCTTGAGCGGCACCCGCAGGTCCGCGGCGCCCATCATCTTGTCGCGCACCATGTCGGTCACCTCGGCGATGCGATCGGCACGCACCTCGAGCACCAGTTCGTCGTGGACCTGCATGATGAGCCGCGCACCGCGCGCGCCTTCGCCGCACCAGGCGTCGACCGCGATCATGGCCCGCTTGATGATGTCGGCCGCCGTGCCCTGCATGGGCGCGTTGATCGCGGCGCGTTCCGCGGCCTGCGCGAACTGCTTGTTGCGCGCGTTGATGTCCGGTAGATAGAGGCGCCGGCCGAACACCGTCTCGACGTAGCCGCGCTCGCGCGCCTGGGCGCGCGTCTCCTCCATGTAACGCCTGACGCCCGGATAGCGCGCGAAATACAGGTCGATGTATTCCTGGGCGGTGCCGCGCGCGATGCCGAGCTGCGCGGCGAGGCCGAAGGCGCTCATGCCATAGATGAGCCCGAAGTTGACCGCTTTGGCCGAACGGCGCTGGTCGGGCGTCACTTCGCCGAGCGGCGTGCCGAAAACCTCGGCGGCGGTGGCCTGATGGATGTCCTGGTCGGCCGCGAATGCCTTGAGCAGGCCGTCGTCACGCGACAGGTGCGCCATGATGCGCAGCTCGATCTGCGAGTAGTCGGCGGCCAGCAGCACGTGGCCCTCGGGCGCGATGAATGCCTGGCGAATGCGCCGCCCTTCCGGCGTGCGGATCGGGATGTTCTGCAGGTTGGGGTCCTGCGACGAGAGCCGCCCGGTGGCGGCCACCGCCTGGTGATAACAGGTATGCACGCGCCCGGTGCGCTCGTTGATCTGCTCGGGCAGCTTGTCCGTATAGGTCGACTTGAGCTTGGACAGATTGCGGTGCTCGAGGATGAGCTTGGGAAGCACGTAGGTCTTCGCCAGCTCCTCGAGCACGTCCTCGGCGGTGGACGCCTGGCCGGTGGGTGTCTTGCGCAGCACCGGCAACTGCATCTTCTCGAACAGGATGTTGCCGAGCTGTTTGGGAGAATCCAGGTTGAAGGGCGTGCCCGCCTCCTTGTGCGCCTCGGCGAGCAGCTCCAGCAGCCGCTTGGCGAGCTCGGAACTCTGCGTGCGCAGCATCTGGCGATCGAGCAGCACGCCGTGCTCCTCCATGCGCGTGAGCACCGGCACCAGCGGTTGTTCGCAGGTCTCGTAAAGCGTCCGCAGCTCGGGCACGGCGGCGATCTGCGGCCACAGCACCTCGTGCAGGCGCAGCGTCACGTCGGCATCCTCGGCCGAATACTCGGCGGCCTTGTCCACCGGCACCTGGCTGAAGGGAATCTGCCGGGCGCCCTTGCCGGCGACGTCCTCGTAATGAATGGTGCGGATGCCGAGGTATTTCCCCGCGGCCGAGTCCATGTCGTGGCGGATCACCGTGCTGTTCCACACGTACGACTCGAGCATCGAGTCGAAGCGCATGCCGCGCAGGCGGATGCCGTGATTCGCGAGCACGTGCGCGTCGTACTTGAGGTGGTGGCCCACCTTGCCATGAGCGGCCGATTCCAGCAGCGGCTTGAGCCGCGCCAGGCTGGCGTCGCGGTCGAGCTGCGGCGGCGCGCCGGCATAGTCGTGCCGCAACGGTAGATAGGCCGCGATGCCGGGTGCCACGGCGAAGGACACGCCGACGATCTCGGCCCGCATGTAGTCGAGGCTGGTGGTCTCGGTGTCGAGCGCGAACAGCGGCGCCGCGCCCAGGCGCTCGATCCAGGCGCCGAGCTCCGCCTCGCTGTCGATGGTTTCGTACATGCGCGGCGCCGCGGCGATCGCCCGCGCCGCGCCGTCGACCGTGGGTGCGGCGGACACCGCGCCCGCGGAGGGCTTGCCGACGGCCGGGGCATCGGCCGGGGTGGCCGGGTCGCTGCCCTCGAGCTGCTTGAGCAGCGAGCGCAGCTCGAGCTTGGCGTACAGCTCGCGCAGCGCGGCGACGTCGGGTGCGCGCCGATCGAGATCCGCGATGGTCACCGGCAGCGCGACGTCGGTCCGGATGGTCGCGAGCTTGCGCGACAGCTCCAGCGTGCCGAGGCCGGCGCGCAGGTTCTCGCCCACCTTGCCGGTGACGCTGGCGGCATTGGCCACCAGGTTGTCCAGCGTCTGGTACTGCCCCAGCCACTTCGCCGCGGTCTTGGGGCCGACCTTGTCGATGCCCGGAATGTTGTCCGAGCTGTCGCCGACCAGCGCGAGGTAGTCGATGATCTGCTCGGGGAACACGTCGAATTTGGCTTTCACGCCATCGCGATCGAGCAGGGAATTGCTCATGGTGTTGATGAGCGAGATGTGCGGCGACACCAGCTGCGCCATGTCCTTGTCGCCGGTGGAGATCAGCACGCTCAAGCCCTGCTTCGCGGCCGCGCAGGCCAGCGTGCCGATCACATCGTCGGCCTCGACGCCGCTCTCGCGCAAGATGGGCAGGCCCATGCCCTTGACGGCCTCGAACAACGGCTGGATCTGCGCCCGCAGGTCATCGGGCATCGGCGGGCGATGTGCCTTGTATTCCGCGAACAGCTCGTCGCGAAAGGTCTTGCCCGATGCATCGAACACCACGGCGATGCGTTGCGGGTCGTAGTCCTTGAGGAACTTGTTGAGCATGTTGAGCACGCCGAACACCGCACCGGTGGGCTCGCCGCGCGAGTTGCTGAACGGGGGCAGCGCATGAAAGGCGCGGTACAGGTACGACGAGCCGTCGACCAGCACGAGATCGGGACGCGTGGGCATGATCAGTTCTTCTTCTCGACCTTCTCGTCCTTGTCCTTGCGCTGCGGCTCCGGCGCGGAGACTTCGGGCGCGGGGTTGTCCGGCTGCGGCGGAGAATCGACGGTCTGCGGCGAGTCGGCCGGCGCTCCAGCGGCGTCGCCCGCGGCTGGCGCCTGGGCGGGCCGCGTCACCACTTCGCCGGCGGGCTCGGGTAGATAGAGTTTGCCGGTCTGGCCGCAGCCGCAAAGCAGCGCCACCGCGCACGACAGCCAGGCGATGCGCCGGAAGTCAGACATCGATCGCCCTGCCATCGCGCAGCGCGAGCCAGCCGCGTATCACGCGGTACAGGATCCAGATGCCGGTGAGGAGGGCGCCGAGCGTGAATGCCACCCAGGCGCCGGCGAAGCCGAGGCCGGCGCCCGCGGCGCCAGCCGGCCCGGTCACCGGCGTCGACACCAGGCTCACCAGGCCGAACAGCGACAGCAGCAGCGCGACCACCACGATCACCACCAACATGGCCAGCGCGCTCCAGAACGTGCGCGCCTGCCAGAGAAAGTGGCTCTCGAGCCAGGTGCCGCGCACCGCGTCGCGACGCGCGTAATTCATCACGAGCGCCAGGATCGAAGGCAGCCCGAACAGGAAGGTGCCGACCACTGTCGCGCTCGACGTGACGCCGATGAACCCGGCGAGCGCGTGCAGCGCGTACATCAGGTGCGTGTAGCCCGATTGCGGATGAGCGTTCATGCGCTTGTGTCCACCAGCGAGCGATCGACGACGGCAATCGTGAGTCGCGAGATGCACGTCAGCCGCTGCTGCTCATCGCGCAGCTCGATGCCCCACACCTGGCTGCGCGCCCCCAGATGGATGGCCCGCGCCGTGCCGGTGACCAGCCCGGTGCGCACGGGCCGCAGGTGATTGGCGTTGATCTCCTGACCGACGCAATAGTGTTTGGCGGGGTCGACCACGTAATTCGCCGCCACGCTGCCCAGGGTTTCCGCCAGCACCACCGATGCGCCGCCATGCAGGATGCCCATGGGCTGATGCGTGCGCGGCTCCACCGGCATGGTGCCGCGCAGGAAGTCGTCGCCGAATTCGGTGAAACGGATGCCGATGTGGCCGCCCAGTACGGGCTGCATCCGCCGGTTGGCGTCGTCGATGTGTGGGTTGGCGAACCAGATCGGCATCGGCACCTCTCGCGTGCTCAGGCCGCACGCACGTGAGGCCATTTCATTTGCGGTATTTCTCGCCGATTCGCCGATACGCCTCGCGGAACGGAATGCCCTCGCGGGCCACCAGAGCATTGGCCTCTTCGGCGGCATGAATCGCGGGGTCGAGTTTGATCGCCTCGGGCCGGAAACGCACGCCCTCGATTCCTACCGCCATGATGGCGCAGGTGGCCAGGGCCAGGTCGATGCCGCGGAACAGCGGCGGCTTGATGAGCTGCAGGTCGCGCTGATATCCGGACGGCAGCTTGGCGAATATTCCCAGCACCTCGGTGAGGCAGGCATGCGCCACGGCTGTCCGCCCGCGCACCAGCTCGAACACGTCGGGATTGCGCTTCTGCGGCATGATCGAGGAGCCGGTGGTGAACGAGGGCGGCAGGCTGACGAAGGCGAACTCCTGCGTGTAGAACAGCAGCAGGTCGGCGGCGAGGCGCCCGAGGTCCTGCATGAGCAGGGCGCATTCGAACAGCACCTGCGCCTCGGCCTTGCCGCGCGCGAGCTGCACGGCGGTCACGGGCGCATGCACTTCGGCGAAGCCGAGCCGCGCGCGGGTGGCTTCGCGGTCGAGCGGCAGGCCGGGCGTGCCATAGCCGGCCGCGGAGCCGAGCGGGCTGCGCGACGCGCGGCGCGCGCAGGACTGCAGTCCCGCGGCGTCATCGCGCAGCTCCGAGGCGAACCCCTGCGCCCACAGGGCCACGGAGCTGGGCATGGCCTGCTGCATGTGCGTGTAGCCGGGCAAGGCCAGCGAACCCTCGCGAGCCGCCAACGCATCGAGCGCGGCGGCGACGGTTTGCGCGCCGGCGGCAAGATCGGCGGTGACGTCGAGCAGGTAGAGCCGCAGCGCGGTGAGCACCTGGTCATTGCGCGAGCGGCCCAGGTGCACGCGGCCGCCGGCCGCGCCGATGCGTGCCGTGAGCCGCTTCTCCAGCGCGGTCTGACCGTCCTCGTCGGCGAGCTCGATCTTCCATTTGCCTGCCGCGTGTTCGGCAGCCAGGGCCGTCAGGCCCTCACGGATGACGGAAAGATCCGCATCCGCGAGCAGCTTCCGGGCGTGCAGCATTTCGGCGTGCGCGATGGACGCGCGCACATCGTAGGGCACCAGGCGCTCGTCGAGCGCGTAGTCGTCGCCGGCCGTATAGGCCAGCACGCGCTGATCCAGTTCGACGCCCTTGTCCCAGAGCCGCGACATTCAGACGCCGCCGACCTGCTGCTCGGCGGCCGACAATGCATTCACGTCGGCGACGATGAGCGTGCCTGCGCCTTCATTGGTGAACACCTCGGCGAGGATGCCTTCGGGCGATTTGTACGACATCACGTGCACGCGGCGCACGCCGCCCTTGATGGCGTCCTCGATGGCCTTGGCCTTGGGCAGCATGCCGTCGACGATCTTCTTTTCCTCGCGCAGCTTCCGCAGGCCGGCGAGATCGGTGAAGGAGATGATCGACGTGGGGTCGTTGACGTCGGAGAGAATTCCCGGCGCGCCCGTGCACAGCATGAGCTTCTCGGCACCGAGCGCGGCGCCGATGGCCGCGGCCACGGTGTCGCCGTTGATGTTGAGCAACGTGCCGTTGTCATCGGCCGAAAGCGGGCTGACGATGGGCATGAGGCCGTTGTCCAGCAGCTTGGTCAGCACGTTGGTGTCGATGAGATCGATGTCGCCGACGAAGCCGTAGTCCACGGTCTGTCCGTCGACGCTCACGGGCGGGCGTTTGTGCGCGCGCACCAGGCCGGCATCCACGCCGCTCACGCCCACTGCGTCGATGTTCATCTCGCGGCACAGCGCCAGCAGCTTGGTGTTGATGAGCCCGTTGAGCACCATCGAGGTGGCGTCGATGGCCTTCTGGTCCGTGACGCGCCGGCCCTGCACCATGCGCGTGGGCACGCCCAGCTGTTCGGTGATCTCGGTGAGCTGCGGACCGCCGCCGTGCACGAACACGACGCGCACGCCGAAGTAATGCAGGATGGCGATCTGCTCGATGAGACCGCGCACCGCCGCGGCGTCGGCGAACACGCCGCCGCCGGCCTTCACCACGAAGGTCTTGCCCTTGTACATGCGAATGTAGGGCGCGGCGCTCCGCAGGCTGCGGATGGCGACGGAGGGATCGGGGCGATGCATGATCATTGCTGTTTCCGTTGCGACGGTAGTTAGTAGTGGGGGGTCGAGAGCAGGCGGTGCAGAACGGCCGTCTGCACGACCATGCGGTTGTAGGCCTCGCGCTGCACCACGCTGCGGCGGCCGTCGAGCACTTCGTCGGCCACGGCGACATTACGCCGCACCGGCAGGCAGTGCATGAGTTTGCAGTCGACCGCGGCGCGCGAGAACCAGGTGTCGCGCACGCACCAGTCGGCGAGAGCCGAGCGCGCGCGTGCGTCCGCTTCGGCATTGCCGTAGTGCGCGGTCGAGCCCCACTCCTTGGCATAGATCACGTGTGCGCCAGTGAGCGCGTCATCGCGATCGGCGGTTTCGCGCACCGAGCCGCCGGCGAGGGCGGCGGCGTCCGCGGCCTTCTTCATGACGGCCGGCGGCAGCGCGAAGCCCTCGGGACGCAGCACCACGACTTCCATGCCACGCTGCGCGGCCATGTGGACCGTGGCGGCGGGAACGGCCAGGGGCAGCGCACGCGGATGGTTCACCCAGGACAGCACGAACTTGGCGCGGCGCGGAACCGCGAGGTCATCGAGCGTCTTCCAGTCCGCCAGCGCCTGGCACGGATGGTTGATCGCGGACTCCATGTTGATGACCGGCTTGTTCACGAGGCCGACCATTTCGTTGAACGCGGTTTCGGCCAGATCGGCCTGCAGATCCTTGCCGGATGCGAAGGCGCGAATGCCCAGAGCGTCACAATAGTGCGCCAATACTGGCACGCCCTCTCGCACATGCTCCGCGGGCGCACCATTCATCACCGCTCCGCGGCGCATTTCCAGTTGCCACGTGCCCTGGCCGGCGGCGATGACGAAGGATGTGCCCCCCAGCCGCGCCATCGCCGCCTGCATCGAGGCCAGCGTGCGCAGCGAAGGATTGAAGAAGAGCAGCCCGAGGATCTTGCCGGCGAGTGCATGCGGTTCGGGCTTCTGTGCGAGCCGCTCGGCCAACGCCAGCAGCTCCACCACCTGGTCGCGGGACAGATCGCCGAGATCGAGAAAGTTCTTCATGCGCTGAGACTCACAGGACGGCGAGCGCGGCCCGCAGCCGATCGATGTGTTCTTCCTTGAGGATGAAGGCCGGCAACAGCCGCAGGATGGCCGGATCGCCGGCGGTGCCCGCGAGGATGTCCTGCGCGAGCAGCGCCTTCTGCACGTCCCGCGCCGGCTTGTTCAGGCGCAGGCCGTGCAGGAAACCCAGGCCCTGGAAATCCACCACGGGCCCCACCTTGCAGGTGTCGCGCAGATACTTCGACACGCGCGTGACGTTCGCAAGCAGGCCTTCGTTCTCGATGGCATCGAGCGTCGCTGCCGCCACGGCGCAGGCCATCGGCCCACCGCCGAACGTCGTGCCCAGGTTCTCGAGCTTGAGGGCCGCGGTGATGGGCGGCGTGAGCAGCATGGCGGACACCGGAAAGCCGTTCCCCAGCGCCTTGGCCGTGGTGATGATGTCCGGCATCACGCCATAGTAGTTGGCCGCGAACGGCGTGCCGCTGCGGCCGACGCCGCATTGCACCTCGTCGAAGATGAGCAGCGCGCCCGTCTCGTCGCAGCGCTTGCGCAGGGCCGCGAGGAATTCCTGGCCCATGTCGAACGCGCCCCCCACGCCCTGCACGGGCTCGACGATGACGGCGGCGGTGTTCTCCGTGACGTGATTGGCGATGTCGGCGACGTCGCGACGCTTGATCCAGCTCACGTCGAACGGCGCGCGCGGCAGGAAGTACCACTTCTGCGGCGCACCCCAGGTGGTGGACGCACAGGCCGCGGTACGGCCGTGGAAGCTCTGTTCCACCGCGGCCACGTGCGTGCGTCCGGGGCGCAGCTTGAACGCCATCTTGAAGGCGTTCTCGTTAGCCTCGGCGCCGGAATTGATCCAGAACACGCTGTCGAACGGCAGCCGGCTGAACTTCAGCAGTTTCTGCGCGGCGCGCGCGCGAATCTCCATGGGCACCGCGTTGGTCTGGAAATTCATCTGTGCGGCCTGGTCGGCGAGCGCCTTCGTCCAGCCCTTGTGGCCGTAGCCCAGCGACGCCACGGCATGGCCGCCGTACAGATCGAGCACCTTGCGGCCGTCACGAGTGTGCAGCCACACGCCTTCGGCGGCCACCACCTCGATGGGGTATTGGGAATAGACGGGAGCCAGGCCATCGGCCGGTGAGTCTGGCACGGCGGTAGTTTGGGGAGCCGCGCTCATGATCAGGTCCAACCGGCCGCGGGCGCGGTGAGGCCCGCGGTCTCGGGCAGGCCGAACAGGCGGTTCATCCACTGCACGGCACCGCCGGCGGCACCCTTGTTGAGATTGTCGACCACGCTCATCACGGCAACGGTCCTGCCATTGGCCGCCGCAGACAGATGTGCGTAGTTCGACGCCACGATGTCCTTCACGCGCGGCGCATTGTCCAGCACGCGCACGAAGGGGCAGCCCGCGTAGAACTCGCGCAGCATGCCGATGACGGCGGCGGCGTCCCGCGGCGACCGGAGCTGGGCCTGCACGGTGGCATGGATGCCGCGCGCGAACGGGCCGGAGTGCGGCACGAATGAGAAGCTGGCGTCGATGCCGGTCGCGGCCCTGGCGAGCGCCGTGATCTCGGGCGTGTGGCGGTGGCCGAGCGCGCCGTACGAATACAGGTCGCTGTGCCGCGTGGGGTGATGCGTGCCCTCGACCGGCTTGCGGCCCGAGCCGGTGCTGCCGGTGACTCCGCTGACGAACAACATCGGTTCGCAGAAGCCGGACGCCAGCAGCGGCACGCTCGCCAGCAGGATGGCCGTGGAGAAGCAGCCGGGATGCCCCACGTGCGGCGTGGCCACGCTCTTCACGTGCTCGGGCACGGCGCAGGTGAACTGCGACAGCCGATGCGGCGCGCCGTGCGGATGCTTGTACACGGCCTCGTAGGCCTGGGCGTTCGCGAAGCGGAAGTCCGCCGAGATGTCGACGAAGCGCGGCCTGGTGCCCGCAGCTTCGGCGCCCTTGAGCAGCGTGTCGATCAGCGCGGCGGCGGCGCCGTGCGGCGCGGCGCAGAACACCGCGCACGTCGGCTCCTTCGCGATGATCGCGGCGATTTCGGCCTGCGACTTGAACGCCGTGTCGCCGAGCAGGCCCGCGAGATGCGGGAAAGACTTGCCGGCCAGCTCGCCCGGCGAGCTGTCGGACATGACGCCGGTGAGCACGTAGTTGGGATGGCCGAGCATCAGGCGGATGAGCTCGCCGGAAACGTAGCCGGTGCCACCGAGCACAATGGCGGGAATCTTGTTCAGCATCGGGTTTTGGTTCGCGCGTCGCGCGGCCTCACTCATTGGCCGCGCGGTCGAGCGCGCGGGCCTGGGTCAGTCCGACGGACTTGATGATGGAATCGCCCAGCGCGGCGCCGGCCGCCAGTGCGTTGAAGGCGGGCACCTTGAGCTGGTCCTGGATGATCTGCACGCCCACCGCGTTGTCCGTGGACGGCCCGGTGACCGCGATCGGTTCGATGCCGTACCGGGTGCGCAGTATCTCCACGCCGCCATACGCCGCGACCGGGTCGTTGGCGCTCAGCACCACGCCGGTCATGGCCTTGCGGATGTCTTCCTGTTCGAGGATGGCATCGACGCCATACGTGCCCATGAGCCCATCGCCGAGCTCGAACACGATGACGTCCGGCTTCTTGTCGGACAGTTCGCTCATCATTGTGCGCGTGATGGCCGGGCCCACCTTGCGCGTGGTCGAGACGATGCCGAAGTCGGTGAAGATGAGCGTGTTGCGCGCGCCGGCATCCTCGAAGGCCAGGATGTCACGGCGCAGCGAGACGCCGGTGGCCTTGAAGGCGTCGACGATCAGCCCGCGGTGGCGCATGCGCGCGATGATGGCGGCCGCGGCCGCGGTCTTGCCGGCCTCCATGCAGGTTCCGGCCAGCGCCACCACCGGCACGCCCTGCGTATTCAGCGGCGCGTCCGGATCGAACTTGCGGTAGCCCACGCGCGCCGGCACGCCGATGCGCTCGCCCAGGTACGGGAAATCGAGCACGCCGCCGATGACGCGGCAGTCGAAGGGCTTACCCTTGTCCGGGTTCACCGAGTCGCACACGCCGAGCACGCCGCCGATGTTGAGCATCTGCAGGACATCGCCGGGCTTCACGCTGGTGGGCACGTGGCCCGAGTAGCCGAACAGCGCCTTGCGGTGCCCGAGCGCGCCGACCACGATGTCGCCCTGGCTCACCTTGGCCATGCGGCCGCTGGTGAGTTCGAGCGTGTTGTAGTTGGACTTGTTGGTGAGCACTTCCACGACCACCACCACGCCTTCCTCGGCGGGGATGTTGTCGGTGGCCACGCGCACCTCGTTGCCCAGGCCGCAGGCCTGGGTCACCGATGCGACCTTGTCGACGACTACCGTGCGCATCACTTGCCTCCTGCACGGGCATGGAACATGCCCGTGAGCGAAACGATCTTCGAGAAGCCGAGCGCGTCCTGCGGCGACCACTCGCCGTGCGCCTCGCCATACACACCCTTGGAAACCGCCATCAGCGAGTGCGGCGACTCCACGCCCTCGACGAACAGACTCCCCGGCCGGAACAGCAAATGGACCTTGCCGGTGACCCGCTCCTGCGAAGACAGGAACAGCGCCTCGATGTCGCGGCACACCGGGTCGAGCAGTTGACCCTCGTGCACCCAGTCGCCATACGGGCCGGCGAGCGTCTCCTTGATGCGCTGCTGGCGCGGCGTGAGCACGAGCTTCTCGAGCTCGCGATGCGCGGTGAGCAGCGTCTCCGCGGCGGGCGCTTCGAAGGCGACGCGACCCTTGGTGCCGATGATGGTGTCGCCGAGATGGATGCCGCGGCCGATGCCGTAGGCGCCGCCGAGCGTCTCCAGCGCTTCGACGACTTCGACCGGCGACATCCGCTTGCCGTCCAAGCCGATCGGGCGGCCCTTCTCGAATTCGAGCGTGTGTTTCGCGGGCGGTCGCGGGTTGGTGAAGGCGTCCTTCGACAGCACCCACGCGGAATCGGGGATGCTGCCCGCGGAGGTCAGCGTCTCCTTTCCGCCGATGGTCACGCCCCAGAGACCGCGATTGATGGAATAGGCGGCGCCGTACGGTGGCAACGGCAGGCCACGCGCGTTCAGATAGTCCAGCTCTTCCTGGCGTTTGAATGCGCGATCGCGCACCGGCGCAATCACCTCGAGCTCCGGCGCCAGCGTGCGCATGGCCACCTCGAAGCGCACCTGGTCGTTGCCGGCGGCCGTGCAGCCGTGGGCGATGGAGTTCGTGCCGAGCTTGCGCGCCATGAGCGCGATCTGCTGCGCCTGCATGACGCGCTCGGCGCCCACGCACAGTGGATAGAGCTGGCCGCGGCGCACGTTGCCCATGACCAGGAAGCGCAGCACCTGCTCGAAATAGTCGGCGCGCGCGTCGATCTGATGGTGCGCGATGGCGCCATAGGCGCGCGACCGCTCGGCCAGCGTCTTCGCGCCCGCGGCATCGATGCCGCCGGTATCCACGGTCACCGTGATGACCGGACGACCGTAGTTGTCCTTGAGCCAGGGCACCAGGAATGAGGTGTCGAGGCCGCCGGAATAGGCCAGGACAATGGGCGTTTCGTTCTCGGCAGACATTTCTCGTTCAGACTCCAAACGCGTTGCGCAGCTGCTCGAGCACCCGCGCCTGGGCGCGGGCATCGGCAGTGGCGATGAAAATCGTGTCGTCGCCGGACACGGTGCCGGCGACGTCGGGCCACACGGCCTTGTCGATGGCGGCGGCCACGCTGCCGGCCGAGCCGATGGTCGTCTTGACCACGGTGATGGAACTGCCGGCCGTGCGAACCTCGCGTACGAACTGGGCCACCGTGGCGAAATTGTCCTGGGTGCGCGCCGCCATCTCGGCGCCGTCGGGCAGCACATAGCCATCGCTGTGCTTCAGCACCCCGAGCTCGCGCAGGTCGCGGCTGATCGAAGACTGCGTGACCGCGTGCCCCTCGCGCTTCAGCAGGCGCACCAGTTCCTGCTGCCGCCGCACCGGGGCGGCGCGCAGCAGGCGGACGATGGCGCTTCGACGCGCTTCGCGATGGTGGTCGGTGTGCATAAAGAACGCGCATGGTGCATAAAAATGCACAGCCGGTCAATGGTGCGGACGGCAAATATCGCGGGCGGCAGGCCTGCCACGCGCGAGCGGCGGTCGATTACCGGGCGGCACCCGCCTCGGGCGGCAATGGGTTCGCGGCGTCCTTACCCACCACGGTTGTCCAGGCACGAACCTTCCACTGCGTCACCAGTCCACCGGTGACGTAGGGGTCCTCGCGCGCGAACTTCTCGACCGGGTCCTTGGAGGCAGCGCAGAACAGCAGCGCCGCGCCGTCCACGGGATCGGCGAAGGCGCCGGCCAGCAGCAGTTCGCCGCGCGCCACGGAGGCCAGCGCATGCTGCAGGTGTGCGCCACGGAAATGCGGGCGGCGCACGAGCACGTCCGGAACATAGTCATAGAAGAGCAGGTAATGCATGGCGGGTGGCGGGAGTTGAGCGTCTGGGAACGCAATCTTATAGGAGCGTCCGCGAGGCACAGCTACGGTGCGCGCCGGCAAGCGCGATCTACAATTCGCGGCGGTTGTGAACCCGGGCCCGGGAGGATCGAGCATGAGAGACCGGCAGCTGCTTTCCTGCCTTCTGGCACTGCTTGCGCCGCTGGCGACGTACGCCGCGCAGCCATCCGCGGTGAAGTACGTGCCGCCCGAAGGCTTCGGCCATCACCGCTGGGGCGAGCTGCGCTCGGCATTCACCCGCCTGCCGCAGGAGCCCATCGGCGTCGCGGCCGCCTACATCCTCTCGCAGAAGAGCGCCGACACCTACAGCTGCGGTGCGGGCCGCTACATCGGCCCGCAGATGAATGGCGCCTATGAATCCTGCGATTGGCAGAAGACGCTGGACCGCCTCGGCGCGACATACCACGGCGGCGGGTTCTACATCCTCTCCGAGTACAGCATCCCCGAGCAGGGCTTCCGCTGGGGTGACGCGTCGGACGGCGTGGTGATCCATCCCGTCGTATACCAGTTCTGCGCGAACTGGCCCGCGTCCATCAAGAAGAAGGTGGCGCCGCCCAATTTCGCCACGCTCAACAAACTGTGCGGCATGCGCCTGATGTTCCAGAGCGAGCCCGCCGACGAGCTCGCCAAACTACCGGCGGACCATGTCACGGTGTACGACCGCATGCTGGAGAAGCTGCTGGCGAAGTTCGGGCCGCCGGCGCATTTCAGCCGTCGCGGCCAGGTGATCATCGAGACCGGCGAGGGTGAGCGCGGCGATGGCCCGGCGCGCAAGTTCAGTGTCTGGCGCTGGTGTCCGCCGGTCTACAACGGCTTCCACACCAGCTGCAAGGCGAGCGTCACCCTGTCAATTGACCCGGCCACGGGCACGGGCCAGGTGCTGTATTCCACGCCGCTGCTCTGGGAATACGCCTGGGCGCGCGAGAACAACGGTTTCAAGGGCGACCGGCTCTTCAAACTACTGCACGTTCCGCGGTAAGCTGGCTCGACGTTGCCAGCCAGTGAGGCGCATGTGAACCCATTGCAGAGAATGATTCCGGCCTGCCTCCTGGCGGTTGCCCTGACGACCGGCCTGGTTTCCGAGGCTGCCGCGAAGCGGGTGAAATACGTGCCGCCCGAAGGCTTTGCCGGCAAGACCTGGGGCGAGTTGCGCCGCAATTTCGACCGCCTGCCGCAGGAGCCTCTCGGAGTGGGCGCGGGCTGGATACTGCCGGTGGAAAAAGAGGCGTTCTTCACGTGCGTGCCGGGTCGCCCGAGCGGGGGCTTCATGTCGGGCGCGGTCGATGGTTGCGACTTCCAGGCCACGCTGCTGCGCATCCGCAGGGAATACGAAGGCGGCGGCTTCTACGTGATGTCCGAATACGCCATCCCCGACCAGGGCTTCCGCATGGGCGACGAATCGCAAGGGGTGGTGCTGCATCCCGTGGTCTATCAATTCTGCGCGAGCTGGCAGAGCTCGGTGCGCAAGAAGGACCCGCCGCCGAACTTCGACGACATCAACGAGTTCTGCGGCGTCCGCATGCATTTCCAGAGCGAGAACCGCGACCAGCTCGCCAAACTACCGGGCGACTTCGTCACCGTCTACGACCGCATGGTCAGCCAGCTGGTGGCGCGGTTCGGCGAACCCAAGGGCTATCTGCGCCGGGGTCGCGTGCTCATCCAGACGGAAGAGGGTGAAACCGTCGACCAGGCCGAGCGCAAGTTCAGCATCTGGCGCTGGTGCCCGGCGATCGGCAACGGCCTGCACACCGATTGCAAGGCGAGTGTCGTGCTGTCCATCAATCCCACGACCGGCGTGGGTACGCTTCTGTATTCGACGCCCGCGCTCTGGGAATACGCGTACGCGCGCGACACCAACCACCGCGGCGACCGGCTGTACCAGCTGCTGCACGCCCGCAAATGATCAGCGGGCGTGCCGGAAGGTGAGGTTGTAGCGATAGCTGCCGGTGAGCGCATGGTGGCCGGGCTTCACCGGTCGCACGGCGTGATACACCAGGCGCGCAGGGCCGCCCCACACCAGCACGTCGCCATCGGCGAGCGCGACGTTGCGTCCCTTGCCGCCGCGCGTGAGCCCGTAGAACGCGAAGCTCGCCGGCAAGCCGAGCGACACCGAGACGATGGGCTGGGAGAAATTCTGTTCGTCGGCATCGCGATGCGCGGTGAGGCGCGCCCCGGTGGCGTAGCGGTTGATCAGGCAGGCGTCGGGCGCGAATTCCGGGAAGCCGCCTGCCGCGGCCGCGCCGAGCGCGAGCCGCAGGAATTCCGCGGGCATGGCCGGCCAGGGGCGATCCGTGAGCGGGTCGCGCGGACCGTAGCGGTACCCGGATCGATCGCTCACCCAGCCGACCGGCCCGCAGTTGGTCATGGCGACGGACATGGTCTGGCCGCCGGGAGTCACCAGGTGCCGGAACGGGGCCGCGGCGGCGATCTGCTCGATCAGCGGCAGCAGCGCCGCCGTGTGCACGAAGCCGCGCAGCAGGGTGATGCCTGCGTCGAGCCGCAAGTGCTCGCTGCCGCCGGCACCGAATAGTTCGAGTGTGTTCACTTCTCGATGGTGAAGACCAGGTCGGCCGCGCGCTCCTTGCCGGCCTCGGTCTTGATGGTCCAGTTCTCGTCGAGCGTGTAGCGCATCTTGAAGGTGTTGATGGACTCGGTCAGTGACACGCCCCAGCTCACGTACAGGCGCGGCGAGAGATACTTGCCGAGCACCAGCGAGGTTTCGCTGGAAACCCGCCCGGTGTCGTCTTTGACCTTGCCGCTCGATTCCACGCTGATGTCCTGGATGCCGAGGCGCCCGCCGAGCTGCGCGGCGAGCAGTGCCGCCGCCTGGCCCGCGACTTCCTGCGAGGCGCCCGGGCTTCCCGGGCGGCCCAGGGCCTGGGTATCTTCCAGACCGCCGCCCGCGAGCAGCAGCGACACGATCTGCGACTGCGGTATCGACGGCTCGGAAAAGAATGACAACCGCGGTTCCCGCAGAGAGCCGCGCACGTTCACGCCCGCCTTCACGTCCGGGAAGATCTTCACCGCGCGGATGTCCACCGCCGGGTCCACCAGCAAGCCGCCATTGAAGAGGAGTCGGCCGCGCTCGATGTCGAGCTTGCGCGCCAGCGCCAGGTACTCCCCGTCGCGCACCTGCAGCTCACCCGTGGCGCGAGTGGGCTCGCCCGGCAGGGTGCGCTCGGTGATGCTGCCGGTGATGTGGCCGGAAAGACCATAGGTCTCGACCCGCACCTTCTCACCCAGCGACAGCGTGATTTCGCTGGTCACACGGAACGGGTCGCGCGCCACCACCTCGGTGGGGCCCACGACGCGCTCATCGGCCGACGGCAGCACGGCGTTGGTGAGATCCGCCGGCTCGATGCGCGCCAGCGGGATGTTCACTTCGCCCTTGACCAGGATGTCGTGGCCGGCGATGCGGAAGTTCAGGTCCGGAGAGGCGTCGATGCGCGCCTCGGGCACGTCGACCATGCGCAGGTTCTCGCCCTTCACGTTGAGCTCGCCGTAGGGCAGGTTCTCGCGCCACTCGATGCGGCCGGAGCTACGCAAGGATCCCGGGCCGGCCTTCGCCGTGGAGCTGAATTCCAGGTTGTTGGCGACGATGCGCGCCTCCATCTCGAGCTCGCGCAGCGCCAGGTTCATCTGGTAGAGATCGAGCTCGCCGCGCGACAGGCGGATGACGCCGCTGGCCCGCGGCTCACCGAGCGTGCCGTCGAAATTCAGGTTGGCATCGAAGTGCCCGGCGGCGCGGTCGATGGCCGGTAGATAGAGCGTGAGGAAGCCGAGCTCGCCCGTGGCCATCTGCAGCTGGCCGCGGATCGGCAGCCTGCCGAGCTCGGGGCCGGTGCGTTCGGCGCGCAGCCTGCCGGCGATCAGGCCGCGTTCGGCGGCGTCCAGCCGCAGCTCACTCGACAGGTGCGAGGGCGCGGCCAGCAGCGTGACGTAGCCCGATCCGAAGGTGATCACGTCGGTGCGTCCGCTCGCGAGCTTGTGGCGGATCGCCGCGTCCACGAGATCGATGCGCGCCTCGCCCACGAAGGGCGCGCCGCCCGTGGAGCTCACCGACGCGCTGGCATTCAGGCTTCCCTGGTAATCGACGTTGCGGGTGAGTCCCGCGGTCAGCGTGGACACCGGCAGGTTCTGTGCATCGGCCTTCAGCTGCCACCCGGCCTCGTCTCCGGAGGCCTGCGCGCACAGTCGCGCGACCTTGCCGTGCATGCACAGGTGATCGACGCGGAAGGCCTTCGCGCTCACCATGGCTGCGAAGGGGGTGTCGAGCTGCAAATCGAGATTGGCGGCGTCGTCGATGAAGAAATCGCCGATGGTGGCGGTCCACGCACCGTCGGCGAAGCCGCCCCTGGCTGAAAAATGCAGCGCGGTGCGGTCGGCGAGCGCGTCGGCGCGCACGACATGCGCGGCGGTGGTGCCGTCCAGCGTGGCATTGAACTGCGTGAGCTCGCGCTGCCCGAACGTCAGCCGCGACACGGCGACGTCGGCGTGCGAAGCGCGCTGGCCACGCCAGTCGAGATCCACATTGGCGGACAGCTTGTCGATCTTCAGGTCCTGGTGCTCGATGCCGCTGCCGAGCGCCTGGAACTTCACGACCGGTGCGGCCGAGGTGCCGCCCAGCCTGCCATTGGCATGCAGCTCGCCGCGCGCGCCGGGTGCGAGCAGCGCGAGATTGTCGGCGTCCACGGCGAAGTCCAGGTCGAGAGCCTGCCCGCCGATGTGTCCGTCGAGCAGCAGGCGGGTGTTGCCGGCACGAAAACGCAGATTGTCGAAGGTGTAGTTTTCGCCCTCGATCTCCACGCGACCGCTGCCCGAGGCGGGGTTGCCACGCAGCTTGCCGCGCAGGTCGCGGAACGCGAATTCCACCTTGCCTTCGCCGCCGAACGGCGCCCCTCTGGCCTGCAGGTCGAAGTCCAGCGCGCCGTCGAAGCCCGGCCGCAGGGTCGCCGGATCGAAGCCGGCGAATTTTCCGGCGAGCGCCCAGCTTTCATCGGGGTTCCAGCGCGCTTCGCCGGCGAGCTGCGCTCGGCCGCCGAAGGCGTCGAGATCCAGCGAGTCGATGACGAGATGATCCTTGTGCAGCCTGCCGCCCAGAGCGACCGACATCAGGTCCACCTTCGGCACGTACAACTCGCCGCTCGCGGTGAGGTCGTACGGCCACACGCCGCGCAGCGTGTAATGCCCCGCGGCGCTCGAGAACAATTGCGGCCTGTCGGCGGTGAATCGCTCCACCAGCGGCCAGCGCACTTCGCGCCAGGTCCCCGACAGATCGAGTCGCGGGCCGTTGTCCACGGGCTCGATGACTCCCGAGCCTTCGACGTGGCTGCCGGTGTCCCGGTGCGTGATCTCATAGTGCGAGGCGGTGACGCGCTTTTCGGAGTAGTCGCCCGCGAATACCGCATCGAACAGACCGCTGCCCAGCCCGGGAATGACCAACGGACCACGGCCATGAAATGCGTTCATCTCGCCGCCGAGCTGCAGCTTGCCGTGCACGATGCCGAGCGCGCCGCCACCGCCGAAGGCCCGCAGGTCGAAGTTGTAGACCTGCGCCTCGCCGCTCCAGTGGAAGGCCTTGGACAGGCTGAGCAGCTCGCCAGCGAGATCCGCCCGGAACGGGGTCTGCAGCTTGCCCGTCACCGGTAGTTTGTCGAGGTCGCCGTCGAAGCTGGCGTCGGCGCGCCACTCGGGCTGGCCTTCCATGATGATGCGGGTGGTGGCTTCGCCCGACAGCTTCATGGGGTCCGCGGCGCGCAGCAAGCCGAGCGTGCGCGCGTGGATGAAGCCGTAGATGAGGTTGCCCTCGAAGATGCGGATGGTCTTGTGACCGACGATGCCCGCGGCGCTGACCTGATCGAACTGCACGTGCCGCCCGTTGGGGGCGATGATCATCAGCGTCCTGGCCGCCGCGTGCTCCGCACTGATGCTGAGCAGCCGCGGCATGAACTTGGGGGGCAGCTTCGGCCGCGGACGCGTGCGCCGCTTGACGGTCACCTCCACGAACTCGGCATTTGCCGCGCGCACCGAGATGCGGCCCACCAGCAACGGCCAGAAGTTGACGCGCGCCGAGCCGCCGACCACGCGCACGTGCGTGAGCTCGTGGTCCACGTCCACGTTGCGGGCGCTGAAGCCGCCGGCAATCGTGCCATGCACTTCGTCGACCCTGAGTACCATCGACCTGCCCATCTTCTCGGGCAGATGTGCCACGAGGAAGCGCAGCCCGGATTCGGTGTAGATCACCCAGGCGAGACACGACACGATCAGCACCAGCAGCGAAGTGAAGACCCACGCGAAGATCTTCAGCGGTTTCTTGATCTTCGAAAAATTCATCAGAGCTTCGGCGAGAAATTCAGATGCAGTCGCGGACCCGGACGGTCGGTTTCACCGGCGGGCGTGGTGAGCGCCTGTGCGACGTCGATGCCCACCGAGACCACGGGCAGCCGCAAGCGGAAGCCCAGGCCCACCGAGTACATGAGCGGATCGCCGAACTCGTCGAAGGCATTGCCGCCGTCGGCGAATACCGCGACGGCGAAATTGCGCGGCAGGTCGCGCACCAGTTCGACCGAGCCCACCAGCAGGTGTTTGCCGCCGGTCTTTTCCAGCACCAGGTTGCCGTCCGCATCCATGACCTCGCGGACGGGCGACAGGTCGTCGCGCCCGAAGCCGCGCACGCTGCGGTCGCCACCCGCGAAGAAGCGCTGTGACACCGCCAGGCCGCTGGTCTTGGACAGTGCCGTCGCGCCGAGCTCGCCGCGCAACAGCACGTGCCATTTGGGCGCTATGTCGAACACGCGCTCGGCCTGCAGGCGCACCTGCAGGAAGTCGGAATCCGAACCCAGCGTCTTGTGCGAGCCCCGCAATTCGCCGTACAGCGCGCGCGAGAACAGCGCCTCGCCCAGGTAGTTGCGCGGCACGAGCGAATAGCTGATGCCAGGGATGATCAGCTGCTGCGTGTCCTTGATGCCCGAGGTGATGAGCTCCGAGCTGGTCTGCAGGAACTCGACGTAGGTCACGCGCTGCCAGTACTGGCCGAACCACGGCCCGCGAATGTGGGTGAAGCTCGGCGCGAAGTTGAAGTCGCGGCTGTCCGTGTCGGCGCGCCGCTCCTGCAGGCCGGTGAGCTGCAGCGTGAACTTCTCGGTGGCCGGGTCGCCGATGGGCACGATGTAGCGGGCATCGACGGATTGCTCGAGCGCGGCGCCGCGCACCTCGGTGCGGAACCGGTGGCCATGACGATTGACCAGCCGGTTCTCCCAGGAGGCCGTGCCGCGCACCTCGGTGTCGGTGCCATAGCCCACACCGAACTGGTAACGGCTGCGGCGATTGGGCTCGGCGGTGATGTCCACCGGCACGATGTGCTGCTCGCGGTCGCGGTTCTGCGGCAGCACTTCGACGGTGGAAAAATACTGGCTGTCGTCCAGCGCGAACTGCGTGCGCAGCAGTTCGGTGGCGTCGAACAGCTGGTTCGGCTGGTAGCGCAGGAAGCGCCGCACCAGCTTCTCGTCGATCGCACCCTGCTCGATGCTGGTCTCGCCGAATCGGTAGCGCTCGCCGGTTTCGAAGTCGATGTAGATCTGCGCGGCGTGGCCCCGCGGATCGACGCGCATCTCGTTGCGCGTCATGCGCGCGTCGAGATACCCGTACGTCGAAGCCGCGCGCAGCAGGCCGCCCTTGAGCGCCTCGTAATTGGAGTGCATCAGGCGGTCGCCGATCCTGATCGGCGGGTCGCTGGTGATGCGCGTGAAGATCTCGTCGCTCGCACCCGGCCCGGTGACGTTCACTGCCACCGTGTCGACCAGCACCGGCTCGCCGGGTGTCACGTCGATGAGCACCTGGAAGTCGTCGCCGTTGCCCTCGTTGCGCACCGCCGAGACCACCTTGGGGTCGTAAAACCCGAAAGGCCGCATGGCGGAGCGCACCTCGCGCTCGCATCGCTCCTGCAGCCGGTCGACGAACTCACGCGACAGGTCGTCGGAGCCCTTGTAACGCTCGAACGATAGATAGGCGAGGATATTGGCGCGCACGTCCTCGGCGACGCCGCGCACTTCCACCTGGATCTCCGCGTGAACCGGCATCGCAAGCGCGATCAGCAGCAGCGCCAGCAGCGGGAATGCGGGATTGCGCTGGCGTGATTTGATCTGCAAGGTCGGCATGACACCGCGGAAAGGCGAACCCGGGGATTCTAATGAGAGTCGCGGCGGGTTGTGCGGGTTCCGCGTCCCGTGACGAGCGCGGCGTTCAGCGGATGTTCAGCTCATGCGCCGAGCCGGTGCTCGGACTGGCCGGTCGCGCGCCCCTCGGCATCGAAGCGCCGTTCCACCATGACCAGGGCGCGCTCCTCGATCGTCAGGACGGTCGAGCAACGCGTGCCGTACTCGGCGTCCAGCACGAATGGCGCCGACAGCTTTCTCGCCCACTCCGGCGAGGGCCCCCCGGCGGGCAGCTCGGCCACGGGCGCCGTCTCGCGGTCCGCGAGCAGACCCAGCAGCCGCTCGACCAGCGCGTCACGGTCGTCGTGTGCCTCGGAGAGCAGCGCGGCGAACCGCTCGCGCACCCGGACCAGCTTGGGCCAGGGCGTGTCGAGGAACTCGTTCGACAGGCCGTAGATGCCCGGCGGCAATTCGCGCGCGAACACATCGGCGCGATTCGACGCGTACCAGAGCGAGTCCCCATCGGCGAGCAGCAGGTTGAAGCCCGCATAGCCCGGTGCGTCGGTTTCCAGCGCGCGCAGGCTCTCGGCGGGAGGCAGGTCCGCGGCCAGATAGGTGGGAATCAGGCCGCCGCGTGAGGGCGCGCGGCGCGGCCGGCGGCCGAATTCCCGGAAATTGGTGACGATGCCGAAGCGCCGGCGCTGGTCCACGGCGAACCAGGCACCCTGGGCCTGCAGGTCCCGGCCGCCGGCCACGCCCGGGGGTTCGGACCAGGGAGCCAGGGGTGCGGCGGGCCGCGCGTGAAACTCGTCCCGATTGGCGGCGACCACCGCACGGTAACGGGGATGACAACGCCAGGCGAGAACTAACAAGCACATCGGGACCGGGACGCATCAGCGCAGGCCGGGCGGCCCGCCAGGCTGGCTGAACCAGCCCTCGATGAGCCGCGCAGATATGGAACCCGGCGGCGGCAGGGCCGGATGGCCGGCCGCGACGTCGGCGCGCGTGAACCAGCGGGCATCTTCCAGCTCGCCATCGCGCAAGCTGATGTCCTGGGTGCGGGCCACGGCGCGAAAGCCGAGCATCAGCGAGGATGGGAACGGCCAGGGCTGCGAGGCCACGTACTGCACGTCCCCCACGAGCACGCCGGTTTCCTCCTCCACCTCGCGGATCACGGCGTCTTCGAGGCTCTCGCCCGGCTCGACGAAGCCGGCGATGGTCGAGTAGCGGCCCGCCGGCCAGGAGGCCTGCCTGCCGAGGAGCGCGCGCTCACCGGAGGCATCGGACACGAGCACGATGATGGCCGGATCGAGCCGCGGAAATGTCTCGGCGCCACAGCCGTCATTCGTGCATCGCATGATGTGGCCAGCGCGCGCCCGTGCATTGGCGGCGCCGCACAGGCCGCAATGACGGTGACGCGCGCGCCACAGCACCAGCGCGCGCGCGTACGCCAGCAGCGAGGCCGCGTCCGCCTGCAGCAGCGGCGCCAGCGGCCGCAGCTCGCGCAGCTCGGTGTCCCCCGGCAATGGCGGCCCGGCCTTTGGAATGGCTTCCGCTTCGTACTCGACCAGCACGGTGCGTGAGCCGCGGAACCAGCCTAACAAGGTGAAGTTGGACTCGGTGGCCGCGCGAATCAGTGCATGGTCATTGCGCAGCAACGCGATGTCGATCGACGGCACGGTCACGAGTTGCGCCGCCCCGGAGGCCAGCACGTAGCGCGTCTCGGGATCGGTGCGCGCCGCGGACAACCAGTTCGGATCGTCGCGCAGCTCCGCGCGCCGCTCGATGAAGGGGCCGGCGAACAGCTGTTGGGCAACACTCACGCGGCCAATGTACCGCACCCGCGTGCAGGGTGCGCGTCACGGGTCGCGCGCGGGGCCGCACTCGTAGGACGAGGCCGGCCGGGCACCGCCGCAGTCGTTGCAGACCGGCGCGCGCAGCGCCAGGCGGTCCGTCACCAGCACGCCGTTGCAGTCGCGGCAATGGGCGACGCGCAGTTCGTCGCCCGCGTGCAATGCGCCCAACAGGTACACGGCGTGCTCGAAGGAGATCTGCGACTCGCCCATGAGCGCGCGATAGGCCTCGAAGGCCTCGCAAAGCAACGCACCGCGCGCCACGTCGGGCGCAGGTTGCGCGGCACGATCCACCACTATGGCTTCGCCCCTGCCGGGAGGCGACGCGATCAGCCCGAACAGGCTGCTCACGCTCGCGAACACCGCGGCCTCGCGCCGCATGCGCAGCGATCGGGTGAAGAAAGCCGCCTGGCGTGGCGACTTGCCACGGTGGCGCGTGACGCCGCTGCCGCCGGCCTCGTGCAGATAGGTGCGATAGAGCTTGCGGATGCGATCGTCGGTGAGGCCGGTCCAGGCGCGAATGGTGTGCGTACGTGCCTCGTGATGGATGAAACGCAGCGCCAGGTCGAGTCGCAGGCGGTCACGGCTGTAGCGGTCGTCGGAGATTCTCATGGTGTCCTTCCCTGTAGATAGTCCATTTTCCGGGTACCCTGAATTTGGGAAAAATTTCCCAAATTTGCAAATGACTTTCAAGGTGGGCCGGCGCAAGATATCTCGCGCGATTCGGGAGGAATGCGATGGGCGTGCGGCAGGGACGAGAACCGATGCGACACTGGCTGCCTTCACAGGGCGTGGACCCGGCACCCCTGGCCGAGCTGAATGCCGAGTGTCTCGGCCTGCTCGCGGTCCGCGCGGCAGAAGCCGGGGATTCCGCGGAGTTGCCCGCCTTGCTGGCGGAACTACGCGAACTGTGGGCAGACCTGCCGGCACAGGCGGTGCGGCGGCTGGCCGGGGCGCCGTTCAGCTTGTTCGACGCCGGATTTGCCGGCTCGCCCACGTGGCTGGAGATGCGCTCGGGCGGCGTCCGCGAGCGGTCCCAGCCGGCCGGCAGCGCCTTTTTCGATCCGGCCCCGGCGCGGTCCCTGACCCGGCGCATGCTCGTGTATGGCTGGCATCTCGCGCGAAGCCGGCCGCGGGCCGCGTGCCTGGTGTTCGGGGCGACGCTGCCGGCCATCGAAGCGCTCGCCGCCTGTTCCCTGTCGGCACTGGAAGTGGCGGCGGAACGCAATGGCACCACGCTGCGCCCGCGCTGGCCCAATCAACATTTCTTCTGGCGCGAGCTGCTGCAGGCAGCCTCGGCCGGTGCGGATCAGCGGCTGCACGAACTACTGCTTGGCGGCGTGCAGCGGCTCGCCGCCGACACACTCACGGCGCGATCGGCCTGAGGGCGGCGCCAGGTCCGCACGAGCGTTCGCGGTCTGAACTGCCACGCCGACGGCGGCCGCTGACGCCACCGGTCGCTGCACGGCGTCGGCGGGCCGGCTATCCTCGCGGACACTCTCCCGATTTGCGCGCCGGACCCAGCACGGCAGGGGCGTCGGCGCGGCGCGGGCTACCTCTTTAGAACCATGTAATCTGCGGCCGGAACCCTCAAGCTGGATGTCTATGCACGCTCTTTCGATCCGCGGCCTCACCAAGACTTACAAGAACGGGGTGCAGGCCCTCAGGGGCGTCGATCTCGACGTCGAGACCGGCGACTTCTTCGCGCTGCTCGGGCCGAATGGCGCGGGCAAGACCACGCTCATCGGCATCCTCACCTCGCTGGTCAACAAGACCTCTGGGACGGTCAGCGTCTTCGGCCACGACCTCGACCGCGAGCTGGAAGCCGCCAAGGCCTGCATCGGCATCGTCCCGCAGGAGATCAATTTCAACCAGTTCGAGACGCCGCAGACCATCATAGTGAACCAGGCCGGGTTCTACGGCATCGAGCGCTCGCTGGCCCGCGAACGCGCCGACAAGTACCTCTCGCTGCTGCAGCTCGCCGACAAGCGCAACAAGATCGCGCGTGGCCTGTCCGGCGGCATGAAACGGCGACTGATGATCGCGCGCGCCCTGGTGCACGAGCCCAAACTACTCATCCTCGACGAGCCCACGGCCGGCGTCGACATCGAGATCCGTCGATCCATGTGGGATTTCCTGCGCGAGATCAACGCGCGCGGCACCACCATCATCCTGACGACGCACTATCTCGAGGAGGCCGAGACGCTCTGCCGCAACATCGCCATCATCAACGGCGGCCTGATCGCCGAGCGCGACCGCATGTCGAGCCTGCTGCGCAAACTGCAGGCCGAAACCTTCGTGCTCAACCTGCGCGAGGCGCTCGCCGCCGTTCCCGTGGTGTCGGGCTATGCGTTCAACCTGGTCGACGAGCACACGCTGGAAGTGGAGGTGTCCAAGGAACAGAGCCTCAACGAGGTTTTCGCCAGCCTGTCGAGCCTGGGCATCCACGTGCTGTCCATGCGCAACAAGGTGAACCGGCTCGAGGAACTGTTCATGAAACTGGTCGAGCCGAAGGGGCCGCGCGACCGGCAGCAGCACAAAGCCGCGGCAGGTCAGGCATGAGCGAGGCAGGCACGCCAGCGGCGGATTCCCCGAAGGCGCTGGGCACCGCGCGCTGGGTCGGGTTCAAGACCATCATCATCCGCGAGTACGGGCGCATCATCCGCATCTGGGCCCAGACCATCGTGCCCTCGGCGGTCACCTCGGCGCTGTACTTCGTCATCTTCGGTAGTTTGATCGGCTCGCGCGTGGGCTTGATGGATGGCGTGCCGTACATGCAGTACATCGCCCCGGGCCTCATCATGATGGCCGTGATCACCAATTCCTACGGCAACGTGGTGTCATCGTTCTTCGGCGCGAAGTTCGGCAAGCACGTCGAGGAGCTGCTGGTCGCGCCGCTGCCCAACTGGATCATCGTGCTGGGTTACGTCGGCGGCGGCCTGGTGCGCGGGCTGCTGGTCGGGTCGGCGGTGACCGTGGTCTCGCTGATCTTCACCCATCTGCCGGTGCACCACGTGCTGGTGATCCTGGGCGCCGTGGCGCTCACATCGGTGGTGTTCTCGCTGGGCGGCTTCATCAACGCGCAGTTTGCCAAGAACTTCGACCAGGTGAACTGGATACCCACCTTCGTGCTCACCCCGCTCACGTATTTCGGCGGCGTGTTCTATTCCATCTCGCTGCTGCCGGAATGGGCGCGACATCTCTCGTTCGCCAACCCCATCCTGCACATGGTGAACGCCTTCCGCTATGGCTTCCTCGGGGTGAGCGACGTGCACATCGGCGTGGCCTTCACCATCATGTCGCTGTCCGCTGTCGTGCTGTTCGGTGTGGCGCTGTTCTTCATGAGCCGCGGCACGGGCATGCGCGACTAACGCAGTGGCCAGAGCTCGCGACGAGCTCCGGCCCGATTGCACTCACTCCGCGGCGCTCTCCGCGGCCTGGCGTGCATCTGCGGCCGCCTGTTGCGCGGCGGCGATGTCATCCTGAACTTTCTGCTTCATCTTCTCGCCTTCCTTGGCCTGCTCGGCGGCGAGCTCGGCTTCGGCGGCGGCCACGCCGGCCGTTTCGGCGACGCCGCAACCCACGAGCAGCAGGGCCGTTGCGGCGCAGGAAGCGATGAGAATGCGGTTCTTCATGGCGAATCTCCCGTTGCTGCTCCGCTAAATACGCCGTTTTCCGCCAGGAAACCGAGTAACAGCTCCCATTGCGGTGGACAGTCGTTGTGGCCGCAATTCTCGATCAGCAGCCGGGCCTGCGGAAAGGCCCTGGCCAGGGCGCGCGCGTGGGATACCGGAATCGCCAGATCGCGCGCGCCATGCAGGATCAAGAGAGGTCCGCGATAGGCCGCCAGAGCCTCCAGGGTATCGAAGCGATTGGCCACCAGGAAATCGGGTACACCATGCGCTCGCACCATCGCGGCGAGACTGGTGAAAGTGGATTCGAGTACCACCGCGGCCAGCGGTCGTCGGCTTGCAAGCTGGCCGGCAGCGCCGCCACCCATCGAGCGCCCGTGCACGACGATGCGGCGCGCGTCGATCCGTGGATTCCTCACCGCCCAGTCGTAGGCGGCCAGCATCGTGCCCGTGATGCTCTTCTCGGAGGGCTTGCCTTCGGACCTGCCATAACCAGGGTACTCGACCAGCAGTACGCCGACGCCTGCGTCTCGCAAAGGCGTTACTCGTTCGGCCCATTGGTCGATGAGTTCGCCGTTGCCATGAGTGTTGATGACGAGGGGCGCGGGGCCAGGTCGATGGGCAGGAAGAAACCAGGCTTCGACCCGTTTACCGTCGACCTCCAGCCAGACGGACTCCCCATTCGCCAGCTCGAGCGCTCCGGGCTTCTGCGCGCCCGGTGGGATGTAGGGGAAGGCCAGCAGCGACTGCGCCTTGAGCACGAGCGCGGCGGCCACCAGGAGAAACGCGGCAGCGAATGCCGCCACAAACAAGAATTTGCGCACGCGATTCAAACGCGGAAAACGACGGGGCCCGATCCAGACTCTGGAACGGGCCCCGATTCCCTTCGGCCGCTGAGAGCCAGCGGACTGATTACTTCTGCTTCCAGGCGCCGTCGTCGCCCTGGTAGTACCAGCCGGGCTTGGCGCCGGTCTCGACCCAGCGGCGCGCGAAGCTCTTGCGGATGTCGGCTTCCCATTCCGGGTGCTTGTTGGCCTTGGCGATCTCCGCATACAACTGGGCGCGGTCCGCGTTGTCCTCGGACACCAGGCGCTTGACGGTGGCGCGGTCGGGCAGGGCAACGGCATTCAGGTCACGCACGTCGATGTTGCCGTCCTTGGTGAGGCCGATGGCGCCGCTCGCGAAGAACTTCTGCAGCTCGCCGAAGCGCGCGGCCATGGACGAGGTGATGCGCTGGATGGCCGGTGAGCTCACGTTGAGCGCATCGGCACCCTGGGCATGCGCGGCAGGGACCAGCGCGTTCAACGCGCCGCTGACGGCGACCAGCATGAAGCTGGGCGCTTCCTCCTCGCGCGGGGGTACCCGATAAGACTGCGGCGGCGTGGTCGCGCCCGCGCCGCTGGTGATCTTGTTGATCACCTGGTCCGCGGCCTGATCGGCGGCGGCGGCCGGGAAGTAGACGTTGATCGTGACGCACGCGGCGATCAGCAGGCTCACCAGTGCAATCTTCAGCGGCAATACGCGTCGCATTCAAAACTCCTTTGTTCCAAGCTCGCGGCCCGGACGATGCCATGATCGGGCGACGTCGATGAATGCGCCCTGAACACGCCATACGTCAAATGTGCGCGCGATTATTGGCCCGAAAACCGCGCTCGTCCATCCGGTCCATTTCTTACTGCGCGGAGGCACCGCCGAAATTCGTGGTGGCGATCGATGACACCAGCTGGCTCCAGCGCACGCGCCCGGCATTACCCACGATGTCGATGCGCGGCAGGCCGGCGCCCTTGACGATGTAATAGCCTATGCCGGCCGGCTCCACGCCGGACATCTCGCAGATGTCGTTGCGCAGCTTGCAGGTGATGCCAAGCTTGTCGTAGCTGTATTCATCGAAGAAGCGCAGCAGGCCCGACTGCAACGCCTGCACCACGCCGCCGCCGCCACCGCCGACGTTGGAGAGACTGGTCACCGCCTTGGCGCTGATGCGGTGCCGCGATTTGTCGCCCTTGGGAGTCGCGAGGCGCGCATCGAACGACACCGGCGACCAGCCGAACAACTCGAGATTGAGCACGTCGGCCTCGAGCCTGCCGGTGATGCTGCCCACCTCGAAGGTCTGCGTCACCAGGCCAAGATCGAGATCGCGGGCGCGCACGTCGGCGAAGAACTGCGGAAAATTTCCCAGGGGATCCTGCAGGCGGATGTTGCTGCCGACCACGCGGCCGCCGAACACCTGCGACTCGACGTTGCCCTGGATGGAAAGCACGTTGTCCTTGAGCTTGACCGCGGGAATGTGTGCCGCGAGTGTTCCCTGGAACGCCGGCCAGCCGAACACGGTGGCGAGCCGCGGCATGCTGATCGGTTCGACCTCGCCCTCGAAGGTCACTTCCATGTTGCTGGCGCCCAGGTTGCCCATGGCCAGCGTGTCGATGGCCAGGGCTCCGTCCAGGATGGGTAGTTTGGTGGGCTTCATGAGCGCGAAGTTGGCGCCGCGCGCGACGAACTCGATGCTGGCCGCGCCGCCGCTCAAGCCGAACGCGCCGCCTTCCGCCCAGGAGAGCCGCGAGTAGGGTGCCTCGACGCCAGCCGGCGTCCAGTAGACCTCGCCATCGATCTTCGCGAGGAACAGCCGGTCCTTGCGGTCGTGGAATACCAGCGACCGTGGCACCAGGTGCAGCGACGTGGGCGCGTTGTCGCGCACGGCGACCTCGCCCTGCAGCCATCCCGCCGTGTCCGCGTCGCCGAGCAGCGTGGACGCCAGGGTTATCTGCAGGTAGCTGGAATACGCCGCCGGGAATTCCAGCCTGGCGATGCGCAGGTCTGCATCCACCCGGGGCAGGTCGCCGGCGAGATTCACACTGGCCGAGCCGGCCAGATCGAGCAGGTCCTTCTGCTGCAGGGACAACGACTGCACCGTGAGCACGTCGCCTCGCAGCGCGGCCTGGGCCTTCAGGTCGAGTGGATTGCGGGCGAAGTCGAGCAGCACGGGGCCCACGAGCATCTGGCCCTTGCGGCCCTGCACCTGCGCCTGCAAGGTGGTGTCCTTGCCGCCGATGTTCACGTCGACGTCCATGGATGCCGCCAGCTTGTCGGTGACGATCGTGCTGGCGTCGTTGGTGAGGTCGAGCTCGGCGAGATTCACGCGGCCGGAGAGCCGCATGCCCTTGCCGGCACTGGCGGCCGTACCGTGCAAGTCCGCCTTGCCGTCGCCGGTGATGTCCGCGGGAAGCTGCAACCACGGCTTGGCGAACTCGCGCAGCGCCGCCACCCTGGTCGTGTCGGTGTCGAACTTCACCCGCCAGCCGGCATCGTTCGACCAGCCATCGAAGGCGGCCGTGGCGCCCGCCACTTTCAAGCCCCGACCGGAAAACTTCGCCAGGCTCTTCGCGGTGTCGTAGCTCGCGGCGACCACCATGCGTACCGCGCCGGTCGGGCCACCGCGCGCCACGAAGCTGCCGTGGTCACAGGCGTAGCGAGGCTCCGCGATCACCGGTGACTCGCACACCAGAGACAGCGCGCTCAGCCTGCCGACCGGGTCAGGCAGGGTCGCGGCGCGTGCGCCCAGGGTGAGCCGCGTCCGTGTTTCGTCGAGGATGTCCAGCCGTGCGCTCGCCGACTCGACCGAAACGCCGCCAACGCTGAGCTCGTGCACTTCCAGCACGAACGCGTCGACGGCCCGCGCGGACGCCGACCAGAGACCGGCGCAGATCGCGAAAACCAGGCCGCTGCGGCGCAAAAAGCTCATGACGCGGCAGTGTAACCGTTCATTCAGCTGCCCGAATCCGGTGGCCGGGCGGTTCGCAACAAAACCTTCATGCGGGCGTCACCGTGCTGCCTTGCGCGGTGTCGAGACTCGCTGCGTGGCAATCCATAGCTCATCCATGGGTTCGATGCTGGCGCGGTTCGATCATGCCGAGTACCGGCTGTGCCGGCGCCTGAATCGCGGCGTCGAGCACGCGGCGATCCGCGTGTTCTTCAAGGCCGCGAGCCGTCTGGGCGATGGCGTGCTCTGGTACTGCCTCATGTTCGCGCTGCCGCTCCTGTACGGCGCGCAGGGGCTGCGGGTCGCGGCCGTCATGCTGGCCAGCGGCGCCGCGGGCCTCGCGGTGTACAAGCTACTGAAGCGCACCTTCGTGCGCGAGCGACCCTTCATCCGGCATGCGGGAATTTCACTCGCCGGCGCGCCGCTCGATCGTTACAGCTTTCCGTCGGGGCACACTCTGCACGCGGTGGCCTTCACCTGGCAGGCCTGCGCCGCCTTCCCCGAGCTTGGCTTCGTGCTCGTGCCGCTGGCGCTGTCGATCGCCGCCTCGCGCGTGGTCCTGGGGCTGCACTACCCCACGGACGTGCTGGTGGGCGCCCTGCTGGGCGCGGCCTTCGGGTTCGCGGGCAGCTCGATCGACGCCGCGTTCGGCTGATGCGGGTACTGTTCGTCTCCGACGTCTACTTCCCCCGCGTCAACGGCGTCTCCACCTCGATCCGCACGTTCCGCGGCGATCTCGCGCAGCTCGGTGTCGAGACCACGCTGGTCGCACCGGCCTATCCCGGTGCGCCGGAGGATGCCGATCCGTCGATCATCCGCGTGCCGTCGGGGGGCGTGCCCATGGATCCCGAGGATCGGCGCTTCAAGCGAGGCCCGCTGCGCGCCGCGCTCGGTCCCGGGCTCGCCGCGCGCGTCGACCTGGTACACATCCACACCCCGTTCATCGCGCACTACGCCGGCGTGCGTTTCGCGCGCGAGCACGGATTGCCGGTGGTCGCGACCTATCACACGTTCTTCGAAGACTACCTGCATCACTACGTGCCCATCCTGCCGCGGGCCATTGGCCGCGCGCTCGCCCGCCGCTTCACTCTGTCGCAGTGCCGTGACGTGGCCGAGCTGATCTCACCGAGCGCGCCCATGCGCGATGCGTTGCTCGACTACGGCGTGACCACGCCCATCGAAGTGCTGCCCACGGGCCTGTCCGTGGAAAGTTTCGTGCGCGGCGACGGCGCGAGCTTCCGCCGGCAGTTCAACCTGCCCCCAGGTGCGCCGCTGCTCCTGTACGTGGGGCGCGTCGCCTTCGAGAAGAACATCGAGTTCCTGCTGCGCACGTTCGCCAGGGTGCGCGCGCGCCGGCCGGATGCGTTGCTCGTGATCGCCGGCGAAGGCCCGGCCCGCGAAAGCCTCACTCGCCGGTCGCGCGAGCTCGGGCTCGCCGAATCGGTGCGGTTCATCGGTTATCTGGACCGCCGCACCGATCTACCCAATTGCTATGCAGCCGGCGATGCCTTCGTGTTCGCCTCGCGCACCGAGACCCAGGGGCTGGTGCTGCTGGAGGCCATGGCCCAGGGCACGCCCGTGGTCTCCACCGCAGAGCTGGGCACGCGCTCGATCCTCACGCCGGCTTGCGGTGCTTTCGTGGTGCCGGAGCAGGAAGACGCGTTCGCCGACGGCGTGCTGGCGGCGCTGCAACTGCCCGCGGACTCGCCGCGCCGCGCGCAACTTCGCGCGCACGCCGAATCCTGGGCGTCGCTCGCCATGGCGAAGCGGCTGTTGTCGTTCTATGAACGCGTCCGGGCGGAGTTCGCGAGCGTCCCTTCCGCGGTCGGGCTGGCGCTGCCGAAATAGCGCCGCCCCCGTGGGCGGCGCCAGGCGTTCCGGCTTCACGGCTCCCGGGATACTTCCACCTGCTTGACGCAACTTTTCGATTCCTTGTCGCAGGACACGTCCACGGAGCGCGTCGCCGTCACGCCCTCGGGCGTGGTGCGCGTGCTCTCGCGCGCATAGCCATCATCCGTGCGTTGCAGTTCGTCCGTCCGGGAGCCCGTGCGCCCATCGAACGTCGTGTAGTTCGCCTCGCGGCTCACCGTGCCCGCATCCTTGTCGCGCGACACGGTCAGATCGCGGGTCGCCGTCTCGCCCTGCGCGTTGGTCACCGTCGTGGCGCGCGTGAAGCCGTCGTCGGTTCTGGTGCGCACGGAATCCACGCCGGCGGTGTTGCCGTTCGGCCCGGTGTAGTCGACGTTGCGGGTGCGCGTGCCGGTTTCGCGGTCGTTGGTAACCACGGCGTCGCGCGTGGCTGTGCGTCCCTCGCGGCCGGTCCAGGTGTCCTGCCGCGTGCGCCCGCTTTCGGTGCGCTGACGTTCGGTGGCGCGAGTGTGAGGTTGCGTCGCGCGCGGGCCATTCGCGCCGCGCGGGCGCTGCGCATCGCGCGCGGCGGCGACGCCGGCACCGAGCAGCATCGTGGCGGTCAATGCCGTCAGGGCGGCGCCCAACAAGCTGGGGAATCTGGCGTTCATGTTTCCTCCCGAAGAAAAAGTTCGTCGTCGCATGGGAAGAACGCGCCCACCGGCGGTGGGTTGACGCTACACTTTCCATAAATCCAACAAGAGATGAGGGGAGAGTCGATGTCTTCCAAGCGCGCCCTGGTCGTGGACGATTCGAAATCGGCACGCGCATTTCTCTCGCGCATCCTCGAGCGTCACGAAATCGCGGTGGATGCCGCGGAATCCGCCGAGGCCGCCATCGATTACCTCACGCGCAACCGCCCGGACGTGATCTTCATGGATCACCTCATGCCGGGCATGGACGGCTTTCAGGCCGTGCAGACCATCAAGAACAATCCGCGCACGTCATCCATTCCCATCCTCATGTACACCTCGCAGGAAGGCGACCTGTACCTGGGGCAGGCCCGCGCGCTGGGCGCCGAGGGCGTGCTGCCCAAGCAGATCAAGCAGTCCGACGTCACGCGCCTGCTGTTCCAGCTGCGTCTGGTGTCCGAGCGTCGCAGTCTCGAGCGCGACCAAACTACCTTCACGGCGCTGCAGAATGCGCCGGACCTCATGCCGGCGAACGAGTCGGCCATCATCGTGGAGCCTGCGCCCGACGCCGCGACCGGACCCGTCGGCGAGCCGCCGGTTCGCGAGGCGCCGGTGGCGGCGCGCGCCGCCGGCGTGGACGCCGTGGACGCGCTCAGGGAATTGCTGCCGAAGATGACCCTGGAGATCCGCGCGGCGGTGGATGCATCGCTGCAGAAGGAGCTGGCCAGCCTGCGCGGCTTCCTCGGCGGCGCCATCGCGTCGCACACCGAACGGCTGCACGGCGATCTCGCGGCGCTGCTGCCGGCGCCGCGTACGCCGGAGCTGGACAATCCGCCGATCATCGTCGAGCGCTCCTGGTCGAAGATCGCCGGCTGGATGCTGGCCGTCATCGCGCTGGGCGGCGCCGCCTTCATGTCCTGGCAGTGGTGGAACCGCGGCGCCCGCATCGCAGCTCTCGAGACCGATCTCACCGCCGCCTATGCCGAGCTCGAAACGCTGCGCGCCCGGCCCGCGCCGCCGCCGGCCGATGCGGCGCCCCCGCCGCAGAGCGATGTCGTCACGCCGGCCAGCGACGCGCCGGACGCCGCCGCGATGAGCTCGCCGGACGTGGTGCTGGTGCCCGATGGCGCATCTGTCGTGCCGCCCGTGGATTCCGCCATGGCAACGGCCGGCGGCGCCGAAGCGGCGCTCGCCGCCGAGGCGGCGGTCGACTCCGGGGCGGCGCCCGAAGCAATGCCGGCCGCGGCGCCCGCGCCGGATGCCGTGAACTCCATGCATCCATCGCCAGTCAACGGGGCGCAGTGACCGGATTCCCGCTCGACAATTCGTTCCAACCGCCCGGCTGGCTGCGCGGCCGACATTTCCAGACCATCCTGCCCAGCCTGCTCTGGCGCGCCGCGCGCGTGCGGCGGCGAGCGCTGCCGCTGATCGCCTCGGCCGAAGAGCTGCTGCTCGACTGCGGTGAAGGGGTCACTCTGCAGGCGTTCCATTCCAGTCCCGCGCGGCGCGGGCGCGAGCCCGGCAAGCGCATGGCCGTGCTGCTGCACGGCTGGGAGGGCAGCACCGATTCCACCTACGTGATGTCGCTCGGCCAGAGCTTGTTTGCCGCGGGCTTCGAGGTGGTGCGCCTGAACCTGCGCGATCACGGCGCCACCCATCATCTCAATCGCGATCTGTTTCATTCCTGCCGGCTGCCGGAGGTGGTCGGCGCGGTCCGGGCGCTGGCGCAACGCTTCCCGGAGCAGCGGATGCTGCTCGGCGGTTTCTCCCTGGGCGGAAATTTCATGTTGCGCGTGGCGGCACACGCCGACGCCCGGCATCTGCCCATCGAGCGCGTCGTGGCAATCTGCCCCGTGCTGGATCCGGCGGTGACGATGCGCACGCTGGAAACCGGCTTTCCGCTGTATCACGGCTACTTCGTGCGCAAGTGGACGCGCTCGCTGGCGCGCAAGCAGATGGCCTGGCCCGAGCACTACGATTTCGCAGACCTGCTGCGCGTGCGCAGTCTGCGCGAGATGACCCGCCTGCTGGTGGCCAGCCACACCGAGTACCCGACCATGGATGATTACCTGGCCGGCTATGCCATCACGGGCGACCGGCTGGCGACATTGGCGGTTCCCGCGCACATGTTCGTTGCCCTGGACGATCCCATCATCGCGGCGCAGGACCTGCCGCGGCTCGCACGCGCCGCCAAGCTGGTCATCACCACCACCGCGCATGGCGGGCATTGCGGTTTCATCGAGAATCTCGGCGACAGCAGCTGGCTGGACCGCCGCGTGCTGCAGCTTGTCGCGGAACCCTGACAGATAGGCAGGTCACAGACGCTATGCTGAGCTGCGCCGGAACCGACGCAGTTCCCTGCCGGTCCGGCTCCTGGAGGTCTCGCATGCGCTGCGTAACGGCCCACGCCAGTCTGATCACCCTGGCCCTGCTGCTCGGGGCCTGCGGCAGCGGGCCGGGCGGCAGCGATCCGCCCGCGCCGCCGCCGGCGGCGGACACCACGGCGCCCACGGCGCCGGGCGGAGTCACCGCCGCGGCGTTGTCCGCGACCCGGATCCAGCTGAGCTGGACGGCTGCCAGCGACGCGGGCACCGGCGTCGCCGGCTACCGCATCTACCGCGATGGCGCGGGTACGGCCCTGGCCACGGTCACCTCGACTAACTACACCGACGCCTCGCTGGCCGCGGAGACCACCTACGGCTATGCCGTGACCGCCTTCGACGGCGCCACGCCGCCGAACGAGTCCGCGCGCTCGGCGGTGGCGAGCGCCACGACGCTGGCCGCGCCCGCCGGCACCGGCGGGCTCGACGGCCGGCCGGCGAACTCCACCTGCGTGGCGGGCGATGCGCCCAGCAATGCCGTTTCGCTGGCCGTGCAACGCGTGTTCGCCAATCTTGGAAATTTCGATCAGCCCATCGCCATGCTGCAGGAGCCCGCCAGCAACGCGCGCTGGTACGTGGCGCAGAAATCGGGTGCGGTGCGGGTGTTCGACAACAACCCGAACGTCGCCACGTCGCGCGAATTCATCAACGTGGCGAGCCGGCTGAACTCGGCGCCGAACTCGCCCAACGACGAGCGCGGCCTGCTCGGCATGGCGTTCCATCCCGACTGGCCCACCAATCCACGGGTCTATCTCTTCTACACGGGCACCCATGCCACGCTCGGCCTGGTCGATCGCGTGTCCGAGTTCCGCAGCACCGACGGTGGCAACACTCTGGCGTTGAACACTGAGCTGGAAATCCTCAACGTCGACGACCCGGAGAACAACCACAACGGCGGCAATCTCGCCTTCGGCCCGGACGGCATGCTGTACGTCGGCATCGGCGATGGTGGCGGTGGCGGCGACGGGCACGGAGACATCGGCAACGGGCAGCGACTGACGACTCTGCTCGGCAAGCTGCTGCGCATCGACGTGTCCGCGGCCAGCCAGGCCACGCCGTACGCCATTCCCGCCGGCAACCCCTTCGCCGCGAACGCCCGCTGCACGGGCGGCACGGGCGCGGCGAGCTGTCCGGAGATCTATGCCTACGGTTTCCGCAATCCCTGGCGCTGGAGCTTCGACCGCGGCGGCACGCACGAGCTGTGGCTCAACGACGTGGGCCAGAGTGCGCTCGAGGAAATCGACAAGGTGACGCTCGGCGGCAATTACGGCTGGCGCTGCTTCGAGGGCACCAATCCCTTCAATGCCGATTGCGGCAGCAATCCCGAGCCGATTCCGCCGGTCGCGCAGTACGGCCGCTCGCAGGGTTTCTCGACCACGGGCGGTTTCGTGTATCGCGGCAGCGCCATTCCCGCGCTCTCCGGTCGCTATGTGTTCGGCGACTACGGCGGCGCGCTGTGGAGCATCGCGCGCGACACGACTCCCACGCTGACGCTGGGCAATGGCCTGTCTACCGGGCTGCAGATCGTCTCCTTCGGCCAGGACCAGGCCGGCGAGCTGTACATCGTCAGCCTGGGCGCGAGCAGCAACGCGGGCACCCTGCATCGCATCGTGCCGGGTACCGCCAGTGGCCGGCAGATCGCGAGCCAGCTGTCGGCGAGCGGCTGCGTCGCGGCCGGCGACGCGACCCAGCCCGCGACCGGCCTCATTCCCTATGCGCCGAATGCGGCCTTCTTCTCGGATGGCGCCGTGAAGGACCGCTGGCTGGCGCTGCCCGATGGCCAGAGCATCACCGTCGGCGCCGATGGCGACTTCGAATTTCCGACCGGCAGCGTGCTGGTCAAGAACTTCCGGCTCGGCAGCACGCCGGTGGAAACGCGCCTGTTCATGCGTCACAACGACGGCAACTGGGCGGGCTACACGTACGAATGGAACGCCGGCGGCACCGATGCCACGCGCGTGATCGGCGGCAAGACCGTGCAGGTCGCCGGGCAGAGCTGGGAATTTCCGAGCGAAGCACAATGCCTGCAATGCCACACGGCGGCGGCCGGCCGCGTCCTGGGCCTCGAAGTCGGCCAGCTCAACGGCGACCTGGGATATCCGACCGGCCGCACGGCCAACCAGCTCACGACCTTGAACCTCATCGACGTACTGACGCCGGCGCTCACGCAGGCACCCGACCAACTACCCGTGATTCCGGATCCGCAGGGCGGCGGCGCCATCGAGCCGCGCGCGCGCGCCTGGCTGCACACCAACTGCGCCAACTGTCATCGGCCGGGCGGCGGCACCCAGTCGACGATGGATCTGCGCTTCACCACGCGGCTGGCCGATACCGGCGCATGCGACGTCGCGCCCGCGCTCGGCAACCTGGGCATCGGCAATGCCAGGTTGATCGCGCCAGGATCCGCGGCCCGCTCGGTGGTCGTCGCACGGGTGAATCGCCTCGGCGCGGAGGCGATGCCGCCGCTGGCGCGCCATCTGATCGACGCGGCCGGTGTGCAACTACTGAGCGGGTGGATCGATGGTTTGTCGGGCTGCACGCCCTAGGCGGTGGCGCGCCGCTCGTCGAATTTCACGATGGCCTTGCCGCTCGTGACCGTCACTTCGCCTTCGATGCGCGCCCCATTGGCGATGGCCAGCACCTTGGCGACGATCTCGCCGCTGATCTCCGCGCTCGCACTGATCTCGAGTTTGTCGTCGATGACGATCCGGCCGGTCACTTTGCCGGCCAGCACGGCCTGCTTCGCGGCGATGTCGCCGCGCCAGTGGGCGGACTTGCTCATGCTGAGCGCGCCGCCGATCTTGCCGTTGCCCTGCACGTGACCGGACACCATGAGCGGGCCCTGCGTCTCGATGTCGCCGACCACGGTGGTGCTCTCGGAGATGACGGTGGGCGACATGCCGAGCCGGTCGGCGAGTCGGCGCTTGGGTTCTTCACTCATGTTCGTCTCCGGTGCGGGTCCATGATTACAATATAACGATGTCGCCGCGGCCTCTCATGATTCTCTTGGCACTCGCGCCGCTCACGCTCGGCGGATGCAGTCGCGAGAAGAGCGACTGGCGCTCGGCGCAGGCGGCGGACACGCCCGAGTCCTACCAGGAATTCATCGCCGCGCATCCCGACAGCGGCCGCGTCACCACGGCGCGCGAGCGGCTGCAGCAACTGGCGGAAGAAAGTGACTGGCGCGATGCCGCGGTCACCGACAACCAGCAGGCATACGAACGATTCCTCGCTCAGCACCCGGCGGGCCGGTGGGCCAAGGAAGCGAAGGTGCGCATCGAGGGCTTCAAGTCCGGTGGCGGCGCGGATGCGTCGTTGCCCGCCGTTCCGCCGGGCGGCAGTGGCGCCGTGGCCGGTGAAGCGGCAAGCGTGCCTGCCGTGGCGCCACCCACGGCGGCCAGCGGCTTCGGCGTGCAGCTCGGCGCGTTCTCATCCGCCGAACGCGCCAATGCCGAGTGGCAGAGGCTGCGGTCCGACGCGGCGGGTTTGCTCGACGGACTCGCGCCGCGCGTCGTCGTGGGCGAGGCCGCCGGCAAAACCCTGTATCGCCTGCAAGCGGAGGTGCGGGACGAGGCGCAGGCGCGCGCGATCTGCGGCGGACTCAAGGTCGCGAACAAGCCCTGCGTACCGGTCATTCCTCACTAGCGCCGGCGCGCTACGGCGCGCGTTAACAGAAGCTCGGCAGCTGCCATTTCCTCAGCGTCACAACGTGACCCGGCGCGTCACATTGTGCGGTCCGTTCTGTAGGACGGAACTCACAACTCATTGATTTACAAGCCAGCCAGCCGCTGGCACAGCCATTGCTTTGCCTAGCCCGTGAAGGCGAATCCGACAGTGACGCTGATTCTTCCCAACGCTCAGGGCATCGCGAGCATGCGCGCCCAGCTCGCGGGAATGATGGTCCGGCGCCGCCGCGGTGGCAGCGTGACGTTCGCGCCCATCGATGCGCGCCTGGCCCGGGCCCAGCTCGCAGCGTTGGCCACGTCGTCCGCCGGCAAGGTTTCGAGGTAGCCGAACAGCACCTCACAGAACTGCGAACAACTCTTCCCCGGTGTTCGCTTCTTGGCGCCGCGCAAGACTTCCCCCTTGCGCGGCGCTTTTCTTTTCGCGATTAGACTACGCACTTCGTTTCGAGGTGCCGCATGTCGCAACTGCCCCGTATCCTGCTGCCATTGCTGTTCAGCCTGTCGCTCGGCACGGCCGCAGCCGCGACCCCGCCGCCGCGCGTGCCCGGCGCCGAACAGGTGACGTCCACCACGCTGGCCAATGGCATGAAGGTCATCGTCTGGACCGATCGCGACATTCCGAACGTGGCGCTCTACAACTGGGTGCGGGTCGGCAGCCGCAACGAGGTGCCCGGCATCACCGGCCTCGCGCACTTCTTCGAACACATGATGTTCAACGGCACGAGCAAGCGCGCGCCCGGCGAGTTCGACAAGCTCATGGAAGCCCAGGGTGGCTCGAACAATGCCTTCACCAGCGATGACGTCACGGTCTACCAGGACTGGATTCCGCGCTCGGCGCTGGACCTGGTGCTCGACCTCGAGGCCGATCGACTCGCGAATCTTTCCTTCGATCCCAAGGTGATCGAAAGCGAACGCGGCGTGGTGTATTCCGAGCGCCGGCTGCGCACCGAGGACAGCAACGAGGGTTTTCTGTACGAACAGGTGCAGGCCACGGCGTTCGTGGCGCATCCGTACCAGAACCCCACCGTCGGCTGGCCGGCGGACATCCAGGGCTGGACCCGCGAAGACCTGCAGAAATTCTTCAAGACGAACTACGCGCCCAACAACTGCACGCTGATTCTGGTGGGCGACCTGAGCGCCGAGGAAGGCTTCGCGCTGGCGAAGAAATATCTCGAGCCCATACCGCGACAGGAGCCGCCGCCGCCGGTGCGCACCACCGAGCCCGAGCAGTTGGGCGAGAAGCGCGTGTACGTGGAACGGGAGGCGTCGACTCCGCTGCTGATGTACGCCTACAAGTCGCCGGCGGCCAATGATCCGCAAGGCCCGGCCATCAACCTGCTCATGACCATCCTCACCGAGGGGAATTCTTCGCGGCTGCACCGCCTGCTGGTCGAGGAAAAGAAACTCGCCATCGAAGTCGGCGGCCATTTCCAGGAAGGCTTCGATCCCATGCTGACCTGGCTCACGCTCACGCTCCCCGAAGGCGCGAATGTCGCGGACGTGGAAAAGGCCGTGGATGCCGCACTTGCCGAGCTGGTCGCCACGGGCGTGACCGACGCCGAGCTGGCGCGCGCCAAGAACCAGTTCGCCGCCACGTTCTGGAAGCAGATCGCGACCATCAACGGCAAGGCCGCGCTGCTCGGCCAGTTCGAAGTGTTCGAGAAGGATTACCGGAAGCTGTTCGAGGCGCCGGCGCAGTACGAGAAGGTGACGCGTGAGGACGTGCTGCAGGCGGCGGCCCGCGTCTTCCAGAAGAATCACCGCACGGTGGGCGTGCTGATGAGTCCATCCACGGCCACCTCTGCGTCCGCCGACACGGAGGCCACGCCATGACGCGCCTCATCCGCTTCGTTGCCGCGCTGTGGCTGGGCGTCGCGCTGCCATTGGTTGTTCTGGCTGCCGGCACCGCGCCGTCCGCGGCTGCGCCGGGGAGCGTGACCGTGCCCGCGCACAAGCGATTCGTATTGCCCAACGGCCTGACTATCGTGCTCGTGCCCCGCAAGGACGTGCCGATGATCGCGTTCGCCGGATTCGTGCGCGGCGGCTCGCTCGCCGATCCCGCTGACAAGCCCGGCGTGGGTTCGCTGGTGGCCGGCCTGCTGGACCGCGGCGCGGGCAGGCGCAGTGCGTACGAATTCGCCGATGCGCTCGAAGGCGTGGGCGGCACGTTCAATGCCGCCGCCGGCGCCGAGGCGATTTCGGTCAGCGGGCAGTTCCTGGCGCGCGACCGGGTGTTGATGATCGAACTACTGGCCGATGCGCTCATGCGTCCCACCTTCGACGCGGGGGAATTCGCCTCCTACCGCGACCGCGAGATCGAGTTCATCAAGTCGGCCAAGGATTCCGATCCCGCGCAGATCGTCGGCATCTACGGGCGCGCCGCCCTGTTCGGCGCGCATCCCTATGGCCGCCCGCAGGGCGGCAGCGAGCGTTCGTTGGCCGCGATCACGCTGGCCGACGTGAAGGGCTATCACGCCCGGAACTTCGGCGCGAACAACGCCACGCTGGTATTCGCCGGCGACCTCGACGTCCGGTGGATGAAACAGTCGCTGACCGCTGCCTTCGGCACCTGGACCCAGGCCGCCGCGATCGGGCGCGAGCTGGCGCCCGCGCCGCGCGTGAAGGGCCGCCGCGTGGTGCTGGTCGACTCGCCCGGTTCGGCGCAGACGTATTTCTGGATCGGAAATGTGGGCGTGGACCGCCGCTACAGCGGCCGTCCCGCGCTCGACCTGGTGAACACGCTGTACGGCGGGCGCTTCACGTCCATTCTCAACACCGAGTTGCGCATCAAGTCCGGACTGTCGTACGGGGCCTCTTCGCGCTTCGTCCGCGGATCGGAGGCGGGGGAGTTCGCCATCCGCTCATTCACCCGGACCGATACCACGGTCCAGGCGCTGGATCTGACCTTGCAGACACTGGCGCAGCTCGAGCGCGGCAATCTGACGCCCGAGATGCTCGAATCGTCGCGCGCCTACGTGCTCGGGCAGTTCCCGCTGCAATTCGAGACCGCGGCGCACTGGGCGCAGGCGCTCGCGGACCTGGAGCTCTACGGCCTCGGCAAGGACTACATCGAGGGCTACGGCCCGGCGCTGCGCACCGTGGATCTCGCCGAGGCCGCGGCGGTCACCGCCGATGCCTTCCCGCGTCCGGACGACCTGGTGATGGTGCTGATCGGCGATGCGGCGAAGATCCGCGAGGGCGTGGCCAAGTACGGGCCGGTGACGGAGCTCGATCTGTCCGATCCGGACTTCGCGCCCGCGCCCGCAGCCGCGACCGGCCCGCAGCCCGACCGGTAGCGCATGTCCACGGAGTCTTCGGCGCGCGCGATTCTCTACGCGTTCGTCGCCAATCTGGGCATCGCGCTCGCCAAGCTGGGCGCGGCTCTCTACACGCACTCGGGCAGCATGCTGGCCGAGGCCATCCACTCATTCGCCGATTGCGGCAACCAGGTGCTGCTGTTCGTGGGGCTCAAGCAGGCGCAGCGCCCGCCCAGCGAGAAATACCCGCTGGGGCAGGGCAAGGTCACCTACTTCTGGAGTTTCGTGGTGGCGCTGCTGCTGTTCTCCATGGGCGGCCTGTTCTCCATCTACGAGGGCTGGCACAAGCTGTCGGCGCGCGAGGAGCTGCACCAGGCCTGGATCGCGCTGGCGGTGTTGGGCGTGTCCATCGCGCTCGAGACCGGCAGCCTGCTCGGCTGCCTGCGCGAGATCCGCAAGCTGCGCGGCGACAAGCCCTTCGGCTACTGGCTGCGCAACACGCGCAATGCCGAGCTGGTGGTGGTGCTGGGTGAGGACGTGGCCGCGCTGCTCGGCCTCGCGGTGGCGTTCGCGTTCCTGTCGCTGGCCGCGATCACGGGCAACAGCATGTTCGATGCGCTGGGCTCCATCACCATCGGCGCCATCCTGGTGTGCGTGTCGATCTTCGTCGCGATTCGCATCAAGGGCCTGATCGTCGGCCGCTCGGCCGAGGAAGATCTGCAGGGGGCGCTGCGCGCCCAGCTCGCGAGCGAGCCCGGCATCGCGCATCTGTATCGCGCCATCACGCTGCAGATGGGTCCGCAGGTGATGCTGGCCGTCAAAGTGCGCATGAAGCCCGGCCTGTCCATCGAAGAAGCCGTCGCCTGCCTCAATCGCCTCGAACGCAACGTGAAGGCCAACTTCCCGGAAGTCGCCTGGTGCTTCGTCGAGCCCGACCTCGATGATTAATGGGGACATTCCTCGTTTTCTAGAAAACGGGGACGCGCCTGCCGGGCCTTGCTCCGCGCGCCCGCGCTAGCCGAACGGGTTGCCGAACTCCGCCAGCCACGCTTCCTCCTCGGGCGTGCTCTTCCTGCCGAGCAGGGCATTACGGTGCGGGAACCGCCCGAACTTCGCGATGATGTCGCGATGCTTGCGCGCGTACTGTGCCGTGTACGTGCAATAGTCGCGCAGTTCCGCCGGCGCCTCGGCCACCAGCCGGTCGAACGCCGCCACCGCGGCATCCTGCGCTTCCAGCGATTCGGCGTGCTCCAGGGGTAGATAGAAGAACACCCGCTCCACCGGGTCCAGCGCGGCATCGGCGGCGAGCTGCAGGCCTTCCGCTGCCAGCGCCAGCGCCTGCGGGTCGAAGGCGAACGCGGCGCCGGTGCCGCGGTAACAGTTCCGTGGCACCTGGTCGAACAGCAGTATCAGCGCCAGCCGCCGCCGGGGGCTGGACGCCCAGGAGGCGAACTCACCGCGCGCCGCGCGCTCGAGCAGGGGCTCGAGCCGCGCCCGGATGTCCGCATCGCGCGCGGCCTGCGCCTCGGCGCCGTCGCCACCGAACCAGAAACGCGTGCGCTCCTCGAGCCGCTGCCGCGTCCACGGGCCGGTGCCGAACCAATATTCCAGGATGTCGTGCGGCCGTTGCATCGATGCCGCGATGCTAGCTCAATTGCGGCGGGCCACTCGCAGCGTCGGCTGACCGAATGCAGGCGGACGGAAATCGGGGACGCGCCTCGCGAGGTGCGGCGAGGCGGTCGGGCTTCCGAATGAGGTGCGTCCCCGTTTTCTAGAAAACGAGGAATGTCCCCATTATTCGCAGAGACCCTCGAGGTACGAGCGGGCCACGGGGGACAGGCGCTTGTTCGCCATCTCGCGGGCCTTGGGCTCGTCGACGATCTCTTCCAGCGGGCCGCTCACCAGGATGTGACGCACCTGGGGATCACGCTCGGCCTTGCGGGCGAGCTTGTTCAGCACGGTGAAACCGCGTGAGATCTTGTCGCTCTTGAAACGCCGGTGCTCGATGGAGCTGGCGAGGTATTTGCCGAAGCGGGCGTACAGGAAGTAATCGTCGTTTCCCACGTGGAAACGGGCTTCGGCGAAGAAATCGGGAAAGTTCTTTTCGAGATACTGATTGACGGTATGAAGACGGGGTCCAGGGTCGGTATCGTTAGACCGCGAGGATTTCTTCATTTCAGTTGTCCACCTCCAACTGGGTCCGGAGCACCATTTCTGGACGTCACGACCGGTTCCCAACCCCGCAACGCGCGCGAACGATAGGGCTTGAGGGACTCGACTGCAATAGGAAGCACCATGAAATTTTTCGCGATGCTCGTTTTCTCCTCGGCGTTGCTCGCGTGGTTCGGCGCTTGCGCCGAGCACAGCAGCGACGAGCAACAGGTGCGCGAGCTGTTCGCGCGCGTGGAGCACGCGGCGGAGGCGCGCGACGCCAGCGACGTACTCGAGCACGTCGCCAGCGGCTACCGCGACGAGCGCGGATTCGACAAAACCCGGCTGCAGTCTTTCCTGCGCGGTTACTTCCTCGCCAATCCCAAGGTCGATGTGCGTGTCGACATCGAGAGCCTCGAACTGCCCGTGCCCGATCTCGCGCAGGTTCGCGTGGATGTCGCCGTACTGCCCGCCGGCGACCGGGCCACGCTGGACGTGGAGTTGCGGCGCCAGGATGGCGACTGGCAGGTGGTGCGCGCCGATCGGGCGTCCGACGAGCCATGAGCGTTCCCCCGGCCGCCGCGGGCCCGGCTTTAGGTCAAAATGTCGCGCTTCGACGACGATCTGTGAATGACGTCACTGTTTGCAGTTCAATAGGGGCACTTCGGGGCCGACTAAAAGGTCAGGTGAACCATGCCCGATTATCGAAAGCCTCCCCTGGAAAAGCCCAATCGCGCCGAACCTTCGGCGCTCGATTCGGATTCCATCCCCTTCAGTATCGAAACCACGACCATGCGGCTGAAGTCATTGAAGCTGCGCCGCGCGGAGAGCGCCGACCGCCAGGCCACGCCGAAGCGCGAGGAGTCGCAGCGGCCCACTGAGCGACAAGCGATGTCCCGGCCCTCCGGACGCGTTCGACACGACGAGCGCGGCATGGCGGTCTGGGACTGGGCCGTCGCCACCGGCGAGTTCGCCACGCTCAGCGCGACCAATGTCATGCAGAAGCTCGATCCCGGTACGCTGGCGATCGAAGAGACCCAGCGTTCCCGGAAGGCCATCGAACCACTCGGAAAGGATCAGGGCGGCGGCGGCGACCCCTACAACACGCGAGGCGCGGGGCAACGCGTCGGCGACGCCGCCCGGCGGCAGGGCATCACCGGCTCGGCGGATCGGCCGCGCAGCGCCGTGCTGGACCAGCTCACGGGAAAGACAAAGAAATAATTTCAGCCGCGGCGCGGCCTACTTTTTCTTCCGCTTGCCGTATTTCTTCTCGTATTCGGCGAGCTGCTTTTCGTACGCTTCCTGCCGTCGGCGGTTCTCCGCGTCGATCCGATCGCGCTCGGCGATGTATTCCTGCGTCTGCTTCAGCGCATCCGTGGCCCAGCGGCGCAGCGAGCGATCATCGGCCAGGCGGATCACGTCGCCGAAGAAGCGCACCGCGTCTTCGGGCTTGTCCTGCTGCTGTTTGAGGCTCGCCAGCGACGCGGCCACCATGGCGCTCGCCGGCACACGTTGATAGGCGGACTGCAGCGCGGTATCGGCGAGATCGAGCTCGGTGCCGAGTCGCGACAGTGTCGTGCCGAGCCCCCACAGCGTCTTCGGGTCGCCGTTGTCCCGCTCGACCGCCTCGGCGAAATATTTCAACGCGCGTTTAAGGTCGCGCTGGGACTGCTCGCTGGTGCGCGTGCTCGTGATGTCGAAATCCGAGGCGCTGTTCAGCAGCACCAGGCCCAGCTCGCGCCGGGCGACCTGGTCGTCCGGCGCGAGCAGACTGGCCGCCGTGTCCACGGCCGCATCGAAGCCTGCGGAGTCGTTCTCGAGGTCGGCCAGGCGCGCCGCGAGGATGTGCGATCGTGCCGCCCTGGGTTCGCGGCGCTTGAGTGAGTCGATCAGAAGCCGCGTGCGATCCACAGCCCGCCTCGAGACCAGCATCACGTCAATGAGCGCGGCCAGCGCGTCGGCGTCAGTCATGGGCTGAGGTGCCGGCAACGTGACCTCCGGCACCTCGCCCAGATCGAGCGTGCCGGAACTCAACCGCCCCTGGCGGGCGTAGGCGCGCAGGGTCTCATCGATGGCGCCCAGGTCATCGCCAAAACTCCTGCGGGCCGCTTCTTCCTGCGGCACCAGAGTATTGAGCGCGGCAAGGTATTCGATCATGCGGCGGCCGAAGTCGCGATTCTCGACCAGCCCATAGTGCACGGTGAGCCAGGCCTGGGCATAAAAGGAACTGGCCAGCGTGTGCTGCTGATATTCCGGCGAACTGTGGTCGACCTTGATGAGCCTCTCGAACGGGATCCAGTCGCTATCCCGCGCCTCCATCACCTGAAACTGCGGGATGCGCAGCACCGCACGGTTGTCCTTGTCGAACATGGCATAGGCCATGACCTCGGCGAGGCCTTCGTTGAACCAGGGCGGATACTCGCCGGCGAACTGCGAGGACAGATAGAAATGCGTGTACTCGTGGAGCATCACGTGGATCGCGCCCGCCACGTCACCGTTCATGGCCATGTAATTGTCGAACGTCGACCGGGTGAAGAACCCGGCGATCTTCTCGCGGGGCGTGAGATATTTATCCCAGTCGCTGGTGCTGACGAGCACGATGTGCGTGCCGATGCCGCTGCGCGCCGCGCGCCGGCCGAGCAGCTTCTCCAGCGTCAGGCGAAATTTCACCAGCGTCTGGATGATCTCGCGGGCCTGCGTGCCGCTGCGCGAGGTCACGATGACGAAATCTCCCGTCTCGTATCGGACGAACTTGCCGATGCGCGGCTCGGCCGCCTGCGCGCTCCCCGGACGCGCGCCCAGAACAAGAGTCAGCAGGCAGGCTGCGATGAAGGTCTGCGATTTCATTTCACTTCCACCTCTGCCGCTGGCCCCACCTCTCGAAGTGCGCGCGCCGGTGCTCGCGGCGCTGATGATCGCGAGCGCTGCCATCGCCCCCTGCCACGCTCTCATGTCGCTAGACTAAACGTGGTGCGAAATGACGTCTATCTAGGCCCATGAGCCCGCATTCCCGCGCGCTGTTGCAGCTCCACGCCTGCGTGGTGCTCTGGGGTTTCACTGCGGTCTTCGGCCGGCTGATCACGTTGCCGGCGGCGCAGCTCGTCTGGTGGCGCATGCTGCTGGTCACCGCGGCGCTGGCCTGCTTCCCGCACGCCTGGCGCGCGCTGCGCCGGGTACCCGCGCGACTGGTGTGGGCCTACGCCGGCGTGGGTTGCGTGATCGCGCTGCACTGGCTGTGCTTCTACGGCTCGGTGAAGCTGGCCAATGCATCGGTGGCGGCCACCACCATGGCGCTCGCGCCGGTGGTGGTGGCGCTCATCGAGCCCGTGGTCACCGGCGCACGCCTGCAGCGACATAATCTCGTGCTCGCGGTGCTGGTGATTCCCGGCGTCGCGCTGGTGGTCGGCGGGCTGCCGGCCGGGATGCATGCGGGGCTATGGGTGGGTGTGGCCTCGGCCGCGCTGGCGGCGGTGTACAACCTGCTCAACAAGCGCCTGCTCGGGGACCAGGACGCGATGGCGGTCACCGGCATCGAATTGGGCGCGGGCTTCCTGCTGATGACGCTGGTCAGCCCGCTCTCGAGTCCGCGGGGCGGCTTCTGGGTCCTGCCGTCCGCACAGGACATTGTCTGGCTGCTGGTGCTCGCGGTGTTCTGCACCCTCATCCCCTTCATGCTCGCACTCCAGGCCCTGAGGCACCTGTCGGCCTTCACCACGCAGCTGGCCATCAATCTCGAGCCGCTCTACGCCATATTGCTGGCGGTGCTGTTCCTCGGTGAGGCGCGCGAGCTCGATGGACTCTTCTTCCTGGGAGTGTTTATCGTTCTCGCCGCGGTTTTCGGCCACGGCTGGCTGAATTCCCGGGTCAATCAGGCGTTGACCGACGAGTCGCGGTCTGTATGATCCGACTCATATATATCTGATTGCCTTGCGCGCCCCGGAGGTACCCTCCCGTGGCAGCGCCTCCAGATGTAACCAATTTTTCGATGAAATCGAGTGGTATGGGCGCAGGCCCATAGCGCGGGGACGTTGCGCCCTGCGCGTTTGTGTCTGGAGGAAGCTGAAATGACCGCGATTCGATTGGGCCCGCCCGCGAAGCAGGGCCTCTATGACCCCCAGTTCGAGCATGACGCCTGCGGCGTCGGCTTCATCGTGGACATCAAGGGTCGCAAATCGAACGCCATCGTCAGGCAGGGCATCCAGGTCCTCCGCAATCTCGATCATCGCGGCGCCAGCGGCGCCGAGGTCAACACCGGCGATGGCGCCGGCATCCTGCTGCAGATGCCGCACGCCTTCCTCAAGAAGGTGGCCAAGAAGGATGCGCGCATCAACCTGCCCGAGCCCGGCCTGTATGCCGCGGGCAACATCTTCATGCCGCGCAATGCGACGCAGCGCCGCCAGATCGAGGAAGTGTTCGCGCGCGTGGTGCAGGCCGAGGGACAGGTGTACCTGGGCGCGCGCACCGTGCCCGTGGACAACTCCATGCTGGGCGAGACGGCCAAGGCGGCCGAGCCCTTCGTGCGCCAGGTGTTCATCGGCCGTGGCGCCGAGACCGCGGACGAGGCCGAGTTCGAGCGCAAGCTCTACGTGATCCGCAAGCGCGCGTACAACGAGATCCGCGTGTCGACCATCGGCGGCGCCGAGTACTGGTACGTGGTGTCGCTGTCGCACAAGACGCTCGTCTACAAGGGCATGCTGACCACCGCCCAGCTCGATCAGTACTACCTCGACCTGCAGAACCCGCTGATGGAATCGGCCATCGCGCTGGTGCACTCGCGCTTCAGCACGAACACCTTCCCGAGCTGGGATCGTGCGCACCCGTATCGCTGTATCGCGCACAACGGCGAGATCAACACGCTCCGCGGCAACATCAACTGGATGCGCGCGCGCGAGGCGCTGTTCGATTCGCCGCTGTTCGGCGAGGACATCAAGAAGATTCCGCCCATCGTCAACCCGAACGGGTCCGACTCCTCCATGTTCGACAACGTGCTCGAACTGATGGTGCTCTCGGGCCGCTCGATGCCGCACGCCATCATGATGATGATCCCGGAGCCGTGGGCCAAGCACTCCACCATGGATCCGGCGCGCCGCGCGTTCTACCAGTACCACAGTAGTTTGATGGAGCCCTGGGACGGCCCGGCCGACATCTGCTTCACCGACGGCAAGCGCATCGGCTCGGTGCTCGACCGCAACGGTCTGCGCCCGGGTCGCTACTACGTGACCAAGGACGACGTCTGCGTCATGGCCTCCGAGGCCGGCGTGCTCGACTTTCCGCCCGAGGACATCGTGCGCAAGGGCCGCCTGCAGCCCGGCCGCATGTTCCTGGTGGACACCGAGCTCGGTCGCATCGTCGAGGACGAGGAGATCAAGGCGCAGATCATCAACGAGCGACCGTACGCGGAGTGGCTCAAGCAGTACCTGGTGCATCTCAACGATCTGCCCGCGGTGCCCGAGCGCCCCGCGCCCGAGCCCGAGGCGCTGGCCAAGCGCCAGCTCGCCTTCGGCTACACCTTCGAGGACCAGCGCATCCTCATGGCGCCGATGGCGCGCGATGGCGTGGAGGCCATCGGCTCCATGGGCAACGACACGCCGCTCGCGGCGCTGTCCAACAAGTCGCGCCTGCTGTACGACTACTTCAAGCAGCTGTTCGCGCAGGTCACCAACCCGCCCATCGATTGCATCCGCGAAGAGATCATCACCTCGTCGGATGTCTGGCTCGGCAGCGAGGGCAACCTGCTCGATCCGCGCCCCGGCGATTGCCGCCGCATCGAGCTGCCGGGCCCGGTGCTGACCAACGACGAGTTCGCGAAGATCCGCCGCGTCTCCCTGCCGGGTCTCAAGGTGGGCACGCTGCGCATCCTGTTCCGCGCCGACCGCGGCGAGGACGGCCTGGTGCAGGCGATGGAAGATCTGCGCGCCGAGGCGCGTCGCATGATCGAGGACGAGGAGGTCAACATCCTCATTCTCTCCGACCGCGGCGTGAACAAGGACTTCGCGGCGATTCCGTCGCTGCTGGCCGTGTCCGGCCTGCATCACCACCTCATCCGCCAGGGCCTGCGCATGAAGTGCTCGCTGGCGCTCGAGACCGGCGATGCGCGCGAGGTGCATCACTTCGCGCTGCTCATCGGCTACGGCTGCTCGGTCATCAACCCGTACGTGGCCTTCGAGACCATCGACGGCATGATCCGCGAAGAGCTGCTGCCCAACGTCGACTACAAGCTGGCCTGCAAGAATTTCGCGAAGGCCGCGGTCAAGGGCGTGGTGAAGGTGATGTCCAAGATGGGCATCTCCGCCGTGCAGAGCTATCACGGCGCCCAGGTGTTCGAGGCCGTTGGCCTGCGCCAGGACGTCATCGACGAATACTTCGCGGGCACGGCTTCGCGCGTCGGCGGCGTCGGGCTGGACGTGATCGCGGGCGAGGTGCTCATGCGCCACCACTCCGCCTTCGCCGAGCGCGCGCCGCACGAGAATGTGCAGGCCCTGCCCTCGGGCGGGCAGTACCAGTGGCGTTCCGACGGCGAATTCCACCTGTTCAATCCGGAGAGCATCCACCGCCTGCAGAAATCGGTGCGCACCGGTTCGTACGCCACGTACAAGAGCTACGCCGAGCTCATCGATGATCGCGCGCGGAATCTCTCCACGCTGCGCGGCCTGCTCGACTTCAAGGCCGGCGATGCCATCCCGATCGAGGAAGTGGAGTCGGTGGAAAGCATCATGAAGCGCTTCAAGACGGGCGCCATGAGCTACGGCTCCATCTCGAAGGAAGCGCACGAGACCCTGGCCATCGCCATGAACCGCGTCGGCGGCAAGTCCAACACGGGCGAAGGCGGCGAGGACCCGGAGCGCTACGTCCCCATGGAGAACGGCGACTCGAAGAACTCGGCCATCAAGCAGGTGGCGAGCGGCCGCTTTGGCGTCACGTCCAACTACCTGGTGAATGCGCGCGAGCTGCAGATCAAGATGGCGCAGGGCGCCAAGCCCGGCGAGGGCGGCCAGCTGCCCGGCACCAAGGTGTACCCGTGGATCGCGAAGACGCGGCACACCACCGCGGGCGTGGGGCTCATCAGCCCGCCGCCGCACCACGACATCTATTCCATCGAGGATCTGGCGGAACTCATCCACGACCTCAAGAACGCCAACCGCGATGCGCGCGTCAGCGTGAAGCTGGTGGCGGAAGTGGGCGTCGGCACGATCGCGGCGGGAGTCGCCAAGGCGCACGCCGACGTGGTGCTGATCTCCGGCCACGACGGCGGCACGGGCGC
>CAMLGF010000007.1 GCA_946479515.1 uncultured Pseudomonadota bacterium | reverse complement strand
CGGCGAAGATCGTGGCAACGTGGTGGAGTTCGCGCACCAGATGATCGACGCCGGCGCCGACCTGGTACTCGGCCATGGGCCGCACGTGGTGCGGCCGGTGGAGCTGTACCGCGACCGGCTGATCGCCTACAGCCTGGGAAATTTCGCGACCTACTATGGCATCAGCGTCGAAGGCATCCGCGGCATCGCGCCCATCCTGCTGCTGACCCTGGACGACGAAGGGAGATTCGTCGCCGGCAGGATAGAGCCCACGATGCAGATCAGGCCCGCGGGCCCCACGCTCGATCCGGGGAAGAAAGTGATCGCGCTGATGCGTGCCCTCACGCTTGCGGCATTCCCCGATGGACAGCTGCACATCGCCGACGACGGCACCTTGACACGCACCGGGCCCTAGCGGGCGGCGCAGCGTGTTCGCTATTCCGCGTCGTCGGTGATGTTGCGGAAGTCGACGCCCAGCGAGCGCAGCTTGCGATACAGGTGCGTGCGTTCCATGCCCACGCGCTTCGCCAGCTGACCGACCTTGCCATTGCAGAGCAACAGCTGCTGTTGCAGGTAGGCGCGCTCGAACTGCTCGCGCGCCTCACGCAGTGGCAGCGCCAGCAGATCCTGCTTCACCAACGGCTCGGCAGTGGGCGCCTGCGCCGCGAGCTCGCGCTCGATCTCCTCGAGACGGATCTCTTCGCCGCCGCCCTGCAGCAGCAGTCGCTGCACGAGATTCTTGAGCTCGCGGACGTTGTCGGGCCACGGATAATTGCGCAGCCGGTTCTGCGCGGCCACGCTGAATTTGCGGAACGGCAGACCCTCGCCATCGACGAAGCGGTCGACGTAGTGACGCAGCAGGTCGGGCACGTCCTCGGTGTACTCGCGCAGCGGCGGCACGCGCACGATCAGGGTGTTCAGGTGGGCGAGCAGGTCGCGGCGGAAGTCGTCGGCGCGTGACTCGATGCCCGGGCGTGCCGAAGAAATGAGCCGTGCCTTGAGTGTCACTGGAGTGGTACCGCCCACCCGCGTGAACTGCCCGCTTTCCAGCGTGCCGAGCAATGCGCGCTGTGCCGGCCCCGGCAGATCCTCGAGCTCGTTGACGAAGAGCGTGCCAGCGCCGGCGCGCTCCAGCACGCCGGGGGCCACCTGGCCAGCCTGTTCGGTGCCGAACAGCACCTGCTCGGCGCCGTCGCCGCGCAAGGTGCTGGAGATCAAGGTGACGAACGGGCGCGCGGCGCGCGGACTGGCGTCGTGCACGAAGCGCGCGAACGCCTCGCGGCCGGTACCGGTCTCGCCCACCAGCAGCACGGGTGAATCGTTGCCGGCGATCTGCGCCAGATCGCTGCGCAGCTGCTGCATGATGCGGCTACGACCCACCGGTACGCCCGGCGACGCGGCCAGCAACTTGCCGGCATGGCGCTTGCGCTTGCCGGCTTCGAGCGCGCGTTCCACGGTGCGCAGCAGCTTCTGCAACGACAGCGGCTTCTCGACGAAATCGAAGGCACCGAGACGCGTGGCCTCGACCGCGGTCTCGACGGTGCCATGTCCGGACATCATGACCACGGGACACGATGCTTCGGCGGCTGCGCCCTGCCATTCGCGCAGCAGCGTGATGCCGTCGGTGTCGGGCATCCAGATGTCGAGCAGCACCAGGTCGGGCAGCTGCCGCGCGCGCGAAGCGCGCGCCTGACCGGCATCGCCGGCGACGTCCACGTCGTAGCCTTCCTCGGAGAGGATCTCCTTGAGCAGGCCGCGGATGTCAGCCTCATCATCGACGACCAGAATGTGTGCGGCGCTCATGCTCGCTCCTTCCTGGGTTCAGCGCGCCGTTCGCGCGCGACCATCTGCCGGGTTCCGTCTGTGACCGGCAAGGATACACGCACACGACCACCGCCTTCCGGCCGATTGTCGGCTTCGACGCGTCCGCCGTGCTCCTCGACGATCTTTTTGACGATAGCCAGTCCGAGGCCGGTGCCCTTGGGCTTGCTGGTAACGTAGGGATCGAACACGCGTCCCAGCACTTCGCGGGAAAAGCCCGGCCCGTTGTCGGTGACCGTGATGGTCACATATGCCGCGTTGCCGATGGTTTCCAGCCGCGTGGCGGCCACGACGCGCGCGCCCGGTGTGTTCTCCACCGCCTCGGCGCCATTCACGATGAGATTGTTGAGAATCTGGCGGATGCGGCCGCGATCGGCTTCCACCTGGTCCACGTGGCTGTCGAGATCGACGTCGATCTGCACGCCGGATTCCTGGATGCGGTGCAGGTCGACGACCTCCGTCACCAGCGCGTTCAGCGGGAATTTCGTGACCTTCATGTCCGGCGCCCGCGCATATTCGCTGAAGGCATTCACCATGGCCTTCATCGCTTCCACCTGCTGCACGATGGTGTATGTGGCGCGATCCAGGATCTGCGCGTCCTCGCCCTGCATCTGGGCAAGATAGCGACGCCGCATGCGCTCCGCCGACAACTGGATCGGCGTAAGCGGGTTCTTGATCTCGTGCGCGAGGCGGCGTGCCACTTCGCCCCAGGCGGCATCGCGCTGCGCCTGCAGCAGCGCGCTGATGTCGTCGAACACGATCACGTGGCCGCCCTGGCGTTCGATCTCGCTCTCCGCGTGGTCGTCCCCGGGCAGCGGAGTGCATGCGCACACCAGCACGCGAGCGCCGGCGGCATCGGGCTTCAGATCGAGCTGTTCGCGCCACTCCTCGTCGCCCCTGGCGAGCCGCAGCGTCACCTCGCCGACAAAACGCCCATAGCGGGGATTTTCCGCGGCGAGCGCGTTCAGGGGCTGTCCCACGCCGCTTTCCAGCGCCACGCCCAGGATGTTGCTCGCGGCCTGGTTGGCGCTGCGCAGCACCAGGTCGCGGCCGAGCGTGATCACTCCCGTGGAGAGCCGCGCCAGGATGATGGCCAGGCGCTCCCGTTCTCGTTCCACCGCCATCTGGCTGCGCTGCGTTTCCTCGCGCGCGCGCCGCAGGCGCTTGGTCATGTCGTTGAACGAATGCACCAGGAAGCCCATCTCGTCGCGCGAGGGCAGCGGCAGGCGCGTGCCGAAATCGCCCTTGCCCACCGCGCGCGTGCCGGCGATCAGATCCTGCACCGGCCGGGTGAGTTTCTCGGCCGAGTAGATAGCACCGTAGATCGCGGTGAGCATGGCCAGCAACAACACCAACGTGAGGGTCATGCCGAACAGGTTCTTCACACCCTCGCGCTGCGAGGTGAGGTTGCTGTGTTGTGAATAGGAATGCTGCACGGCCTCGGACAACCGCACCAGGTGCGGCGGAACGGGATACATGGCCACCACGAACCGGCCCTCGCTCGCGCCGAACGAGCCGGCGATCGGCGCCGCCGTGTTGATCAGGTAGTCGTCTTCCGACAGCGGCTCCAGCGACCAGTAGGTGTTGCCGGCGTCCATGGCTGCGGTGACCTCCGCCGAAGCGCGCGGCAGCGCCGAGGTCGCGCCCGCGCTGCTGGAAGCCAGCACCTGGCCGAGCCTGCCGTAGACCACCACCTCGGTGGCACCGCTCTCGACGCGCTGCTGGTCGGTGGCGGCAGCCCAGCTCGCGGGCGGGCTGTCCGCCAGCCGGTTGGCGAACAGCTGCGTGCTGCGCGCGTACTCGCGCATGCGCACGTCGACGGCGGACTTCGACAGCTCGAGCGCGTCGGTGAGGCCCTGCTTGATCTCCACCTTGAACCAGCTGTCGATGCCACGGTTCAGGAACTCGAGGCTGAATAGATAGACAATGATCAGCGGCGCGATCACCAGCGAGCCGAAGATGGCAACCGTGCGCGCCGTCAGCCGAGACCCGGGAACCTGCGCGCGGAAGGCCCGTACCAGCTCGATGATCTTGCGGGTGAGCAGCCAGCCAACGCCGATCAGCGCCACCACGTTGGCCAGCAGGATCCACGATTGCAGCTGGCTGAACTGCACCGAGTTCTGCACCGACAGCGCGAGCAGCAGCAGCAGGCCGCCGCTCACCAGCACCCACAGTGCGATGAGTCCGAGAGTTCCCAGTCTCCTCAGCGCTGCAGGGACCATGAGAACCACTCGCTCTCGCGATGCCAGTCGTCGGTCCAGAACATGAGTACACGCAGGGAATCGGGCAGGTGCCCGCGCCGCACGCCGGCCCGCAGGCTCACGCGATAATCGCGATTCTGTGCCAGCTGTTGCGGCAGGAGGAACGGCCATGCGTCGACCGTGCCGAGGGCATCGAGAGCCTCCTCCAGCGTGGCGTAGCTGTGCTGCTCGGAGGCGCCGGTCTCGACGTCGCGGGTGACATAGCGATCGCTGACGGCGTGGTACAGCAGCTCTCGCCGCAGCGTGTACTCGGCCACGGTTTCGTCCACCCACCAGCGCCGCTCGCGCGACACCACCACGTCGAGGTTGAAGCTCAGCATCAGCCCGTCCTTGAGCGCGGCGCGGATGTCGTCGTTCACCGGGTAGGCAATGCGCGCGTACAGCTGGAACACGCCCTGATCGGTATTGACGTAGGCCGAGCGCACTTCGAGCACGCCATCGAGCACGTCGGCCACGGCCCGGCCGGTGCCGGCGCCGATGAGCGCCGCCACGAACAGTGCCAGGAGACTATGGGCTCGCCGGGTCCGCATTCGTCAGGCAAGCATAGTAGAAGCCGTCGGTGCCCGCGCCTCCGCCCGGCAGCAGTTGCCATCCGATCGACGCATCCCGCAGTCCGGGCGGCCGCGGCAGCGACTCGGGCCAGCCGAGGAGCCGCGCGCGCGGCTCGGAGGCCTGGAAGGCGGCAATCACGTCCTGGTTCTCGGCGGGCAGGACCGAGCAAGTGCAATACACGAGCCGTCCGCCCGGCTTGAGCAGGCCGAAGGCCGTGGCCAGGATCTTGCGCTGAGTGGCGGCGAAGGCGTCGATGTCTCCCGGCCGCCGCAGCAGCTTGATGTCGGGATGACGGCGAATAACGCCGGTCGAGGAACACGGCGCGTCGACCAGCACCCGATCGAAGGACTGCACCGCGAGCGAGGGCGGCCTGGAGGTGAGGTCCGCGGTGACGAGCTGCGCGTCGCAGCCGGCCCGCTGCAGGTTCTCGCGCACGCGCGCGAGCCGCACGCCGTCGTCGTCCACGGCCACCAGTGCCCCGAGCCCTGGGGTTCGCTGCGCGATGTGCAAGGTCTTGCCACCCGGAGCCGCGCAGGCATCGAGCACCCGCATGCCGGGCTGCGCATCCAGCAGCGGTGCGGCGAGTTGCGCCCCGCCGTCCTGCACCGAGACGGCGCCGATGTCGAATCCAGGCAACGCCTGCACGGCAGCGGGATGCTCGAGAACGACGGCCGCGCCATTCCAGTCGAGCGCGCGTGCCTCGCGGCCGAGTGCGCGCCAGGCGCGCAGGAAATCGTCCGCGGTCATGCGCGCCGGATCCACACGCAGGACCATGGGCGGATGCTCGTTGTTCGCCGCGAGAATCCGCGCGGCGTCTTCTGCACCCCAGCCCGCCTCGAGCGCCTGCACCAGCCAGGAGGGATGGGCGTGGCGCTGCGCCGGGTCGGCATCGGCCGCGGCCAGCAACTCGGCGCGCGAGGCGACGAAACGCCGCAGCACCGCATTGACCATGCCGCTGGCACGCGACTCGCCGATGATGCGGCTGGCGTCGACGGCGAGATGCACCTGCGCCTCGGGCGCGCCGCGCGAGTACTCCACCTGATGACCGGCCGTGACCAGCAGCGCCGCCAGCGGCGGCGACATTTCCGCGAGGGGACGGCTCAGCAGTGGCGCGATTGCCGGCTCGAGCCGCAGATACCAGCGCAATGTGCCCAGGGCGATGGCGCGGACCGCCGCGCGGTCGGCGCGCTCGGCGGCGAACTCGAGCGCCGCATCGGCCGAGCGGCCGCCGTGGCGCACCTCGTTCACGGCGCGTGCGGCCGCGGCCAGCGTCTCGGCACCCGGCGCGTGGCGCGCACGCGGCGCTGGTTTCCTGGTGCGTTTCATGCGCCGAACCGCAGCCCGTCGAGGCGCACGGCGTTCGCGAAATCGCGAGCCGAGACCGGCCGTTTGCCGGCGCGCTGCAGCTCGCGCACCGCGAGCACGCCTTCCCCACAGGCGACATGCAGGCCGTCATCGGCGACGCCCAGGAGCGTGCCCGGCTCGGCCGCGTGGCCGTCGGGCCGCGCGACATACGCGCGCAGGATTCGCAGGCCTTCGCCGGCGAAGCGGGTCTCCGCGATCGGCCAGGGATTGAAGGCGCGCACTCGACGGTCGAGCTCCACGGCACCCTGGGACCAGTCGAGCAGCGCCTCTGACTTTTCCAGCTTGGTGGCGTAGGTCACGCCGTCCGCGCGCTGCGGCCGGATCACCGCGCGGCCATCGACTATGGCGTCGATGGCTTCCAGCAGCGCCGAGGCCCCGAGCTCCGACAGCGCATCATGCAGGTCGCCGGCCGTGGCGTGCATGCCGATGGGATGGCGTCGTTCGATCAGCACCGGGCCGGTATCGAGACCCGCCTCCATCTGCATGATGGACACGCCCGTCTCGGCATCGCCCGCGAGAATGGCGCGCTGGATGGGTGCGGCGCCGCGCCAGCGGGGCAGCAGCGAGGCATGGATGTTGAGGCAGCCGAAGCGCGGGCGATCGAGTACGGCCTGCGGCAGGATCAGGCCATAGGCCACCACCACCAGCAGATCCGGCGACCATTCGTGCACGATGGCCCGGCCTTCCGCCGTCTTCAGCGTCGCCGGCTGTGCGATCGGCAGGTCGGGCACGGTGGCCGCCAGTAGTTTGACCGGAGAGGCGCGCAATTCGCGGCCCCGTCCCGCGGGGCGGTCGGGCTGCGTGAGTACGCCAACCACGCGGTGGCGCGAGGCGAGCAGCGCGCGCAACGCGGGCAGCGCGAACTGCGGCGTGCCCGCAAAGGCGATTCGTAACGATGTCATGGGAGGTCGGCCGCCGGCCGGCGATTTACAACGCGGCGACCTTCTCGCGCTGCCTGCCGGCGCGTTCCTTGCGGTCCTTGTCGAGTTTCTTGCGGATGCGCTCGCGCTTGAGGTCCGACAGGTAATCGACGAACAGCTTGCCCTCGAGGTGATCCATCTCGTGCTGCAGGCAGACGGCCGCGAGCCCGTCGAGTTCGACTTCGAAACTCTTGCCGGTGGCATCCTGGGCGCGGGCGCGAATCCTGGTCGCGCGCTTCACCTCGTCGAAGATGCCCGGAACCGACAGACAGCCCTCTTCGCCCGTGCCCACACCCTCGGCGCTCAGTATCTCGGGGTTGATGAACACCTGTGGACTGCGCTTGTCCTCGGAAACATCCATGACAATCAATCGCTTGTGATAGTCCACCTGGGTGGCGGCGAGGCCGATGCCCGGCGCGGCATACATGGTCTCGAACATGCCCTCGATTTGCCGCGCCAATGCGGCATCGAACACCTCCACGGGTTGGGCCCGGGTGCGCAGACGAGGGTCGGGGTATTCAAGAATTTGCAGGCGCGCCATGATGTTCCGCTCGATTGCTGCTAATGTTTGGGCGATCTGATCGCAGGCAAGGTGGCTCGGTTCGCCGGAGGCGGGATTCCCGTGATCCAGCGCACAGACTTGACATATAGATCAGGCCCATCGTGCCGGCGCAGATTATAACAGCGGGGTCCGCTTGCCCTGCCCATGTCTCGAAGAGATTAGGAGTGGAGGATGTCTCTGAATCAACAGCTTAGCGAGCAGCGTCTGCTCGTCTCCATGCCTTCACGGTTGCTCGGCCTCATGGCGGTCATGGCTGTCGTCTTGCTCGCCGCGGGATGCCAGTCTTCTGAACCCCTGGTCGAATCACGCCCCGCCCCGGCGGCGGCGCCCGCGGACACGGCGCGCGATCCGGCCGATGACATGACGGCCACCGAGGCGGCGATCGCAGCGCTCAATGAGGCGCCGGTCAGCGAATCCACCGCACCTACGTCGCAGCTGCTGCGCCCCGATGCGCCGATGAACTACACGGTGAAACGGGGCGACACGCTCTGGGACATCTCGGCGGTGTTCCTCAAAGATCCATGGTTCTGGCCCGAGATCTGGCAGATCAATCCGCAAGTGGTGAATCCGCACCTCATCTATCCGGGCGACGTGTTGTCACTGTCCGTCGGTGCCAACGGCGACGCGCATGTGTTCGTCTCGCAGTACAGCGGCGCGCGCCTGCAGCCGCGGCTGCGCAGCGAGGCGCTCGAGGGGCCCATCGACACCATTCCGTTCGCGGCCGTGGCCGCATTCCTCTCCAAGCCGAGTGTGCTGACGAAGGAACAGGCGCTGGCCGCGCCGCACATCCTCGCGTTTCGCGACGAGCACATGATCGGCGGCGCCGGACACGAGATCTACGTGAAGAATCTCAACGGCGAGCTCAACCAGCGGTACGCGGTGATGCACGTCGGCGATCCGATCCGCGACATCGGTTCGCGGGAAATCATCGGCTACCAGGCGTACTACGTCGCGACCGCGGTCGTGAATCGCCCGGGCGAGATCTCCAAGGCCGTGCTCACCGACGGCGCGCGCGAAGCTCTCGAAGGCGACCGGCTCATCTTCCAGGAAGGCGATGTGCCGCTCACCTTCGCGCCGCATGCGCCGACCACCACCATCGATGGCCAGATCATCGCGGTCGCCGACAACGTCGAGCAGATCGGCCAGTACCAGGTGGTCGTACTGAATCGCGGCGGCAACGATGGCCTGACGGCCGGTGCCGTGCTCGCGGTCGACCAGCTCGGCGCGGTGGTGCAGGACCGGTACGGCGGCTCGCCCTGGAAGAAGAAGACGTTCGCCAAGGACGTGCGCCTGCCTTCCGAGCGCGCCGGCACGCTGATCGTGTTCAAGGTGTTCGACCGTATCAGCTATGGCCTGGTGATCGGCGCGAGCAGCCCGATGCGCGTCGCCGACCGGGTCTACAACCCGTAACCGTACGTTTCTCGACGATTGGACTAGATAGGGCCAGCCCTCGGGCTGGCCCTTTCGTTTTAGGCTGCGCCGATGGACGACGCATCCCGGCAATCGCTGCGGCGCCTCGCGATCGTGGCGCGCGCCGGCCTGACGGCTGCGCAGTTGGCGGACCTCACGGCACTCGCGCCCACGCTCGAGGCCCTGGCCAACGCACGGCCCGCGCAACTCGCGGCACTCGCTCTATCTACCCGCGCCGCGACCCTGCTCAATTCGCCCGACGAGGCCGCGATCGACGCCGACCTGCGCTGGCTCGCGACGTCCGGCGGCCGGCTCCTGTCCGCCGAAGATGCCGCGTACCCCCGGATGCTGCGCGAGTCGCCGGATGCGCCGGGCGTGCTGTACCTGCTCGGAGATCCTGCCGCACTGGCCGGTCCGCACATTGCCATGGTTGGCAGCCGCAATCCCACCGCGGGTGGCCGCGACATCGCCCGGCGGTTCGCCGCCTGGTTCGCGCAAGCCGGGTTGGGCATCGCCAGCGGCATGGCGTTGGGCATCGATACGGCCTGTCATGAGGGTGCGCTCCAGGTGGGCGGTGTGACGGTCGCCGTACTCGGCTGTGGACTGGACGTCTGTTACCCACCGGAAAACCGCGCGCTGTTCGAGCGCATCCGCGACCAGGGGGGCGCCGTGATATCCGAGTTTCCTCCGGGCACCCAACCCCGTCCGGCACTCTTTCCCCAGCGCAATCGCATCATCGCCGGGCTGGGTTCGGGCACGCTGGTCGTGGAGGCGGCGTCGCGCTCCGGGTCGCTGATCACCGCGCGGCTGGCCGGCGTCGCGGGACGCGAGGTATTCGCCATCCCGAGTTCCATTCACAACGAGAAGGCCCGCGGCTGCCACGAGCTCATCCGCCAGGGCGCCAAGCTGGTCGAGCGCCCCGAGGACGTCCTCTCCGAGCTCAAGATTTCCCTTTCTTCCCAACTACTTGCAGATGCCCCACGGAACCCGGCCCGTCGCCCCGTGTTGGACAAGGAATACAAAATCCTGTTAGATGCGCTCGCCTTCGAGCCGGCAGGCGTCGATACCTTGATCGAACGCACGGGTCTGAACAGCGAATCGATCGCCTCGATGCTGCTCGTTCTGGAGCTCGATGGACACGTGGCGCCGCACCCCGGCGGCCGTTACAGCTGCGTTGCGAAGCAATGAAGGTATCAACCGGCGACAGCATGACCGGAAGCGTTCTAGACATTCTTATTTACGTGTTCGACCAGTACATGCTGGCTGAAGCCCCGGAAGTACCCGAACGCGAGACCCTGGCCGCCGATCTCGAGCGCGCGGGCTTCGGGCGTCACAACGTCGAGCGCGCACTCGACTGGCTCGCCGATCTCGCCGGTGAGCGCTCGCGCCCCGACCTGCCCTCGCGTGCGCTACGCGTGTTCTCGAGCGACGAACTGGAGCGCATCTCGACAGCCTGCCGTGGTTACCTGCTGCAGCTGGAACAGCAGGGCATTCTTTCGGCCCTGCAACGCGAGATCGTCATCGACCGGCTGGTCGCCCTCGACAGCGACGAGGTCGACATCGATCACCTGAAGTGGCTGGTCCTGATGGTGCTCTCCAGCCAGCCGGGGCAGGAACAGGCCTGCGCACGCATGGAAGACCTGGTATTCGACGGCCTGGACGTCCTGCCGAACTGATGGCCGACAACCTCGTCATCGTCGAGTCTCCCGCCAAAGCGAAGACCATCAAGAAGTACCTCGGCAAGGATTTCGAGGTGCTGGCGTCCTACGGCCATGTTCGCGACCTGGTCCCGAAGGAAGGCGCCGTCGACCCCGACGAGCACTTCAGGATGAACTATCAGTCGATCGAGCGTAACGAGAAGCACGTCGACGCCATCGCCCGGGCCCTGAAGAAATCCAAGGCCCTGTATCTCGCCACCGACCCTGATCGTGAAGGCGAGGCCATCTCCTGGCACCTGCGCGAGCTGCTGCAGGAGCGCGGCGAGCTCAAGGGCAAGGACGTCAAGCGCGTGGTGTTCTACGAAATCACCAAGGGCGAGGTGCAGCGCGCCGTCGCCGAACCGCGCGATCTCTCGCTCGACCTGGTGAACGCCCAGCAGGCCCGCCGTGCGCTCGACTACCTGGTGGGTTTCAATCTCTCGCCGCTGCTGTGGAAGAAAGTGCGCCGCGGCCTGTCCGCCGGCCGCGTGCAGAGCCCGGCGCTGCGCATGATCTGCGAGCGCGAGCACGAGATCAGCATCTTCAAGCCGCAGGAATACTGGACCCTCGAGGCCGAGGGCGAGCACAGCGCCCAGTCGTTCCCGCTCAAGCTCACCGAGTTCAACGGCCAGAAAGTCGAGCAGTTCAGCTTCACCAACGAGGCCGCCGCGCGCGACGTCGAGCAGTCTCTCAGGGACGCGGCGCAGGGCTTCCTGCACGTGCTCTCCATCGACAAGAAGCAGCGCCGCCGCAATCCCTCGCCGCCATTCACCACCTCGACCCTGCAGCAGGAAGCCGCGCGCAAGCTCGGCTACTCGGCGCAGCGGACCATGCGTCTCGCCCAGCAGCTCTATGAGGGCGTTGACTTCGGCGAGGGCAGCATCGGTCTCATCACCTACATGCGCACGGACTCGGTGAATCTCGCCGTGGACGCCGTCAACGAAATGCGCGAGGTGATCGCACGCGAGTACGGCAAGGAAGCCGTGGCCGAGGAACCGCGCGTCTACAAGACGAAGTCCCGCAATGCGCAGGAAGCGCACGAAGCCATTCGTCCGACTTCCGCGGCCATCCTGCCGTCGCGTCTGGAAGGCAAGATCGATCCCGACCAGTTCAAGCTGTACTCGCTGGTGTGGAAGCGCGCCATGGCCTCGCAGATGGCGCACGCGCTGTTCGACACCGTGGCGGTGGACATGGTGCCCAGCAAGCAGGCCGAAGCGGCTTCGGCGTCCGGCAGACATGTGCTGCGCGCCAATGGCTCGACGCTGGTGAAACCCGGTTACATCGCCGTCTACCAGGAAGACGTGGACGACGGGAAACCGGAGAACGAGAGCGACCGCATCCTGCCGGCCATGAACGAGGGCGACGTGGTCACGCTGCTGCAGGTGCAGGGCGAGCAGCATTTCACCGAGCCGCCGCCGCGCTACTCGGAAGCCTCGCTGGTCAAGGCGCTGGAAGAGCATGGCATCGGCCGCCCTTCCACCTACGCCACCATCATCTCGACGCTCAAGGATCGTGAGTACGTCGACATGGACAACCGCCGCTTCATTCCCACCGACATCGGCAAGATCGTCAACGGCTTTCTCTCCAAGCATTTCCACAAGTACGTGGAATACGGCTTCACCGCTTCACTGGAAGACGAACTCGACGCCGTGTCCCGTGGCGAAGAGCCCTGGACCGAGCCGCTCAAGAAATTCTGGAAGCCCTTCATCCAGCAGGTCGAGCACATCGAGAAGAACGTCTCGCGCGAGGAAGTCGCGCAGGCACGCGAGCTCGGCAAGGACCCGGTGACCGGCAAGCCCGTGACCGTGCGCATGGGCCGTTACGGCCCGTTCGTGCAGATCGGCACCAAGGATGACGCGGAAAAGCCGAAGTTCGCCGGCCTGCGTCCCGGCCAGAAGATGGACCTCATCAAGCTGCCCGAGGCGCTGGAGTTGTTCAAACTACCGCGCAAGCTCGGCCAGACCGCCGACGGCGAACCGGTCGAGGCCAACATCGGCCGCTTCGGGCCGTACATCAAGTACGGCGCGAAGTACGTGTCGCTGAAGCCGCCGGATGATCCCTACACGGTCGAACTCGACCGGGCGCTGGAAGTCATCCGCCTCAAGAAGGAAGCGGATGCCAATCGCATCATCCAGGACTTCGGCGTCGACAACATCCAGGTGCTGAACGGCCGCTACGGCCCGTACATCACCGATGGCAAGCGCAACGCGCGCATTCCAAAGGACACCGATCCGAAGACCATCGCGCTGGACCTGTGCCGCGAGCTGCTGGCAGTGGCGCCGCCGCGCGGCTCGCGGTTCGGCCGCAAGAAGGCCGCCAACGTGAAGGACTCCGCGGCGAAAGGCGCGACGCCGGCGGCCGCGGAGAACGAGGCGGACAAGAAGCAGAAGCCCGCGAGCAAGACCGCCCGGAAATCCGCGAACAAGAGCGCGCAGAAGTCGGACACGGCTGACGCCGCGGCCAAGGTTGCGGACAAATCCGCGCCGGCGAAGAAAAAGAGCGCCGCCAGAAAATCCACGGCGAAGCGCGCCAAGAAAGCCGTCAAGGCCTGAGCGCTTATGTTCAATCCCAGTGCGCGATCGGCGAGCGCACGCGATTGAATTAAGTCCGCACGCGGAGTAGCGTCGGCCGCGGGTCCTGGATGACACGGTGCGCGAACCAAGGAGGTGGCACGCACTGCTCGCGGCTTCAAAGAAGAACCGCCGCGCTCCCGAGCTCCTCGTCTGCCAGACAAGGATCGGCGTGCCGTCCGGAATAACAGGTTCTCAGGGGAAAATTCACATGAAAGGCATCAGTGTTGGTCACGGCCTCAAGTGGGCCGTGTGCAGCGCTTTGCTGTCTGCGAGTACGTTTGCCGCGGCCGGGCCGCTGGAAACGAACGCCGCCAGCATCGCGCGCGCGAAGAACTTTGCGCTGCCGGAGACCGTGCGCACGAACGCAGCGGGACCGATGCGCAAAGCGCTGGATCCCAGTCTCGAAAACGCCAAGGGCCGCGTCGAAGTTCTCGTGCGGTTGAGCAGCGAGTCCGTCGCAGGTTCCGGCGAGACGCGCACGCGCGAACAAGTGGCCGCCGAGCAGGCGGCGGTCATCGATCGCATGCTGGCCAAGTCGCCGAACGCGGAAGTGGTCGCCTCGCTGCAGTTGTCGACCAACGCCGTGGTGCTGCGCGTGGACGCCGCCGATCTGCCGGCGCTCGCCACCGACACCGCGGTGGCCCGCGTGGTCGGCGTCTCCGACTATCGCCAGGATCTCTCGGAGACCGTGCCGTACATCGGCGCCGAGCTCGCGCATGACTTCGGCGCGCGCGGACAGGGCGTGCGCATCGCCGTCATCGACAGCGGCATCGACTACACACATGCGGCGCTCGGCGGTCCGGGCACGCAGGCGGCGTACGAGGCCGCCTGGGCGCCATTGCCGCCCGCCGGTGACCCGCCGATTCCGGAAGTCGCGCCCGGCTCCGGATACCTGGTCATCAACGATCCGGCGACCAACGCCGACGACGGCCTGTATCCGAGCTCGAAGGTGGTTGGCGGCTACGACTTCGTCGGCGAGAGCTGGCCGGATACCGACCTGCTGCCCGATCCGGATCCGATCGCGGCGCCGGACGCCACCACGTTTGGCGGACATGGCACGCACGTCGCGGACATCATCGCCGGCAAGCTGGGCGTCGCACCCGGCGCCAGGCTGTACGCCGTGAAAGCCTGCTCCGCGCCGGCCACGTCATGCAGCGGCACCGCGTTGCTCCAGGCCATGGACTTCGCACTCGACCCGAATGGCGACGGACGCATCCGGGACCATGTCGACATCATCAACATGTCGCTGGGCTCCTCGTACGGCCAGCCGTTCGATGACGACCTGTCGCTGGCAGTGGACAATGCCGCGAAAGTCGGCGTGCTCACCGTCGCATCGGCGGGCAACAGTGCCGACAAGCAGTTCATCACCGGCTCGCCGGCGGCCGCGTCGTCGGCGTTGAGCGTGGCGCAGACCGCCGTGCCCTCGGCGATGCTGCAGCTCATGACCCTGCTCTCGCCGGTCACCGGCGACCGCGGCGCGGTGTTCCAACCGTGGTCCGCGCCGCTCGCCGGCACCATCGAAGGCCCGGTCTATCTACCGCCGGCAGGCCCGAAGCGCCTGGGGTGCGCCGACGCCAATGGCGGGAACCCGTATTCGACCGACGAGCTGGCCGGCCGCATCGTGTTCGTGGATCGCGGCACCTGTTCGTTCAGCCTGAAGATCGCCAACATCGCCGCGGCCGGCGGTGTGCTCGGCATCATCGGCCTGGTCACGCCCGAAGCACCGTTCGCGGGCGCTTTCGGCGGCGGCACGCCGAGCATCCCCGGCTACATGATCAACCAGGCCGATGGCAACGTGCTGCGTGCGGGTAACGCCGTGGTGCGCTTCTCGCCCGAAAACAACGTGTCACTGGCCGGTTCGCTGGCGTCCACCTCCTCGCGCGGACCGCGCTTCGACGACAACATCGTCAAGCCCGAGATCGGTGCGCCGGGTGCGTCGGTGTCCGCGGATTCGGGCGGCTTCACGGCCACCTCGGCCTTCGGCGGCACCTCGGGTGCGGCGCCGATGGTCACGGGAGCGGCTGCCATCCTCAAGTCCGCGCGTCCCTTCCTCTCGCCGCGCGAGATCAAGCAGCTGCTGATCAACACGGCGGAGACCGAGGTGTATCAGCCCTCGTCGGCGGCCTCGGTGCTGCCGGATCAGCTCGCGCCAATCACCCGCATCGGCGGTGGCGAGGTGCGCGTCGACCGGGCACTGCTCTCGCCCGTGGTCATCCACGACGTGACCGGCGACGCGGTGTCGAAAGTGTACGGCGCGATGAGCTTCGGCTACCTCGACGCCTCCAGGCCCAACTACACGCTGACCCGCAAGCTCGAGGTGGAGAACCGCTCGTTCGTGCCCATGGTGTACAACGTCACGCCGACGCTGCGCTACGCGGACGATGCCGCCAATGGCGCGGTCAGCATGTCGGTATCGCCCTCGCGCGTGGTGGTGCTGCCGTTCTCCTCGGCCAGGGTCACCGTGAAGCTCAGGGTGAACAGCACCAAGCTACGCAACAACCTGATGAACTCCGGTTCGCTGGGCAATGCGATCGGTCCGCTCACGGCCAACGAATACGATGGCTACATCGTGTTCAAGAGCCGCTGGCACCAGGCGACGATGCCGTGGCACATCCTGCCGCGCAAATCGGCCGAGGTGAAGGCGATGCTCGCCGGCGGCAAGCTGCCGGCGGTCGACCCGGCCACCGGCCTCGGCACCGTGAAGCTGCGCAACAACGGCGTCGGCGATGCGCAGATCTACGCGTACTCGCTGCTCGGCACGGGTCCGGACACGCCGCGCGGTCCACGCGGCGAAGGCATGCCAAATCCCACCATGCACGCCGTGGCGGTGAACACCTTCGGTGTGCCGGCGGGCTTCTGCGCGGCGGATGCGAACTTCGTCTGGGAGTTCGTGTTCAACATGTACGAGCGCAAGGCCTCGCCGGTCGGCACCATCCACGAGGTGGACATCGACGTCGACAATGACGAGTTCGCCGACTACGCCATCGTCAGCCAGGACTTGAGCGGCATCACGACCATCAGCGATGGCCGCCAGGTCGCCATGGTGTATGACCTGGTCAACGGAGGCGGCACGGCGAGCTTCTTCGTCGAGCACGCGACGAACTCGAGCAACGTGATCCTGCGCGCCTGCGGCAGCGATCTCGGCCTCGGGCTCGATGCGGTCGGAGCACCGATGAGCGCCAACTTCTTCGCGTTCAACTGGTACTTCGGCAACAGTCCCGAATCGCAGCTCGGCCCCTTCCGCCTCACGCCGGGCGGCGAGGAATACCGGGCGGCAGTGCCGGGTGACCTGCTGACCTACAAGCAGACCGCCAATCTGACGTTCCAGAAGTTCGCGCTGCCGGGCACGCTCGATTCGCACCAGGGCATCCTGCTCGTGACCAACAGCGACTTCGGTCCCGAGAGCAATGGCGGCGCCACGGCCGCCACGGAAAGCGTACTGCTGCCCGAGTAATCGGCACGCAGGGTCCGTACCGGGGCCCCCGCGGGAAACCGCGGGGGCCTTTCCTTTTGCGGGTTGGTCAGCGATCGGGCCGGACGCCCGGACGCGGCTCGGTGCCCGGCCGCACGGCCTGGTTCGCCGGCGACTTGCGAGGCGGGGGCTGCGCACAGGTGACCGCCTGCCCGCGCGTGTCCGTGTGATACAGAAACCGTCCCGCGGGTGTGGTCGCAACCAGCCGGTAGCCCGGCACCAGCGTCTGCGTGTAGGACATGCCGGGTTGCGGACAGCCGAGCGAGCCGTCGCTCCAGGTCACCTGCTCGGCGCTGCTCAGCACCACTTCGCTCTGCGCAACTTCGAAACGCCGTGCGGCATCGGCGACCACCGCGCGGCGCACGCTGCGCGGCAGGCTGGCCACCGCCACGGGTGTACCCGGCGGCTGCGCCACCACGGGCACCTCGTGTGGAATGCGCGACGGCGGCGCGATCTTCTCCGGCAGCGGAGCGTTTTCACCGGCATGTGAGCAGCCGGCCAGGCACAACGCCAGCGAGATCACCTGGCCGAGAGACATCTTCTTCATCGGTCCGCCCTTTCTGCAGATGGAACGCACGCGCCGCCCAGCCCGGGTCAGTCGGCCCGGCCGCCGGGCGTGGTTTCGACGATCGCTATGAAACAACCCGCCTCGGCGTGCCGCAACTGCAACCATTGCGCATCGGCCGCCGTGAACAGGCGCTGAATGCGCGCCTCTGCCGAAATCCGCTCCGCGCAGAATGCAGTCACACGGCCATCCGCGGTCCGCGCCTCGATTGCCAGCGGCAGGCTTCGCAGCCCTTGCGGAAATCCCTCGCCCGCGAATGCCCTGCAGTGCCGGGCATGGATGAATACCGGTCCCGGTGCCGACACGCCGCCTCGCCCGGGCGGGCGATACGTGAACAGCAGACGCCGGTCTTCGTCCGGAGTGAACGTGTGCAGACAACAGCGGCATGGCCCCGTGCCAGTGGCCACTTCCAGGTGTGCGGGATGACCGTAGCCCGGCGATCGCCGCGTGCGTCGCACTTCGTCGGCGACGTCCTGCGGAACTCCACGAACGATGAATCGCATGGCATCCTCCTCGTCAGAGGCCGCAGTCTCACCGCGCGACCGCGCGGCGACCACCCGCTCCTTGCGGAAGTTGCGGCAGCCGCCGCCGCAGCGTGTATAAGGGCGCACGCCGCAGAGCCATGAAGTATCGCCACCAGTTTCACGCCGGAAATTTCGCCGACGTCCACAAGCACATATTGCTGCTGGACGTGCTCGCCGCGCTCACCCGCAAGGACAAGGGCCTGCTGTTCGTGGACACCCATGCCGGCCGCGGCGAATACCAGCTGCATGCCGGCGATGCGACACACCCGGCCGAATGGCAGGCGGGCGTGGCCAGGGTGCTGGCCGCCTCGCCGCGGCACGAATCCTTGCGCCGCTATCACGAATTGCTGGCCACGAGGCGGCATGGCGCCAGCCTGGTCTACCCAGGCTCGCCGCTGCTCGCGGCCGGAGCATTGCGCGCGGTCGACCGCCTGGTGTGCTTCGAAACGCAACGCGAGGACGCCGGGCAGCTGCGCAAGGCGCTCGATTCACTTTCGGGTGAACCAAGGCATCGAGTCGAGAGCGGCGACGGCTTCGCAGGTCTGCGCGCACTGCTGCCACCGCCCGAGCGCCGTGGCTGCGTGCTGATCGATCCGCCTTATGAGGAGCGCGAGGATTTCGCGCGGCTCTCGGCGGCGGTGCCCGATTCTCTGCGGCGGTTCGAGAGCGCGGTGCTTTTGCTCTGGCTGCCGGTGAAGCTGCGCGCGGATTTCGATGCCTGGTACCAGGGTCTGCGCCGCACCCTGCAGCGCGACCACCTCGAGCGGCCGCTCCTGGCCTCGCTGCTGTGGACGCACCCCTGCGATTCACGCGCCGCGCTCAATGGATCGGCGCTGGTGCTCGTGAATCCGCCCTATCTGGTCGAAGAAGGCCTGCGGGAATGGCTGCCCGAGCTGCGCGCCATGCTCGGCGGCGCCGCGTCGGGCTGCGAGGTACTCACCAGCGGATCGCGCTGAGCACCGCGGCCTCCGTGGCCTGCGGCACCGCGCCGCCACGCGTGAGCACGGCCACGCTGCCCTCGCCCGCCGGCAGCAGCACGCCCTCATAGCCCTGCTCCGCGAAGGACTGCCGGCGCGCCAATTTCTCATTCGCCAGCAGCATCACGGTCACGGGTCCGTGCTCGGTCTGCACGACCAGGTGCGGCGCGACATGGCCGCGGAACACACAGGGTGAGGCGTAAACCACGGGCAGCGCCGTGTCGAAATTCACTCCGGCGCGCGCCAGCACCGCGCCTATCTCCTCGGGCGTCAGGCGGCGCTGCAATGCCCAACTACCCGCCTCGTGCCGCACGTGCTCGACCACCTGCTCCGCGAGCGCCGGCTGCGGACGGAACAGCCAGGCACCGCCGCCCACCAGGAGTGCCATGAACAGCGATGCCGCCAGCGCGAAGCGCCGCGCCGGCGCGCGCGCTTTCGGCCGGAACCGGTGCAGGGGCAGGTTGAGCGCGGCTTCGAGCCGCGCTTCCAGGGCCATGGTCTCATCGTGGAATGTGCGGCAGGCTGCGCAGCTCTCGAGGTGCTGGCGCACTTCGGCGGACAAATGCCGGGGGTCGCCGCCGATGGCGCGACGCACATGGCCACAGTCCAGGGCCGCATTCATGCCGGGTCCTCGTCGCCGATGTCATCGGGAGCGCCCAGACCGTAGATTTCCCGCAGCTTGTTCCGTGCACGAAACAGGCGCGACAGGACCGCGGCCTGAGTCAGACCCAGTTCCTTGCCGATTTCCGCGGTGGTGAGGCCGCCCAGTACTTGCATCACCAGTGGTTCGCGATATTCGTCCGGTAGTTGCATGACCGCGCGCCGCAGATCGTCCAGGCCGCTGTCGCCCTCGGTTGCCAGCGCCGGATCGCCCTGGATGTCGACGTCGTCCACGTCCACGGTGGGCAGGCGCTTGCGCTCGTAGAGCCGGGCATGTTCGCGGCGCACGATGGTGAGCAGCCACGGCCGGGTGGCCGCCGGATCCTTGAGCTCCGCGCGCGACTTCCAGGCCCTGATCAGCGTCTCCTGCACCACGTCCTCCGCCACCGACCGGTCGCGCGCCAGCCAGAAGGCGAAGCGCAACAGGTCCGGCCGCAGCCCCTCGAGCAAGCGCGCGAACGGACCGCCGTTCATGTATAAGACCCGGCGGGTGAGGCGATTATTTCAGTCATTTCCGCAATGAGAGCACCGGATCAGTACGGCGTGGTCGGGCATCCGATCAGTCACAGCTGGTCGCCTTTCATTCACGGGCTCTTCGCCAAGCAGACGAATCAATCCCTGGTCTATCGTCTCTATGACATTGCACCGGCGGACTTCCGCGTCCAGGTGCTCGAGTTCTTCACCCGCGGCGGCCGCGGGCTCAACGTGACCGTACCACACAAGGAAGCCGCTGCCGAACTCGCCAACGAGCTCACCGTGCGCGCCGATCGCGCCGGCGCCGTGAACACGCTCATCATGAGTGCCGAGCACAGCCTGCTCGGCGACAACACCGATGGCCACGGGCTGGTCACGGACATGCGCAAGAATCTCGGTCTCGCCATCAGCAACGAGCGCATCCTCATCCTCGGCGCGGGTGGCGCCACCCGCGGCGTGGTCGAACCGCTGCTTTCGCTGGGGCCGGCCGAGCTGGTGATCGCCAACCGCACGCCGGACCGCGCCGTCAATCTCGCCTCGCTGTTCCAGGATCTCGGCGCCGTGCGCGGCTGCGGCTTCGACGACATCGGAGACCAGCCCTTCGACATCGTCATCAACGCCACCGCGGCCGGTCTTTCGGGTGCCGTGCCCAACGTCGATGGCTCCGTGATCGCCGCGCACACCGTCTGCTACGACATGAGCTACAGCAAGTCCGCCACGCCCTTCGTGACCTGGGCCATTGAACAGGGCTGTGCCCGGGCCCATAAAGGCTGGGGCATGCTGGTGGAGCAGGCCGCGGAGTCCTTTACGCTGTGGCGCGGAGTCCGCCCCGATACGGAACCTGTGCTCGCCGTCCTGGCATCGAAGTGAACCCGGCCAGATGAACTCGGCCAACGAACTGGTGAAGATGAACGCTGGAACAACGAACTCACTCGCGAACGTCAGTGGAACCCCGCTGCCCGCCTTCGACCGCATCCGCGCGGCCGACGTCGAACCCACCATCCGCGGTCTGCTCGAACGCAATCGCGCCGAAGTGGCCTCGCTGGAGGCCCAGCCCAATCCCACCTTCGAGAACACCGTGTTGCCGCTGGAGCAACTCGCGCACCGGCTGTCGCGCACCTGGTCGCCCATCGGCCACCTGAACGGTGTACTGAACTCCGACGAGCTGCGCGCCAGTTACAACACCTGCCTGCCACTGCTGTCGAACTACTGGACCGATCTCGCGCAGAGCGAGCCCCTGTACAAGGCGTACAACGCCATTGCCGCGAACGAGGCAGCGCGCCTCGCCCCTGCGCAGCGGCGCGTGCTGGAACGCGCGCTCGAGGACTTTCGCCTCGCCGGCGTCGGCCTGCCTGCCGATCGCAAGGCCCGCTACAAGCAGGTGATACAGGAGCTGGCCCAGCTCGGCGCCAGATTCGAGGAGAACGTGCTCGACGCCATGAACTCCTGGACCCGCCACGTCACCGACGAAGCGGAGCTCTCGGGCATCAACCCGGTCATCGTCGAGCAGGCGCGCACCCGCGCGCAGGAGAAGGGCCTGCCGGGGTGGCTGCTCGCGCTCGAACAGCCTACCTACATGGCGGTGCTGACCGATGGCGATTCCGCCAGGCTGCGCCGCGACTTCTATGAAGCCTGGTCGACCCGCGCCTCCGACCAGGGGCCTTCCGCGGCCAAGTTCGACAATACCGAGGTGATGCACAGGATCCTCGCGCTGCGGCACGAGGCGGCACGCCTGCTCGACTTCCCCAACTACGCGGCGTACGCGCTGGCCACGCGCATGGCGCCTTCGACGCAGGCGGTGTTCGATTTCCTGCGGCAGCTGGCGCAGGTCGCGCGCCCCGCGGCCCAGAAGGAGTTCGCAGAACTGGAGGCTTTCGCGGGCCAAAAGCTCGAGGCCTGGGACGTCGCCTACTACGCGGAGAAACTGCAGGCCAGCCTCTTCTCGGTAACCCAGGAAGAGCTGCGCCCCTACTTCCCGCTGCCGCGCGTGCTCGAGGGATTGTTCTCGGTGGCCGAAAAGCTGTTTGGCGTGCGCATCGTCGAGCGCAGCGGCATCCCGATGTACCACGCCGACGCGCGCTTCTTCGAGATTCAGGATGCGGCCGGCAAGGCACTGGCCGGCTTCTACCTGGATGCCTGCGCGCGCAGCAAGAAGCGCGCCGGAGCCTGGATGGACGACTGCGTCGGCCGCAAGGACTTCGGCAGCGAGCGCACCGTGCCCGTGGCCTACCTGGTGTGCAATTTCCTGCCGGCCTCGACCGGCCGGCCGCCGTTGCTCACGCACGACGACGTGGTCACGATGTTCCACGAATTCGGCCACGGCCTGCATCACATGCTCACGCGCGTGAGCTATCCGTCGATCGCCGGCATCAATGGCGTGTCCTGGGATGCGGTGGAGCTGCCCAGCCAGTTCATGGAGAATTTCGCGTGGCGTCCCGAGGTGCTGGACACCATGGCGCGCCACTTCGAAAGCGGCGAGCCGCTGCCGGCCGACAAGAAGCAGAAGCTCCTCGACTCGCGCACGTTCCACGCCGGCCTGGCCACCGTGCGCCAGCTCGAGTTCGCGTTGTTCGATTTCAGGCTGCACGCCGAGTACGACCCGGCCCGGGGACCGCGCATCGCCGAGACTCTCGCCGAGGTGCGAGCCGAGGTGAGCGTGTTCGCCGTACCCGAGTGGAACCGCATGCCGAACAATTTCGGGCACATCTTCGCGGGTGGCTATGCCGCCGGTTACTACAGCTACAAGTGGGCCGAGGTGCTGGCCGCCGATGCCTTCGCCGCGTTCGAGGAGCAGGGTGTGTTCGATCGCCGGGTCGCGCAACGCTTCCTCGATGCCATCCTCTCGCAGGGCGGCAGCAAGAAGGCGCTGGATGCCTTCATCGATTTTCGCGGACGCCCACCGGACGTGAACGCCCTGCTGAGGCAGCAGGGCCTCATGCGGTGAAGATCGCCACCTGGAACGTGAACTCGCTGCGCGTGCGCGGCGAGCAGGTCATGGATTGGCTGAGCACGGAACAACCGGACGTGGTCGCGCTCCAGGAAACCAAGATGCAGGACCCGGACTTTCCGCATCCGGAGTTCACCGCCGCCGGTTATCACAGCGTGTTCAGCGGCCAGAAGACCTACAACGGCGTGGCGCTGCTCGCCAGGCTGCCGATGACGGACTTCATCCGCGACATCCCGCACTTCGACGATCCGCCGCGCCGCGTGCTGGCCGCCAACATCGCGCATCCGCAGGGCGACTTCCGCGTCATCAATCTCTATGTGCCGAACGGCCAGGCGCCCGGCTCCGAGAAGTTCGCCTACAAGCTGCGCTGGTTCGAAGCGCTGACCGCCTGGCTGCGGAGCGAAGTGCAGCGGCACCCGCGCCTGGTGGTGCTGGGTGACTTCAACGTTGCTCCGGAAGACCGCGACGTGCACGACCCGGCCGCCTGGGTGGGCTGCGTGCACGTGAGCGCGGAGGAACGCGCCGCCCTGCGCGGCATTCTCGATCTGGGGCTGGTGGACGCCTTCCGGCAGTTCGAGCAGCCGGAGAAATCCTTCAGCTGGTGGGACTATCGCCAGGGCGCCTTCCGCCGCAATCACGGCTTGCGCATCGATCTGATCCTCGCGCATCGCGAACTGCTGCCGCGCCTGCGGCAGGTGCGCATCGACGTCGAACCCCGCCGCGCCGAACGGGCGTCGGATCACACTCCGGTGATCGCGACGTTCGAATAGTCGCCGCGAGTCGTTCGGTCGATCGGCCCTTCGGCCGCGCGGACGGCGCGACGCGAGCCAGGCCTCTTGGCAGGCTCCGTTACATTAATCGCTTGCACCCAGGAATCGTGGCGTGACGCGAACGTGACGCAGGTCACGCCCGCCCGGAGACCGGATTCCGCCCGCTGGTCTTTTGCACACCCCCTGCCTAGACTCGCGCATCTTGTTAGCCACGTCCGAATCGCGCCGCAGCGACTACGATGTCACCGACACGGTCCTCGTGAGTTCGGCGGCCGACGTGCGCGCCGCGATCGAGGAGTTGTTCGCGCAGGTGTGGCCCAGCCGGAAGTTCCCGGCGTTCTCCCACGTGTTCGGCGACTTCGAACGCATGTTCTCGGGGCGTATGCCCGGATACTTCGGCGTCGATACGGTCTACCACGACCAGCAGCACACGCTCGACATCACGCTCGCCACCGCGCGGCTGATCGCCGGTCACGAAATGCAGGTGCCGGAGTCGCAGAAGTTCGGCGCCGAGCGCGCCATGCTCGGCATCGTCGTCGCGCTGTTCCACGATGTCGGCTATCTGCGCACCACACGCGACGCCGATGTGCCGAACGGCGCCGAGTTCACCACCGTGCACGTGTCGCGCGGCGCCGCGTTTCTCAAGGATTATCTACCCAAGATCGATCTCGGCCACTGGGCCGACATTGCCGCGGAAATCATCCACTACACCGGCTACGAGCGTCCGTTCAAGAACATCGTTGCGCCCGATCCGCGCGATCACAAGCTGGGCCATCTGGTCGGCACCGCGGATCTCATGGCGCAGATGGCCGACCGCTGCTATCTCGAGAAGTGCCGCGACCGGCTCTATGCCGAGTTCGTGCTCGCCGGCGTGGCGCTGCCGATCGGCGAGAACGGGCACGTCAAGGTGCGTTACGCCTCGGGGCTCGACCTGCTGCGCCAGACGCCGAAGTTCGTGTTCGACATGCGCGCCAAGCGGCTGGATGGCGAATTCAACCGTGCGTACCGTTACCTGGAAATCCTGTTCGGCGGCCGCAATCCCTACATGGAATCCATCGACCGCAATCTCGAATACCTGCAGCGCATCCTGCGCAGCGAGAACTGGCGCCTGCTGCGGCGCCAGCCGCCGGTGTTCACCGGCATCGAGGACTCGATGGCGACCACGCGCACTCTGATGCTGGGCGCCATCAAGAAAGTCTGGAGCTGACGGCCCGCGCACCCGGATCAGGCGAGGCGCGCAGCCAGCAGCGAAACCTCCGGCGGCGGATCGACGTTCACCACGCAGGTCGAATAGTGGCGCTCCAGTGTCGCCAGCACCTCGGCCTTGCCTTCGATCTCGGCCGCGTCGAGGACGGCGCGCAGTCCCTCGACGTGCAGCTGCGAGGCCGCCGCCCCGGCGACCGGCGCATGTGATAGATGCCAGGGCTCGGGGGCGACGCCGCCGCGGTCCGTTGCGTAGGGCCGGTAGAATCCGAACCCGTGCATGTGGCGATCGAGCCAGGTGGTTAGACGATGGAACGGACCGCCGGTACGATACTCGGCCGGAATCAGCTGCACACGGTAGCCGGGCGGCATGGCCGCTGCGTCCACCACGTCGAAATCGGTTCCCCAATGGTGACGGCTCGCGCCCGGTAGCGCCGACCACCAGAGAATGGCCTCCACCCGCCGCGCGGGCGGCAGCGACGTCACGTCCAACGGCCGTCCCGCCCGGTCCTGCAGGGGCCGTTCACCGCGAAACTTGCCGTTCCAGATGGCGAGTTGCCGGTCGAAATCCCGGAAGCTGGAAATCGGCACGAGGTCGATGCCATCGGCTGCGGCCGCGGCCCGCAGTGTCAAGAAAGGCGACACCACTTGCTTATGCAAGGTGCAGGCGGGGGCCGCGATCTCCGCGAGGTGCTCCCGGGTGCGGCCAGTGAGCTGATCCAGCGAGAAAATCAGGGGGTCGGGCATGCCTCTGATCGTACCCCAGCGGCCCGCGGGGCTTTCTGCGGACCTAATCGACAGTGACGGGCTGTCGCGGCTCCGCGAAGGTGGCCTGCGCCGGAAACCGGCGGTTAAGATGCCGCAAATCACACCGGTTCCGCCCATCCGTGAGCATCGTCAGTTTCAAGAGCAAATACATCGCCGTAGCCGTGGTCGCGGCCGTTCTGGTCGCCCTGGCGGTCGCCTCGGTCACCCTCTACGAGAGCCGGGTCCAGCATTCGGCGCTGGTCGACACGGCCGCCGCCGACGCACGCAGCCGCGTCGCGGGCGAGCTGACGCTGCGCGCGGGAGACGTGGCACAACACCTGGCGGACAGCGTCGCAGAAGACGTGCTGAACGGCGATCGCGAGACGATCCGCATGCGCGCCGAGCTCTTCCAGCGCGATGAGACCCTGCTCGGCATCGTCCTGCGCACGCCGGGCGGCGAGGTCCTGTACGAATGGCACCGCGATACGGACGCGGCCGGCATGATCACCCGCGGCGCCGCCGTGCCGGTGCGCGCCGACGTTCAGGCCATGCCGGGCATCCTCACGCCGCGCACGGTCGGTGAGGTCGAGGTGCAGGTCCGCAGCTTCGAGACCGCGCCGGACACGACCGCGGCGCGCGCGCAGTTCGATTCCCTGCGGCGCGCGCAGATGCGCAGCGCCCTGCTGCTGGCCGGTGGCCTGGGGCTGGTGGTGCTCGTCGCAGGGCTGACACTGGCCTGGTGGGCGGGCCGGCGCGTGAAGCGACCGATCGCCACGCTCATCAGGAGTGCCGAGCGCATCGCCCAGGGCGACTATTCGCGCCAGCTGGAGGTCGGGCGCCGCGACGAGCTGGGAGAATTGCAGGCGGCACTGGAACGCATGCGCCAGCGCCTGCGCCAGACGACCATCAACAAGAACTATCTCACCAACGTGCTCGGCAGCATGACCGACGCCGTATTCGTGACGTCCAGCGAAGGCGTGATCCGCATGGCCAACCAGTCGGCCTGCAAGCTGCTGGCGTACGGCGAGGACGAACTGGTGGGCCGCACCATCGTGTCGATTTTCGACGACCGCGAGCGCGCCGACTTCGACATGCTGCGCGCCGCGCAGGACACGCGTGAAACCGTGGTCAAGACCCGGCACGGCCAGACCATCCCGGTGGCGATCACCGGATCGCAGATCACCACCGACGACCCGCAGTACCAGGGAATCATCTTCGTGGTGCGGAACGTCACCGAGCGCAAGCGCGCCGAACGGCGCATCCGCTACCTGGCGCGCTACGACGCGCTGACCAAGGTGCCGAACCGCATGCAGTTCCAGCATCTGCTGCAGCAGGCCATCGCGCGCGCCCTGCGCAACAAGACCTCGCTGGCCTTGCTGTACCTCGACATGGATCGATTCAAGGAGATCAACGACACCTTCGGCCACGCCGCCGGCGACCGCACGCTGGAAATACTCACGGAGCGGCTCACGCGCAGCCTGCCGCAGGAGACCGTGATCGGCCGCCTCGCGGGTGACGAATTCGCGATGTTCGTCGACGATCTGGCCGCCGATGCCGACAACCGCGGCACCGTGGCGCAGCTCGCGCGCAGCGTGCTGGCCGAGATCGGCCGCGCGTTCCAGCTCCAGGAGCACGAGGTGTTCCTCACGGCCAGCATCGGCATCGCCTTCTGCCAACGCGACGCGGACAACGTCATCGACCTGATCCGCAACGCCGACGCGGCCATGTATCACTCCAAGCAGAACGGCGGAAATTCCTTCGCGTTCTACTCGCCGGAGATGAACGCCGCCGCCGTCGAGCGCCTGATGCTCAAGAGCAAATTGCGCCGTTCGCTGGAGCGCGACGAGTTCATGGTGCATTACCAGCCCAAGGTCGACCTTCGCGACGGCCGCATCGTCGGCGCCGAGGCCCTGTTGCGCTGGCGGCTGCCGGGCCATGGCGACATACCGCCTTCGCAGTTCATTCCTCTGGCCGAGGAGACCAATCTCATCCTCGAAGTCGGCGAGTGGGTGCTGAACCGGGTGTGCCAGGACTACCGCGAGCTGCAGCAGACCGTGACCACGCCGGGCCGCATCTCGCTGAACCTGTCGCTCAAACAGCTGCGCCAGGCGAGCTTCATCCTTCGATTCCGCTCGGTGTTCCGCAAGCATGGCGTTTCGCCCACCTGCTTCGAGCTGGAGATCACCGAGACCACGCTGATGGCCGACAGCAAGCGCACGCTGCACCTGCTCGACGAGCTGTATGCGATGGGCCTGCACCTGTCGATCGACGATTTCGGCACAGGCTATTCCTCGCTGTCGGCGCTGCAGCAGTTTCCGATCGGCACGCTGAAGATCGACCAGTCGTTCGTGCGCGATTCGGACGACGACGAGAGCGACGCCACCATCGTGCGCACGGTCATCGAGATGGGCCGCAGCCTCAAGATGAACGTGATCGCCGAGGGCGTGGAAACGCTCGGACACCTGCAGTTCCTGCGGCAGCACCACTGCGGCTTCGGCCAGGGCAAGTTGTTCGGCGAACCCGTGACGCTGGAAGAGCTGCGGCTGCTGCTGGCGCGGCAGCAGGAGAACGGCCCGGCGTTCGGCGGGTTGATCACCCAGGCGGCGACCGCCGACAAGCTGGCCAAGCCGCGCGGCGCCTGACGCGGCGCCGGCGCGACACGGTCGATCCTTCTCTCTACTCGCGGTCTTTCGGTTTCGGATTGGCCGCCGTGGCCCACGCCTGCCGGCAGGCATCGATCGTGCTCGTGCCGCGCTGATCCAGCCGCTCGACCAGTGCCGCGATCTTCCGGACGTTCACCGCGCGGTCGTTGATGATCAGCGTGTTGGTCTGGACGTCCGCCGCCAGGTGCGCGGCCTGTGGTTGCAGTGGACGCAGCACCGGCACCAGCTGCGCCGCGCAGACCTTCTGCGGCGTCACCAGCAGGTTGACGATCTCGTGGTCCGCCGCCGCGAAGTTCGCGTCCGTGTAGACGGGCGCGGGAAATTGCCGCGCGCTCGCGTCCGGAACCACGGCGAGGATGCCGCCGGAATTCACCAGGGAGATCTGGTGCACGCTGAGCACGGCCAGGAGCTGCTCATAGCTCAGATCGCCGGCGCCGATGCCGGCGAGAGGCACCTGCCCGCGCACGCGCGGGTCGATGACGAACTGCTTGCGGGTGCGCTTCGCGAAGCTCCCGATCAAGTCCTGGATCTCCACTCCGCCGGCAGCCGGCATCTTCGCGCTCTCCTGGGCCGACGATGCGCCGGACATCGCGGCCAGGCCGCAAGCCGCCACCATGCCGGCGATCTTCACCGCATTCATTCTCATGTCCGCTCCCTTTCTTGAAGATGGATTCTTCTGCGGGACCGATCCGCTCCGGCCCGGCCGGTACAGGGAAGAAGAACGCGCCATAGCGGCGCACGGGGTTACCGGCGCCTATACAATGCCGCCCCCATGCTTGAACTCAGAGACCTGCGCCTGCGGCGCGGCGCCGCCGTCCTGATCGACAAGGCGAACCTCACGATATTCCGCGGCGACAAGATCGGGATAGTCGGGCGCAACGGGGCGGGTAAATCCAGCCTGTTGGCACTGCTGCGCGGCGATATCGGCCCTGACGGCGGCGACTACGCCAGGCCCGGCAAGCTCAATTTCGTCTCCGTCTCGCAGGAGCTGCCACGCACCGAGCTCACCGTACTCGAATACGTTCGCAGCGGCGATTCGCGCCTCATGGAGATCGAGACGCGGCTCGACCAGGCCCGCGCCGAGGACGACGGCATGAGAGAGGCCGAGTTGTTAGGCGACTACGACGCGGCCGGCGGCTGGACGGCGGCGGCGCGCGCGGCGGAACTCGCCGACGGCCTCGGCTTCGCGCCCGCGGACATCGAGCGACCCATCAAACAACTCTCGGGCGGACTGCAGATGCGCGCCAACATGGCGCGCGCGCTGATGTCGCGCGCCGACGTGCTCATGCTCGACGAGCCCACCAACCATCTTGACCTGGACGCGGTGCTGTGGCTCGAAGGCTGGCTGCAGCGGTTCCAGGGTACGCTGTTGCTGGTGTCGCACGACCGCGAGTTCCTCGACGACATCGTGGGGCGCATCGTGAATCTCGAGAACGGCCAGCTCACGCACTGGACCGGCAACTACACCGATTTCCAGCGCCAGCACGCCGCGAGCATCCAGCAGTCCGCGGCCCTGGCCGCGCGCCAGGCGCGCGAAGTCGCGCGGCTGCATTCATTCATCGACCGCTTCCGCGCCAAGGCCAGCAAGGCGCGCCAGGTGCAGAGCCGCATCAAGGCGCTCTCCAAGCTCGAGACCATCGCCACCTACCAGGAGCTCGACACCTTCGAGTGGGAGTTCGCGGCCGCGAACAAGCTGCCGCAGCCCCTGGTCACGCTCGACGGGACCGCGGCGGCCTACGGGCCGCGCACCGTACTGACGGACGTATCGCGCTCGGTGAATCCCGGCGATCGCATCGGAATCCTGGGACGCAATGGGGCCGGCAAGTCGACGCTGATGAAATTGATCTCGGGCGTCCTCGCCCCGGCCACCGGTGAACGCGTGGCTTCACCCGACCTCATCGTCGGCAACTTCGCGCAGCTGGAGGTCGATCGGCTGGACTCGCGCGACACGGCACTGGTGGCCCTGACCCGGCGCATCGACGAGATCGGTGCCCGTGCGCAATGGGATGAGCAGCGGCGGCGCAATCATCTGGGCGGATTCGGCTTTCGTGGCGACCGCGTGTTCGAGCCGGTGGTGCATTTTTCCGGGGGCGAGCGCGCGCGGCTGGCTCTGGCCATCCTGGTGGCCGAACGTCCCAACCTCCTGCTGCTGGACGAGCCCACCAACCACCTCGACTTCGAAATGCGCCACTCGCTCATCACCGCGCTGCAGGGGTTCGCCGGTGCCGTCATCGTCGTCTCGCACGACCGTGGCCTGCTGCGCAGCGTCTGCGACCAGTTCTGGCTGGTGGCCGGCGGCAAGGCCACGGACTTCGATGGCGACCTCGAAGACTATGCCGGCTGGCTCGAAAAGAGGGCAGGCGCCGCCGCCACTCCCGCCGCGCCCGGATCCGGCGAACAGGCGAAAGCCAAGGCACGGGCCGGCGCGGACCGGCAGGCGCGCCGAGGCAAGGACGCGAAGGACCTCGCGCCGAAACGCCAGGAGATCCGGGCCATCGAAACTTCGCTCGATAAACTCGGCCAGGAGCGTGCCCGGCTGGAGAAGGAGCTTGCGAGCCTCGACTTTGCCCGCGACCCGCCGCATGCACGCAAGGTGGGCGAACGGCACGCGGCCGTGCTCCGCGAAGTCGAGCAGTTGGAGACACGCTGGCTGGAGCTGTCGGAGCGGCTAGAATCGCCGAATGGCTGAAGAGCCTGAGGCGATATCCATCGAGACGGCCATAGACCCGTCGCCGCCACCGCGTGCCACGCCCCGCAGGATCCGCTGGGGCCGCGCCCTGGGATACGGCTTCCTCGCGGCATGGTTGACGGTGGCATTGTGGAACCTCTACAAGCCCCTGCCCGCCGGCGTCAGCGTGCGAGGCGAGATCGTCAGCACGCCGCTCACCGACCTCGAATTCCTGAGCGACGTCACCGGTGCCGACGTGTACGGCGAGCGGATCGTGCATCAGCAGATCTTCGATGAAATGCTGCGCCTCATCGGTGCGGCGCGTGAGTACCTGGTGCTCGACTTCTTCCTTTTCAACGGCCAGCGCGGCGCCGACATCGACGCCCGGCCCTATCGCGCGCTGTCCACGGAACTGCGCGATGCTCTGCTGGCGCGCAAGCGCACCGTTCCGGGTCTGCGGGTGCTGCTCATCGTCGACCCCATCAACGATGTCTACGGCGCCCTGCCCTCGCGCGACCTGGCGGATCTGCGCGGCGCCGGCATCGACGTGGTGCGCGTGGATCTCGACAGGCTGCGGGACTCCAACCCTATCTACTCAGCGCTCTGGCGGCTGACCATGCGCTGGTGGTCGGGCGACGGACGCGGCGAGCCGCGATTCGCCAATCCGCTGGACGGCGGGCCGGACCGCGTGACCTTCGGCGCGTGGGCCCGTCTGCTCAATTTCAAGGCCGACCACCGCAAGGTCGTGCTGGCCGATGATGGCAAGGGCGGCCTCACCGGCATCGTCACCTCGGCCAATCCGCACGATGCCAGCAGCCTGCACACCAACGTGGGGCTGCGTGCGTCGGGCGCCGCGCTGCTGCCGCTGCTCGAGAGCGAATTCCTGCTGGCGCAGGAATCCGGCTGGCGGGGAAACTGGCCGCTGCCGCATTTGCCGCCGCCCGCCATGGCCTCCCCCGAGACCACCGCACAGGTGCAGGCACTCACCGAGGGCGAGATCGGCCGCGTCGTCATCAACAACATCGGCGCGACCCGCGTGGGCGACTCCATCGACGTCGCCATGTTCTACCTGTCCGAGCGCAACGTGGTGCGCGCGCTGATTTCGGCGGCGAAGCGCGGCGTGGCCGTGCGCGTGATACTCGACCCCAACAAGGACGCCTTCGGACGCACCAAGAACGGCATTCCCAACCGATCGGTGGCGACCGAGCTGGGCGGCGCCGCGGAAGGAGCGATCCGGGTGCGCTGGTACCGCACTCACGGCGAACAGTTTCACGCCAAGCTGGTGGCCATCCGCACCGCGAATGAATTCTGGTTCACGCTCGGATCTGCGAATCTCACTCGCCGGAACATCGGCGACTTCAATCTCGAGGCGAATCTCGCCGCCAGCGTCCCGCTGCAATCGGAGCTCGCCGCGCGGGTGAGCACCTGGTTCGATTCGCTGTGGACCAGCCGCCCGGCACCGGAGCCCGAGTTCACCGCGGAATTCGGCGCGTACGCCGATCCGGCGCAGAGCACCTATTGGCTGTACCGGATCATGGAGTCGACGGGCCTGTCGACGTTCTGACGGCCTCGCTGGCCACGCGCGCCAATTCGTCCATCGCCGCGGCCGACGCGGCTTCAAACGCCGCGACCACCCTGCTCAGCCGGTCTTCCTCGGCGCGCGCCGAGCCCTGCGCGGTGAAGCTGGCGAGTAGCGCACGATCGCGATGCCGGCCGAGCGTGCAGTCGAGCACCACGTGGACGGTCGGCGCGCCGCCGCCGGCCGTATAGTCCGCCTCGAAGCGCCGCAGTGTCACGCGCAGGTCGTAGTCCGGAGCGTATGGCGACGCGTCGTCGAACACCGCGGTGAAGGCGCCGGTGCCGCGCAGGGCCTGCACGATCACGCTCTCCACGACATCGGGCGTGGGCGCGGCCCAGAGACTTGCGGCGTAGAAGTCGAAACGGCTGTCGCTGCGCAATAGCGCGATGCGGTTCGACTGCAGGCCCGGTCCGGCCTCGGGGCGCTGTACCAGGATGCTGCCGACTCCAGCCGCCGCCGGCGGGGTGGCGACGGGGAGGCGCAGCACGTAGGTCTGCGGCGCGGCGAGCTTGCTCTCGAACACGCTACCGCAGCCGGCCAGGGCCAGCGGCAGGACCGCGGCGATCGCTGCAAGCGGCTTCGTCATTTCGGGATCTCCACGCCTCGGTAGCTAGGCTCATACAGCAACTGCGACGGATCGGCCTTGAGGCTGCGCGAAAGCTCGCGGAACTCCTGCGCGGCCACGCGACTGTCGCGCAGCAGCCGCTCGAGTTCCGGCAGGCTGTCGCGCAGGAACAAGCCCACGTCCTGCCGATGATCGCTCATCAGCTTGTCCAGGTTCCCGGTGGTGCGCGCGAGATTGTCGGCCAGCACGCGGAAGCGCTCGGCGGCCGCGGTGAGCTCGGGGCCGGACGAGTCGATGAACTGCCGCGCGCCGGCGGCCGCCGCGCGCACGTCGACCAGCGTGGTCTTGAGTTCGGCAACCACCTGGCGGGCGTCCCGCATGGTGTCGGGCAGGCTCGCGGCGCCCTGCTCGATGCTGGCCAGCGTGCGGGTGATGGCGTCGATGTTCGCGTCCGACAGCACGGCGGAGGCTCTACCCACGAGATCGGGCAGGCTGGAGAGGAACAGGTCGAAATTCGAGCGTACCGAGTCGATGACCGGGAATTTCTCGGACGGCACCGGCGTCATCTTGCGCGCTTCCGGGGCATCGGCCAGCAGATCGACGTACAGCAGGCCGGTCACGCCCTGCAGGGACAGCGACGCCAGCGTGGTCTCGGAGATCGGCGTGCTGGAATCGATGTCGGCGATCACCTGCACGCGGTCCGCGGCGCGCCGATCGATGCGGATCGCGGCCACCCGCCCGACTTCCACGCCCAGATAGCGCACCGTGCTACCGCGGTTCAGGCCGGACACCGAGCCTTCGAAATAGATCTCGTAACGGGTGTAGTCGCGCGCGTCACCCGAACCCGCGTACCAGTAGACGAACAGGCTGGCCATGGTGACGATGAGCAGCACGAAGGCGCCCACGGCGGTGTAGTTAGCTTCACGCTCCATGCGACACGAAGCGCGTGGCGCGCTCTCCATGGAAATAGGACTGGATCCACGGATGCGGATTCCGCGTGATGCCCTCGAGGGTGTCGCTGGTCATCTTCCGGTCGATGATCACCCCCACACGATTGCAGGTTCTGAAGATGGTGTCGAGATCATGGGTGATCATGACCACCGTGAGCCCGAGCTGCTCGCGCAGGTCCATGAGCAGCTCGTCGAAGGCCGCGGCGCTGATGGGATCGAGCCCGGCCGTGGGTTCGTCCAGCATCAGCAGCGGCGGGTCGAGCGCCAGCGCGCGTGCCAGCGCGGCGCGCTTGATCATGCCGCCCGAGAGCTGGGCGGGATACTTGCGCGCCGCCTCGTCGGGCAGGCCCACCAGGCGCACCTTGAGCATGGCCAGCTCGTCGAGCGCCCGCGGCGGAAGCTGCAGATGCTCGAGCATGGGCAGCTGCACGTTCTGCAGCACCGTCAGGGCCGAGAACAATGCCCCCTGCTGGAACGTCACACCGTAGGTGGCCTTCACCTGTTTCAATTCCTCGAAGGACATGTGCGTGAGATCGCGGCCCAGCACCCGCACTTCGCCGGCCTGCGGCCGTTGCAGACCGAGGATGGAGCGCAGCAGCACCGATTTTCCCGATCCCGAGCCGCCGACGATGCCGAACACTTCGCGGCGCCGGACAGTCATATCGAGACCGTCGTGCACCACCTGGGGACCGAAACGGTTCACCAGGCCTCGCACTTCGATGACCGGCGTGTCGTCGTTTGCGATGTCGGCTGCCGCCATTAGATGTCCAGCTGCCAGAAGACGACGGCGAATATCGCATTGGCGAAGATCACCAGGAATATCGACTGCACCACGGCCACGGTGGTCAGGCGGCCGAGCTCACGCGAAGAGTCGCGCACCTGCAGGCCCCGGTAGGTGCCGCTGAGTGCGATCAGCAGGCCGAACACCGGCGCCTTGACGACGCCCACCCAGAAGGTGGTCGGGGAGATGGCGTCCTGCACGCGATCCAGGTACAGCGGCAGCGGCATGTCGAGCAGCCACTTGCACAGCAGCGCCCCACCCGTCAGACCGATGAAATCGGCGATGACCGTGAGCAGCGGCAGCGCGATCACCAGCCCGATGACCCGCGGCAGGATCAGTACCTCGTGGGGCGGCACGCCGATGGCGTGCAGCGCATCCACCTCCTCGTTGAGCTTCATCGCGCCGATCTCGGCGGCGAATGCGCTGCCGGATCTGCCCGCGACGATGATGGCGGTCAGCAGCACGGCGAGCTCGCGCAGCACGCCCACGGTGACGATGTCGACGACGAAAATTTCCGCGCCGTACTCGCGCGCCTGCTGCGCGGCGATGTAGGCGATGATGAGCGTGATCAGGAAGGCGATCAGCGAGACGATGGGGATGGCCGTGATGCCCGTCTCGTAAATGTGCCGGGCGATGGATATCGGGCGCATGCGCCGCCAGCTGGTGCAGGCACGCAGCGCGGTCAGGGTGGTCTGGCCGATGAAATCCAGTGCCGCCAGCAACCCGTTCCAGCGGCGCGTGACCTGGCGGCCGAGCGCACTCACCGGCTCGAAACGGGGCTCGGACGAGGTGGGCGGCGTGACGTGTACCTTGCCGGCCAGGGTGGCGTCGATCAGATCGAGCTGGCCCGGCTTGCGCCCGTCGAACTGCACCGCGACCCCGGCGCGGCCAGCTTCCTCGAGCCAGTCGCGCAGACGCCAGGCGCCCGCGAGATCCATGTCGAGGAAGTCCGGCAGCAGGACGCGCAGGCTGCGCGCCCCACTCAGCGGCACAGCCGCGATCTCGGCGTCGATGGCGGGCATCTCGCTGCCGCGCCAGCTGCCCGACAGCTCGACTTCCAGGTTGTCGCCGTTGCGCCGCTGGCTCAGGTGCATCGCCGCCAGTGTAACCCGCGGCGGGGCCGGTCCGGAAAAAAGGGCGGCCGGCCGGTGTGCTGCACCGGTCGGCCGCCAGGGGACGGCATTGCAGGGGGCCGTCGCGATCTAACTAGCCAGATCAGGAATCGTCGCGGAAGCGCCGGATGCGGATGGTCGCGAACAGCAGTGCGGCCGCGGCGGCCAGGCCGATCCAGGCCTCCAGGCTGGTGAACATGCCCGACATGTCCAGGTTGTCGAACAGGTCCTGGACGCGCGGCATGTCGGCATTCGCGTGCGAGATGCGCATGCTGGTCGGCTCCAGGTTCAGCTCGCGCACGTAGCCCGTGAAGCGGTCATTGAGGAAGTTCGCCACGTGGTGCGTGCGCAGGAACAGGATCTCAAGCAGCGGAGCGGCCACCAGCGGCACGATCGCCCACAGGAACACCAGGCGTTTCACCCACACCGACAGCAGCAGGAAGTACGCCGCGATGGGCGCGTACCACATGACCCCGCCCAGCATCATGCCGGCTTCGATCACCATCGAGCGCAGCCACGAGAGGATGTCCCAATCGGGCGTGAACATGCCGATGACGCTGCCGGCGAAGCGCAGGTTCCAGATGCCGAGCAGGGCCAGCTGCGTCGCCGCCGACAGCAGGATGACGCCGGCTGGTATCACCACCATGGCGGTGAGGAACTTCGACAACACCACCTGCGCGTCGGAGACGGGCATGGATTTCCAGAACAGGATGCTCCGGTCCCGCCGCTCGGTGAACAGGCAATCGATGAGATAGAAGAACACCACGATGCAGACGAAGCCCGAGATCAACCCGCCGATGGCGAGATAGGACGCGGCGTAGACGGTCTGCTTGCGGTCGTTGTCGTACTCCAGCGCACGCTGGATCTCCGCGCGTTTCTCGGCGCTGAGATCGCGCAGCTGCTCGACGCTGGTGGCCGACGAGAACTCGCCGAAGTCCTGGTCGCGCTCCAGCTGGAACGTGCCCCAGGTGAACATGACCAGGATGATTCCCACCCAGACCAGCGGGGCGATCCACAGCGAGCGATGCTCCCAAAGCTCGCGGCGGACCAGCATGAGATAGGTGTTCATGCGGCCTCCTTCGCGGACGCGGCGGGTGCGCTGATGGGCTGCATCATGGCGACGAACAGGTCGGCGACCGACGGCGCCCGGGTCTCGCCCAGCTGCGCCAGCATCGCCGCGTCCTTCCCGTCGAACAGCATGGTGCTGCGCCCGAATATCTCGCGCTCCCAGAATGGCCCGAGCGCACGCGCCTTCTCGACGTTGCCCGGCGCGGGCGTGACCTGCGTGAATCTCTCGGCGAGCGTCTCCATGGCGGCATCCAGCCGGATCTTCCCGTGTTCGATGAAGATCACGTCGGTGAGAATGTTTTCGATTTCCTCCACCTGGTGCGTGGTGACCAGTATGGTGCGCTCCTTGTTCATGTAGTCGTTGAGCAAGCTGTCGTAGAAGGAACGCCTGAACAGCAGGTCGAGGCCCAGAGTGGGTTCGTCCAGCACCAGCAGCCTGGCGTCGATGGCCAGGATCAGCGCGAGATGCAGCTGGGTGACCATGCCCTTGGAGAGCTGGCGCACGCGGCTGTCTTTCCTGATGTCGGTTTTTGCCAGGAATTCCTCGGCGCGCGCGCGATCGAACCGCGGGTGCACGCCGGCGACGAAATCGACCGCCTGGGAGACCTTGATCCAGCGCGGCAACACGGCCACGTCGGCGATGAAGCACACCTCTTTCATGAGCTCGTCGCGGTGGGTGCGCGGATCCAGGCCGAGCACCTGCAGCGAGCCCTCGAACGAGGACAGCCCCAGGATGGATTTGATGGCCGTGGTCTTGCCCGAGCCGTTGGGGCCGATGAGACCGACGATCCTGCCGGCCTGGATGTTGAGATCGATGCCGCGCAGCGCCTGCGTCGAGCCGTAGTTCTTGGCGAGGCCGCGCGCTTCAATTACTGCTGTCATCGTCGTTGTCCGTTGTGTTGCGGGTCGGAAATGGCTGAGTGATCGGCGCCGAGCGGGCGCCGCGTTTCATCAGCTCCTCGACGCCGAGGCCCAGTCGCGAGATGGTCGCGTATACCTTGGGCCACTCGGTATCGAGGAAGTACTGGCGTTCGTCCTTCATGAGCGCCTGGCGCGCGCCTTCATTGACGAACATGCCGCGGCCACGCCGCTTCTCGACGAGTTGTTCATCCACGAGCTGCTGGTATCCCTTGAGTACGGTGAGTGGATTGAGACGGAATTCGGCCGCCACGGCCCGGACCGAGGGCAGCGGATCGCCTTCCTTGAGGACACCCTCGAGGATCATCGCCACCACCCGGTCGCGCAGCTGCCGATAGATCGGCTGGCTGTCGTCCCATTGCGGGTCCATGTGCGGCCCCTAGCTCAGCGCACCAGGGCACTGATCGCGGCGGCGAACAGGCCGGGGCTGCCATCGCGGTGCACGCGGGCGATGCTGGTGGCATCCACGAAGGTCCAGCTCAGCACCACCGTCAGGGCCAGGGCGGCAAAGCCGCTCGCCACCGCTTTGAGATTCATCTTCAACATGGCCGTCTCCTTTGTCGGTTTTCGGGGCGCTCTGCACTGTGCAATTCGCCCTACGTGTTGGTGTTATATATAACTACAACACTAGATCAGAAGCAAGTCCTTAACCCGAAAAATTTGCCCGGTGCGTTGCAGTGCCTGAGGCACCGGGAAACGCGGGCAATCCGAAACGGGAGGCGACATGGGACCTAAGCTTCTGTTTGTAATGGGAATTGTTCTGGCGCACGGAGCCCTGGCCGCCAGCTGGATATCCCAGGACGCTCCCCGGCACCGCGACGCGGTGATCACCAGCTGCTCACAGTTCCCCACCGAGCCGCTGCACATTGCCCCACAGCGAGAAATGCTGGCCTACCTGACGCCTGCAGATATCAGGAGCGAGGTGTGGCATCCGTGAACGTGGCGGCCTTCCCGCTCGGAGTCGCGATGGACGGTCTTACTACTCGAGCCTCGACTGCACACGCCGGGCGTTCCGCGCGTAGAGTCGAAGCCGTGAGCGAGGACGAAGACGCGCAACTGATGCTCGCCTATGCGCGCGGCGAGATACGTGCGTTCGAGACGCTGTACTCGCGCCATCGCGGCGCTCTGTATCGGTACCTGGTGCGCCAGGCACGCGACGGTGAAGTGGCCAACGACCTGTTCCAGGAAGTCTGGAGCCGAGTGGTGACCAACCGCGCACGCTACGAGCCGCGGGCGAAATTCCGCACGTTCCTGTTCACGCTGGCCCACAACTGCTTCATCGATCATTGCCGCCGCACGCGTGCGCGGCCGCAGTCGCTGGGAGTGGAGGATGCCGACGCCGCCGATCTGCTGCCGGCCGCGGACGAGTCGCGCCCCGAGCGCGAACTGGAGCGCGGCGAGGACACGCGGCGTTACCGCGCCGCGCTCGCCTCGCTGCCTGCCGAGCAGCGCGATGTCTATCTACTGCACGAGGAGTCGGAGCTTTCGCTCGAGGAGATCGCGCGCATCACCGGTGTGGGCGCCGAAACGGCCAAGAGCCGCCTGCGCTACGCGGTCCACAAGCTGAAGGCGGCCCTGGCCGCCACGGAAACGGCGCCGTGAGCGGTGACCCCGAATTCGACGATTTCCTGCAGCGGCGGCGGCGGCTGTTCCGCGGCGACGCGGATGACGGCCTCGAGCCGCCGGCCGAGCTCGACCGCCTGGTGCTGCGCCAGGCGCGCGAAGCCATCGAAGGTGAACGCCCGATGCGCTTGTTCCACATGCCGGGCTGGGCCGCGCCCGTGGCGGTCGCCGCGACGCTGCTGCTCGGCCTGTCGCTGATACTGAAGACCGGCCGGGGGCCGGTGGAGCGGATACCCGAAGTCAAGGTGGAAAGCATCGCGGAACGGCGGGCCTATCCACCGCCGCCCGCGCCGGCCGCGCCGGCCGCGACCGCTCCCGCGGCCGAGGTGCCGGCGGATGGCGCCGTGGTCGTGGATCTCGCCTCACCGGCGCCGCGCGAACCCATGACGGCGCGGGGCGGCGCCCCGACGTCGGGCGAGGGTCCGGCGTGGCGCCGCGACGCCGCTGCCTGGCAGGCCGAGATCGAACGTCTGCGCGCCAACGGCGAGCAGGCGCGGGCCGACGCGGAGCAGGCGGAATTCGAGCGCCGGTTCCGCGCCATGGCCACGTCCCCGGATCGCTGAGCCCGCAGGGCGCCAGATCAGGGCCGCTGCTAGAATGCCGGCCCGTTTTTCCGCCTCTTCGGAGTTCCGTTCGATGAAACCCGCAGTCAATGTCGCCATCACTGGTGCGGCCGGTCAGATCGGCTATGCCCTGGCCTTCCGCGTCGCTTCCGGACAGATGCTGGGCGCCGATACACCGGTCAACCTGCACCTGCTCGAGGTCACGCCGGCGCTGCCGCAACTGGCGGGCGTGGTGATGGAGCTGAATGACTGCGCCTTCCCCACGCTCAACAAGATCGTGGCCACCGACGATGCGCGCGTGGCGTTCAGGGATTGCCACGCGGCGTTGCTCGTGGGCGCGCGGCCGCGCGGCCCGGGCATGGAGCGCAAGGACCTGTTGATGGCCAACGCACAGATCTTCTCGGCCCAGGGCAAGGCCATGAACGAGGTGGCGGACCGCAACATCCGCGTGCTGGTGGTGGGCAACCCGGCGAACACCAATGCCATGATCGCGCGCGCCAACGCGAAAGACCTGAACCCGCGCAATTTCACCGCCATGACGCGCCTGGATCACAATCGTGCGGTCTCGCAGCTCGCCGAAAAGACCGGCAATCACGTCACCCGGATCCAGAAGATGCTGATCTGGGGCAACCACTCCAGCACCCAGTACCCGGACCTCAATTTCTGCACCGTGGATGGCAAAGCCGCCCATTCACTGGTGGATCGCAAGTGGTACGAGGAGACGTTCATCCCCACGGTGCAGCAGCGCGGCGCGGCCATCATCAAGGCACGCGGCGCTTCCTCGGCGGCCTCCGCGGCTTCCGCGGCCATCGACCACATGCGCGATTGGCACCTCGGCACCGCGGCGGGCAATTTCATCAGCATGGCGGTGCCCGCCGATGGCAGCTACGGCATCGGCGAAGGCGTGGTTTATTCCTACCCGGTCACCTGCTCGGGCGGCGACTACCAGGTCGTGCAGGGACTGCCCATCGATGAATTCTCCCGCAAGCGCATGGACGCGACGGACAAGGAACTGCGCGAGGAGCGCGATGGCGTCAAGGACCTGATCTGACCAAGGCGGCCTGACTACCCGAGCCGCGCGGCCCTCAATACCAGCGGCATGCGCAGCACGGCGTTGCCGCCAGGCCAGACCGGCGCCAGCGAATCACGCAACAGGGGCACGGGATCCGTGCCCCTTTGCTTGCGAAACTGCGCCGTGGCCGACCAGCTGCTGGCGTAGCCGATCACCTGCTCGAAATTCCAGCTGAGCTCGAGCGCGAACGGCGGGTGATCGATCTCGCCGTTCGGAAACGGCAGCGATCGATAGTGCGCCTCGACGTGCCGCCGTTCGGGCGGCCAGTACGGTCCCACGACGTCGGCATAGAAATTCAAGAACACGCGATCGAGCTTCGGATCGAGGAACTCGGGCCGCGGATAGGTCCACACCGCGAGCAGAGCCCCCGGGCGCGCGACGCGGCGTGCCTCGGCATAGAACGCCTCGACCTCGAACCAGTGCAAGGCCTGCGCGACCGTGACCAGGTCGACCGACGCGTCCGGCAGGCCGGACTGTTCGGCGGCCGCGACCGCGTACCGCACCCGAGCGTGCGGCCTCGCGGCGGCGATCTGCTCGGGCGCCACGTCGGTGGCGATCACTGCGTCGAAGATGTCGGCCAGGGCGGTGCTCGCCTGCCCGCTGCCGCAGCCGCAATCCCACGCGGCGCGGCGCGACGCAACGGCGCGCGCGAGCCATGCGAACAATTCGGGTGGATATCCCGGGCGAAAATTTGCGTACTCACGCGCGACGGTGGAAAACAGCGCGGCATTGCTCACGCCGCCATTGTCAGGCCTCGCGAGCGGGAACCCAAGCGCGACGCACCCGCGAGCGCCGGCCGTAGACAGTCTGTCAGGCGACTTGCACGCGGAGAAATGGCTATAGTTTCCCAAAGCGAATCGAGGGGCTTTTTATGCTCGGCGCAATCCTGGTCATCCTTTCCCTGATCGCCGGCGCTGCCTACGTAGCCAAGGTCGGCACCGTCTTCACGCTGCTGTTCATCGGCGCGGTCGTGTTCATGGCGTACAAGCGCTTGCCGCTGATCGCGTTCACCGTGGTGTTCACTCTGCTGCTCGCCGGTTACACCTGGAATCCGTGGGACTGGGCGCCCACGGGCATCTGGAAAGGCTTCCTGTGGGTGCTGTTGGCGGCGCTCTGGCTGTTCAATCTGCGGCCGCTGCGCAAGGCGCTGATCACGCGCCCGTTCATGAAGACATACATGCGCCTGCTGCCCACCATGTCGCAGACCGAGAAGGAAGCGCTGGAAGCCGGCACGGTGTGGTGGGACGGTGAGCTGTTCACCGGCAAGCCGCAATTCGAGAAGCTGCTGGCCGCGAAGCCGCCGCAGCTCACGGCCGAAGAGCAGGCTTTCCTGGACGGTCCCTGCGAAGAGCTGTGCCGCATGTACGACGACTGGGAGGTCACCCACCAGCGCGGCGACATGCCCCGCCACGTGTGGGACTTCCTCAAGTCCAAGGGCTTCTTCGCCATGATCATCCCGAAGAAGTACGGCGGTCTCGAATTCTCGGCCTACGCGCATTCCTGCGTGCTCGTGAAGCTGGCCAGCCGCTCGGGTCTGCTCGCCGCCACCACGGCGGTGCCGAATTCGCTGGGTCCCGCCGAGCTGCTGAATCACTACGGTACCGAGGAACAGAAGAACCACTATCTGCCGCGCCTGGCGCGGGGCGAAGAGGTGCCGTGCTTCGCGCTCACGCATCCGCGCGCCGGGTCCGATGCCGCGTCGCTGCCCGACACCGGCGTGGTCTGCCGCGGGCAGTGGGAAGGCCGCGAGGTACTCGGCCTCCGGCTCAACTTCTCCAAGCGCTACATCACGCTCGCGCCTATCGCGACCGTGGTGGGCCTCGCGTTCCGGCTGTACGACCCCGACAAGTTGTTGGGTGCCGACAAGGTGGATTACGGCATCACCTGCGCGCTGATTCCGCGCGGCACGCCGGGCCTGCAGATCGGCCGCCGCCACTTCCCGCTGAACGTGCCGTTCCAGAACGGTCCGCTGTCCGGCAAGGACGTGTTCGTGCCGATCGACACCATCATCGGCGGACCGAAGATGGCCGGACAGGGCTGGCGCATGCTGGTGGAACAGCTGTCGGTGGGCCGGTGCATTTCGCTGCCGTCGAACGCCACCGGTGGCGCGAAAGCGGGCGTGTTCGCCTCGGGCGCGTACACGCGCGTCCGCCGCCAGTTCAACATGCCGGTCGGCAAGTTCGAGGGCGTCGAGGCCGTGCTCGCGCGCATGGTGGGCTACACCTACACCATGGACGCGGCGCGTTCCGTGACGGCGGGCGCCATCGACGGCGGTGAGAAGCCGTCGGTGCCCTCGGCCATGCTCAAGTACCACGTCACCGAAATGGGACGGCAGGTCGCCAACGACGCCATGGACGTGCACGGCGGCAAGGGCATCCAGCTCGGACCGCGCAATTATCTCGGCCGCAACTACCAGGTGGTACCCGTGGCCATCACGGTGGAAGGGGCCAACATCCTGACGCGCTCGCTCATCATCTTCGGCCAGGGCGCGGTGCGCTGCCATCCCTTCGTGCTCAAGGAAATGAACTCCGCGCGCGCCAAGAACGTGGACGAGTTCGATCGCGCGCTGTTCGGACACATCGGCTTCACCATCAGCAACGCGGTGCGCTCCTTCGTGATGGCGTTGACGCACGCGCGCTTCACGCACGTGCCCGAGGTGGGCGACACACGTCGCTACTACCAGCACATCGTGCGATTCAGCGCCTCCTTCGCGTTCGCCGTCGACGTGGCCATGCTGACGCTCGGCGGCTACCTGAAGAAGAAGGAGAACCTCTCGGCCCGTCTCGGCGACGTGCTGTCCGCCATGTACCTGGCGTCCATGGTGCTCAAGCACCATGAGAACCAGGGCCGCCCCGCCGACGACCTGCCGGTGGTCGAGTGGGCCTGCCGCAACCAGCTCTACAAGGCCCAGGAGCAGCTGCACGACTTCCTGCGGAATTTTCCCAACCGCTTCCTCGGCTGGGTGATGCGCGCGCTGATCTTCCCGGGCGGGCGCGCCTACTCCGCGCCCAGCGACCGCCTCGGCCGCCGGCTCGCCGAAGCCGTGCTCGCTCCCAGCGAGGTGCGCGATCGCGTCTGCCGCTTCGTGTACCGCACGCTCGAGCCGGGCAACTCGCTCGGACTGCTGCAGGAGGCGCTGGTCATGGCGCAGACCGCCGAACCCATCGAGAAGCGTATCCGTGTCGACGGCGTGAAGACCGGCAAGGTCACCGCGCTCGACGTGCCCGGCCAGATCGCGCAGGCGCATGCCGCCGGCATCATCTCCGACACCGAGGCCGCGTTGCTGCGCGACTACGACCGCAAGGTCATGGAGATCATCAGCGTGGACGACTTCGACACCGCCGAGCTCGGCGCGCAGGCCGTGCCCGAGGTGTCGGACGAGAGCGCGCGCAAGGGCGAGTTCCGTGCCTCGGGACAGGTGGCGTGATCGCCTGAATGAGCGAGTTGCCGGTACCGGTCGTCAGGCCGCCAGAGCCGCCGCAGCCGCAAACCCTGGTTTGCGCCAACTGCCACGCGCCGCTCTCGGGTGAGTACTGCGCGCACTGCGGCCAGCGGCACGAGCCGCACATCCACACCGTGGCGCACTTCGCCGGCGAAGCGTTCGAGAGCATTTCGCATGCCGATTCGCGGCTGTGGCGCACGATCTGGTACCTGCTCGCCCGCCCGGGCTTCCTGACCCGCGAGTTCTTCGCCGGCCGCCGCGTGGCCTATCTACCGCCGTTCCGCCTGTATCTGGTGGTCAGCGTGATGTTCTTCCTGGTGGTCGCGGTTCCGGAAGGCCCGCTGTACGAGGCCGACGGCCAGCCGACCACGCAGCGCATCGAGGGAATGAAGGACGCGGCCCGCGAGCTCGAGAAATCGCGCGGCCCCGGCAGCGACGCCTTCAAGCAGGCCGCGGCGGAGCTGAAGCGGCAGGCGGACCGGGAAAGCGCCGAGCTCGCCGGTCAGCCCCCGGCCGGGAAGCAGGAGGGGCTGCAGGAAGAGAACGGCCTGACGATGTTCTGCGACGAGTTCCGCAAGCCGGACCCGACCGCAAACCGCAATTACGCCAAGCTGCACGCCGCCTGCCTCAAGATCAGCGAAGACAGTGGCGCCGAGCTCGGCAGGACCATCGTCCACAACATACCGCGCGCCATGTTCGTGTTCCTGCCGCTGCTGGCGCTGGTGATCAAGCTGCTGTACTGGCGGCCGCGGCGCTACTACGTGGAACACCTGCTGTTCCTGGTCCACAACCACGCCTTCGTGTTCCTCGTGTGGGTCATCATCGCGTTGCTGGAGCTGATCCCGGTGGTGGGGCGGCACCTGGGACTGCTGAAGTTCGCGGCGTGGCTGTACATGATCTGGTACCTGTTCCGCGCCATGCGCGTGGTATACGCACAGGGCCGTGGAATAACCGTGGTCAAGTTCCTGACGATCGGCTTCGCGTATGTCATCGCAGCGTTCATCGTGCTGTTGCTGACCGCGCTCTACAGCGCGATGACATTCGCGTAACGAAGCTCCTGCGGCGCTTGCACGGCCACCGGCCCCGGGACTAACTTGACGGCTGGATTCCCAAGGAGCTCCTCATGAAATCCGCACTGCTGCCGCGCCTCGCGCTTTCCGCCCTGCTGGTCCTCGCCGGTGGCGTGGCGCTGGCCGGTCGAACGCCCTCCGCCGCGGGCGCGGAGGTGTACATCATCTCTCCGCAAGATGGCGCGAAGATCAAGGGCCCGGTAACGGTGGTGTTTGGCCTCAAGGGGATGGGCATTGCGCCGGCCGGCATCAATTTCGACAACACCGGGCATCACCACCTCATCGTCGACGCCGACCCGCCCGCGGATCTGTCCAAGCCGCTGCCGGCCGACGAACATCACCTGCATTTCGGCAAGGGCCAGACGCAGACCACGTTGACCCTGCCCCCGGGCAGGCACACGCTGCAGCTGCTGCTCGCCGATGCGCTGCACACGCCGCACGATCCGGTGGTCCTCTCGAAGAAGATATCCATCACGGTGGAGTGACGGCGGCGATCGGCTGGCGTAAAAGGCCGGTCATGCCCGCCGCCCGCGCCATCCTGCACGTCGACATGGACGCGTTCTACGCGTCGGTGGAGCAGCGCGACCGTCCCGAGCTGCGCGGCCAGCCGGTCATCGTCGGCGGCACGACCAACCGCGGTGTCGTGGCGGCGGCCAGCTACGAGGTGCGCAAGTTCGGCGTGCGCTCGGCCATGCCGATTCGCGAGGCCCTGCGTCGCTGTCCGCAAGCCATCTGCGTGAAGCCGCGCATGTCGGTGTATCGCGAGGTTTCGCATCAGGTATTCGCCGTGTTCCACCAGTACACGCCGGTCGTGGAAGGCCTGTCGCTGGACGAGGCCTTCCTGGACGTTACCGCGAGTCTCGCGCTGAAGGGCGATGCCGTGAGCATCGCGCGCGGCATCAAGGCGCGGATCCTGGCCGACACCGGGCTGACGGCATCGGTGGGCGTCGCGCCGAACAAGCTCGTGGCGAAGATCGGCTCGGATCTCCACAAGCCAGATGGCCTGACCGTGGTCGATGCATCGAATCTGCGCGCCGTGCTCGATCCCCTGAGCGTGCGGCGACTGCCAGGCCTCGGGCGCAAGTTGGGCGAACGCGTCGAGGCGGCTGGCATCTCGACCTTCGCCGAATTGCGCGTCGCCAGTGATGCCCTGCTCTGGCCGATCTTCGGGCGTGATTCGCAGCGCATGCGCGACCGCGCCTCCGGCATCGACGACCGCCCGGTGATGTCCGAGTGGGACGAGAAGTCGATCAGTGCCGAGGAAACCTTCTTCCACGATCTCACCGATCCTGCCCGCCTGCAGGCCGAGGTGATGCGACTCGCCGACCGCGCCGGGGCGCGCATGCGCGCGCAGAACCTGGCCACGGGTTGCGTGCAGGTGAAAATCCGGCGCGCGGACTTCACCACGTTCACGCGCCAGAAGCGCTTCGAGCCCACGACCACCGATTCGCGCACCATTGCCAAGGTGGCGGCGGAGCTGCTCGCCGCCTGGCTGCGCGAACAACCGGGGGCGAAGGTGCGCTTGCTCGGCGTGGGCGTGAATCATCTGCACGCCGCCGACCAGATGGATCTGTTCGCCTCGCCGGCGGCCGCGGCTGCCGGCTCGTCGAGCACCGCGCTGGACACCGCGGTGGACCTGATCCGCGAGCGCTTCGGCAACCTGGCGCTGCGCCGGGGCAGCGCGCTGCCCGAGGCACAGGAGGAATCCGGCGAGGAGCCTGCCGACCCGGCGCCGAGCCGCGCCCGCGAACGCGCCGCCATGCGGGCGCCAGGAGGCTCGCGCCAGACCAACCGGCGCTGAGTCCCCGAGCGGCCCGGGAACCCCGGCGGCGTCTCCCCGGACAAAATGACCCGTGCAATACTGCCGCCCCGTTCAATTGTGGCGGTACCCGTAAATCCGCCTGCCCTCATGTACGCCTCGTTCTTCGGCCTCAACGAAAAGCCGTTCGCCATCACCCCGGATCCGCGGTACCTGTTCCTCTCGGAACGGCATGCGGAGGCTCTCGCTCACCTGGTGTATGGCATCAACGAGGCGGGCGGATTCATCCAGCTGACGGGCGAGGTCGGTACGGGCAAGACCACGGTCGTCCGCTCGCTGCTGGCGCAGGCGCCGCGGCATGCGGAAATCGCCCTGATACTCAACCCGCGCATGACGCCTGCCGAGTTCCTGCTGGCGATCTGCGAAGAGCTCGGCATCACGGTGCCCGCCCGGTCGCCCGAAAGCATCAAGGATCTCGTCGACCTGCTCAGCCGGCACCTGCTGGCCGCCCATGCCGGCGGCAAGCGCATCGTGCTGGTCGTCGACGAGGCGCAGAACCTCGCGCCGCAGGTTCTCGAACAGGTGCGGCTGCTCACCAATCTGGAGACCGAGACCCAGAAGCTGCTGCAGATCATCCTGATCGGCCAGCCGGAGCTGCGCGAGCTGCTTGACCGCACCGAGCTGCGGCAACTCGCCCAGCGCATCACCGGCCGATACCACCTTGCCCCGCTGTCCGGCGAAGAGACGGGCGCCTACGTGCGTCACCGGCTGCGCGTGGCCGGCGCGACGCGCGACATTTTCAGCAATGGCGCCCTGCGCGAAATCCAGCGGCTCTCGGGCGGTGTTCCCAGGCTGATCAACATCATCTGCGACCGCGCGCTGCTCGGCGCCTTCACCGAGGACCGGCACGCCGTGGGTGCCGGCGTGGTGCGCCGCGCCGCCAGTGAAGTGTTCGGCCGTGGCGTCGCGCCGCGCTGGCTGCCCTGGACCCTCGGCGCGACCGCCGCGGCGGTAGCCGTCGTGAGTGCCGTGCTGTTCCTGCCGCGCATCTGGGAAGCTTCGAGCGTACAGCCCGTTGCTGCCGGCGCGCCGCCGCCGGCATCCGCGGCGGCGATCCCGGCTTCCGATCCTGCGCCGCCGCCGACGCTGGAGCAGCTGCTGGCGCAGTTTTCCGGGGAGACCGATCCGGACAACGCCTTCAACAAACTATTCGCGCTGTGGGGAATCCGTTACGTGGCCGGCAGCATGGATCCCTGCAGTCAGGCGCTGCATTCGGGGCTCGAGTGCCTGACGCAGCGCGGCTCGCTGGCGCAGCTGCGCCTGTTCAATCGCCCGGCCGTATTGAATGTGATCGATGCGCAGGGCAAGGGGCATCAGCTCGTGCTCGCGGGCCTGGACGACGAACATGCGCTGGTGGATCTCGGCGGCGCGCAGCGCGAAATCGGCATCGGCGATCTGTCGCGGGCCTGGTTCGGGGACTACGTGCTGCTGTGGAAACCCGCATCGGGCGCCTCTCAGCCGTTGGCCCTGGGCTCGCGCGATGCGCGCGTGCGCTGGCTGCGCGACAGCCTGCGCCGGGTGAACGGCATGCCCGTCGAGGAACCGGGCAGCGACCGCTTCGACCAGTCGCTGGTCACCCTGGTCGAAGATTTCCAGCGACGCAACCGCCTGGCGGTGGACGGCATCGCGGGCGTGCAAACCCAGGTGGCGCTCGACGCGGCTCTCAATGACGCCGGCACTCCGTTCCTGAGCGAGTCCTTCCCGCGACGAGGCGCCGGACCCGGCGCGAATGGCGGCTGACATGTCTTTCATACTCGATGCACTGAAGAAATCCGAGACCGACCGCCAGCGCCAGGCGGCGCCGGCGTTGTTCGAAGTCAAGGTCGCGGCGCCGCGGCGCCGCTGGCCCCGGTGGGCCACGGGTCTCGCGGTGCTCTCGGCGGTCAACGTGCTGGTACTGGCATGGGTGCTGCTGCGCGATCCGGGCAGCAATGCGCCCGCGACGGCTGCCGCGGCGCCCGTGGCCGTCGATCCTGCGGCGAAGGGACCCGAGCACGCCGTGACCGTGCCGGCCACCGTCACCTTCCAGGTGAACGTCCCCGCGAATGCCGCGCCCGCACCGGGGCCGACACCCGACCCCGGTGTGGTCGCGCCGAGTCCGGCGCCGCCGCTGGCCGAAGAGCCGCTGCTGTCGAGCCGGGAGGCCGCGGTGCCGCCGGACTACGACGCGCGAGACTACGAGCCGGCGATCACGCCCGAGCAGGCCGGCGCCAGGGCGGCGGCGAGGCGCGCGAACGATCTGCCATCGCGCGACGAGATGCTGGCCAGGGGAACGCAGCTTCCGGATCTGCGCCTGGATTTGCACGTTTACGATGCCGACCCGGCGAAGCGCTTCGTGTTCATCAACATGCGCAAGCTGCGCGAGGGCGACTCGCTACCGGAGGGCGTGCGCGTGGAAGAGATCACCCCGACCGGCGCTCGGCTCGCCTTTCAGGGCAGCCAGTTCGTCCTGCAGGGAAACTGACCGGCGTGTGACGCCGGCCGCGTGAATCTCAACGCTCGATCGGCTGCCGCTTGCGGTCCCACTCGAGGTAATCCCCTTCCAGGTGCAGCAGGCGGGTGAAACCCGCGTTTCGCAGCGTCTCTTCAGCGGCGGCGGCGCGACGTCCGCTGCGGCAGTACAGCACCACATCCTTGTTCTTGAGCGACGCGAGCTCGGCCAGCCGCGCGGGCAGCACATCATGGGACACGTTGCGCGAGCCCGGGACGTGACCCGCGGAGTATTCCTCCGCCGTGCGCACGTCGAGTACCACCAGGTCGGGATCCTTGCGCGCCAGGCGCGCCAGCAACTCCGTCTGTGAGATCGGACGGATGGACTTCGCAGGTTCCGTCGCGGACACGGGCGCGCCATCGGCGGCGGCGACCATGCCGGCAGCCGGGCACAGCAGACCGCCGAGCAGGGCAATCGTCATCTTCCGGTTCATGTCGATCTCCTCTCCTGACTACCCGCTGAATGACTTTCATCGGCGAGCCTGGCGATCTCCACCGGCGTGAGCCGATGAACGATCCACTCCTTCATCTGCCGTGCGCCGAGCGACGCGTAGAAGGCGAGCGCCGGCTCGTTCCAGTCGAGCACCGCCCATTCCATGCGCCCGCAGCCGCGATCGCGCGCAATGCGCGCCAACGCCCGCAGCAGCGCGCGACCCACGCCCTGGCCGCGCAGCGCCGGGCGCACGAACAGGTCTTCGAGGTACAGACCGGGACGGCCAACAAAAGTCGAGAAGTTGAAGAAATACAGCGCGAATCCCACGGGGACGCCCTGCCACTCGGCGATGAGCACGCGAATCACCGGGGTGTCGGCGGCAAGCTCGCGGCGGAAATCTTCTTCGCTGGCACGCGCCTCGTGCAGCAGCTTCTCGTAAGAAGCCAGCTCGCGGACGAGCGCGGCCACCGTGCCCGCATCCTCGGCCGTGGCTGGTCTGATGTTCAGCATCGAGCACCCATTCCGCTACTCGGCAATGTACCAGTGCATGTCCTTGTCGCGCTCCAGCACGAAGCGAGAATAGGGCAGCCCCTGTCCACTCACGTCGTAGATGGCGCGCGAGCCGCCCATGTCGTAGCGCGGTGTCAGTTCCTGCACCACGCGCAGCGTGGTGATCATGGTCTCGCGCGTGGACTCGCTGTTCGTGCAGGCATTGACCAGCGTTTTCCTGGCGCTCCTGGAAGTGGCGCGGTTGAAATTCGGGCTCATGTACTCGTCGTAGTACTGCTGGCAGTGCCCGGCGGCGAGTGCCGCCTCGGCGCGCGCCAGCAGCTCGCTGATGCCGGGCGCGAGTGGCGCGGATGGCGCCGCGGCTGTCGGACCCGCGGCCCGGGGTGCGGCACCGGGTGCGGCCGCACGACCCTCGAGCAGGTCGTCGATCTGCGCCTCGACTTCGCTCGGAATCACGGCGCGCCATTGCGCACCGTACTGCATGAGCGCCACCGTGACGGTCACCTTGACCGCGCCGCGATCCTTGGGAGGCTCGCCCCTGCCGAGTAGATAGACGATCTTGCCGTCGGGAACCGCTGCCAGCCAGTCGAAGCGCTGGTACTCGCGGGCACGCATGCGCAGCCGCTCGGAGAGCACGGTATAGAAGCGGACCGCCGTCATGCTCTCGAGATCGCCGAGCGAACGGCCCGGGCCGAACAGCCTCGCCCGGTAGGTATTGTCGCCGCGCTCCGCCTCTGCGCGCAGCAGCACCAGCAGCCGGGAACGCAGCTTCTCGATCTCATCGGGGTGCATTTCCTGTGCGACAGCCTGCGCGCTGCCGCTGGCCACGGCCTTCAGAAAAGCCTCGGCACCACGTTCCTGGGCGCCATTCGGACCGGCGGCCCGGGCCGGAACGGCTACCAGGGCAAGCGACAGGCAGAAACACAGGGCCAGCGTGTGAACTAGTCTCATTCGGCGCTCCATCGGCACTTGTTCGATTCGCGAGTCGGATTCGGGCGGCGGCGATGATAACCGGGCCATCGACCGCCACCCCAACTGTGAATGTCGTCTCGTTACAGGACATTCGCCGCGGGACGCAGTTCACGGATTGCCGGCGTGCAAGGTCCTGGTGCGGCCTTCCCCGATAAACTTACATATCTTGTTAAAGTGCCCCGCACCCCGCGTTTTTGCTGCTTTTCGCAGGTTGGCCCACCACCCGCATGTTGCCGCAGTCGGAATTCGAATCGCCCATGTACGCCAGCGGCCCGGCGCCGGTGGCGATCGCCGCGATTACGCAGGACCGCGCGCTCATCGGGCTGCTGCGTAGCACCGTCGACCCTGCCAACGATCTCATCATCGTCAACTCGGAAGCCGAGCTGACGCCGCATCTCAACAGTCGGCGGATCTCGGCAGCGCTGCTCGACAGCATGTTCATCGAGGGCGATCTGGCCGGAATGGCCGAGCGTCTGCGCGCCACCTGGCCCGATCTCGTCCTCGTGGTGGTCGGAACGGCCGAAGAGCAATCCAAGGTGGCGGCGCAGATCACTTCTGGTGTGGTGTATCGCTTCCTGCACCGCCCGGTTTCCGCGCCGCGCGTTCGACTGTTCGTGGACGCGGCGCTCAGGCGTCACGAGGTGGAGAACGTCGAACGCACGCTGGAACAGGTGCGCCCGGACTTCTCGCGCCTCGAGACCCAGAACAAGTCGCAGCCCAAGTCCGCCGCCAGGACCGGTCCGGCGCGCAGTCCCGGCGTAGCGCGCGCGCTTCTGCCGGGCGTGCTCGGCGCCGTCGTCATCGTCGCCGCGGGCGCGATCTGGTTCGAGTTTTCATCCCGCGGGCCGGACTCCGCGCCCGGGTCCACGGCGGCCGTGGGCCCGGTAGCTAGTCCGGGCGGCGCGCCGGATGACGCCACGGCGCAGCCGCCAGCGCAATCCATCTCAGGGCTGGCCCAGGCGGCACCGCCGTCCGCCGCGCCGGAAGCTTCGACCACGATCGCGCAACCGGCCCCCGCGAGCGTGCTCGCCGCGCCCGCCGCCGAGCCACCCGCACCGCGCCCCTCTGCGTTCACTCCCGAGGAAACCTCGCACCTGCGCCCGGCCTCGAGCGGTGTCGTCCAGGTGCCCGACGAGAACGCGCCGCAGACGCCGCCACCTTCGCCGGCACTGACGCATGAGCAACGCCTGCGCGACCTGCTGGCGCGCGCGGAATCCGCCCTGCAACGCGGCGAGCTCGCGTCTCCGGCCGGAAGCAATGCGGTGGCGCTGTTCACCGGTGCGCTGGAGCTAGACCCGGGCAACTCACTGGCCCAGGCCGGGCTGGTGAGGGTTGCCGACCGGCTGCTGAGCGCCGCGGAGCGTGCACTCACCGCCGGCAACGTCGAGGATGCGCGCAACATGGTGGATGTGGCCGAACGGCTCACGCCGGCGACCGCGCGCGGCGCCTTCCTCATGATGCAGATCGAGATGGAACGGGAGCGTGCCTCGCTGGTTCGCAACCGGGACTCCGCGTCCGACCAGCAGGAGGAGAGAGCCGCGACCTACCTGCGGCTGGCGAATGCCCGCCTGCGCAGCGGCGCGCTGATCGAGCCGTCTGGTGACAACGCCCGCTTCTACCTCGAGGCCGCGCGCGAACTGCGCGCCGATGATCCGGGCGTGCTGGAAACCTCGCGCGCGCTGCAAAGAGAGTTGCTGGATCGCGCCGCCCAGGCCGCCACGACCGGCAATGCCGCGGACACCGAGCGATGGCTGGCGAACGCCGACGGCGCGGGCGCCGCCCGCCAGGAGATGACCGCCATCCGCCGTTCGCTGCAGGACACGCTGATCGGCGCGCGCGCGGAGCGCATGGCCCAGCTCACGCAATCGTTCGCGGCGGCGCTCTCCGGTGGCCGCCTGCTGCAACCGGCGGGCGACAGCGCGAAGGCGCACCTGCTCGCGCTCATCAACACCGATGCCGCGAGCCCGGCGGTGGCCAGCGCACGCCAGAGCATGGGCGCCGCGCTGCTGGCCGAGGCACGCAATGCACTCGGACGCGGCGAGCTCGATTCGGCGGACCGCTGGCTCGACGAGGCGCACGGCATCGGCTTCAACACCGCGGACCTGGGGGCGATCGAGAAGCAGGTGGCGGAGGCGCGCACGCAGGCGGCGGAACGCAGCCCGGTGGTGGGCGCGAACTCGTTGAAGCGCCTGGAATACGTCGCGCCGCAGTATCCGATCCTGCCGCGCATGAGCCGCGGCACCGGCTGGGTCGAGCTCGAGTTCACGGTGCGCGCCGATGGCTCCACCGGCGACATCGTGGTCACCAACTCGAGCCCGCGGCGCACCTTCGACAACGCCGCCATGATCGCGGTGGCGCAGTGGCGCTATGAACCAGTGATCCGCGGCGGCCTGCCCGTGGAGCAGCGGGCCGCGGTGCGCATCCGCTTCACGGACGAATAGTCATGGAAGCGCCGCGCCAGCAGAAATTCCTGATCGTCGAGAGCGACGCCAAGTACGCCCAATGGCTGCAACACGCCATCGGCACCGGCTGGCCCGAAGACGCCATCGTGGTCATGGACTGGACCTCTTTCGGCCGCGTGCACACAGCGATGACGGTGCGCGACTACGACATCGTGATGCTGTCGCTCGCCTTCGACGAGGGCATCGAGGAGGTCACCACCGACGGCTTCGACTGGATCCGCAAGCTGCGCAGCCAGCCCGGCTTTCCGGAAATGATCGCCCTGGCCGATGGCGGCAGCGAGCTGGCCGCCGTGCGCACGCTGCGCCTCGGCGCCGCGGACTATCTACCCAAGCGGTTGCTGACGCCAGCCCGATTGCAGCGCTCCATCAAGCTCACGTTGCGCGCCATCGAAAAGGACCGGGCGCGGCGCGCGGCCCAGGCGGCCGCGCAACCGGAGCAGCGGCCTGAGGCCAGGCCCTCGGCCGACGCGAAGCCGCCGGCGCCCGCGCCTTCCCGCAGTGCCGAGACACCGCTGCCGCCGCACATCGCCACCCACACCGGCGCCAGTCTCGCGCAGGCCGCGCAGCTTGCCACGCAGCACCGACCGGCCGAGTCCGCGGCACAGTCGCCGGCGGTTCCTCAGGGGGGCGCGGTGCCGACGGCTGCGATCTCTCCGGTCCCGGCTCCCACGCCTCACATTGCCACTCACACCGGCGCCAGCCTGGCGAAGGCGGCCAGCCTGGCCCTGGCGGCGCATCCGACGCGAAGCGAACCGGCAGGAAACCAAGACGACCCGGCGGCGAGCTCGTTGCCCGGCGTTTCGGCTTCACAGCGATTGTCCGCATCGCAGGGGTCCCATAAGCCGGTCGCGACGGAAACGCGGCCCGTCGCACCCGAGACTCACCAGATTCCCGGGTACACCATCCTGCAGCGCATCGGCGAATCCGAGGCCGCCGCGGTGTACCTGGCCATCTCCGAGGACATCGGCCACAACGTCGCGCTCAAGGTCTCCAAGAGGCGCTACAGCGGCAGCTCGGAGGACACCGGGCAACGCGCCATCATGTTCCAGCGCGAATTCGAGGCCATCGCCGCGCTGGATCATCCATCGATCATCGATCTGTACGACTACGGCATTCACGAAGGCGTCGAATACCTGGCGATGGAGTACTTCCCCTGCGGCGATCTCAAGGCGCGGCTGCAGAATCCGCTCACCGCCGACGAAGCCATCACGTTCGTCAAGGAAATCGCCCGCTCGCTCAAGGTGGTGCACGATGCCGGAATCATCCACCGCGATCTGAAGCCGCCCAATGTGATGTTGCGCGACGATGGCTCGGTGGTGCTCATCGACTTCGGCCTGGCACGCAGCCTGCTGGGCGGCGACGGCAGCACGCGCACCGGCGTACTGCGCGGCTCGCCTTACTACATGAGCCCCGAGCAGGCGCAGGGTGAGACGCTGGACGCGCGTACCGACCTGTACAGCCTCGGCGTGATGCTCTACGAGATGCTCGCGGGTCGGAAGCCGTATCTCGGCGCCTCCGCGATCGACGTGCTGCAGCAGCACGTGATGGCGCCGGTGCCGGAGCTGCCCGTGCAGCATCTCGCCTATCAGCCCCTGCTCGAGCGGCTGATGTCCAAGTCTCGCGAGCAGCGCATCGCCTCCTGCGACGAATTGCTGCATGCTCTGGAGCAGATGACCCAGTCCATGAGCGACAGCATCGTCGATCCGGCCACGCTGGTGTCGGTGGGCGCGGGCAGCTGAGGAGGCAGCGCCATCATGGAGTTCCTGAATTTTCCCATCGTGGCCCTGGCCGCGGCGCTGGTCTGCCTGATCGGCGTCACGCTGTACGCCCTCACCCAGCGCAGCAGCCTGCGCAATCGCGATGAACAGCTGGTGGTGGCGCGCGCGCAGGCATACGCGATGCTCGAGCTGTCACACGCCGGCGTGCTGTTCCTCGACCGCGAGCACAAGCTCATGGGCGAGGCATCCGCGGCGGCGCCCGAGTTGCTGGGCCACACCTGTGGCGCGGGCACGGCCTTCGTGCAGGTGATCGCCGAACTGGTGCCGGTGACCGTGCGGCGTGACACCGTGGCCTACCTTGAATCCTTGTGGAAGGCCGATCCCACGGCGGTGGTGGATGCCACGCAGAATCCCCTGCAGCGGGTGCACTCCGGATCGCATCACCTCGCCATCCGCTTCTCGCGGCTGGTCGTGGACGGCCGCGTGCACCACATCATCGTGTCGATCGAGCGCATCTCGGCGCCGCGCATGGTGCCGCACACCATCGAAGTGCCGGTGCTCAACGAAGAAACCTTCGCCAAGCGACTGGCCGGCGAGACCGGCACCCGCCCCGCGCTGAATCCCGCCGAGCTGCCGCCGGCAGTGGCCGCGGCCGTCGACACCGCGCCGTCCGCCGCCGCCCCCGCAACAATGGATGCGGCGCCGGCGATGACAGCGGCCGCGCCGCCGCCCGCCATGTCCGTCAGCGTCGATCCGGGCGAGTCACCGCCACTGCCGCCCATGACCACGGGCGAGTTCGAGCTCGGTTCGATGGACGTCACGAGTGACTCGGTGCCCGCGCCGCCGCGCGGCGGCGCCGTCTCGCTGGCGCACATTTCGGTGGAGGGGCCGCCGTCGTCGGATGCCGGTACGCTCGCCACGACCATCACGCCCATGGTCGTGGCCGCCGCCGCCACCGCGAAGTTGGCGCCGCCGGATCTGTCCACGATCATCGATCCGCCCGATCCGCGGCTGACGGAGGTGCTGAAGGAGTTGTTCCCCCTGGACGCGCTGCGGCTCGACCTGTTCCTGGGAGAGGCACGCGAGAAGGCCGGGCAGCTTCGCGCCATCCTCAAGCTGCCGGCGCGCGAGCCGCAGGCCTTCCGCGAGAAGCTGGTGCTCATCCTCGAGCTGATCCGCGGCATTCATGCGCGCGCCGAGCGCCTGCCCTTGCCGTCGGTGAACGAGCGCGCCGAGAAGTTCGAAGCCGCGCTGAATTCGCTGCGCGACAAACAGACGCTGTCGGGCAATGACTTCCTGCCATTGGCCGTCAAGCTGGACGATCTGCTTTCGCACCTGGCCATACAGGGTGAAGTGGTGACGCGCCTGCGCGAGTGGCGCCAGAAAAACGGCGTCGCGGCCCCCAGCGCGGATCAACCGCCCATCGACGCCACGCAGCGCTCGGCCACGGGCACCACCATTCGCCAGCCGCGGCTTGCGGTCAGCGACACGAGCACCGGCGCGACCACCCTCTCCGGCTCGTTGTCCGCCACGCAGAAGGCGGTGCGGCTCTCGGATCTGTCGCAGGAAAGCCTCGAGGAAATGGCCGCCTTCCTCGCCGACATGTATCACAAGCGCATCTCGCTGGTCTGCGTGGGCCTGGAAGAAGTGCCCGCGTCTTACCGGCGCACGGTGGAAAAGCTGCTCGGCCAGCTCATCCACAATGCGATTCGCCACGGCATCGAGACACCGGCGGACCGCGTGGTGCTCGACAAGCCCGAAACCGGCACGGTTGCCGTGCAGTTCCAGCGTGCCGGCGATGGCTATCAGCTCAGCGTGCAGGATGACGGCCGCGGCCTCGAACACGACAAGATCCGGGCCGAGGCCGTGCGCCAGGGCGTGCTGTCGGCGGACGAGGCGGCAAAGGTCGACCCGCGCAAGCTGGCCACGTTGATATTCCGCGCGGGTTTCACCACGGTGAGCGATGGCGGCGCGCGCGGCATCGGCATGGACCTGGTGCGCGAGCTGGTCAACAAGGCCGGCGGCCGGGTGGGCATTGCCACCAAGCCGGGCGAGTACACCCGCTTCCGCGTCACCCTGCCGCACGAGAAGAACGCTTCGGACGCCGCCGTCGCGTAGCCGCCGGGGCATCTCAGTTGTCGCGCGTGTGCCGGAAACGATCGCGCACGTGCACGTTGAAATACCGCCCCTTCGAAAACGCGCGTTTCATCGAGCGGTAGGTCTGCTCGGGCACGTCGTGATACGTGTAGCGCATGCCGGAAGTGAACACGACGTCCATCTTGTGATGCGCGGGGTCGTACCAGAAATGCCGGATGACACTCGAAGGCATACGACAACGACCCGCGGCGCGATGCCGCGTTTCACTGCGAAGGCGAGATGCGCAACCGTCCGATGCCGTGTCGCCGCCCGTCCGACGCAGGCGCCGGACGGGGACTCGATGAGCGCGTCGCCAGGCGGTGCCCGCCCGCTCAATCCCTCGACTTGTCGTGCCTGCGCCCCAGCCACCAGCCATTGAGCGTCCAGATCACGCAGGCGCCGGCGCCCAGCAACGCGCCTTGCGCGGGACTCATGCCGGCCGACTTGAGGCCATCCTGAACCTGTGCCACCACCGCATCCGCGAACCGATAGACGGTCACGTCGATGAAATTCTTGGCCTTGTATTTGGTTTCGACGTCAAAGCGGCTCCAGAGCATTTCACGACCCGGGCGGATGAACGCGTATTCGCCCCAGCGACGCAGGATCATCACCGCCGCCAGCGCGAGGAAGACTCCGCTGCCGGCGAGCACCAGGAACCCGGTCATCACCATGAGCGGCACGATGGTCAGCAGCGCGGTGACACCCAGCTTCTGCGCGACACGGCCGGTGATCAGCAGCTGCGACAGCACGCTGAGCGTCTGCACGATGAAGTCGATGCGCGCGAACATCTGCGTGCGTTGCTCGGGATCGTCGAACATGTCCTTCACGAGGCGCAGCTGCTCGAAGTACAGGACGGTGTTGGCCGTCGAGATGAGGATGACGAACAACGCGATGCCGAGGAGGAACGGCGACTTGAACACGATGGCGATGCCGGCGAAGGGGTTGCCGCCGACGCCGCGCGATCCGCGCGGCGCGGCACCGCCGTCCGCGGTCGCCGCGGCCGCCGGCGCCGTTCCGCCGTGACGCAGCTCGCTCAGCAGTGCTCGCTGGCAGAAAATGGCGATGACGAACATGGTGGCGCCGAAGAACAGGACGCCGTGGATGCCGACGTGCTCGACGATGCGGTCGGTGATGAAAGGCCCCACCAGCGCGCCGGTCGTGCCACCCGCGGCGATGAAGCCGAACAGGCGCTTGGTCTGATCGCTCTGGAAGAGCTCGAGGAGAAAGCTCCAGAACACCGACACCAGGAACAGATTGACGACGCTGATTCCGACGTAGAACACGCGGCCGGCCACCATGTTTCCGGGGTCGGCGCGCAGGATCAGGCCGGTCGCCGCGAGCGCCACGGCCACGAAGCCGTAGATGGCGGGCACGAGCGTCGCGCGGCTCACGCGCGCGACCAGGAAGCCATACACGGGAATGATCGCGATGGCGAACACCGCGGTCCATATCCAGGTGTCGCTGGTGATGGCCTCGCCCAGGATCGTGCCCACGGTCTCGCGGATCGGCCGCACGGCGAAATAGCCGCCCATGACGCAGAACATCAGCGCGAACGCGGTGAACACCGCGCGCTTCTCATTGGGTTCGATGCGCACGAAGCGCGCGAGAAAGGCGTCCAGGGTCTGGCTCATGAGGTTCGAATCGGTGCCATCAGTCGGGGTTCCAGTCTAGGCGCTGGTGTCGCGCGAGCGCCGGCAATTTCGCCAGGTCGACCACCAGACCAGGCCGAGCGACATCCGCTTGCGCCCCGCGCTCGCGCAGCCTGGCCGCGAGCGCCTCGGCGGGCGCGGCTTCGCCGTGCACCAGATACACCGGAGGCCGAGGTGTGAAGCTGTCATACCAGCGCAGGAGGTCCGCCTGATCGCCATGTGCCGAGAGTCCGCCCAATGTGTGTACCTGAGACGCGCAGCGCACCCGGGTTCCGTGGATGAATACCTCCGGTTCGCGGTCCACCAGCCGGCGGCCCAGCGTGCCCGGCGCCTGGAACCCGGCGATGATCACGTGGCATTCGGGCCTCTCGAGGTTGTGCCGCAGGTGGTGCAGGATGCGCCCGCCGTTGGCCATGCCGCTGCCGGCGATGATGATGGCGCCGCTGCGCACGCGGTTGATGGCGCGCGACTCGTCCGGCGATTCGCAGGTAACGAGATTGGGCAGCGGCGGCATGCCGCGAAAGCTCGCGCGCAATCTCGCGGCCTCCTCGTCGTAACGGTCGTGGTGCTTCCAGTACACGCGGCTGGCGGCGATGGCCATGGGGCTGTCCAGGAACACCTTCCAGCGATCCAGGTGCCAGTCGCCGTAGTGCCGCGCGAGTAGATAGAGTATCTCCTGGCTGCGGCCGATCGCGAAGGCAGGAATGAGCACGTTGCCGCCGTCGCGCGCCGCCTGCGCCAGGATGCCGCCGAGCTCGCGCTCGGTGTCGTCGAGACGGCGGTGCAGGCGGTCGCCATATGTGCTCTCCATGAGCACCAGGTCCGCAGACGCGAAGCGCCAGGGGTCCTTGAGGATGGGCGTGTCGTACTGGCCGAGGTCGCCGGAGAAGACGATCCGTCGGCTGGCCTCGCCCTCGCTCACGGTGAGCTCGACGCTGGACGAGCCGAGGATGTGCCCGGCGTCGCGCACGCATGCCTCGATGCCGGGCAGCACCTGCACCGCGGTGTCGTAGCCGATGGGCTCGACCAGGCGCAGCGTGTGCGCGACGTCCGCCTGGCCGAACAGCGGTTCCGCGCGCCGCTCGCGCGGCACATCCCGGTTGGCGCGCTCGGTCTCGCGGGCCAGCAGGTCGGCCGAGTCCTCGAGCAGGATGGCCATCAGGTCGGCGCAGGCCCTGTTGGTGTAGATAGGTCCGCGATAGCCGCGCTTCACCAGCAGCGGCAGGCGACCGCAGTGATCGATGTGCGCGTGACTCAGCACCACCGCGTCGATGCGCGCGGCGTCAAATGGAAACGGCTCGCGGTTGCGCGCGGGCGCATCACGGCCGCCCTGCACCATGCCGCAGTCCAGCAGCAGCTGCGCGTCACCGGCGCGCACGATGTGACAGGAACCGGTGACCTCGCCGGCCGCTCCAAAGAATTCCAACTGCATGCGGCCGCTACATTAACATCGGCTCTCCAGCCGCGAGGTCCCATGAGCACACCCGCAACTTCCCGCCGCAATTTCCTGATCGCCGGCGCCGTGGTCGGTGGCGGCCTGTATCTCGGCATCCACTTCGCCGAGAGCAGGTTCGGCAGGTCCGCAGGCGCCGCGCTGCAACCGCATGCTTTCCTGCGCGTCGCGCCCGACGACGCGGTCACAGTCATCATCGGCAAGGCCGAGATGGGCCAGGGCGTCTACACCGGCATGGCCATGGTGGCTGCCGAGGAATTGGACGTGGATCCGAACCGGGTGCGGGTGGAACTCGCGGGCGCGGATCCTGCGTTCAACGTGCCGTTCATGCCGCTGCAGTTCACCGGCGGCAGCATGAGCACCAGCACGACGTATCCGCAACTGCGTGAGGCCGGCGCGCGGGCGCGCGCCATGCTGCTGGGCGCGGCGGCGCAACGCTGGGCGGTGGCAGTGACTGAGCTGCGTACCGAGAACGGCCGGGTGTTCCACGGCTCGCGATCGCTCTCGTACGGCGAGCTGGCCGATGCCGCCGCGAAGCTGCCCGTGCCCGAGACCGTGACGCTCAAGGATCCGGCGGCGTTTCGTTACCTGGGAAAGCCGCAGAAGCGGCTCGATACGCCCATCAAGACTGACGGCAGCGCCAGATTCGGCCTCGATGCGCGCCTGCCGGGCATGTGGTTCGCGGTGGTCGCCCGCCCGCCGGTGATCGGCGCGAAAATGCTGAAGCTCGACGATACGGCCGCGCGCGCCGTGCGTGACGTCGTCGACGTCAGGCCGATTCCCGGTGGCGTGGCCGTGTACGCCGCCAACACCTGGGCCGCCATGCGCGGCCGCGAAGCGCTGGTCATCGAGTGGAGCGACAGCCCTGACAAACATTTCTCCACCGAGGCGCTGCGCAGGGAATATCAGCAGCTGTGCGGCGTGCCTGGGGCGATCGCCGGCCGCAGGGGTGATGCGCTGGCCGCGCTGCGCGGTGCCGCGAAGAGCTTCGACGTGCAGTACGAGCTGCCGTATCTCGCGCACGCGCCGATGGAGCCGCTGAATTGCCTGGCCGACGCGCGCGCCGATGGCTGCGATCTGTATCTCGGCACACAGATGCAGGGTCCGGATCGCGATGCGGTGGCGCAGGCGCTCGGCCTGAAGCCGGCGACGGTGGTGGTGCACAGCCAGTTTCTCGGCGGCGGCTTCGGCCGACGCGCACAGCGCTTTTCCGAGGTGGCCGTGGAGGCGGCGCAGGCATCGAAGGCGATCGGCAAGCCCGTGCTGGTCACCTGGACCCGGGAAGACGACGTGCGCGGCCTGAGCTACCGGCCCTTCGTGGTGTCGCGCGTGCGCGCTGGCGTGGACGCGGCGGGCATGCCCGTGGCCTGGCAGCAGACCATCGTGAGCCAGGGCGTGCTGCGCGGCGGCTGGACGGACGCCTTCATTCCCAAGGGTCAGGCCTACGACCCATCGAGCGCGGAAGGCGCTGCGGACATGATCTACGACGTGCCCGACCTGCTGGTGGACGTGCACGACGCTCAGGGCCCCGTGCCGGTGTTGTGGTGGCGTTCGGTGGGGCACTCGCACACAGGCTTCACGGTGAATTGCGCCATCGACGAACTCGCCGCTCTCGGTGGCCAGGATCCGCTCGCGCTGCGTCGCCGACTGCTGGCCGGCAAGCCGCGGCACCTCGCGGTGCTGGATGCCGTTGCCGGCGCCAGCGGCTGGTCGACTCCGCCGGCTTCGGGCCGGGGCCGCGGCGTGGCCGTCCACGAATCCTTCGGCAGCATCGTGGCCCAGGTTGCCGAGGTATCGGTGGAACGCGGCCGGGTACGCGTGCACGACGTCTGGTGCGCCATCGACTGCGGCTTCGCGGTGCACCCGGAGGGCGTGAAGGCGCAGATGGAGAGCGCCATCAACTTCGGGCTCACCGCCGCACTCCATGGCGAGATCACGATCACCGGCGGCAAGGTGGACCAGAGCAACTTCCACGACTACCCGATGCTGCGCATCGACGAGGCGCCGCGGATCCACGTGACCATCGTCAACAGTGGCGAGCGCATGGGCGGTGCCGGCGAGCCCGGCACGCCGCCGATCGCGCCCGCGGTGGCCGGCGCGATCCATGCCGTGACCGGAAGGCGCATCCGCAGACTGCCAATCGGCGCGCAGCTGGCCTGAGGCCGGCGGCGGGCTAATTGGCCAGGTAGTCGGTGGCGGCGGCAGTCATCGCCCGCACGGCGATCGGCAGCGCCGCCTCGTCGAGGAAGAATTCCGGCGAATGATTGGAAGGCGCCGTCGCAGGGTCGCGCTCGCGGGGGGTCACGCCGTAGAAAAAGAAGAAGCTCGGCACCTGCTGCGCAAAGTAGGCGAAATCCTCGGAGCCGGTCACCAGGGGCACTTCTTTCACGTGGTCCTTGCCGACGATGCGCCGCAGTGCCGGCAACAACCGGTCCGTTAGCGCGGGCTCGTTGACCACCACCGGGTTCGAGTACGGGTCGAGCTCGAACGTGGCGGTGGCACCGGAAGCCGTGGCGATGTTCTCCGCCATGCGCTGCATGCTGGCGACGATTTTCGCCTTCTGGTCGGGCGTGAAAGTGCGCAGCGTGCCGATCATCTCGGCGCGCTCGGGAATGATGTTGTTGCGCACGCCGCCCTCGATGATGCCCACCGAGACGACCGCGGGATGGTCGGTGATGTCCACCTGGCGCGAGACGATGGTGTTGAGCGACGTCACGATCTGCGCGGCCACCAGGATGGGGTCCACGCCATTCCAGGGGCGTGACCCGTGCGACTGCCGGCCCTGCACCACGATGCGCCAAATGTTCGAGTCGGCCATCAGCGGTCCGGAGCGATAACCGATGTCACCTGTGTTCATGCTCGACCAGGCGTGCGAACCGATGACCACGTCGGGCCGGTATTTCTCGAAGATGCCGGCCTTCACCATGTCGGAGGCGCCACCCGTTTCACCCGCAGGCGCGCCCTCCTCGGCCGGCTGGAACACGAACAGCACGTTACCGTGCAGCCGCGACTTGCCTTTCGCCAGCACTTCCGCCACGCCCATGAGCACCGCGGTATGCGCGTCATGGCCGCAGGCGTGCATCACCCCGACCTCCTCGCCACGGTAGTTAGCTTTGACGGTGGAACGGAACGGCACGTCGGTGCGCTCCACCACCGGCAGCGCATCCATGTCCGCGCGCAACGCGACGGTGGGACCGGGCCGTCCGCTCCTGAGCAGCGCGACCACACCCGTCTTCGCAATGCCGGTTTCCACTTCGAGGCCGAGTTTACGCAGATGCTCCGCGACGATTCTGGAGGTGCGCGACTCGCGATTGGAAAGCTCCGGGTTCTGGTGGAAATCCCGGCGCCAGGAGATTACCTTTCCGCTCACGGCCGCGATGGCCGTGTCGGTCGCCGACTCCTTGTCGGCGGCTTTCGCCGTATCGAACAAGATCAATGAAACCAGGATCGCGACCGGCGCCACCCATGGAGGCGACTTGTAGGTGGAGTTCGACATAGGGAACCCAGTCTGCGCTGACTGGTCGCAGTCCTGCAACGTCCGGATACTAACGAACTGCCCGAAGAAGCACGCATGCACGTCGTCGACGCAACCCTGTTCTTCTCGCCCACCAGCGGTGGCGTGAAGCGATATCTGCTCGCCAAGCACGAGTGGATGCGCGAGCACACCAACTGGCGGCACAGTCTGGTGGTGCCCGGCGAATCACCATCGCATGCGCCGGGCGACATCTCCACGGTGGCCGGCGGCCGGGTTCCCGGCGCCTTCAACTACCGCCTGCCGCTGAATCCCCTGCGCTGGTCGCGCGCCATCGACGCGCTGGAGCCGGATCTCATCGAGGTTGGCGATGCCTTCCATCCGGCCTGGGCGGCAGCGCGCGTCGCGCGCCGCCGCGGCATTCCGCTCATCGCCTTCTATCATTCGAACTTTCCGCAGCTCGCGGGACGGCGCCTCGGCCCGGCGGTACAACGCCTGATCGAATGGTATGTGCGCCGCACCTATGAGCGTTGCGAGATCGTGCTGGCGCCGAGCCGCCACACCTGCGACTACCTGCACAGCATCGGCGTGACGCATGCCACCTGCCAGCCGCTGGGCGTGGACGTGGACACCTTTCATCCGCAGCGCCGCGGGCGCGATCTGATCGGCGAGCTCGGCCTGCCGCGTGGCACGCGGCTGCTTGCCTACGCCGGTCGCTTCTCCGCCGAGAAGAACATTCCGGTGTTGCTCGATGCGCTGCGCAGGCTCGGCGATCGCTATCACCTGCTGCTCATCGGCGGTGACGAGGCGCGGCGCGAAGGCAATGTCACGCGCATCCCGTACTGCCGCGACAACCGCCAGCTCGCGAGCTACCTCGCCTCGGTCGATGCTTTCGTGCATGCCGGCGTGCACGAGACCTTCGGCCTGGTGGTTCTGGAAGCCATGGCCTGCGGACGGCCGGTCGTGGCCATGCGCGCGGGCGCACTGCCGGAGCTGGTCGATGAATCCGCCGGCGTGCTGGCCGACGCGGCCGCGGACCCGGAGGCGATGGCGGCGAACCTGTCCGGCGCGATCGTGACGCTCTTCGCCAGGGATTTCGACGTCATGGGCGTGGCTGCGCGCCGCCACGTGGAATCCAACTACAGCTGGACACGCGCGCTGCAGGGCTTGATGACCCGCTACCAGGCGGTGGTGAGCGCCCGACGGCGCGATGCCGTGGAGACCGCGCTGCCCAGCGCCGGCACGATCCAGTAGTCAGGGTCCGTGAGGCGGCACGGCGGCCCGCCGTCCGGACGCTACCACCCGGACCATTTCAGTAGATAGTCCTTGGCCCACCTGAGGTCTTCGAGGCCAGAGCCCACGCGCATCTGTTCCACGTATTCTGTGACCGTGTGGCGCAGGGTCTCTGCGCCCCCGAAGCGTTTCTCGAAGAGATCGATGACCTCGGGCGGAGCGCCGAGCACCGAGTAGTGCATCTGCGAATCCATTATGAGGAGCACGTCTTTCGCGGACGCCAGCAGGCAGGTGGGATTGGACACCAGCCGGGCGCGTATCCACAGCGCCAGCGCCGCGTCCAGCCTGCCCGTGTGCCGGAACTGCGGCTTGGGCGCGCTCAGGTTCGCGACGTAGAATTCCGCGCCGCAGACGCCGGTGAGAAAGCCCAGCAGCCGGGCGGACTCGTTGAAGGGGTCATCGCCGACGGGCGGATGGATGCCTTGCGGAAACGCGCGCGCATCGAGCGGCGCCTTGGGCCACCACAGCTCCTGGCGCGGTCGCCTGGGCGAGGGCGCGAACCTCAGGGAGGCGAGGGTTTCGAAACGCTGCTGCACGCGTGTGCGCTCATCGGGCGCGAGATCGCGCAGTTCGACGTTCATCGCGCCACCAGCTCGTACAGCGTGAGGCGGCCGTTCTTCTCGCCCGCGGCCAGGAATTTTCCGTCCGCCGACCAGCGCAGCGCCGACACTTCGGAATCCGTCAGTTGCACGTCGATGGCCTCGCGCGTCTTCGACGGCCGCCAGAGCGCGATGCGCCAGTCGCGGCCGCCGCTCGCCAGGTAGTCGCCGCCCGGCTGCCAGGCAAAGGCATCGACACGCTCGGTGTGTCCACTCAGGACGACGGGCCGCGTACCCTCGGGGCCGCGGCCGCCGAAATCCCAGAGCACCAGCTCGTGGCCGGTGCACGATGCCAGGTAGCGAGAGTCGGCGCTCCAGCCGACGAGCTCGAGCTTGCCGTCGTAGCCGCGCATCTGCGAGTCCTTGCCCGTCGACCTGTTCCAGAAATGCAAGGTGCCGTCCGCCATGCCGCTGGCGAGAAACCGGCCATTGCCGCTGAAGTTTACCGTCAGGCAGGCCGCCGGCCATTTGTACCGCCGTGTTTCGTAGCGGGACATTTCGATGCGGTGCACGACGATCTCGCCATTGAGCGCGACGCCGAGATCGGTGCCCGGCTTGTCGAAGGCCAGCGCCACGGCCGTGCTCGACGCGGCGCCGAATGCGTGGATCTTCTCGCCCTCCGCCGACCACAGCGTGACGATCTTGCCGGCCGCGGTGGCGAGCAGCTCGCCGGTCGGTGAATACACCAATGCCTGCGTGGGAGTCGGCGCGGGCTTCCATCGCCTGAGGAGTTTGCCGGTGTCGCCATCCCAGAGCGCGACGGCGCCGTCCTGGCCGGAAGTGGCAAAAGACCTGGCGTGCGGGCGCCATCCCACGGCCAACGTGCCGAGCAGGTGTTCGCCCACGGCATCGATCGTCAGTGAGCCGCCATCGAGGCGCGCCAGCGCCACCTTGCCCTCGCCGCCGGCCACGGCCAGCGCGCGGCCATCGGGCGACCAGGCGCAATCGACGACGTAATCGTCGCAAGCCGCCGTGGCACGCGGCTCCAGCGCGAACGACAGGGACTGTTTCGGCATGCGCCTGTCCGGGGTCACGGCCGCGCGACCGCAGATTCGAAGCCGGCTTCGAATTCCGCGCGGTCCAGGCCGCGGCCGATGAAGACCAGGTGATTGGCGCGCGCTGCATCGCCCCAGGGCCGCTCCGCCTGCGCGTCGAACATCATGTGCACGCCATGAAACACGTGGCGGCGATCCTCGCCCTTGATGTTGAGTACGCCCTTCATGCGGAAGATGTCCTGGCCGCGCGTCTTCAGCAGATATTCCAGCCACTGGTTGAGCCTGGCGGGATCGAGCGGGCGCGGGTCGCTGATGCCGATGGAGCTGATGTCATCCTGGTGATGATGCGACGCGAACCTGCGCTCGGCGGCGGCATCCTGGCCCTGCAGGTGCAGGCCGAACTCGCGCGGATGGTGTTCGCAGAACAGCGCGTAGGCCCCAGGCTTCGCGATCCGGAGCGTGAAATCCGCTCCCGGGTGCGACAGATCCAGCGCGTAGTGCGCCGGCGACGGCCCGAGTGAACCATGACAGCGCACGTCGACCGGCTGTTCCGAGAAAGCCCGCACTGCCGGCTCGATGGCCGACGCCAGGCTGTCCGCGTCGGCCGAGGCGAGCGGCAGCAGCACCAGCGACAGCCGGTCATGCGCGTGATCATGTCCGTCGCCATCGTGCCCGTGGCGAGGGTGCGCATGCTGCCCGCTCTCCTCTTCGTGGCCCTGTTCAGGGTGCGCATGCTCGTGGGCATGATGGTCGTGTTCGCCGGCCGTCTTCAGTAGATAGTCGCCGGGCGGCAGCGTCCAGGCGCCGGCCCACTCGAACGGATACTCCGGCTCGAGAAAGGCGCTGTCGACGGACAAGGCGCGCTGCAGGTCGAACGCGCCGACGTTCAGCACCTGGTCGATGGGCGCGTCCGCGTTCCTCGTGCGCAGGATCTTCGCGGAGCCGTTGATGCCGCGGATGCGGCTCTCGACGCGTTCCAGCGTCGCCTCGTCCACGAGGTCGGTCTTGTTGAGCAGCACGAGATCCGCGAACGCCACCTGTTCGGCGGGCTCGTCGAGCTCGTCCAAGTGCTGCTCGAAATGCCTGGCGTCCACCATCGTGACGATGGCATCGAGCTGGAACTGGTTCTTGAGTTCGTCGTCGAGGAAGAAGGTCTGCGCCACCGGCCCGGGGTCCGCCATGCCCGTGGTCTCGATGAGGATGTAGTCGAACCGGTCGCGGCGCTTCATCAGCTGGCCGAGGATGCGGATGAGATCGCCGCGCACCGTGCAGCAGATGCAACCGTTGTTGGTCTCGAAGAGCTCCTCCTCTGCGCCGATGACCAGCTCGCTGTCGACGCCGACCTCGCCGAATTCATTCTCGATGACCGCGATGCGCTTGCCGTGGTTCTCGGACAGGATGCGGTTCAGCAGCGTGGTTTTCCCGGAGCCGAGGAAACCCGTGAGTACCGTGACCGGTACACGTGAAGATGTGACTGGCATAGGCCGGCCATTTTATAGAAAGAGCATCAGCCGGTGCGGTACACCCAATCGATCAGGGCATCGTGCGCACCCGTCCCGCGGCTGGCGTTGCCATGATTGATGATGGCGACCACGACGTAGCGCCTGCCGCTGGCGGCGAGCACGTATCCGGCCACGGCCCGCGTGTCCTCCAGGAGCCCGGTCTTCATGTGGGCCACGCCCGACGGCACATCGCGCACCTTCATGGTGCCGTCGACGCCGGAAATCGGCAGGGAGGCCATGAGTTCCGGCATCCATTGGCTCTTCCACGCATCGCTGAGCACGTCCGCGAGCAGGGTCACCGTCACCCGCTCCACGCGCGACAGGCCGCAGCCGTTTTCCAGCACCAGGCCGGTCGCATCGATGCCGCGCGCCGACAACAGGTTGCGCACGGCCGCGCCGCCCCGGGCCGGGTTGCCGGGCTCGCCACCCGCCGCACCCATGGTCAGGAACAGCTGCTGGGTCATCACGTTGTTGCTGTACTTGTTGATGTCGCGGATCAGCATGGCCAGCGGCGGCGACTCCTGCGCGGCGATCAGCCGCGCCCCGGACGGCACCATCCCCTCGCGGACCCTGCCGGTCCAGGCGCCACCCTCGCGCTCCCACAGAGCGCGGAATACCGCGGCAAAGTAGTTAGTGTGCTCGAGCGCGCCCATGTGGATGACGCGCTCACCGCAGGCGGCGGGATACACGCCGCCGAAGCGGATGTTCATCGGGTCCGCGAGATTCGCGCCGAGGCGCCCGCGCCAGTTGCCACAGCCGCCGTCCACGAGGGGCACGCTGCGCGGCGCGACCAGACCATCGATCTCGGGCACCACCACCACGCGCGCCACCCTGCCAACCGGGTCGGGCACCAGGTGAATGGCGATGGACTTGAAGTTGAGCAGCAGCGCATCCGGCCCGACGTTGTAAGCACGGCCCTCCTCGCCATCGAACTCCGCGGGATCGTGGCGGATGGGTGCGAACAGCGTCTTGTCGAGCACCAGGTCGCCGCGGATCTCCCGGATGCCGAAACCCCGCAGGCGGCTCGCGAGGTACCACAGGTCCTCGATGACCAGCTCGGGGTCGCCGCCGCCGCGCACGTACAGGTCGCCACGCAGCGCCTCGCCGATCACCGGGGCTTCCGACAGCAGCTCGGTGCGAAACGTGAACGCCGGCCCTAACAAGTGCAACGCCGAGTAGGTGGTGACGAGCTTCATCGTGCTGGCCGGATTCATCGGCAGGGTCGGATTGGCTTCCCAGTGGAGCGTGCCGCCATCCAGCGGCCTCACCATCACGGCCGTGGCATCGGCAGGAATGCGCGCGGCCGCGAGCCGTGCGAGATAGGCGGAGGGCGCCGGCGCCGGGCCGGGCGCAGGCTCGGCGGCAGTGACGGCAATGGCGGGCAGCAGGCCGGCGAGGCAGAGCAATGTTCGCGACAACAGCTTCATGCGTGGATTATGCCGGTGGGAGCGCTGGCCATGAGCCCCGGGGCCTGGGACCGGGGCACTAACGGCGATGCCGCGCGCAGCCGTCTTTCCTGCATGCCGGATGCCGCGACGAATCGCGCCGCATCGGGTAGATTTCAGAAACAAGATCGAGGGGGAGCATCACTTGCAGGATTCCGCGCGCCACCTGGTGGTGGCCTGTCTCGCTGTCGCCTTTCTGTCCGGTGCAGGCCAGGCGCACCCACAAGCAAACGAGCGGAGCCGGTCGGGTCCCGAAGCCCTGCTCGGGAAGATGACGCTGGACGAGAAGATCGGCCAGCTGGTGCAGCGCGCGGGCGGACGCAGCAAGGCGTTGAACTCGCGCCTCGACGCCACTGAGCTCGACCGCGTGCGCGCCGGACAGGTGGGATCCTACCTGCACGTGGCCGGCGCCGAACCGCTCGCCATGCTGCAGAAAGTGGCGGTGGAAGAGTCCCGGCTCGGCATCCCCCTGCTGTTCGCCATGGACGTTGTGCACGGTTACCGCACGATCTTTCCGGTGCCGCTCGCCCTGGCCGCCACCTGGGCGCCGGAAGCGCAGGAGCGGGCCGCGCGGGTCGCCGCCGAGGAGGCCACGGCTGCCGGGCTGCACTGGACGTTCGCGCCGATGATCGACATCGCGCGCGACCCGCGCTGGGGCCGCATCGTCGAGGGCGCGGGCGAGGATCCCTACCTCGGCGCGCGCATGGCGGTTGCCGCCGTGAACGGCTACCAGGGCGGGAACGCCTTGCGTCCCGGATCGCTGATGGCCACCGCCAAACATTTCGGTGCCTACGGCGCCGCCATCGGCGGGCGCGACTACAACACCGCGGACATTTCCGAGCGCAGCCTCAACGAAGTCTATCTACCGCCGTTCTACGCGGCGGCGCGCGCAGGATCCGGGTCGTTCATGGTGGCGTTCAATGACATCGCCGGCGTGCCCACCACGGCGAACCGCGAGCTGCTGCGCGGCACCCTGCGCGAGCGTTGGGGCTGGCAGGGCCTCATGGTTTCCGACTGGGGCTCGATCGGCGAGCTGCTGAACCATGGCGTGACCGCGGACCGCGCCGGAGCGGGCGTGCTGGCGCTCGATGCGTCGGTCGACATGGACATGGTGGGCGGTGTGTATGCCGACGACCTCAAGGCCGCGATCGCCGCGGACCCGGCGCGACTCAAACTGCTCGACGAGGCGGTGCTGCGCATCCTGCGCGTGAAGGAGCAGCTCGGCCTGTTCGACGACCCCATGCGCTATCACGACGCAGCGCGCGAGCGCGCGGCGCTGCTGTCCGCCGAGCACCGCGCGGCGGCGCGCGCCGTCGCGCGGCAGTCGCTGGTGCTGCTCGAGAACGAGGGCCGGTTGCTGCCGCTGGATGCCGGCAGGCTGCGCAGCCTCGCGGTGGTCGGCGCACTCGCAGACGACGGCTTGAGCGCGCTCGGCTCGTGGCGCGCGCAGGGCAAGGCCGAGGACGTGGTCACCATCCTCGCGGGCCTGCGGGCGGCGGCGCCCGCAAACCTGAAGATCACCTATGCGCCTGGCGCCGACCCGCGCAAGCCCGGCGATGTCTCCGGCTTCGATGCGGCGGTGAAGGCCGTGAAGTCGTCCGACGCCACCGTGCTGGTCATCGGTGAGGATTTCGATCTGTCCGGCGAGGCGCGCAGCCGTTCGGATCTGGAGCTGCCGGCGAATCAGCTGGAACTGGCGCGCCGCGTGCTCGCCGCGGCACGGACCCGCAAACCCGCCAGACCGGTTGTGGTGGTGCTCGCCAACGGCCGACCGCTGGCGCTGCAATGGCTTTCGGACAATGCCTCGGCCATCCTCGAGACCTGGATGCTGGGCGTGGAGTCGGGACCTGCGGTGGCCGACGCGCTGTTCGGCCGCTATTCGCCCGCCGGCCGGCTGCCTGCCGCGTTTCCTCGTGTCACCGGGGCCGTGCCGGGCTACTACGCGGCCAACCCCACGGGCCGGCCGGCGGATCCGGACCTGGCCAAGGACACGGTTCGTTACCACGACCTGCCCATCACGCCGCTTTATGCGTTCGGTCACGGGCTCTCCTACACCGAGTTCAAGTACAGCGACCTGACGCAGAGCGCGGCCGGCATGGGTCCGGGTGAGCGCATCGACATTTCCATCACGGTGCAAAACGTCGGCAATGTTGCCAGTGACGAAGTGGTGCAGCTCTACGTGCACGACCCGGTGGCCAGCATCTCCCGCCCAGTGCTCGAACTGCGCGGCTTCAAGCGCATCGAGCTCGCACCTGGTGCGCGCAAGCGCGTGACGTTCACTCTCACGCCCGAGCAGCTGGCGTTCTGGACCGCGAACGGCTGGCTGATCGAGGCCGGGCGCATCGACTTTGCGCTGGGCGCATCGGCTGCAGATCTGCGTGCCTCGGGTTCGTTCGAGATCACGAAAACACACACGGGCATGGCACCGGCCGCGGCGCTGCCCACACGGGTCATCGTTTCGTCCACGAATTGAGGGGGATTCATGCGGAAGTCATTGTTAGCCGGAGCCGCGGGCCTGATCCTGGCCGCAGCCGGCATCACGGCGCAGGCCGTCGAAACGGCGGTGGCACCGCAGAAGATCGAAAATGCGCGCGTCGACCGCTGGGATCCGGAGCTCGATGCGATCGTGCCGATGGACTGGAAGATCGAGAAGCTCGCCGAGGGCTTCGGTTGGACCGAGGGACCCATCTGGGTGAAGAAGGGCGGCTATCTACTGTTCACCGACGTGCCCGGCAACAAGATGTGGAAGTGGTCCGAACAGGGCGGGCTCGAGAAATTCCTCGACCCCTCGGGAGCCGCCAATCCGGACCCGGACATCTGGCGCGAGGCGGGCGCCAATGGCCTCGCGATCTACGACCGCAGGTCGCTGGTGTATGCGGACACCGGCAATCGCATGATCCAGAGGCTGGACCTGCGCAGCAGGAAGCGCACGCCGGTTGCCACGGTGTTCGAAGGCAGGAAGTTCTCCAGTCCCAATGACGTGATCCGTTTGAAGAACGGCGTCCTGTTCTTCACGGATCCGCCGTATGGCTTCAAGAAGTTCGACGCGGCCCCACAGAAGGAGATCGCCTTCAACGGCGTGTACCGCCGCGGCAGGGACGGCAGCGTGACGGCCATCGAGAAGGAACTCTCCCGCCCGAACGGCGTGGCGCTGTCGCCGGACGAACGCACGCTGTACGTCACGCAATCCGAACCGGCCAAAGCCATCATCATGGCGTACTCGCTGGACAAGACCGGCCATGTCACCGGCAAGAGGCTGTTCGCCGACGTCACGGACCTCGTCAGCAATGACGCCCCTGGTTTGCCCGATGGCATCACGGTGGCGGCGGACGGCACCGTTTTCAGCAGCGGCCCCGGCGGCATCCTGGTCTTGTCGAAGGAAGGCAAACGGCTGGGCCGAATCAGCGACGGCAAGCCGACGGCCAATTGCAAGTTCGGCGATGACGGCAGGACCCTGTACCTCACGTCGCAGGACATGCTGGCGCGCATCCGCCTGAACATCTCCGGCCAGGGTTTCTGATCATGGAAATGCTCTGGGTATTCGCATCCATCGTCCTGCTGGTCCTGCTCATCAGCTGGGGCAAGATTCAGCCGTTCCTCGCTTTCCTGGTCGCCTCGTCGGTGGCCGCCGTGCTGCTCGGCCTGCCGGCCGAGAAAGTGCCGGGAGTGCTCGAACGGGGCATGGGCAGCTTGCTGGGCGGGTTGCTCGGCATCGTGTGCATCGGCGCCATGTTCGGCAAACTCGTGGCCAACAGCGGCGCCGCGCAGAAGATTGCCATGGTGCTCATGCGCCTGTTCGGCGAGAAGCACGTTACCTGGTCGATGATGTTCACCGGCTTCCTCGTGGGCATCCCGCTCTTCTACAACGTGGGCTTCGTGCTGCTGGTGCCGCTGGTGTTCTCGGTGGTGCAGCAGACCAAGGTGCCACCCATCTACGTGGGCGTGCCCATGTTTGCGTCGCTGAGCGTTACGCATGGCTTCCTGCCGCCGCATCCGGCGCCCACCGCGATGCTGCCGCTGTTCGGCGCGGACATCGGCACCACGCTCATGTACGGCCTGATCGTCGCGCTCCCGGCCATGATCCTGGCGGGTCCGGTGTTCGCGCGGCTGTTCAGGAACGCCCGCTACAATCCGATCACGCTGTTCGTGGCGCCGCTGCGCCCCGAAGGCGAGTTGCCGAGCGCGTTCAACTGCTTCGCGAGCGCGCTGCTGCCGGTGGCGCTCATCGCCTGCTCCATGGCCGTGCCGCTGGCGCCGCCACGGCTGCACTCCACACTGCTGTTCTGGACCAATCCGCTGATCGTCATGCTGCTGTCGCTGGCGGTGGCCACCTGGACCCTGGGCCTGTCACGAGGCATGAAGATCCAGCAGCTCATGGACGACTACGCGGGTTCGGTCAAGGACATCGCCGTGATCCTGCTGATCATCGCCGGCGCCGGCACCTTGAAAGAGGTGTTCACCGCCACCGGGGTCGACCAGCAGATATCGGCCTCGCTGACCGGCATTCCCATCGACCCGCTGATCCTCGGCTGGCTGATCGCCGGCATCATCCGGGTTTCGCTGGGCTCGGCCACGGTGGCAGGCATGACGGCTGCCGGACTCATGGCGCCGGTGGTGGCCAACGCCCACGTGGACCCCAACCTCATGGTGCTGGCCGTCGGCGCCGGTAGCCTGATGTTCTCGCACGTGAACGACTCGGGCTTCTGGATGGCGAAGGAGTACTTCAACCTGTCGCTGAAGGACACGTTGAAGAGCTGGACCCTGATGGAAGGCATCGTCGGCATCGTTGGCATCATCGGCGTGCTGATCCTCGAGGCCGTGCTCTACTGAGGGCGCGCGTGGGCCGCGCCTCCGGTCTTCTTCTGCCGGAGCCGGTGTCCTGACTACTTGAGCGCGGCCTCGATGGCCGCGAGCTCGCTGGCCGAGAACGTCGCGTTCTTCGAGGCGGCAACGGCCTCCTCGACGTGCGCCACCTTGCTGGCGCCGATCAGCGAGGAAGTCACGCCTTTGTGCCGCAGCGTCCAGGCCACCGCGAGCTGCGCCAGGGATTGACCGCGGGCCCTGGCGATGTCGTTGAGCTTGCGGATCTTGCCCACCTTGTCGGGCGTGATCGCCTCGGGATCGAGCGAGGTGTGCTTCGAGGCGCGCGAGCCCTCGGGGATGCCGTTGAGATACTTGTTGGTGAGCAGCCCCTGCGCCAGCGGCGAGAACACGATGCATCCCATGCCCTCGCGCTCCAGAACGTCGAGCAGCCCGGCTTCGATCCAGCGATTGAACATGGAATAGCTGGGCTGGTGGATCAGGCAGGGAGTGCCGAGATCGCGCAGGATGGCCGCGGCCTTTGCGGTCTGCTCGGGATCGTAGCTCGAGATGCCGGCGTACAGCGCCCGCCCCGAACGCACGATGTAGTCGAGCGCACCCATGGTTTCTTCCAGCGGCGTCTGCGGGTCGAAACGATGGCTGTAGAAGATGTCCACGTACGGAAGACCCATGCGCTGCAGCGATTGATCGCAGCTCGCGACCAGATATTTGCGCGACCCCCACTCGCCGTACGGGCCCGGCCACATGAGGTAACCGGCCTTCGAGGAGATGATCAACTCGTCGCGGTACGGGTGGAAATCCTTCTTCATCAGCAGGCCGAAGTTCTCCTCGGCCGAACCCGGCGATGGGCCGTAGTTGTTAGCCAGGTCGAAATGCGTGATGCCCAGATCGAAGGCGCGGCGCGCGATGTCGCGGCCGTTCTGGAACACGTCGACGTCGCCGAAGTTGTGCCAGAAGCCCAATGACACTGCGGGCAGCTTCAGCCCGCTGCGGCCGACACGCTTGTACTCGATGGATTGATAACGCGTGGCGGCAGGCTGGTATTCCATGACGATCTCTACGTGGGCTTTCGGCGGGCGCGTACCATCGCGAACCCCGCCAGCAAAATCAATAGCGCGAGATCGCCGATTCCGCGCAGAGATCCACCGCCGCCGGAGCCGCCACGCGGCGCGGCCGGAGGATCGCTCGACCCCGGCGGCGTGCTGGTCGGCGGCGGCAACGTCTCGTTCTTCTTCAGCAGGAACAGGCCGTTCTCGATGTCGCTGACCAGCAGCGTGCCCGACGGCAGGAATGGATAGACGCCCCATGCGCCGTCCGTGCCCGCGGAATTGGCCGCGGGCGACAGGTAGGTGTCGAACGAGCCGATCTCCGTCAGGGCCCGCGGATTGCTCACGTCGAAGATCACGAGGCCGCGCTTGTAGTGCGACAGGTAGTAGCGGTCGCCGAGGGTGTAGCCGTTGTGATCGGTGGTGGTCGTGCCGCCGATATAGGACGTGACCAGGCTGGGCGTGCGCAGATCACCGACGTCCAGCGTGTAAATCTGGGTCCGCAGCCCGCGGCGCAGCTCGTCGAGCTCGTCGTGTACGACGATGTAGCGCTGGTCGGCCGTGGGCCAGCCCGAGTGCACGTAGGTCGCGGTCGGATAGGTGGTGGTACTCAGACGCACGGGCGTGGCCTTGTCCGTTACGTCCCAGAGATCCACCGACGTCTCGTTGAAATCCACGAGCACCTCGCAGGGATCGTGCGCCTCGGCGCATTGCGTGGTGCGGTTGTCGGTGATCAGCATGGACGTCGAGTCGTGCATGTAGCCCGTGCCGGCGGGCGCGGTGGTCACCAGCGCGGGCGTCACCGGATCGCTCAGGTCATAGATGCGATAGGCGCCGCCGTTGATGTTCGACCCGGCGATGTACAGAAAGGGCTGCCGGCCCGGAAGCGCCAAGTTGGTGGCGTAGTCGATATTGGAGATGTAGAGCGTGTGCGAGGTGCTGAACTCGGCCAGTGTATTCACCAGCGATACGCTGTCCGGCAGTTGCGTGAGGTCGATGATCTGCAGCCCGCTGGCCGGCGCCTCGGTGGTGACATAGGCGTACGCGCGATGCGGGCCGCCGGCCTGCGCGACCTGCAGCACTTTCACTTCGCGCCACAGCGAAGGATTGCCGGGAATGTTTCCGACCACCACAGGTGCTCCCGGCGACGTCACGTCGACGATGGCGGTACCGTTGCGATGCCCCAGGATGGCGTACTCACGCTGGTCGTCCGCGTCGACGAAGCCCCAGACCTCGCTGGCGCTGCTCGGTTCGGTGGGGACGTCCTGCAGCTGCACCTGCGCCAGATAGTCGATGTTGTGGCAGGGGAAGGGTCCGGCAAAGCCACCGAGGCAGGCCGTGGGCGCGAGAACCTTCGGTGCGACCAGGCGCGGCAGCACGTCGCCGCCGGCATCCACGACGATGAAGCCATGCGCGATGAAGTTGTTGCGATACTCGTCGGGCACTCCCGACACACGCGTCGGATTGGCTTCGGCGTTCTGAATCTGGAAATGGTCCTCGGCGGAATAGCCGCCGCGAACGCCTTCCTTGCCGATGGCCAGCGCCTCCAGGTCGACGTTGGAGAGTTCGTAACTGCCGGCGGCGAGCTTGATGGCGTCGCCGGGTCGCACGCGCGTGAGTGCGTACTGCAGCGTGCGGCAGGGGTCGTGATTGACGTCGCAGTCGCCCGAGTCCACGCCGCCGGGCGCGACGAAACGGGTGCCGGTGGCATCGGGATGCGCGGTGATGCCACCCACGAACAGCAGCGCCGTGACGCAGAATATGACTCGGGTTCGCATGGGGCCTCCTCTTACTGAGTCGCCGCCGGCGACTCCGAGGTTCAACGCGAGATCAGCCAGACTCCCGCACCGAGCAAGGCTACCCCGGCCAGGCGTGCCCAGGTGATGGGATTTACCGGCAGTCCCAGCCATCCGAAGTGATCGATGACCAGCGCCGTGGCCAGCTGGCCCAGCAGCGCCAGCCCGAGCAGCGTGGTCGCGCCCAGCTCCGCGGCCACCACCGTCGAGCTGGCGACATAAAAGGCGCCCAGCAGGCCGCCGAGCCAAGCCCACCAGGGAACGGCCGCGAACAGGGACCGCTCCGGCATCGGCGTGCGCAGCAGCAACACGAGCATGACCAGCGCCAGCGTTCCCACGCAGAAGCTGATGAGCGCCGCGAGGTTGGCGCTCTGCAGCAGCTTGCGCAGCTGCGAGTTCATGCCCACCTGCACGGTGAGACCGAAGCCCGCGACGACGCCCAGCACCCAGGAAAGTCCGCGCATCTAACTACCCTGCCCGTTGCGGACGACGCAGCAGCCGCAATGCGCCCGGCACGCGCGCCAGGACGAGCACCAGCCGCCAGAAGAGGCGCTTGCCCAGGCCGGCCTGGCGCTGCGGCACCACCGCGAAGACTTCCGCGCGCACGTCGCGGTGACGCGCGTCGCCCCGGGGCGCGTCGGCAGGCAGCAGGTGTTCGGACATGCAGCGCAGCATACCGAATCAGACGGCGGCGGTTTCCATTTCCCAGGTGGTGAGCGGCGAACCGCGCCGCACCCAGAAGCCGACACCGCTGGGGCGGAAATGGCGCCGCAGGCGCTTGCCATACCAGGCAGCCTCGCGCAGGTGCACGTCGCGATCCGTCCGGCTGCGGTCGCAGTTCTCGCGCCAGTCGCGCTCGGTCAGCGCCGACAGATAGAGCGCGCCCCGGGCCAGTCGCCCGAGATTCGCGATGGCGCGTGCCGCCGTGTGGTCGTCCAGATACTGCAACACGTCGTAGCACACCACGAGGTCGAAGGGCTCGGCCGCGTAGGTGGCCAGCGATCCCTGCTGCCAGCCGTAACGCCGGCAGAGATACTCACTGTATTCGAGACCGACGTACTCCGCCCGCGGGAAGGCCCGCTGCAGCGGGCCGCGCAGCAGGCCGATGCCGCAGCCGGCATCGAGCATGCGCCGCACCGGCAGGCCGATGTGCTCGGTATAGGCGGCGATCAGCTTGGCGCGCGCGTTCATCTCCGCGCGTGACACCACGGCGGTGCGCGGATCGAAGTAGAAACGCTGGTAGTAATCGCGATCGAAACGCGCGCTCATGCGGGCGGTGCGCGCTTCAGGGACCTGCGCACCAGCAGGCCACCCGCCATGGCCACGGCGCCCACGGCAGCCGCAATGGCGGCACCTAACCAGTTGTCGAAGAACGTCGCGACGCGGATCTTCGTCGGTTCGGCCGCCTGGTACTGCACGGGCACCTGCGACCCCACGGGGATGCGCTGCGAGGTGTAGTCCATCTGGCCGGCCACGGTGTAGATGTCGCCGTTCTCCGTGGTGAAGCGGATGCGTGGCCGGTGCCGGATGCGGCCGTCCACGTGGTGCTCGAAGTAGCTAACCACCGTGCCTGTGGTGGAAACAGCCGTCGACGCGAAGCTCGCCGACTGCCAGGCGAGATAGCCGCCTAACAACAGGCAGACCAGACCGAGCGCGAGCAGCAGCCGCGCCGCGAGTCCGACGATTCGTACGGCAAGCTGCATTCCGTCAACCTGTCACACTTTTGATGTTGCGGCCGGGCGGCCGGAAAACTACAGTGCGCAGTCTAATCGATGTGGGGAGCGCGATGAGCGAGGCCGAGAAGAAGAGTTCCAAGTGGCCCTGGATCCTGGTCCCCGTCGGCGCGATCAGCCTGTTCTTCGTCCTGCGCTATTGCCAGCAGCACATTCCGCCCGCCAGCCAGTCGCATCCGGCCGAAGCGACGCCGGTCGAACCGGCGTCGCCATAACCCTCGGCAGGGCTGTCAGCGATTCTTCAGGTTGAAGGTCACCTTCAACCGGTGCCACTGCGCGTAGGGTTGGCCGTCGCGAGTGGCCGGCAGCAAACGCCAGCGGCGCCTGGCCTCATCCAGGGCCGACTGGTCCAGCGTCGGCGAACCCGCGCTCTTCACGATACGGGCATCGCCCACGCGCCCGGTGGGCAGAACGTACACCTCGATTTCGGCCGTGCCTTCGTTGCCTTGGCGGATGTCCGTGGACGGGTACACGGGCTGCGTGAGCGGATGCCTGGCGTCCACGCGAACACCCACCAACTGCGTCTCGTGTGCCGGCACGCCGGGCGGCGCGACGGGTGGATCGTTGCGCAGCTCGGCGGTGATGCCGAGGTCGCTGTCGGGCGGATCGACGGGCGGGGCGACCGGCTCGTCGAAGACGATCCTGGGCTCGTAGCGTGGCACCGGGCCGATGGGTTCCGGCGCAGGCTCTGGCGGCGAATCGTCCGGCGGCTGCAGAACGAACGGCCTGGATTCGGGGACCAGCGGCGGAACGATCCCCAGGCTGGTTGCGATCAGGTAAAGCGCGGCCAGGTGCAGCCCGGCGACCATCCCCATTCGACCTAATGCTCCCAACGGACGTCTTCGTGCAACGCTCGTGTTCATCGTGCCCTCCGAGATTCCTGGAAAACCCCGCGGTAAAAAGGTCAACGCGCGGGTACGGTGGGCAGGGTTAGCCTCATGCAGCGCGCCGAGGGCACCTGTACAATCGCGCGCCTTTTATGAGCCGCCGCCAGCCCAAAGTCGGATTCGTGAGTCTCGGGTGCCCGAAGGCACTGGTGGATTCCGAACGCATCATCACGCAGCTGCGCGCCGAGGGTTATCAGGTCGCGCCCAGCTACGATGCTGCCGACGTGGTCGTGGTGAACACCTGCGGCTTCATCGACTCCGCCGTGGACGAGTCGCTCGATGCGATCGGCGAAGCACTCGAACAAAATGGCAAGGTGATCGTCACGGGTTGCCTGGGCGCGCGGCCGGAGCGCATTCTCGAGCGTCACCCGAAGGTGCTCAAGGTGACCGGCCCGCAGGCGTACGAGGACGTGCTCGGAGCCGTGCATGAGCATCTGCCACCGAAGCACGACCCCTTCGTGGACCTGGTGCCGCCCCAGGGCATCCGGCTCACGCCGCGCCACTACGCCTATCTCAAGATCTCCGAAGGCTGCAACAACAAGTGCAGCTTCTGCATCATCCCTTCGATGCGCGGCTTGCTGGCCAGCCGGCCCATCGACGAGGTGCTGCGCGAGGGAGAGAAGCTGGCGCGCGCCGGCGTGAAGGAACTGCTGGTCATTTCGCAGGACACTTCGGCGTACGGTGTCGACATCCGTTATCGCGGCGCCGAATGGCGCGGACAGCAATACCAGACGCGTTTCCTCGATCTCGCGCGCGGACTCGGCGAGCTCGGTGTCTGGGTGCGCATGCACTACGTGTATCCGTATCCGCACGTGGACGACGTCATCCCGTTGATGGCGGAAAGAAAGGTGCTGCCCTATCTGGACATCCCTTTCCAGCACGGCAGCCCCGCGGTGCTCAAGCGCATGAGGCGCCCCGGCCAGGTGGACAAGACGCTGGAACGTATTCGCGCCTGGCGCGCCATCTGTCCGGATCTCGCGCTGCGCAGCACGTTCATCGTGGGATTCCCGGGCGAGACCGAGGCAGAGTTCGAAGAGCTGCTCGACTGGCTGGACGAGGCGCAGCTGGATCGCGTCGGCGCGTTCAAGTATTCGCCGGTGGAAGGCGCCGCGGCCAACGACATCGCGCCGCACGTGCCAGCGGATGTGCAGGAAGAGCGGCTCGCGCGCTTCATGCGCAAGACCGCGGCCATCAGCGCCGCGAAGCTCGCGGGCAAGGTCGGCCGCCGCATGCGCGTGCTGGTGGACAGCGTCGAGGGCCACACCGCCATCGCGCGCGGCGAAGGCGACGCTCCGGAGATCGATGGCGTGGTGCTGGTGGGTGGTGCCGGCAGACTCGCGCCCGGGGACTTCGCGGACGTCGAGATCACCGGCTCCGGCGATCACGACCTGGAAGCCCGGCGCGTCAGGCCGGACTGATGAACGCCGCCGCGCGCGGCCGCATCCATTGCTGGGAAGGCGGCAGCCTGTGGATCGGCGCGGCCGCGGGCGACGCCCGCCTGCACGAGCATCACGCCCTGCAGATCAGCCTCGCTTTTTCGGGACGCGTGCGATTCAGGACCCGGTCGCAGGGCTGGCGCGATTTCACCGCCGCGCTCATACCGCCGCACCTCGCGCACGCGTTCGAGGCGATTGCACCATTCACCGCGCAGATCTTCCTGGAACCCGAGACGATCGAGGGCCGCGCGTTGCTAGATAGATTCGGCACGAGAGCCATCGTGGAACTACCGGCCGGCGAGGTCGGCCGGCATGCCGGGCCACTGCGAACACTGGAGCTGTCCACCGCCAGCGACCGGGCCCTGGAAGCCGCGACACGCACGCTGATCACGGGGCTGTCCGGCGCGCGGCGACCCGCGGTGCTCGACCGGCGGATCGCCGGCGTGCTGGCTTCACTGCGGCGCGGCGAGCTCACCATGACGCTCGCCGAAGCGGCGAAGCATGCGAACCTCTCGCCGGGTCGCTTCCGGCACCTGTTCGTCGAACAGACCGGCCAGAGCTTTCGCAGCCATCAGCTCTGGCTGCGGCTGCAGCGCGCCATCGATCTGCTGGCCCGCGGCGGCAAGGTCACGGGTGCGGCGCATGCCGCCGGCTTTGCCGATGGAGCGCATCTGGCGCGCACATTCCGCCGCATGATGGGCATCGCACCCAGCTTCATGGACGTCACGTCGCGGTAAGCCAGCCGCGCCCGCAGGGGCCGGGCGCGACCGTGCGCGTTCACGCTCCGGAACGCTTGCAGCTGCAGTTATCACAGCGGCAATTGGCGCCGCAGCGGCAGCGGTTGGTCGTGGTGGAATCGTTCATGTCTGTTCTCCTGGTTGATGAAACACCGTTTGGCGGAGCGCAGATTAGTCGGCCCGCTGCCGGACCGGCTTGAACGAAGGGGCTGACTTGCGGTCCTGGCCGCGAGCGTGGGCCTTTGCGGAGCGCCGGTTCCGCTGCTGCGAAATCCCGCCTGATCAGGCCAGCCGCGGATACACGAACAGCAGGAAGTGGGCCGCGTTCACGCCGAAGTGCACCGCGATCGGCGCCTCGATGCGCCGCGTGCGCAGGAGCGCCCACCCATAGCCCAGGCCCGCCGCCGTGCCGGCGAGCACATAGGTCGCACCCCCCGCGTAGTGAGCCAGGCCAAACAAGAGCGCGGCGGCCATGAGCGCCAGCAGCTTTCTGGACGCGCCACCCGCCGCCTCGCCCTCGCCGGCCAGCTCCTGTTGCACGAAGCCGCGAAAGAACGCTTCTTCGGAGAGGCAGGTGAAGAACAGATTGATGGGCGCCCACCAGAAGAACAAGGCGTGCCAGTGCGGCGCGAACTTCGTGTATCCGAGTGCCAGTGCGCAGGCCACCACGACCAGCAGCGTCGCGGCGAGAACGGGCGCGGCGCGCGCGAGCACGACACCCAGCCCCTGTCGGGACAGCAGCGACGGACTCACCAGGCCGAGCAGCAGAATACCCAGCGTCACTTTTGGAAACCCCACGGCGAGCGCGTAGGGAGCGGCACCCGCCGACAGCGCCTGGGCGGGCACGAGCTCGATACGAACGAAGCCCGGCAGCAGCGGCAGCGCCATGGCGAGCCCGTACACGAACAGTGCGACGCCCGAGATGACCTGCTGTGCCCGACCGCGGCCACCGCCCGCGCGCGCCCGGCTGTGGGCATACCACGCGCAAAGTGCCGCCGCGAGAATGATCCACACTCCGGCCGGGCCGCGCAGCGCGCCCGAGAGGTACCCGGCGACCACCGCGGCGCCGAGCGCGGTCAGCCACGCCACGCGATGGATCCACAGGCAGAGCACGGTTGTCAGCAACAGTGCGAAGGTAAGGATTGCCAGGGGCGTCATCGCCGCGAAGGATGCCACAGTGGCCGCCGCGGCCAGCAGTGTCCGCGGAGCGCTCCTCGTCTCAGCCGCGCGGCGCCCGCGGCGGTGTTCGTGGACTTCTCAGTTATGCGATCGGCGGACCGCGCTCTTCTCGTCCGTCCCGGGCTCGTCCATATCATCGTCGGCGGGCTTGAGATCGGGATATTCGCGCGCCACCCGGTCGATGATCTCGGCGTCGAATGCGCTGATCACCCTGGCGATGCCGCGCTTGTAGGCCGCGAAATCCTCCGGACTGACGGCCTGCTCGACGGGCCCGAGCGTGGCGATGAGCTGATCGATCTGGCTGTTGACCAGAGCGACGATCTGCTCGGCGATCTTGCGTTCCATCGCGCCTCGCCTCGCTATTCGACGGTGACGGACTTGGCGAGATTGCGCGGTTGATCGACGTCCGTGCCCTTGAGGATGGCCACGTGGTACGCCAGCAGCTGCAGCGGCACGGTGTAGACGATGGGCGCCTGGAAGTAGCTCACGTGCTTGGGCATGTTGATCACCGTGACCCCGTCCGAAGGTTCGATGCCGGACTCGGGATCGGCGAACACGATGAGCTCGCCGCCGCGCGCGCGGACTTCCATGAGGTTGCTCTTGAGCTTTTCGAGCAGGTCGTTGTTGGGCGCCACCGTGATCACCGGCATGTCGGCGTCCACCAGCGCCAGCGGACCGTGCTTGAGTTCGCCGGCGGCATAAGCCTCGGCGTGGATGTACGAGATCTCCTTGAGCTTGAGCGCGCCTTCCATGGCGATGGCGCTGAGCGCGCCGCGGCCGAGGAAGAGCGCGTGATGCTTGTCGGCGAAGCGCTTGGCCAGATCATGGATGACCGGATCCAGCGAGAGCGTCTTCTCGATCACGGACGGAATCTCGATGAGACGCTGCACCAGATTGCGCTCGCGCTCGGCATCGGCCGTGCGTCCCTTGGCCAGGGCGATGACCAGCATGCTGAGCGCGGTGAGCTGCGTGGTGAATGCCTTGGTGGAAGCCACGCCGATCTCGGGGCCCGCGCGCGTGAGCATGACGAGCTCGGACTCTCGCACCAGCGAGCTTTCCGGAACGTTGCAGATGGCCAGCGACGACAGGTACCCGGCCTGCTTGGCCAGGCGCAATGCCGCGAGCGTGTCCGCGGTTTCACCCGACTGGGAAATCGTGACGAACAGCGAGTTCCGCGGCACCACCGGATCGCGGTAGCGATATTCGCTGGCGATCTCGACCGTGCAGGGCAGCTTGCAGATCTGCTCGATGAAATAGCGTGCCACCACACCCGAGTGATAGCTCGTGCCACAGGCAATGATGTGCACGTGTTCGACGCGCTTGAAGATGTCGGTGGCGGCCGGACCGAATGCGGCTTCCAGCAGCCGGCCATTGGCCACGCGCTCGGCGAGCGTGTCAGCCACGGCGCGCGGCTGCTCGTGGATCTCCTTCAGCATGAAGTGGCGGTACTGGCCCTTCTCGGCCGCATCCGCCGACAGCTCGCTTTCACGCACCGGCCTGTCTACCGCGGCGCCGGTCTTGTCCAGCACCTTGATGGACGTGCGGCGGATGTCGGCAACGTCGCCCTCCTCGAGGAACATGAAACGGCGGGTCACGGGCAGCAGCGCGGCCACGTCCGACGCGACGAAGTTCTCGTCCACGCCCAGGCCCACCACCACGGGGCAACCCTCGCGCGCGAGGATGATGCGTTCCGGCTCCGATTCGCTGACCACCGCCAGCGCGTAGGCGCCTTCCAGCTCGGCCACGGTGGCGCGCACGGCCTTGAAGAGATCCTTCTGCGATTTCATGTGGTGATGCACGCGATGCGCGATCACCTCGGTGTCGGTCTCCGAGCTGAAGGTGTAGCCCTGCTTCTTGAGCTGTTCACGCAGCTCTTCGTGATTTTCGATGATGCCGTTGTGCACGATGGCGAGTCCGTCGTGCGACATGTGTGGATGGGCGTTGCGCTCGGAGGGCACGCCGTGGGTGGCCCAGCGCGTATGCGCGATACCGACGGGACCATGCGTGGGATCCGCATCGATGGCGTCCTGGAGAACCTTCACCTTGCCGACGGTGCGCAATCTCTTGAGCTTCGCCGTGCCGTTCAGCACCGCGATACCCGCGGAGTCATAGCCGCGGTACTCGAGCCGGCGGAGCCCTTCCATGAGGATGGGGACCACATTGCGCTCAGCGATGGCGCCAACGATTCCGCACATTCGGGTGTGTCCAGGATTTTGGGGGCGGTAGTGTGCCTGACCCGATATCAATATCGGAGGGGCAAAGACCGCCAAATGAGGCTTCTGATACGCCCTTCACAACCGATCGGCTATCGCCCCGGGAAGTATTGCGAATCAGTACCTTAGCAGCTCCTCGTCAGGCCCCCAGGGGCAACGGCCGGACCCGCCCGGTCATCATGGCCCGGCCCGCCGCATGCTCACGGCAGGGTCATGTCGACGTGGGCGCGGAATGCCGGCCGGACCGACAGGCGTTGGTAGTAGCCGTGCACCGCGTCGAGAGGGGGTCGCTCGATCGGGCTCAGCAGCCAGCGATGCACCGAGAGCCCGAGGACCACGTCGGCCAGCGTGAAGAATTCCCCGGTGACGAACTGGCCGCCCTGGGCGAAATGCTCGTCGAGCATCTTCATGTGGCGATGCCAATTGACGATGCTCTCGGCGATGGCGCGCGCCTGCGTGAACTCGGGATGCCGGCGCACCAACGCCAGGAACGCGTAGCGCCATGCATTGTTAAGTTCGGTCGCCTGCCAGTCCATCCACTGGTCCACCTGCGCACGCAGCCGCGGATCCTCGGGCAGCAAGGCGGAGCGCGGATGCCTGCCAGCCAGGTATCGACAGATGGCATTGGATTCCCAGAGCACGAAATCGCGGTCTTGGATCACCGGCACCAGGCGATTGGGGTTGCGGGCCAGGAGCGCTGCATCCTCCGCGACGTGTTCGTACGGCAGGTCGAGCTCGGCACAGGTCCACAGCACCTTGCGCACGTTGATGGACGCGACCTTGCCGAGTATGCGCAGCGCCATCCGCTACTTCTTCCGGTCGATGCTCTTGATGCGGCCGTCGACAATGGTCACGACCATGGGCGAGGCATTGGCGCCACGATCGTAGGTCCAGATCTCCACCACCTGCTCGCCGCTCTTGTACACGAGACCGGTGTCGTAGTTCCGTGACATGACGTCCTCGATCCGCGTCTCGCGCGCGGCGGGCTCACCGCACCTGGCCAGCAGCACGGCAACCGGCAGGTCCGCGGTGGCAATCCACTTGCCACACCGGAAATTGTCGGCATGCGCTGCGCCGAACGCGGTCGCGGCGAGCGCCGCGAGCAAACACGCGGCCGGAGGCTTCATGGCACGATGTTAGCACCGCGCTCCTCGAGCAGTGCGCGCAACAGCGAGCGATGGCAGAGGGCCTCCTCTGCGCAGTAGCAACCCAGCGAGAAGTTAGCGTGATGCGAGAGCGCGGCGAGCACATCGAGCGCCTGGCTGGGTGTCGGTGCCCGCATCTCGGTGCGGAATTTGCGCGCGAAGGCCGCCCAGGCGCGCCCGGCAGGACGACTTCCACGTTTCGCTGCCGCCTGGGCCGCAGCCTGCGCGGCGAGCCCGAGCTTCACTGTCGCGGCGCTGGGCGAGAGCAGCGGGAACCAGACGTCGTACCAGTTCCCGCGCGCGTAGTCCCGCCTCGCGACACCGCGCGGTGGGCGTCGCACGGTGCCGAGGCGCGTTCCTTCGTCGGCGCTGCGTGCCGATCCCAGGCGCACGATACGGACGCTCATTGGCAATTCCCCCATGAAGCCGCCACGGGCAGCGCCGTTGATTTCACGGCGCGCCGCGCAGTCTACCGCGATCATCGCAGGCTAATGGCGCTTGAAGTACTGCACGTCGCGCTCGTGCTTCTCCGCCGCGGCGCGCGTGCCGAAAGTGCCAAGATTGCGGCGCTTGCCCGTCCTGGGATCGGCCTTGCGTGAGTACAGGCGGTACTTGCCGCTGGCGAGCTTGCGGATCATGTGCACAGCCAAACACCGTCGGCCGTCCCGATCCGCCGGCCGCGCCCCTGAGACCTTGTGGGATATCACCGCTCGCCCAGCGGGAAAGTCCGCAAGGTTTCCCAGCGGCCGGTGGAATTCTCGATGAGCACCAGTTCCGCGCAGTGCGCGGCAATGCCGGCGGGTGGCAACGCGATACGCAGCTCGATCTCGATCGCGCACAGCTGGGGCTCGTCGCCGTGCGCCACCGTGACGTGCGGCACGACCACCGCGAACTTGCCCGCGAACGGCGGATAGTCAGGAAATGCCCGATATACGGCACCGGTCAGTGCGGAGAACGGCAGGTCGGGATCTGGCGCGAGATACAAGGCGACGGGAAAGCGTCGCATCTCGCGCAGACGATAATCGAAGCGCGGCACCGACCCCGCGAGGTCCGCCAGCGTGCGCTCGACATCCGCATCGATTTCGCCGGGCGGGAGAAAGGGATACAGGACGGTCACGTGCGCCGGCACGTTGCGGCGTGCGGACGGATCGAATCTCTGCCGATGATGCGCGATGTAGCGCTCGGCCTCGGGAACGCGGCAGATCAGCGCGGTTTCAGGCAACGCGTTTGCCGCATCCGGAGGGCTTGAACACGCGGACCGTGGCAGCGGGATCCACGAGCAGTCTGTGTGCGGGCCGGCGCGGGCGCCGCACCAGTTCGCCGCCGCAGTTGGGGCAGCGGGCGTTCAGCGCGCCGTGCGCGCAATCGACGCAGAACGTGCACTCGTAGGTGCATATGTATGCCTCGGACGAGTCGCCGGCGAGATCGCGATCGCAGCACTCGCAGTTGGGGCGGAGTTGCAGCATGGTCAAGAGCATCCTTCCACGTAGTTGAGATGGTCCCAGGGGCCGGCCTGGATCGCGGTCACCTTGCCCGATGAGGTCTCGAAGCGCAGCCCATAGGCACCGTCGTTCGAGCGGTAGGTCAACGTGCGGCCGTGCTGATCGTACTTGTGAGGATGTGCATCGAACGGGTCGCCATAGAGCTGCCGCAGCTCAAGCTCGCTGCTGCCGATGCGCGCACCGGAGAGCGTATGCAGCGACCCCAGCAGCTCGATGCGTGCCACGCGCCCGTCGATGATCATGAGCTGGAAGCCGGGTCCGGCAGGGTCACGGCGCGGATCGAAGCGCAGGTACCAGCACTGATCGACGGGATGCTTGCGTTCCATGCCGGAGAAATCCGCGAGCGTGAGCACGCGTTCCACCGTCATGCCGGCGCGGATCGGGCCAAGATGGTCGAAGCCGAGGCACCAGGAGCCCGCGGCCGAGGTCGTGCCCGTCGCACCGAGCGCCAGCGCGCCCACCGCGGCCCGGATCGCGGCGCTCACTTTCCGGCCCCGGCCGTTTCCGCCTTGCCTAACAACCATTGCAGCCCGGCCAGATGCTGCTGATCGTGGCTGCACAGATAGTGGACCAGCGCGCGCAGCGTGACCGGCCCGTACCCCTCGAAGAAGGCGCGGCGATCGAGCTCGCGCTCGGCCAGACCGCGAAGCAGCGCGACAGTTCGCGCGCGGGCATCACGGAAGGCGGCGAATACGCTGGCGGGATCGGCGGCGCCATAGTCGCGTGCCCGCGCCACCGCCTCGCTGTCGATCGACGCCAGCGTGGGCATGTCTTCGTCGAGCGTGCGCCTGAATCGCAGCTGGTAACCCTCGATTTCGATGTCGCGCACGTGACAGATCTGCTCGATGGCGGTGAACGGCTCGCTCGGCACGCCCTGCCATGAGTCCGGCGCCCAATGCACGAACGCGGGCGGAAACGCGGCGTAGTGCCTTTCGAGATCGGCGGGAAAGGCCGCGAGCGCGGCCAGGGTGGTGGAATCGAGATCGCGACGTTGCATGCGACGCATTGTCGCGTCAGCCACGCCGGTTGAGCAATGCAGGTGCCGATCGCCGCCCGCGTACGCCGGTCGACTCAGCGCAGCCGTGCCGCGCGCCCCCGGCCCGCAGCGCGCGCCAGCTGGAGCACCTGCCGACGGCAGTCCGCCAGCAACTCCACCGTCGGCTCGCCACGTATACGGGCGAGAATGATGTCGCCCGATGGTTCGACCCAGAGGGCGCCGTTCATTTTTTGCCCTTGTCGGCTTTGTCCTTGTCTGCTTTCCTGGGCCGTTTCCAGCCCTCGATGGTGGTCTGCTTGCCCCGGGTCAATGTGAGCTGGCCGTCCGGTGCGTCGCGCGTGATGGTGCTGCCCGCGCCCGTGGTTGCGTCCCGGCCGATGCGCAGCGGCGCCACCAGCATGTTGCCCGAGCCGATGAAGGCGCCATCTTCGATGGTCGTGGTGAACTTGTTCGCGCCGTCGTAGTTGCAGGTGATGGTACCCGCTCCGACGTTCACGCCCTTGCCGATCACGGCATTACCGAGATAGGTGAGGTGGTTGGCCTTGCTGCCTTCGGCAATGATGGTCTTCTTGATCTCGACGAAATTGCCGACGTGCACCTTGGCGCCAATCTTCGACTCCGGCCGGACGCGGGCGAAGGGGCCGATGAGGCAACCGGCACCGAACTCACTCTGCTCCAGCACCGAGTTCGGATGGATGATGCTGTCGGCGCCGATGCTCACGTCACGCAATACCACGTTGGGGCCCACGCGCACGCGGTCGCCCAGCGTCACCCTGCCTTCGAGCAGCACATTGGGCTCGATCACCACGTCTCGCCCGAGCGTGACCTCGCCGCGTATGTCGATGCGAGCCGGATCGATGAGGGTGGCGCCGGCCTCCATGAGCTGGCGCGCGCGCGCCGCCCGGTGCAGCGCTTCCAGCTCGGCGAGCTGCACCTTGTCATTGACGCCGAGCACTTCGGCGAGCGTCGGCGCGATCAGCGGGCTCACCTTCACTCCGCCGGCGACCGCCATGGCGATGACATCGGTGAGGTAATACTCACCCTGGGCATTGGCATTCTTCAACTTGCCCAGCCACTGCCGCAGTAGTTTGGCGGGCGCGACCATGATGCCGCTGTTGCCCTCGCGAATGGCGAGCTCGGCCGGGCTGGCGTCCTTCTGCTCGACGATCTTCTGGATCGCGCCCCGGGTATCGCGGACGATGCGCCCGTAACCGGCGGGGTCGTCGAGCATCACGGTCAACAGGCTCACGGATTGCCCATCCGCCGCGGCGATGAGCTGTCGCAGGGTGTCCGGATCGATGAGCGGCACGTCGCCGTACAGCACCAGCACCTGTTCGTCCTCGGCGACGGCGGGCATGGCCTGCATCACCGCGTGACCCGTGCCCAGTTGCTCGGCCTGCAGTGACCAGCACAGGTCGGGGTCTTCGATGGCGGCACGCACCGCATTGCCACCGTGGCCGTACACCACGTGGATGGACGAGGGCTGCAAGGTGCGCGCACGGCTAACCACATGGGCCAGGAGCGGCAACCCCGCGAGCGGCTGCAGCACCTTGGGCAGATCTGATTTCATTCGCTTGCCTTGGCCGGCAGCGAGGATGACGACGGCGAGTTTCATGGCGCCGCGAGTGTAGCGGGTCGCGCGCGGCCGCGGTCAATCGCCACGCGGCGCCCCGGACGCGCTGTGAGCCAGTTCCGGCGCGGGCTAGCGGCGGAAATGACGTCCGGTCGTGTTGTAGGGATCGTTGCCGCTCACATCGCTGGCCGACAGGTTGTTCGCTCCCAGCAGCGTGTCCATGACGCTGCTGCGCGTCTGCTGAACCGGTTTCGGCCGTGGCTGGCGCGACAGGCTGGGCACCACGGCCTCGCCTCGGGGCGTCGACGCGGCGGTCCAATCGATCTGGTTGTCATTGCGCGGGCACATGCGGGAAATATAGCCCGGGGGAGCTCGCCGACGCATGTCCGCCGTCGGACGCGCAATGCCGCTCGTCGCCGGGCGGGCCGGCCATCCGCCGCTAGCTACCGCTCGTCCGGCGCGCCCGGGTTCAGCACGGCGTGGATCTTCCGCAATGTGGCCCAATTGCGCGTGGTGCCGGCGTCCGCCAGCGTGCCGAGCAAGGCTGCTGCCGCCTTGCTTTCCAGTATGCCGTGCGCGCACCAGAGATAGGCGGCGTGCCGCCCCACGTGAACCCGTTCCTCGGCCCAGGCCTGGTTCGCCAGCCTCCGCAGAGCCGCGCGGGGTCGCGCTTCGGCGCTCATGGCGACCAGCAGGCGCGAGGGATCGGTGGCGGTCTCCCGCAGCGCATTGCCCGCCACGATGGCGGCGATGTCCTCGGCCGACTTGACGATGACCAACGCATCGATGCCGAACTTATTCGCCACCGCGGACTGGATGCGCGCCGCCAGGCGCGTCGTATCAGTGGCGCGGGCTGTGAACAGCGCATTGCCGGAGTTGAGCAGCGTGCGCACGTCGGCATGGCCGAGCTCCACCAGCAGTGCGCGCAGGTCCGCCATCGTCAGGCGCTTCGCCCTGCCCACGTTGATGCCGCGAAACAGCGCGACGTAGCGGGCCATTCAGGGCGGCGACACGAGGCAGATCTTCGGGCCGCCGGCCGGGCGGAACATGCGTGCCTGAATTCTCGGCATTCTCTGCATTGCTGGCCTCGCTTGTTACCCGGCCGCGCGCTCGAAGTCCGCCGCGGCGCTGATGATGGCCGCCCGAATGGCGGCGTCTCCGTCCGGCGGGTCCAGGAATACCGTGTACACCTTCACGGCCAGCACCGCGATCTCACTGGGTCGAGACGGTACGTGTCCACCGGCAAAACGCACCGGATGCTGCCGGAGATAGCCGGCAGCCTTCGCCACCGCGCGCTGCTCGGCGCGAGCCTGTTCCGTGGGATATGCGAACTGCCATTGCGACACTCGCTGGTTGATCGCGGACTTGCCGGGTCCGGCGTTCATGCCGGCGGCGGTGAACACCCGGCAATCGTACGTGCGGCAGGTCTCCGGGCGATGGGAGTAGATAGAGCAATCGCCATCCAGGAGCATGAGGCAGCGGCCGTCTTCGGTGAAACCCAGGAGCCGGCTGCCCGCGGGGCCGGGCTGAAGCCGCTCCGGGCCGATGCGCGCGATCGCATCCAGCTCGCGGTCGCGTACCTTCACGTAGTAGGAGGAAATGCAGCAGCCGCGGCATTCGCCGCAGGCCACGTCCATCTCGCCGCGGCCGGCCAGTGCCTGGCGCATGGCGCGCAGCCACTGCGAGAAGTTGCCGGCAGGCAGCGGACGCGCCGGGGGCTCGGTCATGGCGCTATGCTCGCGCCCGGCCCGCGCGCACGCAACTCGCGCCGCGGTCGCCGATGCGCCGCGGGGGCCACGGCGATTACTTGATCTTGCGCAGCTTCTGGATGAGCTTGATCTGCTCGTTCATGCGCACCAGCTCCTTGAGGGCCTCGGCCTGTTCGAGCTTGTCCGTGGCATCGCGCAAGGCATCTTCGGCGCGCTGCTTCGCGGCCAGCGCCGCGGCCTCGTCCAGATCCTTGGCGCGTAATGCGGTATCCGCGAGCACGGTCACCTTGTTGGGCTGGATCTCGAGGGCGCCGCCGCCCACGAAGAAGTGCTGTTCGGCGCCATCCGGCGTCTGCACGCGTACTTCGCCGGCCTTGATCAGGGTGAGCAGCGGCGCATGGCGCGGCGCGATGCCCAGCTCGCCCTGCGAACCGGGAGCGAACACCATGGACGCGGCGCCGGAGAAGATCTCGCCCTCGGCACTGACGATGTCGACGTGAATGGTGTTCGTTGCGGTCGCCATGGCTGCTGTCTCGCTTCCTGTCTATCTAACCGACGCTCAATTCAGCGTCTTGGCCTTCTCGACCGCTTCCTCGATCGAGCCGACCATGTAGAAGGCCTGCTCCGGCAGGTGATCGTATTCACCCGAGAGAATGCCCTTGAAGCCGCGGATGGTTTCGGCCAGCGGAACGATCTTGCCGTCCTGGCCGGTGAACACCTTCGCGACGTTGAACGGCTGCGACAGGAAGTTGCGCACCTTGCGCGCGCGGAACACGGTCTGCTTGTCTTCTTCGCTCAACTCGTCCATGCCGAGGATGGCGATGATGTCCTGCAGTTCCTTGTAACGCTGCAGCACGGCCTGCACGCCGCGCGCCGTGTTGTAGTGCTCCTCGCCGACCACCAGCGGATCGAGCTGCCGGCTGGTCGAGTCGAGCGGGTCCACCGCCGGGTAAATACCCAATGCCGCGACCTGGCGCGAGAGCACCACGGTGGCGTCGAGATGCGCGAAGGTGGTGGCGGGCGACGGATCGGTCAGGTCGTCCGCGGGAACGTACACGGCCTGGATCGAGGTGATCGAGCCGGTCTTGGTCGAGGTGATGCGCTCCTGCAGCACGCCCATTTCCTCGGCGAGCGTCGGCTGGTAGCCCACCGCCGACGGCATGCGGCCGAGCAGCGCGGACACTTCGGTGCCGGCCAGCGTGTAGCGGTAGATGTTGTCGACGAAGAACAGCACGTCGCGGCCCTTGCCGTTGGCCTGCTTCTCGTCGCGGAAGTACTCGGCCATGGTGAGACCCGTGAGGGCCACGCGCAGGCGATTGCCCGGCGGCTCGTTCATCTGGCCGTAAACCATCGCCACCTTGGAGTTGGCCAGGTTGTCCTTGTCGATGACGCCCGACTCGATCATCTCGTGATAGAAATCGTTGCCCTCGCGGGTACGCTCACCCACGCCCGCGAACACGGACAGGCCCGAGTACTGCTTGGCGATGTTGTTGATGAGCTCGAGCATGTTCACGGTCTTGCCCACGCCCGCGCCGCCGAACAGGCCCACCTTGCCGCCCTTGGCGAAGGGCACGAGCAGGTCGATGACCTTGATGCCGGTGACCAGCAGGTCCTGTCCGCCGGCCTGCTCGTCGTAGGTCGGCGCCGGACGGTGGATGGGCAGGGTCTCCTTCGCGGCAACGGGACCACGGTTGTCCTGCGGCGTTCCCAACACGTCCATGATGCGGCCGAGGGTCGCGGCGCCCACCGGTACGTTGATCGGCTTGCCCGTGGCTTCCACGGCCAGGCCGCGCTTGAGGCCTTCCGAGGCGCCCATGGCAATCGTGCGCACCACGCCGTCGCCGAGCTGCTGCTGCACTTCCAGCGTGAGATCGTGGTCCTTGAGCTTGAGGGCGTCGAAGACCTTCGGGATCGACTCGCGCGGGAATTCCACGTCGATGACGGCGCCGATGATCTGGGTAATCTTGCCTGTGGCCATGGTATTCAACCTCTAACTAATTCCGCTTGTCTGTCCGGAGCGCGTCCGCGCGCTCAAACCGCCGCCGCGCCGCCGACGATCTCCGCCAATTCCTTGGTGATCGCGGCCTGGCGGGCCTTGTTGTAGATGAGCTGCAGCTCGCCGATGAGCTTGCCGGCGTTGTCCGAGGCGGCCTTCATCGCCACCATGCGCGCCGCCATCTCGGAGGCGACGTTCTCCACCGCGCCGCGATAAACCTGCGACTCGATGTAGCGCATCAGCAGGCCGTCGAGGATCTCCGCGGCGCCCGGCTCGTAGATGTAGTCCCAGTGCTCCTGCAGCTGCGCGCCCTCGATGGGTTGCACGGGCAGCAGCTGCTGCACCTCGGGCTTCTGCGTCATGGTGTTGACGAAGCTCGAGTGGACCAGCAGCAGCCGGTCGATCCTGCCGTCCTTGTAGGCGTCCAGCATGACCTTCACCGTGCCGATCAGATCCTTGATGTGCGGCTGATCGCCGAGGCCCTGGGTGTTCGCCAGAATGGGGTTGGACAGACGGCGGAAGAAGGCCGTGGCCTTGCCGCCGATGAGGCACATCGAGATCGCGGCGCCCCTGCCCTGCCATTCCTTCATTGCCAGCAGTGCGGCCTTGAAGATGTTGATGTTGAGCGAGCCGGCGAGACCGCGATCCGTGGAGATCACGATGATGCCGACGTTCCTCACCTCGTCGCGCTCCTGCAGGAACGGCGAGCGGTAGTCGGGGTTGGCCTGCGTGAGGTTGCCGATGACCGCGCGGATCTTCTCGGCGTACGGGCGCGCCAGGCGCATGCGGTCCTGGGCGCGACGCATCTTGCTGGTCGCGACCATCTGCATCGCCTTGGTGATCTTCTGCGTGGACTTCACGCTGGCGATCTTGGCGCGGATTTCCTTGGTGCCTGGCATGGTGCTCTTGAGTAGTTGGCTGACGGTCTGCTGAAGACTAGAACACGCCGTTCTTCTGGAAGTCCTCGCACAGGCTCTTCAACGCGGTCTCGTGCTTCTTGAGCACGGGCTCCGCATTGATGGCGTCGAGCGTGGCCTTGTGGGCGGACTTGGCGAAGGCCTGCAGTGCGGCTTCGGCATCCACCACTTTCTTGCGATCCACCTTGTCGAAGTAGCCGTTGTTCACGGCGTAGATCGACACGGCCATTTCCGCGACGGACATGGGCGCGTACTGCTTCTGCTTCATGAGCTCGGTGACGCGCGCGCCGCGCTCGAGCTGGCGGCGGGTCGCCTCGTCGAGGTCGGACGCGAACTGCGAGAACGCCGCGAGCTCGCGGTACTGCGCGAGGGCGAGGCGGATGCCGCCGCCCAGGCGCTTGATGATGTCGGTCTGCGCCGCGCCACCGACGCGCGACACCGAGATACCGGCGTTCATGGCGGGACGGATGCCGGCATTGAACAGATCGGTTTCGACGAAGATCTGGCCGTCGGTGATCGAGATGACGTTGGTGGGCACGAACGCGGTCACGTCGCCCGCCTGCGTCTCGATGATGGGCAGGCCCGTGAGCGAACCCGTCTTCCCCTTCACCTTGCCGCCGGTCTTCTCTTCCACGTACGCCTCGTTGACGCGCGCGGAGCGTTCGAGCAGACGGCTGTGCAGATAGAACACGTCGCCGGGATACGCTTCGCGGCCCGGAGGGCGGCGCAGCAGCAGCGAGATCTGGCGATAGGCCACGGCCTGCTTGGACAGGTCGTCGTAGATGATCAGCGCGTCTTCACCGTTGTCCATGAAGAACTCGC
>CAMLGF010000006.1 GCA_946479515.1 uncultured Pseudomonadota bacterium | reverse complement strand
GCAACTCGACCGCATGCAGCGTGGCGTGCCAGGTCCGGAAGCCCTTGGCAGTGAAGTTGCCGCCCATTCACTCGCGTAGATAGTCGTTCACCTGTCCCGAGTCGATGGCGTGGCGATGGCCTTCGGAATCGAGGTGCTGGAACAAGGCGTGGCCGGGCAGTTCCTGGCAGCGCCGGACCAGGCCGGCGAGCCGCGCATCGTCGAGCCGCACTTCATGGCGCGCGCCGGACTTGCCACGGAACTGCAGCAGGGCCCTGCCCCGTACGGGGAAGCGCGCGTCCCGGCCGGTGGCCCGCAGGTGGCCGCGCGGGTTGGTGCAGATCCAGACATCTTCATAGGCGGGCGGGCCGGACCCGCACGGGGTCACTCCACCGATTCGGCACCCGCGGCGACGAAGGCGAGATCGGACAGGTTGACCTTGGCGAGATCGAACTTCTTCGCCGCCGCCAGCATGCGCAGCAGTGCCTGGGCGATGGGCATGGCCGGCTTCTTGTCGCCGGGCTTGGCCTTGTGGAAGCGCACGGGGTTGATGCGCGCGACCACGTAACTGCGTAGATAGGGCGATTTCATGCCACGCGCCTGCAGTTCGCCGACGATGCGCTTCACCTCGGCGTCGATCTCGGCGAGCCGCTTGGCATAGCCCTCGCGCTCGCGGATGGCGGCCGGCAACGGCTTGTTGGTCAGTCGGTCGACCTTCTTGAGAACGGGGCTGTACGCGCCGCCGCCGAAGCGCAGGTTGTTTTCGTAGACGAGTCCCAGCGTGAGCAGCTCGGCCGCCTCGAACTCGTCGGCGAGCGAGGCCTCGGTGCGCCCGGGGTCCCGCTTGGCGAGATTGCGCGCCATGCGCACGACCTCCAGCGACTTGTCCTTGAGGTTGTGGGCCTTCTCGGTGTTCAGCGCCAGGATGCGATAGGAAAGCGTCTCGTCGGGCGAGATCAGCACCGTGATCTGCTTGAGCCCCAGTACTTTCGCGGCGGCGAGACGATGCCGGCCATTGGGCGTCCAGAAGCGGCCGTCCTCGCCGCGCACCACGATCAGGGGATCGAGGAACGCGGCGGTCGCCTCGATCGCACCGGCCAGCTTCTTGGCGTGCGTGGGGGAAAGATCGCGCTGGAACGGCGTGGGTTGCACGGCGCTGAACGGCAGCGAGGCCAGCAGCAAGGGCCGGCCGCCCAGCGGCTCGCGATACGCTCCGAGCGGCGCACCGCCGGCCTTGCGCACCAGCTCCACCACGGCATTGATCTCGGCGTGTTCGATGGGCAACGCCACTTCCATTGCGCTCAGCCCGCGCTTGACCAGGCTGGGGGCGAGCTTCGCGCGTTTCGAGGACTTCTTAGTGGCTTTCTTCCGGGCGGCCATGGGTCAGCTTCTCCGATTCGTTGCCGAGGATGATGCGCGCGCCGCGGCCGTACGTGAAATAGGCCCAGGCCCAGTTGATGAGCACGATGAGGCGGCTGCGGAACCCGATCAGGAAATAGATGTGCAGCAACAACCAGAACCACCACGCGACGATCCCGGAAAGCGCGAGCTTCGGCAGTTGCGCGACCGCGGAATGCCGGCCGATGGTCGCGAGCGAACCGAAATCGCGGTAGCGGAATGGAAGCGTCGCGCGGCCCGAGAGGCGTGCCTGGATGTTCCGCGCCACGTGTGCGCCCATCTGCTTCGCCGCCGGGGCCACGCCCGGCACGGGCCGTCCGTCGCTGGTGACGCTGGCGAGGTCTCCCGCGATGAAAACCTCGGGGTGTGCGGCGAGGCTGAGATCCGGCTGCACGCGCACTCGTCCGGCGCGATCGAGCTCGGCGCCCGCGAGTTGCCGGCCGAGTGCCGAGGCGGCGACCCCGGCCGCCCACAGGATGGTGCGCGCCGCGACTCGCTGCTCGCCGAAGCGCAGGAAGCCGGCGCCGATTTCGGACACGGCCTGGCCGGTGTGCACTTCCACGCCCAGCTTCTCGAGCTGCCTGCGCGCCTTCGCCGAGAGCGTCTCGGAAAACGCACCGAGCACGCGCGGGCCCGCCTCGATCAACATCACGCGCGCCTTGCGCGGGTCGATGTTGCGGAAATCCCGCGCCATGGTGTGGCGCGCGATCTCGGCCAGCGTGCCTGCCAGCTCCACGCCGGTGGGTCCGGCGCCGATCACCGCGAAGGTGAGGCAGGCATCGCGCTGCGCGGCGTCCTGGGTGGTCTCGGCCTCCTCGAAGGCGCACAGGATGCGCGCGCGAATGGCGAACGCGTCGTCGAGGTTCTTGAGCCCGGGCGCATGCGGCTCCCACTCGTCGTGGCCGAAATAGGCATGCGTCGCGCCGGTGGCGAGCAGAAGATAGTCGTACGCGATGTGCTGCGAACCCATCCGCAGCGTGCGCGCCGCCAGGTCGATGGTGGCGATCTCGCCCATGAGCACCGTGACGTTGCCCTGGTCGCGCAGGATGTGCCGCAACGGCGCCGCGATCGAGGGCGCGGCGAGGCCCGCGGTGGCGACCTGGTAGAGCAGAGGCTGGAACAGATGGTGGTTGCTGCGATCGATGAGCGTGATGTCCGCGGGCGCTTTGCGCAGCGCGCGCACGGCCCACAGACCGGCGAATCCGCCGCCGATCACCACCACTTTCGCTGGCTTCGACATGATTGGGAACTTAGCCGAAACACGGGTGCGGCGCCGCGCTAAAATGTGCGTGGCTTTTCGCCGGCTTTTTCCATCATGAAACCCATCAGACAACAGGATCTCATCGACAGCGTCGCCGACGCGCTCCAGTACATCTCCTATTACCATCCGCCGGATTACATCCGTGCGCTGGGCCGGGCCTACGAGCTGGAGCAATCGCCGGCCGCGCGCGACGCCATCGCGCAGATCCTCACCAATTCGCGCATGTGCGCGGAAGGCCGGCGGCCCATCTGCCAGGACACCGGCATCGTCATGGTGTTCGCCAGGGTGGGCATGAACGTGCGCTGGGATGCGCAGATGTCGTTCGCGGACATGATCAACGAAGGCGTGCGCCGCGCCTATCTACATCCGGACAACAAGCTGCGCGCGTCCATCGTGGCCGATCCCGCCTTCTCGCGCAGGAACACCCGCGACAACACGCCCGCCGTGATCCACACGCAGCTGGTGCCGGGCGACGAGCTGGAGATCACGGTCGCCGCCAAGGGTGGCGGCTCCGAGAACAAGTCGAAGTTCGTCATGCTCAATCCTTCGGATTCGCTCGTGGACTGGGTGCTGAAGACCGTGCCGCTCATGGGCGCGGGCTGGTGCCCGCCCGGCATGCTGGGCATCGGCATCGGCGGCTCCGCCGAGAAGGCGATGCTGCTGGCGAAGGAGTCGTTGATGGAGCCCATCGACATGGCCGAGCTCAAGGCGCGCGGCCCGAAGACGCAGACCGAAGAGCTGCGCATCGAGCTCTACGACAAGGTGAATGCGCTCGGCATCGGTGCTCAGGGACTGGGCGGCCTGTCTACCGTGCTCGACGTGAAGATCTTCGAGTATCCGACGCATGCCGCGTCCAAGCCCGTGGCGATGATCCCGAACTGCGCGGCCACGCGGCACGTGCACTTCTCGCTGGACGGCAGCGGCCCCGCGCGGCTCGAACCGCCGAAGCTGTCGGACTGGCCGAACATCGATTGGGCCCCGGCCGCGGGTGCGCGCCGGGTCGATCTCGACACGCTCACGCCGCAGGAAGTCGCCACGTGGAAGCCGGGCGAGTCGCTGCTGCTGAACGGCCGGATGCTCACGGGACGCGATGCGGCCCACAAGCGCATCGCAGACTTGTTCGCCCGCGGCGAGCCGCTGCCGGCCGGCGTGGATTTCCGCAATCGCGTCATCTATTACGTCGGTCCCGTGGACCCGGTGCGGGGCGAGGTGGTGGGGCCGGCGGGACCGACCACGGCGACGCGCATGGACAAGTTCACCGACATGATGCTCGAGAAGACCGGGCTCATCGCCATGGTGGGCAAGGCCGAGCGCGGGCCGGTGGCCATCGACTCCATCAAGAAGCATCGCGCGGCCTATCTCATGGCCGTGGGTGGCGCGGCCTACCTGGTGTCGAAGGCGATCAAGGCATCGCGCGTCGTTGCTTTCGAGGATCTCGGCATGGAGGCCATCTACGAATTCACCGTGCAGGACATGCCGGTCACCGTGGCCGTGGATGCCAGCGGCACGTCGGTGCACCAGACGGGTCCGGCGGAGTGGAGCCGGAAGATCGCGCTGGCGGATATCCGTCGCAAAGCCTGAACCCGGTTTGCGGATGCGGCGGATCGGCGGTGCGTGAGCTGCGTCCCCGTTTCCTTGAAAACGAGGAATGTCCCCATTACCCCAGCGGGAATCGGCAGTTGATGGTGGTGCCGCGGCCGCGGGCGCTTTCGATGCGCAGGGAGCCGGCCATCATCTGAGCGCGGTAGCGCATGATGCGCAGGCCGAGGCCCTTGCCCTGAAGCGTGGCGGGGTTGAAGCCGCTGCCGTCGTCCTTGATGCGCAGCAGGCCGCGCTCGCCGTCCTGGCACAAGCGGATGCGCACGTTGGCCGCCTGGCCATGCTGTGCGGCATTGGTCACGGCCTCCTGTGCGATGCGATACAGGTGCAGGGCGTTGGCGGATTCCAGCCCGCGCTCCAGCTCGGCGTCGGCCTCGCAACGCACGTCGATGTGGAACATCGCCGAGAGACGTTGTGCCAGGCCCTCGAGGGCAATAGCGATGCCGCCGCGGTCGAAGGTCACTGGTGACAGGCCGCGCGCCAGGGCGCGCGTGGTGAAGATGGCGTCGTTGACCAGCAGGGCGACTTCTTCGATCGATGCGGACAACGCCGGCGCCTCGCGCTCGGCGCGGTTCTCGAGCCCACGCAGCAGCAACGCGATGCCAGTGAGCTCCTGTCCGAGTCCGTCGTGCAGGTCGTTGCCGATGCGCTGCTGCTCGCGATTGCTCACCTCGAGTACTTCGCGTTCGAGCTGACGTCGCGAGGTGGCGTCCTGGGTCATGGTGAGCCAGAAGCGCTCGCCGCGCAGTACCAGCGGCGTGATCACGGCTTCCAGGAACACGGGCGTCTCGTCCGCGGCGATGCGCACGGTGAGCTCGGCCACGAGCGGAGTGCCCGAGCGCGCGCCGCCCTCGCCGGTGGATTCGGCGATGCGCCGCTCGAGCGGCGGTTCGCAGGGCAGTTCGTCCACGCGACGACCGATCAACGACCCCGTCACGGCGCCGAGCATGCGATCGAAGGCCGGGTTGGTCATGCGAATGATGCCGCCGCTGTCGCAGAGCATCACGCCCTCGTGCATCACTTCCACCGCCAGCGCCTGGCTGCGCAGCACTTCCTCGTTGGCCTTGCGGTCGGTGATGTCGTGCACCACGCCGATGTACCGGCGAATGCAGCCGTCGGCCGAGCGCAGCGGTTGGTTGGCCAGGTGCACCCAGCGCGTTTCGCCGCGCCGGGTGCGCAGCGCCAGTTCCGCCTCCGTGCGCTCGCCGCGTCGCAGGCGCTGCCGCCGGTGGACGGCGGCGGCGTGATCCGCCGGCAGGAAGGCTTCGCGCCAGCCGATCACATTCATCTCCTCGAAGGTGGCGCCGAAGAATTCGGCCCACCCCGGGCTGGCCCACATCACCTGGGCCTCGCCTGCCTCGTCCACGGTCGCCTCGTAGACGAAGCCGGACGTGAGCTCGGCCACGGTGCGATAGCGGAATTCGCTCTCGCGCAGGGCATCCGCGGCCTGCTTGCGCTCGGTGATGTCGATGGAGGCGCCGACGAGTCGCGAGTACCTGCCGGTGGCCGGATCGACGATGGGACGGTTGCGAACCTCTATCCACCGCAACGCGCCATCGGCGCGCCGGATCTGCGTCGTGAACTCCACCGTCTCGCCGCGCAGGTAGCGCTCGGTGCGCGCCCGGCTCTGCGCGCGCCAGCCGGGCTCCGCGACGAAGCTCTCCCAACCGCGCCGGCGGTACTCCTCTTCGCTGCAACCGTAGACTCGCTCGGTCCCGAACATCCATTCGAGCTGATACTGCGCGTCGGCATTCATCAGATATTCGTACACCGCGCCTTCGGAAAGATCGGCGATGGTGCGATAGCGGGCGTGATTGAGCAGCAGCGTGCGTTCATTGTCCTTGCGCCGGCTGATGTCGCGCGAATGCGCAATGATGCCGCCGACGGTCGGATTGCCCAGAGCGTTCACCGCGACGCTTTCCAGCCAGATCCAGTTGCCGTTCTTGTGCCGGAACCGGTATTCGAAGCGGTTGAGCTCGGGCTGCGCGTCGCGACGCTCGAGCAGCCCGCGGAACCGCTCGTTCAGCGATTCGCGATCATCGGGATGCATGAAGTCGAGCGCGTTGCAGCCGAGTAGTTCGTCGACCCGGTAGCCGAGATAACGGGCGACCGCCTCGTTGGCGTAGGTGAACACGCCCTTCGCGTCCTGCACGGTGATGATCTCGAGCGCGTGTTCGGTGAGCGCGCGCAGCCGCGCTTCCGACATGTCCGCAAGCGACACGCCGGGTCTGGCTTCTGCCGGAGTTTGTGAGACCATGTGCGCCGGCGATTCTATCGGCACGGCGATGTCGAGTTGGCGTGGTCCCGCATCCGGGACGCAACTCCGCGTCGGGGCCGCGCCATTCCCGCGTCGTTTGATTCCCACGACAGCGCTGTCAGCCGGGTCTGGTATATCTCACCCGGGATGTTCCAAGTCATTGATTTACCTACTCAGGTGAAAAGCCGTCCGCCTGGCGTGAATTTTTCGCAGGCTGTTGTTGTTTCGCAAACAAGTGTAGTCTCGCGGTCATTGCAGGAGGGTACGACGCGAGGGTGGCGCAGGCTGCCTCGTTTTCGTTTCCTATTCGTAAACCAAACAACGTTCCCTCTTGCTTTCCCGAGATGCGCGGTGCTCATCGGGAACACAACTAATAAGGGATCAGCCAATGAAAGGTAATCCGCAATTGCGCGCAGCAGTGCGACTGGCGTTGCTGAGCAGCGCAGCGCTGTTCGTCGTCCCCGCGGTCCATGCCCAGGACCAGGACCAGGACAAGAAAGACGCCATGGAAGAGGTGGTGGTCACGGGCTCACGCATCGTCTCGACCAGCCTCGATTCGCCATCGCCGGTGCAGACCATCACGTCTGAAGACATCGCCGCGACCGGCATCCTCAACGCCCAGGACGTGCTGCTGAAGAATCCGACCTTCGGCACGCCGACCCTGAGCCGCACGAACTCGAACTTCCTCACTTCGGGTGTCGGCGTCGCGACGGTCGACCTGCGCAATCTCGGCATCGATCGCACGCTCACACTGGTCGATGGCCGCCGCTTCGTGTCCGGTCTGCCGGGCTCGGCTGCGGTCGACTACAACACCATCCCGGCGCAGTTCATCGAACGCATCGATGTACTCACCGGCGGCGCCTCGGCCGTGTACGGCTCGGACGCGGTGGCGGGTGTGGTCAACATCATCTACAAGAAGAACTTCGAGGGCGTCGCATTCGACGGCCAGTACGGCGCCAGCGCGGAAAGCGACAACCAGGAAACCCAGATCGGCCTGACCTTCGGCACCAGCACCAGCGATGGCCGCGGCAACATCATGGCGCATGTCGGCTTCACCAAGCAGGGTGCCGTCATGACGCGTGACCGCGATCGTTCGGCGGTCGACCAGATCTCCGAAGGCGCGGCATTCACGGGCGCCCCGGAGGACATGTTCACCATCCGCCGACCGTTCTTCTCCGGCTACACCCCGCAGGGCTACTTCTTCACGGCGAACGATGCGTTCACCTATGACTCGTCGGGCAACGTGATCGCCCAGGACACGAATGGCCTGAACAGCGGCACCCCGACCGGCTTCAATCGCTCCCACTACCGCACCATCGCGGTTCCGGTGGAGCGCTACCTGTTCGCCGGACGCGGCAGCTTCGAGTTCACGGACAACCACAGCGCGTTCTTCGAAGGCACGTATGCCTCCTCGCGTTCGGACTCGGTGCTCGAACCGTATCCGCTGGGTTCCGAGGACATCTACCCGGCGCGCAACGGCCAGGTTCCGGCCGAATTCCTCGTGGATGGCGTGCTCACGCGCAATCCCGTGGTGCCGGACGAGGTGTACGACACCGCCGAGGACGAAGACGGTGACGGATTCCGCGACTACTACTTCACCAAGCGCATGGCCGACTTCGGCAATCGCGGCAACATCGCCAAGCGCGACACGTTCCGCGTGGTCGGCGGCCTGCAGGGCTCGTTCGCCTCGGACAAGTGGCATTACGAAGGCTTCTACGCCTTCGGTCAGACCAAGGAAGCCCAGACCTCGGGCGGCCAGGTCAACGTGCTGAACTTCCGCAACGCGCTCGAGGCGATTCCGGATGCGGACGACATCGACAACGATGGCAACACCACGGAAGCCATCTGCCGCGACGCGGATGCGCGCGAGCAGGGCTGCGTGCCGGCCAATGTCTTCGGCTTCGACATGCTGTCGCCTGCGGCGATTCAGTACATCCAGGCGCCGGGCTCACTGGCCACCTACACGTCACAACGCGTGCTGGGCGCCAACCTGAGCGGTGAAGTGTTCGAAATGCCTGCGGGCGCGCTGTCCGTGGCCGTTGGTGCGGAGTATCGCGAAGAGTTCAGCGAGAGCGAGTTCGATCCGCTGCAGCAGGCGGGCCTCAACGCGGGCAACGCAATTCCGCCCACCCGCGGCGAATTCGACGTTCGCGAGGTGTACCTCGAAACCGTGGTGCCGCTGCTGAAGGATCTGCCGGCCGTCGACAGCCTGCAGTTGCGCGCCGCGGTGCGCTCGTCGGAGTACTCCACGGTGGGCAGCACGCTCAGCTGGAACGGGACCCTGGAGTGGTCGCCGGTTTCCTCGCTGCGGTTCCGCGCCACGCGTGCCCTCTCGACCCGTGCGCCGAACATCAACGAGCTGTACTCGCCGCCGAGCCAGACGTTCCCGACCGGTGTCAGCGATCCGTGCCTGGGCGTCACCGCGACGTCGACCGGTGCGGTCTCTGAAGCCTGCCGTGCGGCGCCCGGCGTGAACGCGAACATCGCCTTGAACGGTTCGTTCACCCTCAACCAGGCCGACATCCAGGGCATCATGGGTTTCGACCGCGGCAATGAGGAACTCACGGAAGAAGAGGGCAATTCGTGGACCATCGGCATGGTCTACCAGCCCGAAGACGTGCCGGTGCTCGACCGGTTCGACTTCACGCTCGACTACTACCGCATCGACATCGGCGATGCGATCGTGCAGACCGATCGCAACTTCATCCTTGGCCAGTGCTATGGCGGTGGTGATCCGAGCTTCTGCAACTTCGTCACCCGCCGTGCGGCCGCCGCTGGCAACAACAGCGCCGGTTCCATCGAGCAACTCGATGCGGGCGTGACCAACTCGGGTGGTGAGTTCGCGGAGGGCATCGACCTGACGGTGGGCTACGCCCAGCCGATCGGACCCGGCCGCTTCTCGGCGCAGCTGTCGTACACGCATGTGCTGGATCACTACATCATCCCGCTGCCGGGTTCCGACAAGGACATGGTTGCGGGTGAGGTGGGCGATTCCGACGATCGTGCCTATCTCTCGCTGGGCTATCAGCAGGGCAAGTTCGGCGCGACCATGCGGGCGACCTACCTCTCGTCAGCGGTTCTGGATGACCAGTTCCTGATCGCGTACGAGCTGGAACCGAAGAGTGTGGGTATCGGCTCGGCGACTTACGTCGACACGCAGCTGACCTACGCCCCGACCGACACGCTCGAAGTGTTCGTCGGCGCCAACAACCTGTTCGACGAGGAGCCGCCGCTGTTGATCTCCGGCCTGCCCGGCGATGTCACCGGCACGGAAACCGATGCGGGCACGTATGACGCCATCGGCCGTCGCTGGTACGCCGGCGTTCGCATGAAGTTCTGAAGACGCTGAGATGAGGCTTTACGAAGCCGGGGCGGTCCGCGAGGACCGCCCTTTCTTTTTGCGGACGGGTACATTGCCCGCCATGAGCAGATGGGCAGGTGCGTGGGTGGCGCTGACGCTGGTGTTCGCGGCCGGCGCCGCCGGGCAGGAGACCCCTGGCCCACCGCCGGCGAGCGCCGTGGTCGTTCCCAATGTCGAGCTGCCTCCCGTCGCGGAGATCAAGCCCGAAGATTTCGTCTACGTGGCCGCGACGCGCCCGGATCGCATCGGCCGCGTCATGGCACCGGTGTTCGTGAATGGCGTGGGGCCATTCGCATTCGTGGTGGATACCGGGGCATCGAGCAGCGTCATTTCGCCGCGAGTGGTCCGGCGCCTGGCACTGCAACCCGATTCGGGCAGGGCCAAGCTGCTGCGCGGCATCACCGGCTCCGAAGTGGTGGCCACGGTCGGCGTGAACAGCATCAGCGCGGGAGAGATCCGGCTGAACCAGAACTTCCTGCCCGTGGTCGAGCCGCGCGTGTTCGCCGATGCCGATGGCATCTTCGGCGCCGACGCGTTCGCGCAGGGCTGCCTGTACGTGAATTTCCTCGAATCTCGTGTCTCGATTCTGCGCAAGGGCTGCCCGCGCGTGGGCAGCGCCTGGGAGACTCTCAGGGCCGAGCTGCGTTTCGGGGGGCTGCCCGTGGTGCGCGCGCGCGTCGGCAAGACCACGGTGCTGGCCATCGTCGATACGGGCGCCGAACGCTCGCTCGGCAACCGGGCCTTGCTCGTGGCGGCCGGACTCGAGTCCGCATTGCAGGACCCGGGGACGCAGCGGCAGGTATTCGCTGCAACCTCACACGCCGTGTTCGGCAATCTGCTGGCGGCACCACCCATCAGCCTGGGAGGCATCGAGATCGGCAATCTCCAGCTGGTGTTCGGCGATTTCGAGGTGTTCCAGATGTGGGGCGCAGCCGAGGTGCCTGCCATCGTGCTCGGCATGGACGTGCTGGGAACGGCCCAGGCACTGATGATCGACTACCGGCGGCGCGAGTTCAGACTGCTGCCGCAGGGCGCGCCGAACACGCTTCGCATGCGCCCCAACACCATACCCTCGCGTCTGCCCTGAGACAGCTCAGCGCAGGCGCTTCACCCGCGCGGCGAGACCCTGGCCGTTGCTCATCAGGTAGGAGCCGAAGCTGGCGGGCCGCACGGTGACTGTCTGCCCCGCCGCGACGCCCACGCGCGAGTCGCGTTGCGACTGCACCCAGACCTGGCCGTTGTCGAGCGTGGCGACGAACACACCGTTGCGCCACTCGATGGCGGAAACCCTGGCGGTGAAGGTTTCCGGCTGCGGCTCGGCGGCCGGTGCGGGTTGGGCGCTGGGCATCGGCTTGGGCGCCGCGGGCGTCCCGAATGTGCGGTCATAACAGGCGAGCCGTTCCCGGTCGTCCGCGATGCGAGTGCAGGGATGCGGTTCCGCGGCGCGAGCCGCGGCACCGATCTGGATGCCCAGCAGGATGACCGCCGCGGCGAACGGTGGAGTTTTGTGCATTCGCCGAGAATACCAACGGGCCACCGCAAACGATCCCTTTTCCGCGCACTTTTCGGTAACGTCGGACACATGGCACGCGTCGGCCTCGGGATCCTGCTGGGCTGGCTGCCCCTGGCGGCCGGGGCGCAGCAGCCCGCGCTCGATGCATCGCTCATGGTCTCACCGCCACCAGCCGCGCAGGAGATGGTCGCCGCCGAGATCAAGCCCGCCAATTTCGCCTACGTGGCGGCGACGCGCCGCGATCGCGTCGGGCGGGTGATGGCGCCGGTCTTCATCAACGACGTGGGGCCGTTCGCGTTCCTCGTCGACACCGGTGCGTCCTCCAGTGTCATCGGTCCGCGCGTCGCGGCGCGCCTCAAACTCTCACCGACACCCGACCGGACCAAACTACTTCGCGGCATCACCGGTTCGGAGCGTGTGCCCACGGTCTCGGTCGACAGTCTCACGGCCGGGCAGATCGCCCTGACCTCGCGAGAATTCCCGATGGTCGAGCCGCGGGTGTTCGCCGACGCCGATGGCATCTTCGGCGTGGACGCATTCTCGCGCGGCTGCCTGTTCGTGAATTTCGCCGAGAAGCGGGTTTCGATCCTCGAGACGCGTTGTCCGCGCGTGAGCGAGCAATGGGAAGTGATGCGCGCCCAGATGCGATTCGGGGGCCTGGCCGTGGTGCCGGCGCGCATCGGCCGGGTGAAGGTGCACGCCATCGTCGATACGGGCGCGGAGCGTTCGCTCGGCAATCGCGCGCTGCTGCTCGCCGCGGGTCTCGAGAAAAAGACGCGCGACCCGGACTCGGCCACCGTGGTGACGGCGGCGACGTCGCAGCGGGTTCCCGGCAACCTCATCAGGACACCGACCTTCCGCATGGGCACCGTGGCCATCACGAACATGCACGTCGTGTTCGGCGATTTCGAGGTGTTCCAGATGTGGGAGGTGGGTGAAGAGCCGGCCGTCGTGCTCGGCATGGACGTGCTGGGCACCACCAGCGCGATGATGCTGGACTTCACGCGCAAGGAACTCGCCATTCTGCCGAGCATCGCCGGCGACATGCTGCCGGTGCGCAGGCGGGGACCTGCCTCGCGCATCCGGCGCGATTGAGCGCGGTCAGCGTTCCCGCCGCACGCGCGTCTCGATGCCCTTGGTGGTGGTCAGAATGTAGGCGCCGATGCGTGAACGCCGCAGCGTCACGTCGTCACCAACCGCGACGGCGGCCGTCGGCCGATTCTCCACCTGCGACCACACCTGGCCGTTGTCGAGCGTGACGATCCACCAGCCGTTGGTGCGCACCGAGAGTTTCACGATGGTCGCGGGAACCACTTCCAGGCTGGGAAGCGGCAGCTCACCTCGGGACTCTTCTCGAGTCCACCCGCCGAGGCCGCCATCACGGGTCTGGGCGGACACGACGCCACCGACACCGAGCACGAGAACGAGCAGACAAACCTTGGTTCTCATGCGCCGAGAATAGACCCATCTGGGCGTAGAATTCACCATCTCTTGCTGGGGAAACGGGATGCTTGCACAGGAAGAAAGGCGTGTCCGGGCGCTCCTGGAGCAGTCGGAACGCGCCAGCACGGCCGGCGATAGGCCCACGTCGAAGCGGCTGTTGTCGGAGGCACGGCAGCTGGCGCCCGAACATCCCATGGTTCTGAATCTCGCCGGCATCCACGCTCTCAACGAAGGGCGCGCCGAGGAGGCGGAGGCGCAGTTCCGCCGAGCGCTGGCACAGGACGAACGCAACCCGGCGTTGTGGATCAATCTCGCCGCCGCCTTGAAGCGCATGCAGCGCACGCAGGAGGAGGAGGCAGCACTCGACGGGGCGCTGAAACTGGAGCCGCGCAATCTCGTGGCGCTGTTGGGAAAGGGGGCGCTGCTCGAACGCCGCGGCGACAAACGTGCCGCAGCCATGATCTATGCCAACGCGCTCAAGACACTGCAACCGGGCCGAGCGTTGCCGCAGTCGCTGCGCCCGGTGATCGTGGCCGCCGATCGGGCCGTGGTGGAGAACGCCAAAGCGGTGCAGCAGTTCCTGGACCAGCGCCTGGCGACGCTGCGCAGCGAGCGCCCCGCGCAGCCGCGCTTCGAACAGGCATTGGGAGCGCTGCTCGGGAGGCAGCGCATCTTTTATCCGCAGCCCACCCAGATGCATTTCCCCAAGCTGCCGGCGCTCGAATTCTTTCCGCGCGAATCCTTCCCCTGGCTGCCGATTCTGGAAGCCGGCGTGGCCGATCTGCGCGAGGAGTTCGAACAGGTCTTCCGCGAGGACCAGGATCGGCTCGAGCCCTACATCGCCTACGAGGAGGGCGTGCCGCTCGATCAGTGGCGCGATCTCAATCGCTCGCGCCGCTGGAGCGCCTTCTTTCTCTGGCGGGACGGCAAGCCGGTTCCGGAAAATCTCGCACGCTGTCCGCGCGCGGCGGCGCTGCTCGCGAAGCTGCCCCTGCACGACGTGCCCGGGTTCGCGCCGACGGCATTCTTCTCCATACTCGATGCGCACACGCACATTCCCGCGCACACGGGCGTGACGAATACGCGCACCACCGTGCATCTGCCGCTGGTGTTGCCGGGGCGGTGCCGCTTTCGCGTGGGCTCCGAGACACGCGAATGGCGCGCGGGCGAAGCGTGGGTGTTTGACGATACGATCGAGCACGAGGCATGGAACGATAGCGACCATCCGCGTGCCATCCTGATCTTCGACGCCTGGAATCCGTTCCTGAACGAAGAAGAACGTGCGCTGGTGCGCAAGACCATGCCGGCATTGGCCGAGTACTACGGCGGGCATTTCGCCGAGTCGGGTCTGTGAAGGAGCGAGCAATGAAGATGACAGGGGTCCTGATGGCCTTGTTTGCGGGTGTCGCCTGGGCCGACGGCGCGGGTGAACGCATTCCCCCGGAGCTGCGCAGTTGCCTGGGAATCGAACGCAACACCGAGCGGCTGGCCTGCTTCGACCGAGGCGTGGCCGCGATCCTCGGTGACGGTGCCGCGGCACCCTCGGTGGAATCGAGTTTCGGCCTGGTGGCGTCGGCGCCGCGCGCCGATGCGGTGCGTGCCGCGTCGGCAGAGGACCTGAAATCGGTGCGGGGCAAGGTGGTCGACCTCAAGACCGGCAACGACGGTTCGGTTCTGGTCACGCTGGATAACGGCCAGGTCTGGCGGCAGATCAGCGGGGGCCTGTTGCTGCTCAAGGCCGGCGACGACGTGACCATCAATCGCGCGGCAATGGGTTCTTTCCAGATGGTCGTGCCGAGCGGCCGAGCCGGCAAGTTCAAGCGGGTGCGGTAGCGGGCGCCTTGAGTCCGAACCAGCAATTGAATGCGACCGTGATGCGTTCGCCTTCGCCCTCGAAGGGTTTGACGTCATGCAGCACCCACGAGGGGAACAGCACCAGCTGACCTGCTTCCATCCGCAGGCTGCGGATGCCGCCGGCGAAAGCGCCGGAGAAGCGCGCATTGCCGGCATCCAGGTGCATGGACGCCTGCAGCACCGGGTTCACGAAACACAGCGCGCCGCTGTCCTTCTGCTGCGCAGCCGACCGCCCGGGGTCGACGCAGTACACGCCGGACCAGGACGCATTGGGGTGATTGTGCAACCCGAAGAATCCGCCGCGCCGGCTCACGTGGAACCAGGCGTCGTGATAGATCAGCAGTTGTGATCGCATGGCCTGGTCGTAGCCGTTGAGCTCGCAGACCACGCGCAGCATTTCCGAAAAGCAGAACTCCTTCAGCTTCTGCAAGGGCGGCGCTGGCTCGCGGAACAGGTCGAAGCGGCTCTCGAAGGTCGCGGCATTGCGCAGCGTGATGGGGCGCGGATTGGCCTGCGCATCACCCTCGGCGGCACGCGCCAGGAAGACCTCGCGCAACTCGCGGTTCAGCGGTTCGGCATCGGGCAGGCGCGCGAAGGCAAACGGTGTCGCGAAGAACGGAACGATTTCGGCCATCGCGTCAGGCTAACTTCCCGCCGGGAAAAAGCAAAACCCCAAAAAAAACGGCGGGCCGAAGCCCGCCGTTTCTGTCCTGGCGACAGTGTCGCTTCAGAACTCGGCGCCGATGGTCAGGAAGACCTGACGACCAAGGGCGTCGTAGGCCTGCGGCCAGGTGTTGCCGTTGCAGGGACCGGTCGGGCAGGTGCTCGAGCCGTTCAGCGGCGGATCCTTGTCCAGCAGGTTGTTGGCACCGACGCGCAGCGTGTACTTCTCCATGAAGGAGAACGACGCCGACAGGTCGATCCAGCTGCGCGAGCCGAGCAGCGAGTCGGTCGGATATGCACCGGTCGCCGTGCCCAGGAACGCGAGCGCCTCCTGCGAATCCTCGAGGTCACGCTCGGCCTTGCCGTAATAGCGCCAGGCCAGCGAAACGTCGAAGCCGCTCCACGGAGTCATCCAGGTGGCGTCGATCTTGTGGCGCCACTGGGCCACGGGCGCGCCATTCGGGTTTCCGGGAGTGCAGATGCCGCCATACAGGCCGACGCAGTCGTAGGTGACGCCCGTCTGCGGCGTCACTTCGTACTTGTCGAGATACGTGCCGATGGCGCCGATGCGCAGTCTGCCGGCATTGCCCACGTCGAAGCTGTAGCTGGCGTCGAGATCGATGCCGCTGGTCTTGACCGAACCGATGTTCTCCAGGGTGTCGACCACGAAGCCGTTGACGCTTTCCCAGAGCGAGCCACCGCCGTCGCGGTTGACGCGATCGCAGAGGTTGGCGGCGCCGGTGAGCGCGCACTGCAGGAGGGTGAAGTCCTGGTTCGGGTTCTGGATGGCGTCGTCGATTTCGATCGAGTACCAGTCGAGGTTCACGCGCAGGCCCGGCGCGAAATCCGGATGGAATTCGATGCCGAACGAGATCGTGTCCGCCTCTTCGGGCTGCAGATCCTGGTTACCGCCGATGAAACCGTTGTACTGCGCCGCCGGGTTGCCCTCGATGTTGCCGTACAGCGAAGGATCGAGACCGGTGTTGGCGCACTGGTCCACCGTCAGGTTCGGCGTCGCGCCGACGCAGGGATCGACGGTGCCGTTGAGACCGACCTGCTGGGTGCCGAACAGCTCATAGATGTTCGGGACGCGCGTGGCGTGCTGGAAGCTGGCGCGCAGGCGGACCGCATCCACCGGCGACCATTCCAGACCCGCCTTGTACGTGTCCGTGCTGGCATCGAGGCCGCCCGAGTAGTCGGAGAAGCGATAACCCGCTTCGGCCGAGAGGTTGCTCAGGATCGGAATGCGCGACTCCAGGAAGATTTCTTTCACCCGGTAGCTGCCCGCCAGCGGCAGCGTGGCGCCGCCCTGGCCCGCACCGTCACCGGCGATGTAGTTGCCGTCCGGCTGGAAGTCGCTTTCCACCTCACGGTACTCGACGCCGACGTTGAGCTTCACGCCTTCGTCCGCCGACGGCAGCTGCACGCCGTACTGGCCGAGGTCGCCGGTGAAGCTGGTGTTGAAGATCCGCTCCGTGACTTCGCCCACCGACACCAGCGGGATCTGCACGTAGCTCAGCGCCTGCTGGGTCACGCCATTGGCATCCCAGATGTTGTACGGCACGCAGTTCGGATCCGTGCCGTCGATCACGGACACGCAGGTCGGCACCCCGCCCACGTCGACCACGTTGAGCGCGCGGCCGGACCGCGCGATCGAGAAGTCGTTCTGGTAGGTGTTGCTGATGCGCGACGTGCCCTGGAACAGCGAGGCGTCGTATTCCCAGGCGTCGTTGAGATTGCCCTTGAGGCCGATGCCGCCGCGGTACGACTGGTGGTTCAGGTCCTGCTGGCGGCCGCCGCCTTCGACGTTGCGGCGGCGGAATTCGATCTGCGTGTCGTCCGCGGCGGTCAGGCCGAGATCGCCGCAGAAGGCGTCGAACTCATCCTGGCCCCAGAACGGATTGGCGCAGCTCACCGTCGCCACCTGCAGGAACAGGCCCGACGGCGCGATCTGCGACACGGACCGGTCCTTGAGGAACATGAACTCGCCGTACACCTCGGCCTTTTCGCTCAACTCGAAGTTGAGGAATGTGCCCGCGGTGTAGCGCTCATTCGGACGCTGGTAGTAGTTGAGCGGGCCGTAGTTGTACGCGGCCGGCGTGCCGGGACCGAAGACACCGGCTTCATTGACGTAGTAGTTCGTGTTGATGGGCACGCCGGTGCCCGGGTCTACCGGACGGAAGCGGGCCGGAAACGAGGTGCTCGAGCCACCGCAGGCGAACTCGTCGCCCGAGAAGTACGTGCAGGCGCTGTAGTCATACGCGGCCTGCAACACCGGGTCGGTATCGCGGTAGGTGGCGTAGAACGTGGCGTTGCCGCGGTCATCGGCGAAGTTGGAGCCCATCGTGAACGAGAACGATTTATCGTAGCCGACGTTCGACGTGCCGCCCGGCAGCACGAAGCCGGCGTCTTCGACGAGCGCCTGCGATGCCTTGTCGTCGTTCTTGTGGTTGTAGAAGCTGTAGCCGGCGTTGACCTTCACACCTTCGAACTTGCGATTGATGATGAAGTTGACGACGCCGCCCACGGCGTCTGCGCCGTACACCGACGACGCGCCGCCGGTGAGCAGTTCCACGCGCTCGACCAGCGCGGTCGGCACCATGTTGATGTCGGATGCGAACGTCGTGCTGCCCGGATCGCCGGGACCGAGACGACGGCCGTTGATCAGGACCAGTGTGCGGTTGGAGCCGAGGCCACGCAGGTTGACCGTGGCGGTACCGTTCGATCCGTTCGCCAGGTTCGCGCCTTGCGCGGCGAACACCTGCGGCAGTTCATTGATCACATCTTCGATCGTGCTGCGGCCGGTCTTGACGATTTCCTCGGCGGACAGCGCGGTCACCGGGCTGATGGCCTGAAGATTCGGCGAGACGAGGCGCGAGCCGGTGACCACGACAGTATCGGCAATGTCTTCCTGTGGCGCGTTTGGCGCGGGAGCGTCCTGCGCGAGCGCAGTGCTGACGCCGCCGGTCGCGCAGGCACCCAAGAAGAGTGCTCGGCGAATGGCGCGAGAAAGTTCAGTATTGAGAGTCATTCAGTTGTCTCCTGAAAGCTTTTTTCCAATGAGTGACGAGAAACGCCTTATTGTTTAGTTGCGTTTCGAACACTAACCCCTTAACACCGGCAAACACGCAATAGCCACGTTTCCCCCGGTATTTATGGGCCGATACTAACAGGGCGTTGATACGACAGAACGATCGTGGCACCTAAACAACACTCGCTTTGGCGCAATTTCGACTCTGTTCAGGGTGTTTCCCCTAGGGTGACAGCGGGACTGGAAGACGTGCATGACCGCGGTGCAATAATCCGGGCCTCATGCTGAATTCCGGCGTCTCTGCGCGCGAGCTGAGTCCCACAGAACGGGACATCCTGCGAGCCATTCGTGAACTGGCGGCACGGGGCGACCTGCCGCGGGCGGCCGCCGATGCACGCGCTGCGCTCGCGCGTGAGTTGCGGCACCCGTTTCTGTTCAGCGTGATCGCCATGGAACTCGAGGGCGCCGGAAAACTTCACGAGGCCGTGCAGGCCCTCGACGAGGCTCTGGAAGATTTCCCCGACGATCTGGCCTGCCGCCAGGCGCGCGGGTTGTGCCTGCTCCGCCTCGAACGACCCGAGGCGGCGCGCGAGGACTTCGAGCGCGTGGTCGCGCTCAAGCCTGATTTCGCGCCGGGCTGCACGGCACTGGGACAAGCCTTGGAGGCGTCGGGCCAGCTGCCCGCCGCCGAGGCGCGCTACCGCCGCGCACTGGCGCTCGATGCCACCAACATCATGGCGGAAGCCGGGCTGGCGTCGGTGCTCGGCCGGCGTGGCGACCACGACGAGGCCCGCGAGCGCGCATCTCGCGTGCTGGCCGCTGAGCCTAACTACCCGCCGGCCGCGATGGTGGTGGCCGAGGCCGACATCGCGCAGAAGCGTTTCGCCGAGGCGGCCGCGCGCATGCGCGCCCTGGAGCAGGACCCGCGGCTCTCGCAGGTGGAACGGTCACTGGCCCTGAGCGTGCTCGGCGACGCGCTCGATCGCGAGGGCGATGCCGCCGCGGCCTTTTCCGCCTATTGCGAATCGAATCGACTGCGGCGGGCGCATTACGCCCCGACACATGACGGTGGCCAGCGCACGCTGGCCTACGCCCAGTCGCTGCTGCAGTGGTTCCGGCAGCATCCCGCCCGCGACCTGCTCGCCGTGCTGCCACCCGAGGTCTCGGAATCCCCGGCGATCGGCCACGCATTCCTCATCGGTTTTCCGCGCTCCGGGACGACGCTGCTCGAGCAGGTGCTGGCCTGTCATCCGCGCGTGGTCGCCCTGGAAGAACGGGAAACCCTGCAGGATTCGGTCTCGCAGTTCATGAAGTCACCAGCCGACCTGGCGCGGCTCGGGCTCGCCACCGAGGCGGATCTCGTGCCATACCGGCGCCGCTACTGGCAGCGGGTCGCGGAGGCGAGCGTGACCGCGAACGGCAAGGTGTTCGTCGACAAGCATCCGCTCAACGGGCTCAAGCTGCCGCTGATCGCCCGGTTGTTCCCCGAAGCGCGCATCCTGCTCGCCATACGCGATCCTCGCGACGTCGTCCTCAGTTGCTTCCGGCGCCGTTTCCGCATGAGCGCGCCGTATTTCGAGATGCTCACGCTGGAAAGCGCGGCGGCGTTCTACGACTGCGTGATGGAGATCACTCACGAATTGATGGCGCAGTTGCAGTTGCGCGTGCACGTCGTGCAGCTCGAGCGTCTGATCGAGCATTTCGAAAACGAAGTGGGCGGTGTCTGCACCTTTCTCGAGCTCGCCTGGAGCGACCGCATGCGGGAGTTCGCGGCCGGCGCCCGCACGCGCGGCGTGGCCACGGCCAGCGGTGCGCAGATATCGCGGGGGCTTAACGCCGGCGGAGTCGGCGAGTGGCGCAGGTACCGGACGCAGCTCGCGCCCGTGCTGCCCACCCTGGACAAGTGGGCAGCACGGTTCGGCTACGACGCCGATTGAGAGGTCAGTTCAGGACCCGCAGGACCACGCGGCGATTCTGCTGGCGACCTTCCTCGGTGTTGTTGCTCGCCACCGGCTGGCGTTCGCCGTAGCCGCGCGAATCCAGTTCGTTGGTCACGCCGCCGTCCCTGAGGAAGTTCAGCACCGTCGCGGCGCGCCGCGAAGACAGGTCGAGGTTGTACGCGTCCGAGCCGCGGCTGTCGGTGTGGCCGGCCACCTGGATGCGAATGTCCGGATAGCGCTTCAGCGTGGCGATGGCCCCTTCGAGCACCGGGATGCTCTCCGGCTTCAGGTCCGCGCTGTTGGTCTCGAACACCACGCCCGGTAGTTTGATCTCGTCCTTGAACGAGCAGCCGGAGGCGTCCACGCGGTCGCCCTTGGGGGTATCCGGGCACTTGTCCTGGCTGTCGGCCACGCCGTCCGCGTCGCCGTCGAGCTCGCAGCCGTGCTCGTCGACTTTCGCGCCGGCGGGAGTGTTCGGGCACTGATCGCGGCTGTCGCCGACGCCATCGCCGTCGCTGTCGAGCTCGCAACCCGAGGAGTCGACCCGCGTGCCGGGCGGTGTGCCGGGGCATTTGTCGGCGTCGTTGTTGACGCCATCGCCGTCATCATCCTGCGGCAGCGGGCAGCCGTTGCCATCCACCGCGGTCCCGGCCGGAGTACCGGGACACTGGTCGACATCGTCGTTCACGCCGTCGCCGTCGCTGTCCACGACCCGGCGGGCGGGCGTGCCACCCCAGGAATACTGAAAGCCCAGGCCCGCCACGTAGTCGACCGCCTGGCCAAAGGAGTCTTCGCCGGCAATCCCACGCCGCGCGCCGAGATCGCCGCGGAGCTGGAACAGGCTGCCGTCACTGCGCGGGCGGCCGAGGTCGACGAGCACACCGGCGCCGTACAGCGCGGTGAGATGCGACTCATCGATACCGGGCTTGAGGATGCTGTTCAACTTGCCGAGGCCGAAGCTCAGGAACGGGCTGACGCGGCTGTCGCGGTAGAAGATGCGATTGAGGCCGAGCGCGAAGCCCTGCAATTCCAGCTTGTCGCCGCCGGCGCGGTCGTGCTCGGAGCCGAACAGCGAAATCTGCGCGTCCCATTTCTCGTTGAGGACCTTGCCGAGCGCCAGGGTCGCGCCGACGTCGTCATCCGCAGTGCGGTCGTCGTCGAGCCACAGTGCGTTGACCTGCGGTGCGACGAACCAGCTGCCTTCCGGCGCGCCGGCGAAGGCCGCTGCTCCCAGGAAAGCCGGCATCGCGCAGAACGCGGCGGCCACCAGCATCTTGCTGCCGAATCTTTTTTTCATGGCGGGATCCTCCCTGGCAAGTGGCCGGAATGATATCCGACCGCCGGGGGGCGGTCAGCGCCCCGCGAACGCCGGATGGCTGACGTGTTGTCCAGGACGGATGCCGAGACGCTGCGCCTCACCACCGCCGATCTCCAGCACCGCGAGCGCGGGCTCCTTGCTGCGGATCACTTCCAGGGAGTGCGGCGTGGTCTGCGCCACGATCTGCTGGATGCGCCCGTGACTGTCGATGAACACCATGTCGAGCGGAATGTAGGTGTTCTTCATCCACATGTTCACCGGTTTCGGGCTGTCATGTACGAACAGCATGCCGCGCTGCGGTGCGAGCGAGCGGACGAACATCAATCCCTGCGCCATGCGTTGTGGAGTATCCGCGCGCCAGATCTCGAACTCGATCGGTTTCCTGCCGACGGTGATCGCGAGCTTGTCCTGAGGAAAGGAGTCGAGATCCTCGATGGGGGCGATCTGCGCCGCGAGCGGAACCGCGGTCGCCAGTGCGCACGCTGCCCACAGCGCCATGACGGCGTGCCGCGCCGCACGGCGCAGGGTCTCAGTGCGTTTCATCGTTGTCATGGCGAACATCCTGACGATCATCGTCACCGAATTCGACGCGGCCTGCAAAATCGAAGCTGGTCAGGTACAGCCGTTCACCCTGCGTGAGGCTGGTCGCGGGGCCGACACAGAAGCCGCGCGCCACCACGCGATATACCGCGCGTGCGCCACCCAACGTCTCGACCCGTTGCTGGCTCAGGGAATCCACGGTGCATTTGTCGTCGCCCCGGGTGGCGAACACACGTTGCTCACCCTCGAACAGCAGCGTGACATTGGTGCGCAGCGCCTTGCCCGCGCCACCTTCGGCAATGCCGGCGATGCCGAACACCAGTCTGATGCGGCGGCCTTCGGCGCGCAGCGGCCCGCCGATGCTGACGCGCATGCCATTACCGGTGGGCCGCGGTCCGCCAGCGCACTCCATGTCCGCGTTCTTCCAGTCGAGATCCATGTCGAGGGCGCCTCGCAGGCGCGCGCGCAGATATCCTTCGCCAGCGGCGAAACAGCCGCGAGCATCCGCGGAATCCGCTGACGGCGCTGTCGGTGTGTCCGCCGCTGCGACGCCGATAAGCAGAAATCCGACGCTGCAGGCGGCCGCCAACACTCGATGAGACATGCGTCTACGGTAGCACGAGCCCTATACTCGCAGACCTACGAGGGAACCAATGGCCAAACGCCCCGCACGCGCAACTTCAGGTCGTTACGTCAGCCGCCTCACCAGCGGCACACTCGCGGTCATCATGGCCGGCGGACGCGGTGAGCGCCTCAAGGGACTCACCGAGCATCGTGCCAAGCCGGCCACGCCCTTCGGCGGCAAGTTCCGCATCATCGACTTCGTGCTGTCCAATTGCGTGAATTCCGGCATTCGCCAGATCACGGTGCTCACGCAATACAAGGCGCAGTCGCTGATTCAGCACATCCATCGCGGCTGGGGTTACATGCGCGGCGAGTTCGGTGAGTTCGTCGAGGTGATCCCGGCCCAGCAGAAGACCGGTTCGCACTGGTACCGGGGCACGGCGGACGCCGTCTACCAGAACATCGACGTGATGCATGCGCATCGCCCCAAGCACGTGCTCGTGCTCGCGGGCGATCACATCTACAAGATGGACTACGGCCCGATGATCGCCTACCACGTGGAGAAGGGCGCCGACATCACGGTGGGCGTGGTCGAGGTTCCCATTGCCGAGGCGAAGGAATTCGGGGTGCTCACCGTCACCGAATGGAACCGTGTCACGCGCTTCGTGGAGAAGTCGCCCACGCCGGATCACATGCCCGGTCGTCCGGACGTGGCTCTGGCCTCGATGGGCATCTACGTATTCAACCCCGACCTGCTCGAACGGCTGCTCATCGCCGATGCCGCCAACGAGAACTCGAAGCACGATTTCGGCAAGAACGTGGTGCCGGACGCCATCGAGAAACTGCAGGTCTTTGCCTATCCTTTCCGGGACGTAAAGACTCGCGCGCAGTCTTATTGGCGCGATGTTGGAACAATCGACGCATTCTACGAGGCCAACCTCGAGCTCGTCTGGGTGAATCCCGAGCTCAATATCTACGACGAGGACTGGCCCATCTGGACCTACCAGGCGCAGACACCGCCCGCCAAGTTCGTGCTCGACGAGGACGGCCGCCGGGGCGTGGCCATCAACTCGCTGGTGTCGGGCGGGGTGATCATTTCGGGCGCCACGGTACGCGAGTCGCTGTTGTTCTCGGGTGTGCGCGTCGAGGAGCGGTCCAACGTGGAGCGCTCGGTGGTGCTGCCCAACGTGCGCATCGGCGCCGACTGCCAGATCCGTAACGCCATCATCGACGAGAACTGCGAGCTGCCCCCCGGCACGCGCATCGGGTTCGATCGCGCCGAGGATGGCAAGCGCTTCCTGGTCACCGACAAATGCGTGCTGGTCACGCCCGACATGCTGAGCCATGCGTGAAAAACGGTCCGCACGAGCGGGTCTGTGGCTGGCCGTCGTGGCGCTGCTGTCCGGCTGCGCGGCGCTGCCGAAGTTCGAAACGCCTCGTCTGTCCGTGGTCGCGCTGGAAATGCAGAGCGCCGACATATTCTCGCAGCGGCTCAAGGTCCGCATGCGCGTGCTCAACCCGAACTCGCGCGAGCTGCCCATCAAGGGCATCAGCTATCGCATCGAAGTCAACGATTCGGAACTGGGCCACGGCCTGACCAACACGCCATTCGTGGTGCCCGCCATGGGCGAAGCGGAGTTCGACGTGCAGGTCACCACCAACGTGGCCGGCATGCTGGCCAAACTACTCTCGCGTCGCAAAGCCGAGTCGCTGGATTACCGGCTGGTGGGCGAGGTGGCGTTGTCCAGCGGCTTCCTGCGCCGCATTCCGTTCGACGAGCACGGCGCGGTGAAATTCTAGGCCCGCCGCCGCGGCGGCGGGCCTGACGAATCTCCCGAGCCGCCGCGCCAGCGCGGCGCGGCGGATCAGGCTGCCTGCAGCTGCGGCGTGGACGAACCGCCGCGGGCCGACTTCCAGGCCAGCCAGGCCAGGAACAGGCTCGCCGCCAGCGCGACGTACAGGCCGAAGCCGAATGAGACGGCGCCCCACATCTGCTTGCGGGCCTGCGCGGCCATGTCGCGCGCCATCTGCTGGTACTCCGGGTTGTTGGCGAACTGTCCCATGGCTTCCTCGGCGTCGGACATCTGACTCGAGGCCTTGAAGTACGCGATGAGGAATACCAGCACCATGAGCAGCAGCGGCAGGGCCATGCCCCAGGCGGCGCGCCGGTCCTTCCACACCAGATGCAGCAGCATGCCCGCGAGCGCAATGAACACCAGCAGGCCATAGATGCCGGCGCCTCCGCCGCCCAGCGCCATCCCTCCGCTGTTGAGGAACTTCAGGCTGTCGTAGAAGGTGATGGAACCGTTGCCGAGAAAGCCCATCTTCAGGCTGACCGCGGGTAGCCAGAACCAGGCGATGATCACCGCCGCAAACGCGATGAGCTTCGGATAGCCCACGCCCTGCGCCCACTCCTGGATGACCGGCAGGCCCTTGCTCTGGAACTGCGCCGCCATCTTCTTCGCCGCCGCGCCCGCGGCGTCCAGCGCCTGGGAGGCCTGCTCACCGGCGATGGCACCGCCACCGACGCTGCGCAAGGAAACCAGCTTGCCCTGATCGTCGAATTCCACGTCGACGGCCATGTTCGCCTTCGGTGCGAACTCCGACCGCCACATGCCTTCCAGCCGGAACGGATGCTGGTTGCCCTCGACGAACACGAGTCCTTCGCCCGCACTGGTGTCGCGCAGGACGCGGCCCCTCTTGATCGTGGCCATGGTGATACTCCCCTTATGATTGTTAGTTGTCTGAAGGCTTCCGGTCGGGAAGCCGGGTCAGGAGCGCGCCAGTTTTTTTTCATTGGTGAGGACGCGCCGCGGCATGCTCACCCAATGGCGCTGGAGTTGCAAGCTGGCCGCGGCCCGGTCAGCGCAGCAGGTCCTCGAACAACTTCACGTACTCGCCGGCCTGCGTCTGCCAGGAGAAGTCGCAGGCCATGGCGTTCTGCACGATGCGGTTCCACAGATCCGGCTGCGGGTACCACTGCATGGCGGTGTCCAGCGCCCAATTCATGGCGCCGGTGTCGAAGTCGTTGAAAACGATTCCGGTCCCCTGGCCGGTGGCCGGGTCGAAATGGGTCACGGAGTCCGCCAGGCCGCCCGTGCGGCGGACCACCGGAATGGTGCCGTAGCGCAGCGAATACATCTGGTTCAACCCGCAGGGCTCGTACAGCGAGGGCATGAGGAAGACATCGCTGGCGCCTTCTATCCAGTGCGCCAACGACTCATCGTAGCCGCCGAAGAACCAGGCCCGCCCGCGGTGCTGCTCCGCGAGCCCGGCAAAGAATTTTTCATACTGCGCGTCGCCGGTTCCCACCACGGCCACGCGCACGTCGTGCTGCCGCAGCAGGCGCGGCAGGGCCTCGGTCAGCAGGTCGAAACCCTTCTGCGATGCCAGGCGGCTGACGATGCCGAACAGCGGCACGCGCCCTTGCGTGGGTTTCAGGTTCTGCCGCAGCAGGAAATTGCGCTTGAGCTCGGCCTTGGGCGCGAGATCGGCGGCGCTGAAGTGGATCGGCAGATACTTGTCGCGCCGCGGGTCCCATTCTTCGTAGTCGACGCCGTTGAGAATGCCGTGCACCGCCGCGCCGCGCGCGGCGAGCGCCGTCTCCAGCCCGAGACCGTAGCGTGGCGTGGTGATCTCGCGCGCGTACGTCGGGCTCACGGTGGTGACCGCGTCGGCGTGCAGGATGCCGTTCTTGAGCGTGTTGATCCGCCCGGCTCGCAGGTCGTCCTGGTGCAGTAGATAGAGATCGGGACCGAGATCGAGATCGGCGACGTCGGCGGCACCGAACTCGCCCTGGTAACCGATGTTGTGGATGGTGAGCACGGATCGCGTGCCCGCGAACAGTGGATCGTCCCGGTAGATCGAGCGCAACCACAATGGCGCGAGGGCCGTGTGCCAGTCGTGCGAATGCACGATGTGCGGGTGGAAATTCATGCGCCGGCAGCATTCGAGCGCCGCACGCGTCAGCACCAGGAAGCGCCGGTGTTCGTCCGGGTCGGTGGTGTACAGGCGGCCGCGGGCATACAGCGCGGCGGATTCCACCAGGTAGACCGGCGTAGCCGAACCGGGCAGGTGCGCTCTCCAGATGTCCACGGGGTACTCGTGCCGCCCGATGGCGATGGGTACGCCTTGCAGCGTCGCGACACGGGCGGCGTCGAGGCGCTCGCGCCTGATCTGTGCATAGAACGGCATGAACAGGCGGATGTCGTGGCCGGCGGCGGTGAGCTGGCGGGAGAGCGCCCCGGCCACGTCGGCGAGGCCGCCGGTCTTGGCCAGCGGCACGACCTCGGAGGCGATGGCGCAGATCGAGAGTTTCATTCGTGGGCTCATTCTAGCGTCGGCATTCTATGGGTTGAGTGTGACTGGTAGCATTGCCCCAGGTCTCATGCGGCGCGTTCTCACAATCCTCACCGCGATCCTGCTGCTGGTGGTGTCGCTCGGCATCGGTGCGTTCACCGCCGACCTGCCGTTCTGGCGGCGCGCGCTGCAACTGCCGCTGCCGCCCGGGGATGTCTACCTACCCACGGTGACCATCGGCGCCGACGGCGCGGCATCGTCCGCTGCGCTCGTGGCGCCGCCCGAGGCCGGGGAGGATTTCGACGCGTTGCTCGTGGAAGAGGCGGCGAACCGCGCGCGGAGCGCCGGCTCGCGCGCGCTGCTGGTGATGTATCGCGGGCGGCTCGCCGTCGAGCGCTACTTCGTCGCCGACGATGCCGACTCGCTTCTGCCGGCCACGCTGATCGCCCGACCGGTGGTGGCCATGGCCGCGGGCATCGTCGCGGAAGGTCGCAGCGGCTGGCTGGATGCGCCGCTGTCCGCGGTGCTGCGCGAATGGAGCGACGATGCCCGCGGTCGCATCACGCTGCGTCAGCTGCTCGAGGAGACCAGCGGGCTGGAGGAAGGCGGCGACGTTCGCGGACTGCTGCAGCGTTCGCCCTGGAGCGATCTCACCCGGCTGCCCCGATTCGCCACTGCCCGCGGCGTGCGCATGTTGTTAGGCAACGACTACGAGTCCACGGCGCTCGGGTTTCGTCTGGACCACGAGCCCGGCGGCTTTCGCAATTATTCTCCCGCGAATGCGCAGCTCGCGGCCGTGGTCATCGAGCGCACGACCGGGCAGCCGTACGAGGAATTCCTGGACCAGCGCCTGTGGCGGGCCGTGGGTGCCGGCCGTGCGGAGCTGCAGCTCGATCGCCGTGCCGGCATGCCGGCAGCCCATTGCTGCTGGCGGGCCACGGCGCGCGACATGCTGCGCATCGCGGCGCTGCTCGGCACGGACGGCAGAGTCGGCGACCGTCAGATCCTGCCCGCCGGCTGGGTCGCGGAGATGGCGCGGCCGTCGCGCGTCAGCGCGGAGACCGGCTTGCAGCTGCGCAGGCTGAAACTCGAAGGCGATGACGCGCTCGCCGCCAGCGATGGCGAAGGCAGCGGCTTCTGGGTGCTTGCCGACCGTCAGCTGGTGGTGCTCGACGTCGCGGGTAATGGCCAGGAACCGGCCGACGAGATCGCGGCGCTGCTGGTGCGCGCACTGTCCGCGGCCGCCCTGCCCGGGGACGATGCGCAATAATCGGGTCGCCGCCCGGAAAGGCGGCGCGCAAGCTGCGCCCATGGACACCAATGTCACCCCCATTTCCGATGCCTTCGTCGACAGCCGCGAATTCGCGCGGATGACCCGGGCCATCGAATACATCGAACGCGAGTACCGCCGACAGCCCCGACTGGCCGAAATCGCCAGGCACATCGGACTGTCCGACTTCCACTTCAACCGGCTGTTCCGCCGCTGGACGGGCCTGACTCCCAAGCAGTACCTGGCGGAAATCACCAGTCGTGCCGCCGGTGCAGCCCTGCGGGATGAGCCATCGGTTCTCGATGCCGCGCACGCCGTCGGACTTTCCGGAGGCGGCCGGCTGCATGATCTGACCGTGACGCTGGAGGCCCTGACGCCCGGCGAGATCCGCCATGCGGGCGAGGGCGTCACGATCCGACACGGCATCGCTCGCACGCCCTTCGGTTCGGCTTTCCTCGCGGATACGCCGCGTGGGCTGTGCCGCTTGTCATTCATCGATGACGACGATGGCGCCACGGAACTGGCCGCGCTGCGCGTCTTGTGGCCGAGAGCTGAGTTCGTCCGCGATGACGCGCGGGCGGCCGAGCTCGTGGCCATGATCTGGGGCCATCGAACCGCAACGTTCCCCCTGGCCGTCACGGGCACCAATTTCCAGGTGCAGGTGTGGCGGGCGCTGCTCGAACTCGAACCCGGAGAGACGGTCACATACGGCGCGCTGGCAAGGAGACTCGGCAAGCCGGATGCCGCACGCGCCGTTGGTACGGCGGTGGGGGCGAATCCGATCGCCTGGGTCATTCCCTGTCATCGCGTGCTGCGAGCGGGCGGCGTGCTCGGCGGTTATCGCTGGGGGCCGGACCGCAAGCAGATGATTCGCCGCTGGGAAGCAAGGCAGGCGGGGGACGTAAGCCACTGATCTCCCTCGTGTGCTGGAATGTTAGCGGTGCCATACTTCTTGCCCGCCAACGAGCACGCACACGATGACGCAGAGGCGCAATCTCGCAACCCCGATCAGCATTGCCATCGCGGTGGTCTGCGCCGGCTGGGCCATTTACGCGACCCAACATCGAGCACCTGTGGGCGCATCCGGGCCCCAGGGCCCGGGCGGCGGGCGCAGCGGGGCGCCGACGGCGGTCACCACGGCCGTCGCGCGCAGCGAGCGTGTCGCGCAGAAGCTCGAGGCCGTGGGCAATGCGCGCGCAAACGAGTCCGTCGACATCAGCTCCAAGACCTCGAACGTGGTCGCCGCGGTGCGATTCGGCGACGGCGAGCGTGTGCGCGCCGGTCAGGTGCTGGTGCAGCTCGATGATGCGCAGGCGCGGGCCGATGTGGCTGCGGCGCAGGCCGCCGTCACCGAAAGCGAAAGCCAGTTCAATCGCAGCCGCGAGCTGCTGAACACGCAGGCCTTGTCGAAATCCAGTTTCGAACAGCTCGAGGCCACGCTGAAATCGAATCGCGCGCGGCTGCAGGCGGCGCAGGCGCGGCTGGAAGACACCGTGATACGCGCGCCTTTCTCCGGCCGGGTAGGCCTGCGCCGCGTGAGCGTGGGCACGCTCATCAGTCCCGGGGACGTCATCACTACGCTCGACGACACCAGTGTCATCAAGCTCGATTTCTCCGTGCCCGAAACCTTCGTCGCAACGCTGCGCGAAGGACTCTCGGTGCGCGCCACGGCGCCGGCATATCCCGGCCGCAGCTTCGCGGGCAAGGTGGCCAGCATCGATTCGCGCGTCGACATGAATACGCGCTCGGTCACGGTGCGCGCCCTGTTGGCCAACGAGGACGGGGCACTCAGACCCGGCATGTTCCTGAACGTCGCGCTGTCGAAGGATGAGCGCGAGACGCTCATCATTCCCGAAGAGGCGCTCAGCCCGGAAGCCGAGAAGCAGTTCGTGTTCGTCGTGGCGGACGGCAAGGCGCAGCGGCGCGAGGTGCGTATCGGCGGGCGCACGCCGGGCAGCGTGGAAGTGCTGGCGGGCCTCATCGCCGGAGATCGCGTGGTCGTCGAAGGCACGCAAAAAGTGCGCGACGGCACGCCCGTGAATGCCATCGATCGCCAGGTGGAACCCCTGGCCGACGCGCAATCCGAGCGGGACGTCGGCCACGCCGCCAGCGCCTCCCCGCCGAGCCTGCGGCAATGATGATCTCGGATCTGTCGGTGCGGCGGCCGGTCTTCGCGACGGTGATGTCGCTGCTGCTGTTCATTCTCGGGCTCGGCGCCATCATGCGCCTGAGCCTGCGTGAATTCCCCGACGTCGATCGGCCCGTGGTCAACGTCGACACCCGCTATCGCGGCGCGTCGTCGGATGTGGTCGAGTCGCGCATCACGCAGATCATCGAGAACGAGATCTCCGGCATCGAGGGCGTGGAACGCCTCAATTCTTCGAGCCGCGACGAGCGCTCGCAGATCAATGTCGAGTTCGCGCTGGAACGCGATCTCGACTCCGCCGCCAACGACATCCGCGAGCGGCTGTCGCGGGTGGCATCCCGGCTGCCGCTCGAGGCCGATCCGCCGCAGATCACCAAGGTGGACAGTGGCACCGATCCCATCATCTGGCTGAACGTGGCCAGCACCCAGCGCAACATGCTCGAGATCACCGACTACATGGAGCGGTATCTCGTCGACCAGTTCGCCACCCTCGAGGGCGTGGCCAACGTGCGGGTGAATGGCGCGCGCCGGTACGCGATGCGCGTATGGCTGTCGCGCGAGAACCTGGCGGCGCGCCAGCTCACCGTGGCCGACGTGGAAAATGCGCTGTTGCGCGAGAACGTCGAGATTCCCGCCGGTCGCCTGGAATCCGCCGAGCGTGAATTCTCGCTGCGCACGGACACCAACCTGCGCACCGCGGAAGACTTCCGCAATCTCGTGGTCGGGCACGGTCCGGACGGGTACCTGGTGCGACTCGGGGAAGTCGCGGAGGTTCGCCTGGCCTCCGATGACGACCGCAGCATCGCCCGCTCCAATGGCGCGATCGGCCTGTCCATGGCGATCATTCCGCAGTCGAAGGCCAACGTACTGGCGACGTCGAGCGCGGTGAAGGAGCGACTCGCGGAAATCCAGCCCACGCTGCCCAAGGACATCACCGTCGAGATCAACATCGACAACGGCGTGTACATCGCCGCCTCGCTGAAGAACGTGGCGTGGGCGTTGTCGGAGACGCTGGTGCTGGTGCTCCTGGTCATCTTCCTGTTTCTCGGCACGCTGCGCGCCACGCTGATTCCCGCGGTCACGATCCCGGTGTCCATCATGGCGGCCGGCATCGTCATGCTGATGCTGGATTACTCCATCAACACGCTAACGCTGCTCGCCGCGGTGCTGGCCATCGGCCTGGTGGTCGACGATGCCATCGTGGTGCTGGAGAACATCGTGCGCCGCATCGAGGGCGGGGAGAATGCCGTGCTCGCGTCCATCAACGGCTCGCGGGAAATCGGCTTCGCGGTCATCGCCACCACCCTCGTGCTGATGGCGGTGTTCGTGCCCGTGTCGTTCATGACCGGCGATACCGGCAGGCTGTTCGGCGAGTTCGGCGTCACCGTCGCCGCGGCCGTGGGCTTCTCCGCGTTCATCGCGCTCAGCCTGACGCCCATGATGGCGTCGAAGCTGTTCGCCAAGGGCATGCCGCGCTCGCGCATGGCCGGCGGCGTGGATCGCGTGTTCCACGATCTCGATGATCACTACGCCGCCGGCCTGCGGCGGCTGCTCATCGGGCGCCGCCCGCTCTGGATCGTCGCTGGCGCGCTCGGCTTGTTCGGCCTGCTGCTGGCCGTGCTCGTGATCGGCTGGCCGTCTGCCGCGCTGCGCATTCCCAGCGAGCTCGCGCCGCAGGAAGACCGCGCCTTCGTACGCATTTTCATCACCGCGCCGGAGGGCTCGAGCATCCAGTATCTCGACCGGCAGCTGCGGCAGGTGGAGGCGATCGCGATGCAGGAAGTCGAGAATGGCAACGCACGCCGCGTGAACGCGCGCAGCGGCGGCTTCGGCCGCAATGCCGACATGAATACCGGCATCGTCTTCATGCCGCTCAATCTCTGGGACCAGCGCCACGAAAGCGCGGGGCAGATCGCCGATCGGCTGCGTCAGCGCACGCAGGACATTGCCGGCGCGCGCATCAACGTCAACCAGGCGGGAAGTCCGCTGACGCGCAACAGCACGCGCCCGCTCGCCATCGCGCTGGGCGGCGGCGACTATGCCGAGATCGTGCAGTGGCGCGACAAGGTGATGGAGCGCGTGGCCCGGGAGAACCCCCGCATCCTCAATCTCGAGTCCGACTATCTGGAACGCCAGCCGCGCGTCATCGTACAGATCGATCGCAACAAGGCCGCGGATCTCGGCGTCTCTTTGCAGACCGTCGGGCGCACGCTCGAAACCATGATGGGCTCGCGCATCGTCACCACCTTCGAGCGCTCCGGCGAGGAGTACGACGTGATGCTGCAGGCCCGCGAGGCGCAGCGCGCCACCGTGGGCGACCTCGACAATCTGTACGTGCGCTCCGACAAGAGCGGCGAGCTGATCCCGCTGTCTGCGCTGGTGCGGATCGAAGAGCGCGCCGGGCCGACGGAGCTGCGGCGCACGGATCGCATGCGCGCCATCGAGCTCGCGGGCTCACTGGGGCCCGGCTACACGCTGGGTGAGGCCGTGGCGTACATGGAGCGCGTGATCCGCGAGGAAGCGCCGAACGCGCAGATCATCTACAACGGCGAGACTTACCAGTACAAGAAGTCCGGCGATGCGCTGTGGGTGACCTTCGCCTTTGCATTGCTGGTGGTGTACCTGGTGCTGGCGGCCCAGTTCGAGAGCTTCATTCACCCCCTGGTGATCCTGATCACGGTGCCGCTGGCGCTCACGGGCGCGCTGCTGGGCCTGTTCCTGTTCAACTCGACCATCAACATCTTCAGCCAGATCGGCTGCATCATGCTGATCGGCATCGCCTGCAAGAATGGCATCCTCATCGTCGAGTTCGCGAACCAGCTGCGCGACCGCGGTGTGGAGTTCGTGGCAGCGGTGATCCAGGCCGCGGCCACCCGGTTGCGGCCGGTGCTCATGACCAGCCTGTGCACGGCCTTTGGCGCGGTGCCCCTGATGCTGGCGCATGGCGCGGGCGCCGAGAGCCGTGAATCCATCGGCGCCACGGTCTTCTTCGGCACCATCGTTTCGCTGGCCATGACCCTGTACGTGGTGCCGGCGCTGTATCTGTTGATTGCCCGTAACACGCGCTCGCCCGAGTACATGTCGCGGCTCATCGATGGGTTGATGGGCCGGCGCGAGCCGGTTCGTGGTGCACCCGCCACGGCCGCCCCCGTCTCGACCGACACGCCCTGATCGAGTCCGGTGAGTCGCGGCGCGGCTCGCGCCCCGCCGGGTGGGAATGTGCCCCTGTCTTTTTGACATAGTTCGGGCTTCCACGCGGCCGGGCTGTCAACCGCAACCTGACTTTTTAACCCGCTGATTCCAAAGGATTTTGGAACCTGTCCGGCGCCCGCGGACAGGCCCCGCTGGTAGACTGGAGGCCGTCAAATCCCGCCTCGATCTGCTCGCCCATGGCTCTCAGTCCCTACAAGCAACTCGAACTGGAATGGAGACGTCTCCACGCCTTCCGCGGCGCCATGGCCGTACTCAGGTGGGATGCAGCGGTGATGATGCCGCGGGGCAGTGCCGACGTGCGGGGCGAACAGCTGGCTGCCCTGGAAACCGAATATCACACCCTGGTGACCAGTCCGAAGATCACGCGCCTGCTCGACCGGGCACAGGCCAGCACGGCCGGGCTCGAGGATTGGCAGATCGCGAATCTCCGCGAGATGCGCCGGCAGCGCGACTTCGCCATCGCTACCCCGGTGGCGCTGATTTCCCGGTTGGCCAAGGCCGCGTCGAAGGCCGAGGCGAAATGGCTGGCGGCGCGCGAGAGCGGCAAGTTCGAGGATTTCGCGCCGCATCTCGAGGAGGTCGTGCACCTGGTGCGCGACAAGGCGCAGCTGCTCGGCCAGTCGCGCAACCTCTCTCCGTACGATGCCCTGGTCGATGAGTTCAGCCCGGGGCTCACTTCGGCGGAGATCGACGCCATGTTCAAGGCGCTGGGCCGGCGCTTGCCGGGCCTGATCCGCGAAGTGCTCGGCCGCCAGGAGACCATGCCGCTGCTGCCCATCACCGGCAAGTTCACCGCCGGCAAACAGCGGGCGCTCGCGGTCGAGATCATGAAGTCGGTGGGATTTCCCTTCGATCGCGGCCGGCTCGACGAGAGCGAGCATCCGTTCACCGAGGGCGTGCCGGGAGATGTGCGCGTCACCACGCGCTTCGATACCGCCGATCCGTTCTCGGGGCTGCTCGGCGCACTGCACGAGACCGGCCATGCGTTGTACGACGTGGGCCTGCCGCCGGAATTCGCGGATCAACCCGTCGGGCGCGCCCGCGGCATGGCGCTGGAGGAAAGCCAGTCGCTGCTCATGGAAATGATCGTGTGCCGCAGCCGGCCTTTCGTGCGCTACCTGCGGCCGCTGCTGGAAAAGCATTTCGGCGTGTCCGGCCCCGAGTGGTCGGAGGAAAACCTGTACGCGCATCTCACGCGCGTGCGGCGCGGGCCGATCCGCGTGGACGCCGACGAGCTCACCTACACGCTGCACATCCAGCTGCGTTACGAAATCGAAAACCAGCTGCTCGACGGCAAGCTCGCCGTGCGCAACCTGCGCGACGCCTGGGCCGCGGGCATGGAGCAGCGTCTGTCGGTGAAGCCGGCGAACGATCTGGAGGGTGTGCTCCAGGACGTGCACTGGGCCGTGGGCTCCTTCGGCTACTTCCCGTCGTACGCGCTGGGCGCCGTCATGGCGGCGCAGTTCTACGATACGTTGCGCAGCGCCGTGCCCGACGTCGAAGCGCAGATCGCGCGCGGAGATTTTTCCGGCCTCATGGGCTGGCTGCGTGAGCACGTGCATCGCCAGGGCGCGCGCGTCGGCGCGCAGGAATTGCTGAAGAACGCGACCGGCAGGCCGCTGTCGGCCGCGGCCACCCTGCGCTATCTGGAAGGCAAGTATCTCGAAGACGAACGCAGCGTCGGCAGCGCCGCGGCATGATCTCAGGCGCCGGGCCGATGGCGTGGCGCCGCGCCGTGCTGCCCGCCGTCACGATGGCCTGCGCGGTCGCGGCATTCGCATTGCCGGCGATGCCGCAACCGCTGTCGTATCACCAGTTCGCCGATTGCCGTTCCCTGTTCGGGGTCGCGAATTTTCTCAACGTGGTGTCCAACCTGCCGTTCCTGATCGCCGGAACCTGGGGATTGGTCTTGATCTCTCGCGGGGGAGGGAACTTCTGCGACGAGCGCGAACGGCTGCCGTACCTGGTGTTCTTTCTCGGTGCGCTGCTCACCTGTTTCGGCTCGGCTTACTACCACCTGGCGCCGGACAACATGCGCCTGGTCTGGGATCGCCTGCCGATGACACTGGGCTTCGCGGGCCTGGTTGCCGCGGCCACCGGCGAAAGGTTGGACCCGGCACTCGGCCGGCGCGCATTGGCGCCCTTGCTGACCATCGGCATGATCACGGTGTTGTACTGGTACGCGACCGAACGCGCGGGCGCGGGGAACGTCATGCCCTATGGCGTGTACCAGGGATGGTCGGTGCTCGCCATCGTGCTGCTGATCGTGCTCTTTCCGGCGACTCGCTACAGCCACGGCGGATATCTCGCCTGGGCTGCCATGTGGTATGGCCTCGCCAAGGTGTCCGAAACCTTCGACCTGCAGATCCACCGGCTGCTCGGCGGCGCGGTGAGCGGTCACTCGCTCAAGCATCTCCTGGCCGCCCTGGGTGTATTCGCCATCCTCTGGCAGCTGCGGCTGCGCGGGCCGGTTCGGGCAGCTAGTATGCGAATCGCATGAACGCCAGCCCTGAAGCCCTCGATCGTGCCGTGGCACAGCAGTGGCCGTCGCAGACGGCCAAGAAGCTGGGCGCGCACTTGCGCGGCCTGGTGGGCAAGGCCATCGAAGACTACGCGATGATCGCCGACGGCGATCGCGTCATGGTCTGCCTGTCGGGCGGCAAGGACTCTTACACGCTGCTGGACATCCTGCTTTCGCTGAAGCGCAGCGCGCCCATCGACTTCGATCTGGTGGCGGTCAATCTCGATCAGAAGCAGCCCGACTTCCCCGCCGAAGTGCTGCCGAACTACCTGCGTGCGCTCGGCGTGCCGTTCCACGTGATCGAGCAGGACACCTACAGCGTGGTGAAGCGGGTGATCCCCGAGGGCAAGACCCTGTGCGGGCTGTGCTCGCGATTGCGCCGCGGCGCGCTCTATCGCTGGGCTGCGGAGAACGGCATCACCAAGATCGCCCTGGGCCACCATCGCGACGACATCGTCGAAACACTGTTCCTGAACCTGTTCTTCGGTGGGCGGCTCAAGGCCATGGCCCCCAAGCTGCGCTCGGAGGACGGCAGGCACATCGTGATCCGGCCGCTGGCCTATGTGGCCGAGTCGCAGATCGAGCGCTACGCGCGGGCGCGCGCATTTCCCATCATTCCGTGCAAGTTGTGCGGCTCGCAGGACAACGCGCAGCGCAAGGAGGTCAAGCGCATGCTGGCCGAGTGGGAGGGGCAGTATCCCGGCCGCACGGAGTCCATCTTCTCGGCGTTGCGCAACGTGGAGACGGCACACCTTGCGGACCCCCGGGCCTTCGACTTCGCGAATCTGGATGCCGAAAGTTCGCAAACCGCTCGCTGAATCTTACTGGGTCATCGACGACCGGCTGCTGGCGGGAAGATATCCGGGCGGCAGGACCCCGAAGGAAGCCGAGACGCGCATCCAGAAATTCCTCGATGCGGGCTTCGACGCGTTCATCGACCTGACCGAGGCCGAGGAGCTGCCGCCCTACGACATCTATCTACCCGGCAGCGTGCACTATGTCCGCAAGCCGATCACCGATCATGGTGTCCCGGGCGATGCGCTGATCATGGCGCAGATACTGGCCACGCTGGACGGCTTTCTCAGGCAGGGCAGGCGGGTGTACGTGCACTGCCGCGCCGGAATCGGTCGCACCGGCACGGTCATCGGCTGTCACCTGATCGAGCATGGCGGTCTGCCGCCCGATGCCGCGCTGCTGCGGCTCAACGAGCTGTGGCAGCAGAACCAGCGCTCGCACACCTGGCCGGACGTGCCCGAGACCGACGAACAACGCGACTTCATTCTGAGCTGGAGCTTGGCCGTTCCGGCGGCGCCGGCCGCCACCAGGCCCGAGGCGGCGCCGGCCGCGGCCAGGTCCGCTCCCGCGGAGTCGCTGCGCGGCGCCGCACTCGAGCAGGAGCCCGACCCCATGCAGGCACCGGACGTTCTGGACGCTGCGCGCACCCTGCGCGAACGCTTCCAGGGCGCCCTCATGGGATTGGCGGTAGGCGACGCGCTGGCCGTTCACACCCAGTTCCGCAAGCCGGGCACCTTCGCAAAGGTGGGCGATCTGCTGGGTGGTGGGCCATTCGATCTGCCGCGCGGCGCCTGGACCGACGACACGGCCATGGCCCTGTTGCTGGCGGACAGCCTGCTGGAGCGCGAGGGCTTCGATGCCCTGGACCAGGTGCAGCGATACGCGCGCTGGCAGCGCGAAGGCCATGGCAGCGCCACCGGTCAGTGCGTGGGGATCGCGGCGAACGTGGCCCGCTCGCTGGCCACCGCCCTCTACAAACATCAGCCCTTTGCCGGGTCGCATGACCCTGACCAGCTGGACAAGGACCCACTGTCGCGGGTCGCGCCGGTGGTCATGTATTTCTTCGCCGATGCCGCGACCGCCGTCGCCCGGGCAGTGGAGGCCGCGCGCATCACGGCCCAGGCGCCGCTGGTGCTCGATTGCGTGCGCTTGCTGGCCGCCATGATGCACCTGGCGCTCGCGGGCCGGGACAAATCGGCCATCCTCAAGCCGCCCCGAGACCTCTGGGCAAATGCCAACACGCGCCTGGAAGTGGTCACGGTCTACGAGGGCTCGTATGCCCGCAGGATGCCCCCGGACATCACCGGTGGCGGACATATCCTTCAGGCTCTGGAAGCGGCGCTCTGGGCATTTCACCAGTCCGACAGCTTCCGCGAAGGGGCGCTGCTCGCCGCCAACCTCGGGCGGGACGCGGACGTGGTCACCGCCACCTATGGCGCCCTGGCCGGCGCGCACCACGGTGTGAGCGCAATTCCGGGAATCTGGCGTAACAGCCTGATGAAAAAAGAGGTGGTCATCGACACCGCGGATCGAGTTCTCACCCACGCGCTGGTGACCCTCGGAAGCTGATTCCCGGAGCCACCGGACTCGCTTAAAGTCGGGCCATGTCGTCCACGCGTGCCACCCGCGTCCGGCGGGCCACGCGCTCCTGGACCCGAATGACCGACGAGCAATTGCTCGGCCTGCGCTTCTGCGATCTGAAGCTCAAGATCGAGCGCTCGCCGCTGGCGAAACGCGTGCGCCGCCTGTATCGCGAGCTCGCCAAGCGTGACATCCGTTTCCGCCCGCACGTCTGGCTCTCCGAGGAGTGGTTTTCTCCCGATGGCGTGCCGGGAATCGCCGTGCCTTTCTACCTGGCGCATCCGCGCCTCGAACGTCTCGAGCGGCGCATGATGCGCAACGTGGAAGGCGGCAGCGCGGAAAGCGCGATGCGCATACTGCGCCACGAGGCGGGACACGCCATCGACACCGCCTACCGGCTGCGCCGACGAAAGCGCTGGCGGGAAGTGTTCGGCCCGGCCTCGCTGCCCTATCCGGACACCTACAAGGCGCGGCCCGGCAGTCGCCGATACGTGCAACACCTGGGTGAGTGGTACGCGCAGGCGCATCCCTGCGAGGATTTCGCCGAGACCTTCGCCGTGTGGCTCAAGCCGAATTCCTCGTGGCGGCGCACTTACGCGCAGTGGCCGGCGTTCCACAAACTCGAGTTCGTCGACGAGTTGCTCGGGAGCGTGAGGGGCGCGCGCGCGCCGGTGAGGAATCGCGAGGTCATCGAGCCGCTGCGCGAAAACACCCGCACGCTCGCCGAACACTACCGGCGCAAGCTCGCACGCCACAGCATGTATCGCCGCACGGTCACGGATCACCTGCTGGAGCGCGTGTTCTGCGCGGAGAAGCTGCGCGCCAATGCACGCCGGGCCAGTACGTTCCTGCGCGCGCACGAGTCGCACCTGGTGAACGCCACGATGCGTGAGATGGACGCCGAGCGTTACAGCGTCGAACAGATCCTCAAGATCGTGGTGGAGCGGGCCGAGAAGCTGCGCCTGTGGGTACGCGGCAGCCGTCGGGATACCCTCCGTCACGCCCGGTGGATGGTCGTCTACCTAACGCGCTTGTATGCGCAGGGTGAAAGTCCGACACTCGCATTATGAAGCGTCTGCGCACGCTGGTCGTGATGCACTCAACGCTGGTCCCGCCCGATTCGCTCGAGGGGCACAGCGACAAACAAATCGAAGAATGGCGTACCGAGTACGACGTGGTCTCGACCCTCAAGAAGTCGGGGCACGAGGTGCGCTGCCTGGGCATTTCCGACTCCGTCGAGGAACTGCGCTCGGTGATCACCGAGTGGAAGCCCGAGATCGTCTTCAACCTGCTGGAGGAGTTCGACGGCATCGTCACCTACGACCAGCACGTGGTGGCCTTCCTCGAACTGCTGCGCCAGCCCTACACGGGCTGTAATCCGCGCGGGCTGCTGCTGTCGCGCGACAAACCGCTGTGCAAGCAGCTGCTGAGCTACCACCGCATCCCGTCGCCGCAGTTCGCGGTGTTCCGCCGGGGCATCAAGCTCAGGCTGCCGCGCAAGATCAAATACCCGCTGTTCGTGAAGTCGACCACCGAGGATGCTTCGCTTGGCATTTCGCAGGCATCCATCGTCACCGACAAGCAGCAGCTCAAGCAGCGCATCGAGTTCGTGCACGACCAGGTGCAGACCGACGCACTGGTCGAGGAGTACATCGAAGGGCGCGAGCTGTACGTGGGCGTGATGGGCAATGACCGGCTCACGCGGCTGCCGGTGTGGGAAATGAAGTTCGGCTCGATGTCGGAATCCGGCGCCGGGATCGCCACGCGTCGCGTGAAGTGGGACAAGAAGTACCAGAAAAGGCATGGCATCGACACGCACGAGGCCAAGGATCTGCCGCCAACCGTGGTCGCGCGGCTCGACAAGCTGTCGCGTCGCGTCTATCGGTCGCTGGGCCTGTCCGGCTGCGCGCGCATCGATTACCGCATGAACGCCGAGGGCCAGATCTACGTGATCGAGGCCAACCCCAACCCGAATCTCGCGGCCGACGAGGATTTCGCGCAGTCCGCCAAGGCCGCGGGCGTGAGCTACTCCGATCTGCTGGAAAAACTGCTCGCGCTGGGCGCGGCATATCAGGCAGAGTGGCGCGCCTACTATGGATGAAGGCTCATGAGACCGATTTCGTTGCGCATCGCATCGCTGGCGCTGACCGCCGTGTTCCTCGTGGCCTGTGTCACGCAGGAAAAGAAGAACCGCGCTGCGGTCGAACAGTTCAAACAGGCGACGGCCGGAGTCTGGCAGAGCGACAGCGGTGCCGAGCTCACCATCGTGCCGGTGCGCGCCCGCATGGTCACCGACGAGGCCGTGTACGTCGAGCGGCGTGATGCGCATGGAGTGTTCGGCCGTCTGCTGAACCTCGAGCTTTCCGCGGACGGCAAGAAGATCGTGCAGCGCGCGCTCACCTTCACGCAGGAAGGCCAGTGGCGCAATCTGCGCGAACAGCCCGAACTGTTCACGGCCTTGCTGCCCAAGGACGTGCGGCCCGCGGGCACCTGCGACATCCAGCCCGCGGAAGACGCCAACTCGGTGCGCTATTCCTGCGGCGGTTCGCCGCCGGAATTCTTCCGCCGCAAGTAGCTTCGCCGCTCAGCGCCGCGTGTGCGCGTCCAGCCAGTCGAGCACCGTGGTGTACCAGTAGTCGCTGTTGGCGGGCTTGAGCACCCAGTGATTCTCATCGGGGAACACGATCAGCCGGCTTTCGACTCCCTGCCGCTGCAGGGCCGTGAACGTGGCGATGCCCTGAGTGTACGGCACCCGGAAGTCCCTCTCGCCGTGGATCACGAGCATGGGCGTCTTCCACTTCGACACGTGGTTCGCCGGGTTGAAACGCTCGTGGATCTGCGGCGCCAGGTGGTAAGGGCCGCCGTTTTCCCACTCGGCGAACCACAGCTCTTCGGTCGTGTAGTACATCATGCGCGCATCGAAGATGCCGTCGTGGTTGACGATGCACTTGAACCGCTCCGGCCAGTTTCCGGCGATCCAGTTCTGCATGTAGCCGCCGTACGATGCTCCCAGCGAGCAGGCGCGCGAGCCGTCGAGCCAGGGGTATTTCGTGAGCGCCGCCGCCAGTCCTTTCTGCAGGTCTTCGAACGGCCGGTCGCCCCAGTGTTGGCTGATGGAATCCGTGAACGCCTGCCCGTAGCCCGGCGACCCGTGGAAGTCGATGAACACCACCGCATAGCCGCGCGCGGCGAATGCCTGTACGTTCCATCGCCAGTTCCAGTGATTGCCGAAGCTCACCTGCGGACCGCCGTGAACGACGAAGGCCACCGGGTACCGGCCGGTCCTGGAGAAATCGGGCGGGTTCACCAGGTAGCCATGCACGGTCTCGTCGTTCCAGCCCTTGAAAGTGAACTGCTCGAAGCCGCCCAGCGAGCGTTCCGCGAGCAGCGCCTCGTTGACCTGGGTGAGCCGCCGCGCGGCGCCGCGCCCGGTGAGTAGATAGAGATCGGGCGGCGTGGCGATGTCGTGCCAGACCGCGACGGTGCCACGCCTGGCCGGGGAGAAGTCGCCGATGGCGCCGGGGCCGGAGACCTTGCTCACCCGGCCGGATGCCGGGTCCACTTCGAACAGCGGCGTCTGGCCGAGATCGCTGGCGGTGGCAAGCAGGGTGCGGCCGTCGCGCGCCACCGCCAGGTGTTGCACGGAGCGGTCCCAGTCGCGGGCGACGTCGCGCACCGCGGTGCCCCGGCGCAGCTTGATGCGAAAGCGGTCGGCTTCGAACCCGGGCCGATCCATCGCCAGCCAGGCAAGGTCGCCGTTCTTCAGGAACACGGGCTGCGTGTCCCACGCCGGATTGTCCGCGGTCAGATTCTTCGGCGCCGAGCCGCCGGCCGATGCTGCCTCATACAGATCGAAATTGGTCGACCATGGCTCTTCGCGGCCGGCCACGCGCGCGCTGAACACGATGTGCGTGCCGTCGGGGCTGAACGCGAATTCCTCGTCGCCACCAAAGGGCTTCGATGGGACGTCGGCGAGCAGCGGCTGCGACACATTGACCGCGGCGCCGGCGCGGCCGTCCGGTTTCACCGGCGCCACGAACAGGTTGCTGCGCGTGCCATTGCTCCAGGTATCCCAGTGGCGCACGAACAGCTCGTCGAATCGGCGCGCGGACACCTTGCTTTTCGCGGCCGCCTCCAGACGCTCGCGCGTGCACTGCAGGTCCCCGCAATCGGGGAACACTTCCATCGACAGGGCGATCAGCCGGCCGTCGTCGGAGAAGCGGAACGTGCCCACGTCGAGCGGATAGGCGGTGATCTGCACTGCTTCGCCGCCATTGAAGGGCAGGCGCCACACCTGCGTGGCACCGGTGCGGGACGAGAGGAAATAGATGCTCGCGCCGTCCGCCGACCAGCGCGGATGCGTGTCGTTGGAAGAGTGTTGCGTGAGCCGCCGCGGCTTGCCGCGCGGATCCTCTAGGTCAACGAGCCACAGGTCGTTGCGCCCGCGGTTGGCATCGAAATCCGTCTCGCGCTGTACGTACACGACGTAGCGCCCGTCGGGCGACACCTGCGGATCGCTGACGCGTATCAGGCTGTTGAGATCGTGCGGCGTGAGCGGGGCCGCCGTGACGGCCAGAGAGTAGCCGCAGGCGCAGGCGGCGGCGGCCGCGAGGATCAACCAGTTCTTCATTCGCATCTCCAGCTATCGTCCGATCTCGGACGCTTCGATCGTCCAGGTCTCCGCTTCGGCCGCGGCCAGCCATGCCCGCAGGTGCGCGTCGCCGAGCACGGTGGCCGAGTATTCGGCCGAGCCCGGGCGCAGCTGCGCGCCATACGTGCGCATGCGAAGCACCACGGGCGCATACATCGCATCGGCCGCCGTGTACTCCCCGAACAGCCAGGGGCCGTTCGCGCCGAAGCGGCGGCGGCACTCCGCCCATACGTCCTCGATGCGGGCCAGATCCGCCGCGCGCTCCGGGTTTGTCGGGGTCCGTCGCCCCAGTGCGCGCGCGTTCATGGGCCATTGTGAACGCAGGATGCTGAAGCCGGCATGCATCTCGGCGCAAACCGAGCGCGCCACGGCGCGTGCCTCGCGCTCGCGAGGCCAACCCCCGCCGGCAAGTTCGCAGGCGTATTCGCAGATCGCCAGCGAATCCCACAGCAGCAGCGAGCCGTGCCTGAGCACGGGCACGCGTCGCGTCGGACTGAGGGCGGCGATGTCACGCGTGAATTCGGCGGTGTCCAGCGGAATGAGCCGCTCGTCGAATTCCAGCCCCAGGTGCTTGAGGAGAATCCAGGGCCGCAGCGACCAGGACGAATAGTTCTTGTTGCCGATGATCAGCAGCAATTGCGTCATGCGTGACGACCCCTGCAAGGCGAACCCCAGTACACTGCGCCGCATGCCATTCGGCGCCTTGCGCGCGATCTGCTTCGATCTCGACAACACGCTCTGGGAAATCGAGCCGGTGCTGCTGCGCGCAGAGCGCATTCTCGCCGATTGGCTGCGCCAGCGGTACCCACGCATACCCGAGAGATTTCCAGCGGAAGCGATGCAGGCGATGCGCGCCGAGCTGTTGCGCGACGAGCCGCATCGCGCCCACGATCTCACCTATCTGCGGCGCGAGACCCTCGCGCGGGCCGCGGCCGCCGCGGGCTATGACAGGGACATCGCCCACGACGCCTTCGCGGCCTGGCATGCGGCGCGCAATCAGGTCACGCCGTTTGCCGAGACGCTGCCGGCGCTCGCGAAGCTGCGCTCGCGCTACCGGCTGGCATCGCTCAGCAATGGCAACGCCGATCTCGGGCGCATCGGGCTCGCCCATCACTTCGAGGTGAGCCTGAGCGCCTGCGATCTCGGATGCGCCAAGCCGCACCCGCGCGCCTACGCGGCGCTGGCCGAGGCACTGACACTCGAGCCCGCGGACATACTGTTTGTAGGCGACGAGCCGCACGCGGACGTCGTGGGCCCGCGAGCCGCCGGAATGCGCACCGTGTGGGTGAATCGCGCCGGCGAACAGTGGCCCGCGGCATTGCCCGCGGCGGACGCGAGCGTCAGGCACGTCGGCGAACTGATGACCCTGCTGGGCGAAACGTGACCCCGTTCGCACGTAGTTAGCAGTGTGCCCCGGTGGCTGCCAACGGCGCACGCATGGCCGAGCTCGAAAACGACTGATGCATCACGGAACCTCCCGTGGCGCGCGCGCTCAATAAATCCACGGGGTGCCGTTACAGAGGTTGCCAGACGGAGGCTCAGCGGGGTGAACATGTCCATCCAGCCGGTTGCGAACCTGAAGGAGTTCTTCAAGGACGCATTGCACGACGCTCTCTCACACCAGCACGTGGCGGTCGAGGGCGAAACCGAACAATACGTCGTCAACGTGCTCACGTTGTTTTCCGATCCCGACGCGCTCTACGAGCGCGACGAAAGATCCCGCGGCAGGCTCAAGCCATTGGTCATGATGCTCGGCGAGGCGCTCGAGGCGCCCACGCCCGAGGCCCGCTGCCGCGGCCTGCAGCGACTCGGAGACGTGTCGTTGTTCATCGCCGGCTTCTTCTCCGCCGGCTTCGCCCGCAAGCTCGTGGACATCGACTATCACGTGGCCATGGGTGGCAGCGCCTACGGAGCACTTGCCGAATCGGTGCCCGCGGGCCGCGGACGCACGCTGCGGCAGGTGTTCGCCGAGCTGGCCGCGAAGTTTCAACCGGTGGTGGACGCGCTCAACGAAATCAGCGAGAGCGCCTATCAGCACTCCGCGCAGGACCGGCTGCGGCTCTACGAGCTGTGGGTCAAGACCGGCAGCGAGCGCTCGCGGCGCATCCTGCGCAAGCTCGGCATCGAGCCCGCCCCCGCGGCGCGCAGCGCGCTGTCGCACTGAGTGCGGGCGATGCGATGAGCCACGCGACGCTGATCTTGCTGCAGGAAGCGCTGGCGCAGATCTACGATCTGCCGGCGGCGCCGGACGTGCGTGAATTCCTGTTGACCGATCGCGCGCGGCTCGCGGCGATTTCCACGGCGCGCCAATGCGACGAACAATTGCTGCTGGCCGAGGACGGCGACACGTTGTTGATGACCTTGTACATCGACGCCCAGGTTCTGCAGCGACTGGCGGGCCGCGATCCCATGGCCGCGCTGACGCACGAGAATCTCGCCGACTGGCTCACCGTGGCCGAGGGCGTCAGCCATTACGTGTACGTGGCATGGAACTCGGGCCACGACAAGCCCATGACTCTGCTCGAACTCGAACTGCAGGCGGAGGTGGACAAATACGTGCTGGGTGCCTGGTTGCTGAGCGCGCAGAATGCCGGGCGATTCCCCCGCGAACTGCATCGCGCGCTTTTCGATCGCTCGCGCATCGATCCGGTGGCGGCAGCGGGCCGCGAAGGACTGTACCGGCTGGCGTCGCGATATGCCGCGCGCTTCTGCCGCCGCATGGGTGCCCTGCTGGAGCGTCCGCGCCGCGGCGCCATGCGCGAAGCGCTGGCGGAGCTGCGCCGCTTCTATCGTTGGGGCAGTGCCCGCAAGCTCGCGCACATCGAACGCTTCGCGTGAGCACAACCGGTCGCCGGAGCTGTCTTGCTCCCGCGCCAGACCCGCCTCTCACCGCAGTGCTATTCGACTTCGCCGTCGTCCTGGCCGCGCCGGGCTTCCAGCTCACGCTTCAGCTTGATCCATTCGCCCAGCTTGCGCAGATCACGCTTGCCGGCCGGCTTCTTCGGCTCGGGCAGGTGAGCACCACCCACGCGCTCGTACGGATCGAATCCGGCGGAGCGCACGCGTTCCACCGACATCCGCGCGTTGGCGCCGCGCGGCGGCGTCTGCTCGACGGTCAGCGGCTCGCGTTCCAGAGGTACCCCGGCATAGCCCGCGTCGATCCACTCGACGCGCGCATTACCACGTTCGTCGTGGACGATCTGCGATGCGCGGCGCCTATTGGCAGGAGCAGGCATCGTCTTGTCTTTTGTATGGTCAGTCACGCGCGAAGTATGGCTTAGACGCGGTTTTCGATGTTTGACATAGCCGCAGATTTCGCCTCCACCTCGCGCGCCGTGTGAGCCGGTTCACGCAAATTTTTTGCGTGACGCGGCACGCAGAATTCCGATGATCGTCTTCGCATCCGCTAGCTCGCCGTTACGAGCTTTCTCCAACGCCTGCGAAAACGGCCACCATTCCACCTGAATCACTTCGTCGGCCTCCGGCGAGCCGGCGGCCGGTGTGAGATCGGTGGCCAGGTACAGGTGAATGACCTCGGTGAAGCAGCCCGGCGAGCTCAGATATTCGCCCAGGGGTTCCCAGGTCGTCGCCGACATCGCGGCTTCCTCGACCAGCTCGCGCCGGGCGGTCATTTCCGGGGTCTCGTCCGGCTCGAGCTTGCCGGCGGGCAGCTCGTAGATGTAGCCGCCAGCCGCATGCCGGAATTGCCGCAACAGGCACACCCGCCGTTCGGCATCGACGGCGACGATGGCCGCACCGCCCGGATGGCGCACGATCTCCAGGGGTATCTGCCGTCCATTCGGCAGCTGCACCTGGTCCACGCTCACCTTGATGACGCGCCCGGAGAAGACTTCTTTTCGATCGATCAGCATCGCGCGAGTGTTCTCGATCGCGATGCATGCCTGCAACCGCCTGGCATTCCGGCCTGTACGCACGCCGCCGCCGCGCCCATAATCCGGCCGACTGACGCCACGCCGCTTCGCGGTGCCAGCAGATCAAAAAGGCGTCACATTCCCGAGGGATACGGGCGTGATCTGTGTCACGGGTCGGTCGGGAGCGTGGGTCAGTATCCGTCCGCCTTCGTATATTGTTTTATCGATGTCCACGTCACCGGCCCAACAACTCGGCAGCCTCAATGCCCCGCAGCGCAGGGCAGTGTCCTACGGCGAAGCCCTTCCGGGCGGGAAAGGGTTCCGTTCGGGTCCGCTGCTGATCGTGGCCGGCGCCGGCACCGGCAAGACCAATACGCTGGCGCATCGCGTGGCGCATCTGGCCATGAGCGGCGTCGATCCGGCGCGCATCCTCATGCTCACGTTCACGCGCCGCGCCGCCGTGGAGATGAAGCGGCGCGCCAACGAGATTCTGCGCGAAGCCTTCGATGACAAGCTGGGCGGCAAGGCCAGCGCCATCACGCAACGGCTGACCTGGGCCGGCACTTTCCATTCGATCGGCAATCGCATTCTCCGGCACTACGCCAAGCACGTGGGCCTCGATCCGACGTTCACCGTCATCGATCGCGGCGATGCCGCCGACCTGCTCGATACCGTGCGCACCGAGATGGGTTTTTCCGGCAAGGGGCAGCGCTTTCCGCGCAAGGACACCTGCCTCGGCATCTACTCGTATCGCGTGAACACGCAGAAGTCGCTCAAGGAAACACTGGAAGCCCAATACTCCTGGTGCGCGAGCCATGAGGAGGACATTTCCAAGCTGCTGCGCGGCTACGTCGAGCGCAAGTCGCAGTACCGCGTGCTCGATCTCGACGACCTGCTGCTGTACTGGCACGCCATGATGAGCGAGGAGCGCATCGCCCGGTCGGTGGCTGCTCACTTCGATCACGTGCTGGTGGACGAATATCAGGACACCAACAAGCTGCAGGGTGACATCCTGCACGCGCTCAAGCCCGACGGGCAGGGCATCACGGTGGTGGGCGACGACGCACAGGCCATCTACTCGTTCCGTGCCGCGGCCGTCGAGAACATCCTCGGCTTCCCCGATCGCTTCCGCCCCAAGGCCGAGGTGGTCACGCTGGCGCAGAACTTCCGCTCCAGCCAGAGCATCCTGGATGCGGCCAATGCGCTCATGGCGGACGCGCCACGCCAGTACCGCAAGCATCTGCTCTCCATGCGCGGGCAGGGTCCGCGGCCCAAGATGGTGACCGTGGACGATGTTCCCACGCAGGCGGAGCTCATCTGCACGCGAGTGCTTGCGGCCCGCGAAGCCGGCGTTGCGCTGCGCCGCCAGGCGGTGTTGTTCCGCACCGGCACCCACAGCGACGTGCTCGAGATCGAACTGTCCAAGCGCAAGATCCCCTTCGTGAAATACGGCGGGCTCAAGTTCCTCGAGGCCGCGCACGTAAAGGATCTGCTCGCCGTGCTGCGTTGGGCCGACAATCCGCGCAACCAGCTGGCGGGGTTTCGCGTGCTGCAGTTCATGCCGGGCATGGGTCCGGCGAATGCCAAGAAGGCGTTGGATCATTTCGTCGCCAACAATCACCTGTTCGCGTGCTTCGAGGCCTACGAGCCGCCGAACGACGCGCGCATCGCCTGGCGCAAGTTCATCGAGCTGTTCAAGGCGCTCGGCGACCCGGCCCGGCAATGGCTCGGGCAGATCGCGCTCATCCGCGAGTGGTACAAGCCGCACATGGAGCGCATGTACGAGCACGTGCACATGCGCATCGGCGATCTCGATCAGCTCGAGCTGCTGTCTTCGCAGTACCAGACGCGCGAGCGTTTCGTCACCGAGCTGACCCTCGATCCGCCCAACGCCACGAGCGACATGGCCGGCCCGGCGAATCACGATGAGGACTACCTGGTGCTGTCCACGGTGCATTCGGCCAAGGGCATGGAATGGGACCACGTGTACGTGCTCAACGTGGTCGACGGCAGCTTCCCGAACGAATTCGCCACCGGCAAGGCCGAGCTCATCGAAGAAGAACGGCGACTGCTCTACGTGGCGATGACCCGCGCGCGCAATGAGCTCACCTGCGTTGTGCCGCTGAGATTCCAGATCACCAGCCAGCCGAAGACCTCGGACGGGCACGTGTACGGCGGTCGCAGCCGCTTCCTCACCGAGAAGGTCATCAAGTGCTTCGACGAGCAGACCTTCCAGGGCTCGAACACGGATGTGAAGATCGAAGAAACCGCAGCCGACTCGGGAACGATCGACGTCGCCTCGCGCATCAAGCAGATGTGGTGAATGCGCGGCGGCCCGCGCCCGCGCTCATTGCAGGGCAGAGTCTTCGCCGTGAGAAAAGCCGCTCGTCCCGCCGACGAGCATGGCGGGAAAAAACCCCGCACCAGGCGGGGTCGGAGATTTCAATCGACTGAAAGGCTCAGCGGCGAAATGGACCACCACCGCCCTGGCGGGGGCGTGGCGGACGCTCTTGCGCTTCGTTGACGCGCAGAGGCCGCCCGTTCATCTGGTAGCCGTTGAGACCCTGGATTGCGGCTTGGGCTTCCGATGAGCCCATTTCCACGAAGCCGAAGCCACGGGGCTTGCCCGTTTCGCGGTCGTTGATGAGCTTCACCGAATCGACTTTGCCATGGCGCTCGAAGAGCACCTTGATGTCTTGCTCGGTCGCGGAGAAGGGCAGATTGCCCACGTAGATCGTCGTCATCCCAGACTTCTCGCTCAAGTATGCGGACAGCGGCAGGGACGCGGCCCCTGCATGACCGCGGTCAGTAGAAACAGGTCAAGGGTTCAAGGCACACGAATCGCGTTTGTCTTTCAATGCGTAGCTCTTGCGGACCAGCGGCCTGCACCGTCGTTCGTGCTGCACACAGCGAACGCGGATCATGCTACTCCTCGCTTCGAGAAGCTGTAAACAACGGCCCGGCAGCAAGGGGGTGGCTAGGCCACGCGTGGCGCAATTTCGCGCCTTTTCAGCCATTTACGCGCATGGTGCGGTGCGTGTGTTAGCGCTCACTTGCGGGCGCAAGCGGTCAATAAGTCGCACTACTCTAGATAGGCGTAGCCATTGAGCTCGCCTTCGTAAAAGCGCTTGATGCCCTGGGACTCGGCCACGGTCATGCGTCCGTCACGCACCGCGCGTTCGCAATCGCGCGCCAGCGCCGGGTGCAGGTCGGCCACGTCGTACTCCATGTATTCGAGCACCTTGTTGGCGGTGTCGCCCTTGACGATCTCTTCTATCCACCAGCCGCCGTCGTCGTGGAAACGCACGTGCACCACGTGTGTGTCGCCGAACAGGTTGTGCAGGTCGCCGAGCGTTTCCTGGTAGGCGCCCACCAGGAACGCGGCCAGGTAGTACTCGTCCTGGGCGGTGATCGCGTGCAGCTCGAGCGTCTTCTTCACGTCGCGCTGGCTGACGAAGCGGTCGATCTTGCCGTCGGAGTCGCAGGTGATGTCCGCCAGCACGCCCTTGCGCGAGGGGCGCTCGTCGAGCCGGTGGATGGGCATGATGGGAAACAGCTGGTCGATGGCCCAGCTGTCGGGCAGTGACTGGAACACCGAAAAATTGCAGAAATAGATGTCGGAGAGGATCGACTCGAGCTCCTCGAGTTCCTCCGGGACCTCGTCCAGCCTGCGCGTGAGGTCACGCACCTTCGCGCAGGTGGCCCAGTACAGGCGCTCGGCGAGGCCGCGCTGCTCGAGCGACAACAGGCCGAGGTTGAACATCTGCAGCACCTGGTCGCGCGCGGTCTGCGCGTCGTGGTAGCACTCGACCACGCGCCGCTCATTCACCGAGCGGAACGCATCGAGGAGGTCGCGCACCGGCTGAGGCAGCGTGCCGTTCTCCTGATCCTCCTTGCCGGTGACGCGGAATTGATCCAGCGCCTGGCTGCCAAGAGTGTTGAAGATGAGCACGCTGTGGTGCGCGGCGATCGCCCGGCCGGACTCGCTGACGATCATCGGGTGCGCGATCTTGCGCGCGTTGCACACGCTCGCGATGCGATACACCACGTCGTTGGCGTACTCGTTGAGCGTGTAGTTCATCGACGAGGAAAAATTGGTGCCGCTGCCGTCGTAATCCACGCCCAGGCCGCCGCCCACGTCGATGTACTGCAGGCCGGCGCCCAGCAGTTTCAGTTCCGCGTACACGTGCGCGAGCTCGTTGATCGCATCCTTGACGCGGCGGATGTCCTGCAGCTGACTGCCCGGATGGCAGTGCACCAGTTGCAGGCAGTCGAGCATGTCTTTCTCGCGCAGGATGCTGACGGCCTCGAGGATCTCGGTGGTGAACAGGCCGAACTTCGACTTGTCGCCGGCGCTCTCGCGCCATTTGCCCGAGCCTTCGCTTGCGAGCTTCACGCGCACGCCGATCTTCGGCCGCACGTTGTACTTCTCCGCGATGCGCAGGATGGCGGGCAGCTCCGCGAAATTCTCCACCACGGGAATGATGGTGCGGCCGAGCTTGGTGGCGATGATGACCGCTTCCAGATAGCTGTCGTCCTTGAAGCCGTTGCAGACGATCAGTCTCTCGGGCGAGTCCGCCGTCATGCTCATCACCGACAGCAGCTCGGGCTTGCTGCCGACTTCCAGGCCGAAACCGAAGGGGCGGCCATAGCGGTAGACCTCTTCGACCACCAGGCGCTGCTGATTCACCTTGATGGGGAACACCGCGGTGTAGCGGTTCTGATAGTCGTTCTCGGCGATGGCCTGCGAGAACGCGCCATGCAGATGCTTGAGACGGTGCGCGAGGATGTCGGAGAAGCGCACCACCACCGGCGCGGTGAGCTCACGCTCCTTGAGACCCTGCACCACTTCGAACAGATCGATCTCGCGCGCCGGATTCATGTCCGGACGCACCACGAGGTGCCCCGCCGGGTTCACGCAGAAATATCCCTTGCCCCAGGCGTTGACCTGGTAGAGCTCGGCGGAGTCCTCCACCGACCAGGCGATGGAACGACGCGATGCTTCCGCGCCGGAAAGGGTCTGATGGGGATCGGCTGCCACGATGGCGCGCACGATACCAAATAGGTCCTGCAAGTAAACGCTCGGCGACGACCGATTGCGATCAGGTTCCCGTCGCGATGGGCCGACGCGGATCACGGATCCACTCGCTCCAGGAACCGGGATACAGGCGCGCACCGGTCAGGCCCGCGTGTTCGAGGGCCAGCAGGTTGTGACAGGCGGTCACGCCCGATCCGCACATCGCGATCACCGAGCTTGCCGGCAGCGAGCCGAGCAGCGTGCGCCAGCGTTGCCGCAGCACCTCGGCGCTCAGGAAACGGTTGTCGACGTCGAGATTGCCGGCGAATGGATGATTGCGCGCGCCGGGCACGTGCCCGGCGACCGGGTCGATGGTCTCGTTCCGCCCGGCGAATCGGTCCGCGCCGCGCGCGTCGATGAGGAGATTCCCGGGGCGCCGCCGCAGTTCATCCACCACTTCGCTGGGAACCCATGCGTCGTGGTTCACGTGCAGCGGAAGATCGCGTCGCGAGGGTTTCGGCACTTCCTGGCTGAGCGGCAGTCCCGCGGCGCGCCAGGCGGCCAGGCCACCGTCGAGCACCGCGACCCGCTGCAGGCCGATCCAGCGTGCCAGCCACCAGAAGCGGGCGGCGTACGCGCCGTTTCCCTGGTCGTAGGCGACGAGCTGACAGTCGGCGCCGACACCGCGCGCTGCGAGCGCGCCCGCGAATCGCCGCGGATCCGGCAGAGGATGACGGCCCGTGGCGGGCCCCACGGGCGCGGAAAGGTCACGATCCAGGTGCAGGTATTGCGCGCCCGGCAAATGGGCGGCGAGGTATTCGCGCTCACCCCACTGCGGATTGCCGAGTTCGAAGCGGCAGTCGAACAGCAGCAGATCATCGCGCGCGAGTTCGTGGGCGAGCGTTGCCGCGTCGATTAATGTCGTGAAAGCTGCCATGGTGCATTTTACAATCCCGGCAAACGATGGCCCACACATGGCAATAGATGTTTACTGGGGCAGCGGCAGCCCGTACTCCTGGCGCGTGCTGCTCGCGCTCGAACACAAGGGGCTTTCATACACGAGCCACCTGCTGTCGCTGCCCATGCAGGAGCACAAGGCGCCGCACATGCTGGCGCTCAATCCGCGCGGACGCGTGCCGACTCTCAAGGACGGCGACTACGTGGTGTTCGAGTCGCTGGCGGTCCTGTACTACCTCGACCGCAAGTATCCGGAAAAGCCGCTGTTCGGAGATTCGCCCGTGGAAGGCGCGGTCATCATGCGGGTGTGCTGCGAGTACCAGGCGTATATCGAGCCGTATCTCATGCGCATCGTGCGTGCGCTCCTGTACCGCAACGGCGATCCGCGCTCCGACGAGAGCACGTATGCCATGCACATGATCGCCGGTGAAGCGCGCACCATCGAGGCGCGCTTGTCCAAGGGCCCGTGGATCGTGGGTGACAAGCCCGGCGCCGCCGATTACATGATCTACCCGGGCATCATGCTGCTGCTGCGCGCGCTCGCGCTGCCCGAGGCACGCGAGCTGTCGTCGCGATTCCTGCCCATCGACGCCAACTATCCTGCGTTAGGAAGATGGTTGAAGCGCGTCGAAGTGTTGCCGGGTTACGAGCGCACTTTTCCGCCGCATTGGCGCGACGCCAGCAACTGACATTTTTTTCCGTCACGCAGAAAACGCATCGGGTGGCGTCACCCGGTGATGGTTGATACCCTCACGCGCTGATTTGTACGGGGTCAATCATGTCTGCAAACAAGATTCACACGGAATTTCCGGGTCGCATCATTTTCATCGGCTTCGGCAGCATCGGTCAGGGCACGCTGCCGCTGGTATTGCGCCACGTCGGCATCGCGAAGGAGCGCATCACCATCGTCACCGCCGATGATCGTGGCCGGGAAGTGGCCGACGAGCACGGCATCAAATACGTGAAGGTGCCGCTGACCCGCGACAACTTCGCGCGCGAACTCGACAAGTACATCGGCCGCGGAGATTTCGTGCTGAACGTGTCGGTGGACGTCTCGTCCATCGCGCTCATCAAGTTCTGCTGGTCGAAGGGCGCCATGTATCTCGACACCTGCATCGAGCCCTGGCCCGGCGGCTACACCGACGTGACGATCTCGCACGCCCGGCGCACCAATTACGCATTGCGTGAAGAGGCGCTGGCATTGCGCGGCACCAGTCCGCGCGCACCCACCGCCGTGCTCACGCATGGCGCCAACCCCGGCCTCGTCTCGCATTTCGTCAAGCAGGCGCTGCTCAACGTCGCCGGCGACACGGGCGTGGATGCCGGCGATCCCAGGACGCGCGAGGATTGGGGCCAGCTCGCGCGCAAGCTCGGCGTCAAGGTCGTGCACATCGCCGAGCGCGACACCCAGATCGCCTCCCGGCCGAAGGAAGTCAACGAGTTCGTCAACACCTGGTCGGTGGACGGCTTCGTCAGCGAGGGCGCCCAGCCCGCCGAGCTCGGTTGGGGAACGCACGAGAAGAATTTCCCGCGCGATGGCCGGCGCTTCGACTTCGGCGGCGGCGCGGCCATCTATCTCATGCAGCCGGGCGCGGCGACGCGCGTGCGCACCTGGACGCCGAAGGCCGGGCATTTCCACGGTTTCCTGATCACGCATGGCGAGTCGATCTCGATCGCCGACTATCTATCCGTGCGGCAGGGCACCGAGGTCGTCTACCGGCCCACCTGCCACTACGCGTACCACCCGAGCGACTCGGCCGTGGTCTCGATGCATGAGTTCGCCGGCCGCAACTGGCACCTGCAGGACCGCCAGCGCATCCTCATGGACGAGATCATCTCCGGCATCGACGAGCTCGGCGTGCTGCTCGCCGGGCACAAGAAGAATGCCTACTGGTACGGCTCGCAGCTGTCCATCGAAGAGGCGCGCAAGCTCTGCCCGCACAACAATGCCACCAGCCTGCAGGTCACGGTGTCGTGCCTGTCGGGAATGATCTGGGCCATGGAGAATCCGAACGCGGGGCTCGTCGAGCCCGACGAGATCGACTTCCGCCGCAACCTGGAGATCGCGATGCCCTATCTCGGCACGGTCACGGGCGCGTACACCGACTGGACGCCGCTGCACGACCGTGAGCGGCTGTTTCCGGAAGACCTCGACAAGACGGATCCCTGGCAGTTCAAGAACGTCCGCGTCTGAACTGGACCAACCCTCGCGCCACGCGGGTGGCCGGACGCGAGTCCGGCGCCCGCCGTCCACTCATGCCTCCGGGGTGGCGAGTTCGTCGCTCGCGCAGAAGCGGCCCGTCTGAAAAAACATCTGCCCGAACCAGGGATGCGCGACCAGCAGCGTGAACCGGAACCAGCCGTGACCCAGCTCGACGTGCTCGACGCGTGTGCGGCCCGGGGAGAAGAAGGCGGGCAGCGGCACGTGCAGCCCGAACAGGTCGAAGTAGTAGCCGCGGCTCTCGAAGACCAGCACGCCATTCTCCTCGCTCACGTCGAGCGGCATGTTGAGACGCGCCGGCAAACGCTCCACGAGCCGTCCATCGCTCACGATCTTGGTGGAAGTCACGACGTCGACGCGGTCGCCCCAGTGATACTCGCGTCGCCACTCGACGCCATCGGCCACTGCGCGCACGTCGACGCGCGCCGCGACGTTCGTGCCGGTGCGCGGCACCACGGGTGTGCCGGCCAAGGTGCCGAGCCATGCGAACACGCGCCCGAGCACGCTGGCCTGCACGACCTCGAAGGCGCCGGCATAGCGGACGTCGGGCGCGTCCGCCGCGAACCGGGCACGCACCGCCGCCGGCAGACGCTGCCAGGCCGCGGGCCCCAGCACCCGCCGCAAGCCATGTCGCTGGCATCCGCCCGTTTCCGTGAGGGGGACATCGATCGTGACCAGGCGATGGTTCATGGCGGTAGTCTCACGAAGCTTGACGCCAGCGGGGCGCATAAGTTACTTATTGCTTAATTAACAAATTAGCTAATATTGTAGCAAATGTCACTGGACCGCATATTCGACGCCCTGGCCTCGCGCCCCCGCCGCGAGATCCTCGCCTATCTGTCAAAGGCTGCGCTGACCACCACCGATCTCGCCGCGCGCTTCCAGATGAGCACGCCGGCGATCTCCCGCCACCTCTCGGTACTCGAGAACGCCGGTCTGGTGCGCAGTCAGCGCGAAGGGCAGCGCGTGCTCTACGAGCTGGTGCCCGACAATCTCGTCAATACGCTCACGGGCTTCGCCTTCGAGGTCTGCCCGGTGGCCGGCCCGCTCAAGCGCGAGTCGCGCGCGCTGGCCCGTGCGCTGGACAAGCGCCGCAAGGCCAAAGCCTGATCCCATGAGCGACATGCGCGAATTGCCAGGCAGTCTCGCGCGTCACCGCATTCGCCATCGTGATGCGGCGGAGGTTTGCGAGGGGCGGGTGCACTTCTCCGGGTCCAGGGGCGCGTGGTTTCTCGGCATGGCCGGCACGGCGGTCGTGGGCGGGGCCCTCACGTTCAGCACCGGAGCGCTGGCGCTGTACGTCGCGAGTACGGCGACCGTCCTGCTGTTCGGCCACTCGCTCGGCAGCCATCGCAAGCTCATCCACGACAGTTTCGATTGCCCGCGCTGGCTGGAATACCTGCTCGTATACCTCGGCGTGCAGGTCGGCCTCGCCGGCCCGCTCGGCCTCGTGAAGCAGCACGAACTGCGGGACTACGCGCAGCGGCTGCCCGTCTGTCACGATTACCTGCGCCACGGACGCAGCGTCTGGCGCGACGCCTGGTGGCAGCTGTGCTGCGAGCTGCGCCTCGCACGCGAACCCGAGCTCAGGCTCGAGGCTCGCATCGCCGCTGATCCGTTCTATCGATTTCTCGAGAAGACGTGGATGCTGCAGCATCTGCCGTGGGCTTTGCTGTTCTTCGCCTGGGGCGGTTGGGGATTCGTCTTCTGGGGCGTGTGCGCCCGCGTCACCACGGGCGTGTTCGGTCACTGGATCATCGGGTTCCTCGCGCACAATCACGGCGGCATGCATCACGTCGTCGATGGTGCGGCCGTGCAGGGCCGCAATGTCCGCTGGACGTCGCTGCTCACCATGGGCGAGTGCTGGCACAACAATCACCATGCTTTTCCCGGCTCGGCCAGGCTCGGATTGAATCCGGGTGAATGGGATCCAGGCTGGTGGGCGCTGCGGGCTCTCGAGCGCGCGGGTCTCGTCGGCCGCCTGAGGCTGCCGGAGCATCTCGCGCCGCGCCCCGAACTGCGCGCACTCCCGCCGCCGGAAGCCGGGACGCGCTGCCGCTTCTGCCCCACGCGGGCGGCCTCCGCATGAACGTCGTGGCTCAATCTCCGGCGGTTTCGTAACGGATATCGACGATCACCACGGACTTCGTGCCGCCGGGCAGTTCGACCTTCACCTCGTCATCGAGCGCCTTACGCATCAGCGCCCGCGCGAGCGGCGCATCCATGCTGATGTAACCGGGCGCCATGTCGAATTCGTCCGGCCCGACGATACGATGCCGCGATTGGGTTCCGTTCCCGTCTTCGAGCGTGACCCAGGCGCCGAAATACACGCGGCCGGGGTCGGAGGGTGGTTTGTCGACCACGGTCATGCCGTCGAGGCGCTTGCGCAGGAAGCGCACGCGCCGGTCGATGTCGCGCAGCCGGCGCTTGCCGTACGTGTACTCGGCATTCTCCGACCGGTCGCCCTGGGCGGCGGCCTCGGAAACCGCCTGTGTCACGCGCGGCCGTTCCACTTTCCAGAGCTCATCCAGCTCCTGTTTGAGCCGCGCGGCGCCGGCGGCCGTGATGAACTGCGATCCGGGTTTCTCTGGGCTGCGATAACGACTCACGTCTCTGTAACCATCTGTACTCATCTTGTGATGAGTGTCTCAGTCAGGGTCTGCGTGGCGGCCGAGGTTCTGTGCAGCGGTTCACGGCTGCCCGGCGGCCGCGCGCCTACGCTGTCAACCCATGGCAGCCCGCTACTACACGCACTTTGTCACGAGCGCCGAGCCCGCGCACTCGAGCGAATGGAGCGGGGTCATCGAATTGACGCACCCCCTCGGTGAACGCCGCGATTCGAAGGAACTGCGCCGCCTGCTGGCCGCGAACTTCGAAATCGACGCCGAGGACATCAAGATTCTGCAGGTCGCGAGGCTGCACTGATTGTAAGGAATGGCGAATCCCCTAGCGGACTTCTTTCCCTTCATCGAAAGTCCGCCTTCTCAAGCCCCGAGCCCCCAAAGCTTGGGGCTTTTTTTATACTCCGGACCATCAGAATTATCCCGGGGTCCTTCGATGAACCGCTTTGTCACCATGTTCTCGGCCGCCGCACTGTCGGCCGCTCTCGGTGCCTGCGCCTCGCCGGTGTCCAAAACTCCGCCCGCGCCGCCCGCGCCGCCCGCGCCGGTCGTGCCGCCCGCGCCCGTGTTGAAGTCCGGCCTCGATCTCCAGGGGTTCGATCGCAGCGTCAAGCCGCAGGATGACCTCTACAAGTTCGCAGGCGGCGCCTGGCTCGCCAACACACCGATCCCGGCCGACCGGTCGAACTACGGCTCCTTCACCATCCTCGACGACCAGGCTCAGGAGGAAGTGAAGCAGCTCATCGTCGCGGCCTCCGAACAGCCCGACAAAGTGGAGGGTTCGGACGCGCAGAAGGTCGGCGATTTCTATCTCGCGTTCATGGACACGCAGCGCGTGGAGAGCCTGGGGCTGACGCCGCTGGCCGCGGAGATCGCACAGATCGATGCGATCAAGACGCCGAGCGACGTGGCGCGCTACATCGGCTACAGCCAGCGAATCGGCGTGGCGCAGCCTTTCGCCTGGTTCTCCGCGCCGGACAGCAAGAACTCCACGGTGTACATCGGCTCGCTGTTCCAGAACGGCCTCACCATGCCCGACCGCGACTACTACCTTTCGCCGGACGAGAAATACGCGAAATTCCGCGCGGCCTTCGCGCAATACGTCGAAGACATGCTCGCGCGCGCCGGCGAGCGCAATGCGAAATCGGCGGCGGCGCGCATCGCGGCGCTCGAGACGCGCATCGCGAACTACCAGTGGACCAAGGTCCAGAACCGCGATCCGGTGAAGACCTACAACCCCATGACGCTCCCCGAGTATCAGAGACTCGCGCCGGGCTTCGACTGGCTGGCGTTCTTCGCGGGCATGGGCGCGCCGGTGCACAAGCTCGACGTCAACCAGCCGTCCTTCATCAAGGGCATGGCCCAGCTGGTGAAGACCGTGCCGATCGCCGACTGGCGCGCCTACTTCAAATTCCAGCTGCTCGACGACTACGCGCCGGCACTGTCGGCGCAATTTGCCGACCTGGAGTTCAACTTCCACGAGAAGACCTTGAACGGCGTGCCGGAGCCGCGTCCGCGCTGGCGCCGGGCCGTCGACGCCATGGACAACAACATGGGCGAACTGGTCGGCAAGATGTTCGTCGAATCGCATTTCGGCGCCGAGGCCAAGCAGCGCATGCTGCAGCTCGTGGGCAACCTGCTCAAGGCCTTCGACTCCTCGATCGATTCGCTGGACTGGATGAGCCCGGCCACGCGGGCGGAGGCCAAGAAGAAGCTGGCGAAGATCACTGTGAAGATCGGCTACCCCGACAAATGGCGGGACTACAGCGCGCTGGTCATCAAGCGGGACGACCTGGTGGGCAATCTGCTGCGTGCGGCGGAATTCCAGCACCAGCGCCTGGTGGCGCGCACCGGCGGTCCCGTGGACAAGGGCGAGTGGCTGATGACCCCGCAGACCGTGAACGCCTACTACAACCCCACGACCAACGAGATCACGTTCCCGGCCGCCATCCTGCGCTGGCCGTTCTTCGACCCGGAAGTGGATCCGGCCGTGAACTACGGCGGCATCGGTTCGGTCATCGGCCACGAGATCAGCCACGGGTTCGACGACTCCGGGCGCCAATACGATGGCGACGGAAATCTGCGCGACTGGTGGACGGCCGAGGACGGCGCCAAGTTCAAGCAGCGCGCGGCGGAGCTCGTCAAACAGTACGCGGGCTACACCGTGCTCGACAACCGTCACATCAATGGCGAGCTCACGCTGGGTGAGAACATCGGCGATCTTTCGGGCATGGCCGTGGCCTACAAGGCCTACAAGATCGCTCTGAATGGCCAGGAAGCGCCGGTCATCGACGGCTTCACGGGCGACCAGCGATTCTTCCTCGGCTGGGCGCAGGTGTGGCGCCGCAAGTATCGCGACGAGGAATTGCTCAAGCGCCTGGTGACGGATCCGCACAGCCCGAGCGAATTCCGCGCCAATGGTCCGTCCAGCAACATCGACGCCTTTTACAGCGCTTTCGACGTGCAACCGGGCAACAAGATGTATCGCCCGCCCGCCGAACGCGTGAAGATCTGGTAAAGGAGCTTCCCATGCGCAAGTGGTTGGTCGGCGTGACGGTGATGATGGCCTGCCTCAACCTGGCGGGCTGCGGATACAACCGCCTGCAGGAACAGGATGAGGCGGTGAAAGCCGCCTGGTCCGAGGTCGTGAACCAGTATCAGCGGCGCGCCGATCTCATACCCAACCTGGTGGCGACGGTGAAGGGCTATGCCAGCCAGGAGGAGCGGGTGCTGGTCGAGGTGACCGAGGCGAGATCCAAGGTCGGCTCGGTGCAGATCACGCCCGAGCTGCTCAACAATGCCGAGAGCTTCGCGAAATTCCAGGCGGCGCAGGGCGAGCTCACCAGCGCGCTCAAGAATCTCATGGTGGTGGTCGAGCGCTATCCGGATCTGAAATCCAATCAGAACTTCCGCGATTTGCAGGCGCAGCTGGAAGGCACGGAGAACCGCATCACGGTGGCCCGCAACCGATACATCGAGGCGGTGAAAACCTACAACGTGACCGTGCGCTCGTTCCCGACCAACATGACCGCGGGCATGTTCGACTTCGAGGTCAAGCCGAACTTCTCGGTCGAGAACGAAGCGCAGATCTCGCAGCCGCCGCAGGTGCGGTTCGACACGTCCACACCGGCCCAGCAGTCGGCGCCCGTCGAGTCGACGTCCCCGCCAGCGGGGAATTGAAGCCGCACGTGAGGGCCGCGCTGCTGACGCTGTTGTTGCTGCTGGGGGCCGCGTCGCCGGCAGCGTGGGGCCAGCTGGCGCTGCCGCCGTTCGAGTCGCTGGTGCAGGATCTCACCGGCACACTGACCGCCGAACAGCAGGCGAGCCTCGACGAGAAGCTGACCGCGTTCCAGAAGCGTAAGGGAGCGCAGGTGGCGCTGCTCATCCTGCCCTCCACGGAACCGGAGGACATCGCGCAGTTCGGAGTCCGTCTCGCCGAAGCCTGGAAGATCGGACGCGCTGGAGTGGATGACGGCGCCATCCTTATCATCGCCAAGAACGACCACGCCATGCGCATCGAAGTGCAGTATGGGCTCGAGGGCGTGCTCACCGACGTCACTGCCAGCCGCATCCTCAATGACACCATCGCGCCCCTGTTCAAACAGGGCGACTACTTCGGTGGCGTGAATGCCGGCCTCGACCAGATGCTGAAGGTGATCGACGGCGAGCCGCTGCCGCCACCGGACAGGTCATGGAACCAGCGCGAGGCGCCGCGTTTGCCCTGGGGTGGCCTGCTGGTGCTGGCATTCGTCTTCGCCACATTCCTCGGCCCGATGATCGGGCGGGCACTCACGGCGGGCGCGCTCGGCATGGCCGGCTTCGCGTTCGGCTGGTGGGCGCTGGGCAGCGTGGCCATGGGACTGACGATCGGCGTGATCTCGCTGGTCATCGGTCTGGTGGGCGGGTTTCGCAGCCGGGGATGGGGCGGCGGTCACGTGTTCCGCGAGGTCGGGCGCCTGGGCGGACGCGGCTGGCGGGGCGGCGGCGGTCTCGGCGGTGGCTTCGGCGGCGGGCTGGGAGGGAGGGGCGGTGGCGGTGGCGCCTCCGGCCGGTGGTAGTTAGATGAAGCGCGCCCTCCGGCACCTGGTCGCGACCCAGATGGGCACCGCGCGGCGCTTCCCCGTGCAAACCCTGCGCGCCATCGAGGCGGCCATCGCCGCGGCGGAAAAACGCACCGCGGGCGAGATCCGCTTCCTGGTCGAGACCGCGCTCGACCTGCACGACGTGGCGCGCGGCCGGCCGGCCCGTGACCGGGCGCTCGAGCTCTTCGCCGCCCTGCGGGTCTGGGACACTGAACTCAACGCGGGCGTACTCATCTATGTATTGATGGCCGACCGGGACGTGGAGATCGTGGCCGATCGCGCCGCCGCCGCCCGCATCCCGCGCACCGATTGGGAATCCGTGTGCCGCGTGATGGAAGAGCGCTTTCGCGCCGGACGGTTCCAGGAGGGCGCAGTCTGCGGCGTGGCCGCGGCGGGCGCCTTGTTAGAGCGGCATTTCCCGGCGCGCGCCACCGAGCGCGACGAACTGCCGAATCAGCCGTCGCTGCTGTGAATCCTGTAGCGGAACGCCGACAGCCGGGGCCTGCAATGCGGTGTCATACTCTGCCCATGAAGACTCCCACACTGACGAAGGCACTGCTCGTCTCGGCACTCGGAGCGTGCGTGGTCGCGCTGTCGGGCTGCTCCCTGTTCAACCAAGGCCCGGGCTGGGGCAAGAAGAAAGCCGAGGAAGCGCCCGTCGTCCCTGCGCTGCCCGAGCCCGTCGCCACCCACCGTTTCGTCATCGACGACAAGACCGACATCGTCGGCGTGGTGCAGAAGACCCGGGCCAGCAAGGAAGACACGCTCACCGACATCGCGCGCCGCTTCAATGTGGGCTACGAGGAAATCGTGCGCGCCAACCCGGGTGTCGATCCCTGGCTTCCGGGCGAGGGCCGCGAGATCGTGATTCCCTCGCAATTCATCCTGCCGAACGCCCCGCGCGAGGGCATCGTGATCAACGCGGCGGCCATGCGTCTTTTCTTCTACCCCAAGGTCAAGAAGGGTGAGCCGCAGGTGGTGCACACGTATCCCATCGGCATCGGCAAGGTTGGTTGGAAGACCCCGGAGGGCGCCACCAAGATCGTTCGCCGGCAGAAGGATCCCACCTGGCGCCCGACCGCCTCCATCATCAAGGAGCACCTGGAGGAGCGAGGCGAGAAGCTCGACAGGGTCATCGGCCCGGGACCGGACAATCCGCTCGGCCGCTTCGCCTTCTACCTGGGCTGGCCCAGCTACATGATCCACGGCACCAACAAGCCGGCCGGCGTGGGGCTGCGTTCCAGCCACGGCTGCATACGCCTGTATCCCGAGGACATCGCCCAGCTCTTCGCGATGGCGTCGATCGGCACGCCGGTCCGCGTGGTGAACCAGCCGTACGTGTTCGGCTGGCATGAAGGCGCCCTGCACATCCAGGCCTTCGACGTGCTCGAGGACGATCCGCGCGACTGGAAGAAGGCGCAGGCGAAGCTGCTGAACAAGGCCGTGGCGGAGCGCATCCGCAAGGAGCTGGCCGCGCGCAAGGAGAAGATCGACTGGGAGGCGGTGGCGAAGCTCTCGCAGGAGCCGCGCGGCATCCCGGTGTCGGTCACCGGCGGGCCGGACCAGCTCGACGCGATCGTGGCCAGCGCCACTGTGGTTCAGAACAAGGTGGCGCCCGGCGCCACCTGGGACGGCATCTCGGACCTGCCGGTCGACGAGGCCACGTTCCAGGAACTGGTCTCCGACCGCGAGCCGTCGGTGGAGTCGGCGGAGGCGGCGGCCGTGCCCGCGGCCTCCGCCAAGCCCGCGACGCATTGACCGCGGCTCACGCGGCTAACTACCGGTGCCGCGCGCGCGGCCGCGCGAGGCGCTGAATGGTCATCCCGCTGCACGACGACAATCCGTCCGCGACGCGGCCGTACGTCACCGTCGGCATCATGGTCGCCTGCGTGCTGGCATACGTGTTCCAGCACCTGCTCCAGTCCGAAACCGGCGCCACGCATATGGCCTACGCCTTCGGCGTGGTGCCCGCGGTGCTGACCGGGCGCGAAGCTCTGCCCGCGGAACTGCAGGTGATCCCGGCCTGGGTCTCGGTGCTCACCTCCATGTTCATGCACGGGGGCTTGTGGCACCTCGCCGGCAACATGCTGTACCTGTGGATCTTCGGCAACAACATCGAAGACGCGATGGGCCACGGGCGCTTCCTCGCGTTCTACATTTTGTGCGGCGTCGCCGCCGTGTTCGCCCAGGTGCTGCCCAATCCCGGCTCGATCATTCCGATGGTGGGCGCGAGCGGCGCCATCTCCGGTGTGCTGGGCGCCTACATGCTGCTGTATCCGCGCGCGCGCGTGCTGCTCGGGCTGCCCCTGGGCTTCGTGATCGTGCAACTCGGGCGTTTTCCGGCGATCTGGGTGCTCGCCGCCTGGTTCCTGATGCAGCTCGCAATGGGCGCGGCGTCGGTGATGAGCACGACTGGCGAAAGCCAGGGAGGTATCGCGTTCGGTGCGCACATCGGCGGATTTGTCGCAGGCTTGTCGCTGGTCGCAGTATTCAAGCAGCGCTCCGTCCCGCTGTGGCGGCGTCACTGAGACGCTGCTACATTCCCGCAGCATCGCGCGGGCCTCCGACGAAAGGGCCCCGCAGGGGAGATTGTTGGCCGAGCCGATCGACTCGCGAATTGCTTCCGCCGAAGCGCCCGGCTCTCTGCGTGTCATCGCGCGAGCTGCGACCAACATCGCCGCCTTCGTGGGCCGCGCGCTCAAGGGCCCCGTCAATCAGCCCGTCATGGTGCGCAGCTTCGCCGATTACACGCGCGTGTTCGGCGGACTCTGGCAGCCGTCCACGCTGAGTTACGCCGTCGAGCAGTTCTTCGAGAACGGTGGACGCGCGGCGGTCATCGTGCGCGTCGTCAACGGCGCGCGTCCGCCCACGCTCACGCTGCCCACGGCCAGCGGGCGTCTGATTCTGCGCGGCGTTGGCGCAGGTTCACGCGAGTTCCTGCGTGCCTCGGTGGACTACGACGGCATCGATTCCAAGGACACCGAACGGTTCAACCTGGTCGTGCAGCGCGTGCGCACGGCGGGCTCGGAAGCCATCGAAGACCAGGAGATCTTCCGCCGCCTGTCGGTGCGACCCGGTGCCGACCGTTTCGTGGCCGACGTGCTGCTCGAATCGCGGCTGGTGCGAGTGCAGGGCAGCGTGCCGACGGAGCGCCCGACGCGCACGCCGCCCGCCAACAACGGCGCGGTCATCGGTTACACCCTCTCGAATCCGGACGGCGACGACGGCGGACCGATCAGCGACTACGACATCATCGGCTCCGCACAGGCCGGCACCGGCATCTTCGCGCTGCAGGCCGCGCCCGAGATCAACCTGCTGTGCATTCCGCCGCTGGCGCGCGAGACCGACGTCGGCCTGTCGACGTTGCTGGTCGCCGGCCGATTCTGTCGCGAGCGCCACGCCATCCTGATCGTCGATCCGCCGTCCACCTGGGCCTCGAGCGCCGCCGCGCTCGACGGGATGCGTCACTGGCCGTTCCGCAGCGAAGATGCCGCCATGTTCTTCCCGCGCGTCGTCGCGTTCGACCGTTTGCGCGGCCGCTTCGAGTTGTTCGCGCCCTGCGGCGTGGCCGCTGGCATGATCGCGCGCTGCGACGAGACCTGGCCGGTCTGGGCCGCCGCGGAGGGCGACGACGCCATCCTGCGTCCGGGCCTGCGTCCCGCGTGGATCATCCAGAACGCGGATCGCGCGCGTCTGGTCAATGCCGGCATCAACCTGCTGCAGTCCGTGCGCATCGCGCCCAGGCTCGCGGCCAGTCCTCGTACGCTGGCGGCGGGCGCCGCCGCGGTGAGCGACTGGCGCTATCTGTCCGCCCGTCGCCTGGCATTGTTCGTCATGACCTGCATCGAACGCGGCACGCGCTGGATGCTGCTGGAGCGCAAATCGCCGTCGACCTGGCTCATGGCCAAGGCGCAGGTCGAGGCCTTCCTCGACTCGTTGTACGCCGAGGGCGCATTCGCGGGCCGCACCGGTGAGCTCAGCTACTTCGTGGCCTGCGACGAGCGCATCAACAACGAGGAGACCATGCGCGCCGGCAAGGTCAATCTCGCCTTCGGATTCGCCGCCTCCAAGCCGGGCGAGTATCACGGCTTCCTGGTCACGCATCAGGCCGCCGGCTCGCGCGCCCGGCCCATCAGCGTGAATCGATTCGCGAATTACTCACCGAGCATCGATCACGAAATAGAGTCGTCCATCCTCCGCGGCCTGCTGCCGCACGACCCCGAGGCCGGTGAAGACACGGTGCGCATGCCCAGGCCCGAGGAAGTGGAAGACACGGTGAAGATGCCGAAAAAGCCTTCGCCGGCCCTCGAGCGCTGAGCCGCCTCGCGCAGCCTCGCAAGCTTCGGAATGACCCGACGGCCCGCGGCCGCTACCGTGGCCGCATGAAGGTCGCTGCCGCGCTGCCGGGCAGACGCGCCCGACGCCGCTGCAGATGGCGGTGCTGCTCTCACGGCCCGGCGAGGATTTCACCGGTGGCGAGTTCGTGCTCACCGAGCAGCGCCCGCGCCGGCAATCACGCGTCGAGGTGGTGCCGCTGCGGCAGGGACAATCCAGGCGCCCATAGATGCGCGTACTGCGGTGGCCGCCCCATCGGCCCGGCACCGCGCTTCGGTATGGCTTGCCGTCGGCGCCGACTAAAGTGAAAGGCATGCGGTGGTGAAAGGCATGCGGGCGTCAAAGGAATGCGGTGTCAGGCCGCCTCCTTTCTCGGCGACACGTACATGCTGATGACGGCACGCACGACCTCCTTGCCGTGCGCGTCATGCACGCTCACCGGCACGGCGACGTTCTCCGCCTGTGTCCACTCGCTTTTCTCGAGCCGCGCGGTGGCGGTCACGTCGGTCTGCGCCTTGGCCAGGTATTCGATGGTCATGCCGCGCGGAATCCAGCGCATGCCCATGGGAATGGTGACTTCGGTGCACATGCCCGCGGCCAGCTCGCAAAGATTGCCCATGGCGAGCGCGTGCACCGTGCCGATGTGATTCTCGACGGCGCGGCGCTTCTTCATCCACACGCGGCACAGCCGGGGTTGCAGGTCGAGAAATTTCGGCTTGATGGTGCCGAAGTAGGGCGCGCGCCGCGCCACCGTGCGTGCGAACAGCCAGCGGCCGAACGCCGATTTGTGAGCGCGGATCCAGGCGCGCAGCGTGGGGCCGGCCGTGGCGGTGTCGGTGAGCGTCAGCCAGTCCATCTGGGGGCGAGAGGAGTGCACGTCGGTTACCGCTCTTGTCATGGTCGGATTGCCCATCGCATGATCGAACTCCGCGCTGAATCGTCGGAAACGCTGATCGCCGGGCGACGTCTATCGCACACTCTTGGCATGCAGGCAACCGATCCCACCCGGCAACGCAGGGCTGCGATACTGAAGGCAGTGCGTGGCATCAAGCGCGGCACCTTCGCCAGCTACGGCGAGGTGGCGCGCCGCGCCGGCCTGCCCGGCCGGGCGCGTCTCGTCGGCACGGTGCTGCGGGAATCGGGCGGCGAGCGCAATCTGCCCTGGCACCGTGTCACCGCCGCCGGCGGTCGTATCGCGTTCCCGGCAGGTTCGCGTGCCGCGCGTGAACAGATCCGCCGACTGCAGCGCGAAGGCGTGCAGGCGCGCGGCAATCGCGTGATCCAGAAGCGGTCGGCATCGTCGCCACGCACCCTGGATGCGCTGCTCTGGAAACTGTGAGGAACGATGGCTGACCGTTACGTAGTGTTTTCGCATGGCAAGGATGCCGGACCCTGGGGCGTGAAGATCACCGCTCTCGCCGGCAATGCGCGTAGCGAGGGCTACGAAGTGGAGTCCGTGGACTATCGCGGCATCGACGATCCGCGCGAGCGGGTCAACAAGCTGGTGGAGTTCTGCAAGGAGCTGAAGGGCGACCTGGTGCTGTGCGGGTCCAGCCTGGGCGGCTACGTGTCCGTGGCGGCGGCATCGCTGCTGCACGCGCGCGGCGTGTTCCTCTTGGCCCCGGCGCTGACCATGCCCGGCCTGCCGCCGCTGCGCGAGAAGCTGCTCGACTGCCCCACCACCATCGTGCACGGTTGGCACGACGACGTGGTGCCGGTGGAGCAGAGCATCGAATTCGCGCGCCGCTACGGCTGCGCACTGCACATTCTCAACAGCGACCATCGGCTCCAGGACGAGGTGCGCTTCCTCAAGTACCTGTTCGAGTACTTCCTGATCTCGCTGGACCTGCCGCCCGATGCCGCCTAGCAGTCGTTGAATAAAGTGCCGTCCTGCACTTTTTCAACAGCCTGTCAGTGCCGCTGGCGGATGGCCCTGGCCGCCATGCGGTCGATGACCGACGGCGCCAGCAGCTTCAGCCAGCGCCCTAACTTCCCGCGCGCCGACATCAGCACCTGGCGTTCGCGCCGGTCGATGGCGCGCGCGATGCGCCGCGCGCAGTCCTCCGCCGTCATGATCCGGGCCTGCACCATGGGCGACTCGCCGAGCGGCTCGCCGTCCGGGCCGATGGCGCGCCGGTGTATTTCGCTGATCACGAAGTCGGGTGCGAGCACGCTCACGTCCACGCCGGTGCCGGCGAGCTCGATGCGCAACGAGTCGAAGAAGCCGATCAACGCGTGTTTGCTGGCGGCGTAGCCCGAGCGCTCCGGCACGCCGGTGAGACCGGCGAGGCTGGCCACGGCCACCAGCAGTCCGCGCGATTTCTTGAGCTCCGGCAGCGCGAGCGCGGTCAGCCGCACCGGCGCAAAGTAGTTCACCTCCATGATCCTTGTGAAGATCGACAGATCCTCGAGTGCGTCAAACCGGCTCCACATGGTGATTCCGGCGTTGTGCACCAGTACGTCGATGCCGCCGAAGGCGGCCAAGGTTTCATTCACAAGCCATTCGCAGTCCTGCTGGCTGGTCACATCCGTGGGCAGCGCGCGCGCCTCGCCGCCGCGCGCGCGACATTCCTGCGCCAGCGACTCCAGCCGACCGCGATCGCGCGCCGCCAGCGCCAGCCGCGCGCCGTGGCCGGCGAGCTCGAGCGCGAGCGCGCGGCCGATTCCCTCGGAAGCACCGGTCAGAATGATCCTTCGTCCCTCCAGCATGGGCCCTCCGGCGGAGTCAGCTACACTGCTCCGCCTAACATTACACGAGGTGGCGACGCTCCATTCCATGGGCTGGTTGCTGCGGCGATTCTTCAAATTGTGGGTGCGGGCGGCGGTGCAGCCGGCCGAGGCGCCGCCGTCGCTGGCCTCGCCCGACAAACCGGTGTGCTACGTCTTTGACCGTGATTCGCGCGCCGATCTCGCCGTGCTCTGCAACGTCACCGAACGACTGAAGCTGCCGTACCCGGAAAAGCGCTCGGGTAGCCTGCCGGTGGAGCAGCGAAGATCGTACTTCGACGTCGGCCGTCGCCGCCGTTTCTGGGACGCGAGCATCACGCGCCGCCCGCCGCCTCATCTGCTGGCGCTGGTGGAGGAGCTGCGCGACGACTCGGTGCGCGACGTGCTGCTGGTGCCCACCGCCGTGTACTGGGGGCGCGCGCCGCAGAAGGAACGCTCGCTGTGGCGCCTGTTGTTCGCCGAGAACTGGGCGCTGACCTCGCGCGCGCGCAAGTTCGTCTCGGTGCTCGTCAACGGCCGCAACGTGTTCGTGGAATTCGGCGAGCCCGTCGGACTGCGCCAGCTGCTCGACGCCGCGCCGGCCACCGATCAGGCGCGCCGCATCACGCGTGTCCTGCGCGGCGTGCTGCGCCGGCAGCGCACCACCCGCATCGGCCCCGACCTGTCGCATCGCCGCACCATCGTCGCACAGGTGCTGCGCGCGCGGGCGGTGCGCGCGGTGGTCGCCGCCGAGGCGCGCGAGAAACACGACAAGTATCGGCCGGGCCTGCTGCAAGCCCGCAAGTACGCCTTCGAGATCGCTGCTAACTACTCACACGCCTTCGTGCAGATCGCCGAGAAACTGCTCGGGCGCGTCTGGAACCGGGTCTACGACGGCGTGAAGTTCAATCACGCCGCCACGCTCAAGGAAGTGGTGGAGGGCGGCAACGAGGTGGTGTACGTGCCCTGCCATCGCAGCCACATGGACTACCTGCTGCTGTCGTACATCATCTACCACCAGGGTTATGCGATCCCGCACATCGCGGCGGGAATCAATCTCAACATTCCGGTGGTGGGGCGATTCCTGCGCAAGGGCGGTGCGTTCTTCATCCGGCGCACCTTCGCCGGCAATGCACTCTACACCGTGGTGTTCATCAAGTACCTGGCGGCCATCATGGCCAGAGGACACTCCATCGAATACTTCATCGAGGGTGGTCGCTCGCGTACCGGCCGCCTGCTGCACCCCAAGACCGGCATGCTGTCGATGACGGTGCGCAGCTTCCTGCGCGACCCGGTGCGGCCGGTGGTGTTCCTGCCGGTCTATTTCGGCTACGAGCGCATCGTCGAGGCGAGCACCTACATCTCGGAATTGTCGGGTGCGCCCAAGAAGAAAGAGAGCTGGTGGGACCTGCTCACCTCCTTCAAGGTGCTGCGCGAACGCTTCGGGACGGTGCATGTGAACGTCGGCGAGCCCGTGCGCCTCAACGACCTGTTGGACGCGGCGCTGCCCAACTGGCGAAATCAGCGGTTCGACGACGACACCCGGCTGCCGGCCGTGAACGCGCTGGTCGCAGATCTGGCGCAGGCCATCATGCGCGGTATCAATTCGGCCGCGGCGGTGACGCCCATCAACCTGCTGGCGACCGCGCTGCTGGCGAGCCCGCGCGGCGCCTTGCCCGAGTCCGCGCTGCTTCGCCAGCTCGAGCTGTACCTCAGCCTGTTGCGCGCCAACCCCTACAGTGACCGCGTCACTGTGACCGACGCCTCGCCGGCCGAGATCGTGGTCTATGGCGAGTCGCTCAAGATCATCACCCGCTCCGTCCACAAGCTGGGCGACATCGTCAAGATGAGCGACGAGAGCGCCCAGCTCATCGCCTATTACCGCAACAACGTGCTGCATCTGTTCGCGCTGCCGTCGCTGGTCGCCTGTGCGTTCATCGGCAATGCCGTGCTGCGTACCGAGGACATCCAGCGCCTGGCCTGGCGCGTGTACCCCTACGTGGCATCCGAGCTATTCCTGCGTTGGCGTGAGGAAGAGTTGTCCCGGGTGATCGAGGGCGTGCTTGCTGCACTCGCGGAACAGGGCGTGCTGCAGACCGATGCCACCCGCAGCGCCTGGATGCGTCCGCCGCCGGACTCCCCGCAGGCCATGCAGCTGTCGCTGCTGGCGCAGGCCACCATCCAGACCATCGAGCGCTACTACCTCGCCATCTCGCTGCTGATGAGATCCGGTTCCGGCACGCTCACGCAGAAGACGCTGGAGCAGCAGTGCCAGATGGCGGCCCAGCGCATGAACATGCTGTACGGCTTCGACTCGCCGGAATTCTTCGACCGATCGCTGTTCGAGAACTTCATCGATCTGCTGCGCGAGCGCGGGGTCATCAAGGTAGGCGAGGGCGGCAAGCTGGACTTCGACGAGGTGCTGATGCGCGTGGCCGCCGACGCACAGCTGGTGCTCTCTGAGCAGATCCGCCACTCCATCCTGCAGGTCACGCAGGTGTGAGGCCGGCGCGGATCCCCTTATCTAGGGTCTACCCCGGTACGCTGGCATTGCTCCGGGAGGCCGCTGCTATACTGGCCGCAACACGTCCGCGCCTATGTGTCCGCGAGGGGAGGCAGCAGCGCGGCGAACATCAAGACGATATGGCCAAGCGGTGAGCCTGCTCCTTCCTCGCGACTCGCAGTATCGCCGCGGTCCTCAGGGGAAATTAATGAGTAACGATCTGATCCGGCGACACGTTGCACGTTCGCTTCCGATCGTCGCGACGCTGGCTTTGGCCACGCCCGCCGCCTACGCCTGGGATTTTCAGAACGACTCGGGCACCTTCTCCGGCAGCTGGGACACCACGCTCACCTATGGCCAGGCCTGGCGCGTCGAGGGACGCGACTGCCGCCTGATCGCGATCGCCGACGGCGGCTGCGGACGCTCGCCTAACATCGACGACGGCGACCTGAACTACGACACCGACATGTTCTCGCGCGCGCTCAAGGCCGTGACCGAGGTGTCGCTCAACTATCGCGGCGTCGGCGCCTTCGTGCGCGGCTCGGCGCTGTACGATGACGCTGCCGGCAACACCCAGCGCACCGAGCTTTCGGACAAGTCCGAAGACCTGGTCAAGAGCTACACCCGTCTGCTCGACGCCTTCGTGTACGCCAAGTTCGACCTGGGCAGCATGCCGGCGGAACTGCGCCTCGGCCGCCAGGCAGTGAGCTGGGGCGAGAGCACCTTCATCCAGAACGGCATCAACGTCATCAACCATTTCGACGTCTCGGCGGTGCGCGTGCCGGGCTCGGAGCTCAAGGAAGCCTTCCTGCCACAGGAAATGGTGAACTTCAGCCTGCAGATGACCGACAACTTCTCCGCCCAGGCTATCTACATCACCGACTGGAACGCGACCGTGCCCGAACCGGCCGGCTCGTATTTCAGCAACAATGACTTCGCGCCCACCGGCGGCAGCAAAGTGGTGCTGGGCTTCGGTTCGTTCTCCGACCAGGGCGTGGATTTCCGTCCACTGGGCGGCCCCTTCATCGAGAACTTCCAGACGGTGAATCGCCTGCCCACCGAGAAGCCCTCGGACAGCGGTCAATACGGGCTGGCGCTCAAATACTTCGCGCCCGAGTTCAACAACGGCACGGAGTTCGGCCTGTTCTTCCTGAACTACCACAGCCGCCTGCCGCTGATCTCCGGACGCACGGGCACGCAGGCCGGCCTGGGCAATGCCTTCGGCGCGCTGAATTCCATCGGTGCCGCCGCCCAGGGCGTCGCCGCCGGCCTCCAGCCGGCCGTGGCCATCGAGACCGCCGCGCAGCTCGGCGTGCAGCGCGGAACGCTCGCGGGCGGCAACATCTCGCTGGCACAGGCGCGCGCCTATGCCGCCATCGGCGCCAATACGCAGCTCGCCGGAGGCGACGTCGCCGCGCAGGCCAGCAACATCGCCACGCACGAGTACGCGCTGACCGCGGGTTACTTCACCGAGTATCCCGAGGACATCAAGCTCATCGGCCTCAGCTTCAATACACAGCTGCAATGGGGCGGCATCGCGCTTCAGGGCGAGGTGGCCTACCGGCAGGACGTGCCGCTGCAGTTCGACGACGTGGAGCTGCTGTTCGCGGCGCTCACACCGTTCGAACAGGGACTGGCGACGCTGCGCAATACTCCTCTGCCGACCGACTGCCCCGAGGGCAACCCGGCCGCCGCGACGCTCACGCATTGCGGCCAGCTCGGTTCGTTCAGCCTCGATGAGCGCGTCGGCGGCTGGGACCGCTACGACACCTGGCAGGCGCAGTTCACGGCCACCAAGACTTTCGCCAACATCTTCAAGGCCTCGCAGCTGGTGGTGGTGGCCGAAGCGGGCGTCACGCACATCCCGGACATGCCGGACAAGCTCAGCGGCGGCCCCAATGGCCGCGGCCTGCGGTTCAACGGTCCGGCCACCAACGTCAGCGGCAATTTCGAATTGCGCGGCCGGCACTGCCCCACGCTGTCCGCGGCGGCCTGTCTGGCATTGAATCTCGTCGAGCCGCAGAACCGATTCGCCGATGCGACGTCATATGGGTATCGCATTGCCGGAAGGCTCGAATACCCGGGCCTCATGGGTCCCTGGAACATCCTGCCGCGCTTCAACTGGCAGCACGACGTGAAAGGCACCACGCCCGGACCGGGCGGCAACTTCGTCGAGGGGCGCTACGGCCTCACACTCGGCGTGGAAGCCAACCTGCAGGCGAAGTGGGCGGTCGACATGTCGTGGACCAAGTTCGGCGGTGCCGGGCGGTTCAACGATCTGACCGATCGCGACTACGTCGCCGCCACGCTCAAGTACTCGTTCTGACCCGCGACGAGGGCCACGCCATGTTGAAGACTTTCCAGAAAATCCTCCTTCCCGGCATTGCCACGTTGGCCGGCATCACCATCGGTGCACAGGCAATGGCCGCCGTCTCCGCCGCCGAAGCCGCCAGGCTCGGTGCCGAGCTCACGCCCCTGGGAGCGGAAAAGGCGGGCAATGCCGACGGCAGCATCCCGGCCTGGGAGGGCGGGCTCACGTCGGCCGCGCAGGCCGGCTTTCCCAACTTCCGCCCGGGCGCGCATCATCCGGACCCGTACGCCAACGACAAGCCGCTGTACACCGTGACCGCGGCCAACATGGGCCAGTACGCGGACAAGCTGACCGAGGGCCACAAGAAGCTGCTGCAGACCTACCGCAACACCTTCAAGATGGTCGTGTATCCCACGCACCGCAGCGGCGCCGCGCCGCAGCGCATCTACGACGCCACCAAGCGCATCGCCACCACTGCGCAGCTCGCCAAGGACGGCAATGGTGTCGTGAACGCGGGCGAGGGCATTCCCTTCCCGATTCCCAAGTCGGGCGTCGAAGTGTTCTGGAACCACGTGCTGCGCTATCGCGGCGACGTCATCGTGCGCCAGATCGGCCAGGCGCCGGTCACCTCCAGCGGCTCGTACACGATGGTGAAGTTCCACGACGAGACGATGGTGGCGTACAGCCTGCCGGGTGCGAAGTCGGAGAATCTCAACAACGTGATCGCCTATTTCATCCAGGAGACGGTGGCGCCCGCGCGCCTCGCGGGTGAGGTGCTGCTGGTGCAGGAGACGCTGGACCAGTCGGTCGAGAATCGCCGCGCCTGGGTCTACAACCCGGGCCAGCGCCGCGTGCGCCGCGCGCCCAACGTGGCCTTCGACAATCCGGGCACCAACTCCGACAACCTGCGCACCTCGGATCAGTTCGACATGTACAACGGCTCACCGCAGCGCTACGACTGGACGCTGGTGGGTAAGAAGGAAATCCTCGTTCCGTACAACAGTTACAAATTGGGCTCGAACACGGTCAAGTACAGCGACGTGCTCAAGAAGAACCATATCAATCCCGAGCTTGCGCGCTACGAGCTGCACCGCGTCTGGGTGGTGGATTCGAAACTGAAGCGCGGCCAGAGCCACCTGTACAGCCGGCGCACGCTGTACGTGGACGAGGACAGCTGGCAGATCCTGGCGGTGGACTGCTACGACAGCCGCGGCCAGCTCTACCGCGTACAGGAAGGGCATGTGATCAATTTCTTTGACGTGCCGACCATCTGGACCGTGCTCGAGACGGTGTACGACCTGAGCAATGGCCGCTACCTGGCGCTGGGCCTGGACAACGAGGAGCCGCGCAGCCGCGATTTCTCGCAGAAGCGCACGATTGCGGACTACCAACCTGCGGCCTTGCAGAGGCGCGGCGTTCGCTGAAGCGAAGCCAGATCCGTAACCACACGGACGGGCCGACTCTTCCCTCGAACAGTCGGCCCGTTTATTTTGGAAGCCCGCAAGACGCACGGGGGTTGGCTCACATGAGGCAGTGGACGGGCCTCGCGCTGGTCGCGGCGCTGGCGACGGTGGTCGTCGCACCGCGCGCGCTCGCGCAGGTCGATGCCAGGGACGCGGCCAATCTGCCCGCGGAGATCCAGCCGCTGGCGGCCAGCTCGTTGCTGCTCGACCTGGCATTGGCGGGCAAACGCATGGTGGCCGTGGGCGAACGCGGGCACGTGCTGCTATCCGATGACGACGGTGCGACCTGGCGGCAGGCAAAGTCGGTGCCGACGCGCGACATGCTCACCGCGGTTTTCTTCATCGATGGCGAGTACGGCTGGGCCGTGGGCCACGATGAAACCATTCTCAACACCGCCGATGGTGGCGAGACCTGGATCCGCTCGCATTTCGCGCCCGAGGCGCAGCAGCCATTGCTCGATCTGTGGTTCGCGAATCGCGTGAGCGGCATCGCGGTGGGCGCGTACGGCGCCTACTTCACCACCAACGACGGCGGCCGCACCTGGTCGGGCGCCAAATTCGCGCCCACGCCTGCCAGCGCCGCCATTGCTGCCCAGGGCGCGGCCGGCAGTGATGCCGATGAGCTACCGCCCGACTTCCACCTCAATCGCATCGTCGGCGTGGGCAATCGCCTGTACATCGCCGCCGAGGGCGGCCAGCTGTACCGGTCCGACGATCGCGGCGCCAACTGGCGCGCGCTGCCCACTCCGTACGAGGGCAGCTTCTTCGGTTTGGTGCCGATCCGCGGCGAGGGGTTGTTGGCCTTCGGCCTGCGGGGCCACCTGTTCAAGTCGGCGGATGCGGGCAATACCTGGACCCAGCTGGAAAGCCACACCACCGCCATGCTCACCGACGGCTATGCCATCAACGATCTGCGCGTGGTCATCGGCGGCCTCGCGGGCGTGCTGCTGGTGTCCGGCGACGCCGGCGAGACCTTCCGTGTCACCCAGCAGGAAGACCGCAAGGGCATCTCCGCCGTGCTGCCCGGTCCCGCGGGCGCGGTGGTGGTGGCCGGGGAGGGCGGCGTGCGCACCATCCGGCTGGATTCCCTCGGGCCGGGCCGCCAGCCGGGCGCGGGTAGTTAGTCATGGCTGCATCCACGGGCAAGGCGGAAGGCGGCGCACTGGCGGCGGCGCTGGAGAAATTCATCTTCGGCAAGCGCGCGCTGATCGTCGCGGTATTCGCACTGCTCACCGTGGTGCTCGCCACGGTGGCGGTGCGCGGCCTGCGCATCGACGCCTCGTTCACCAAGCAGCTGCCGCTCGAGCACGAGTACATGCAGACCTTCGTCAAGCACCAGGCGGAGTTCGGCGGCGCGAACCGCGTGCTGATCGCCCTGGTCGCGCGCGACGGCAACATGTTCACGCCGGCCTTCTTCGACGCCCTGAAGAAGGCCACCGACGAAGTGCTGGTCATGGACGGCATCGACCGCGGCCGCGTGCAATCTCTGTTCACGCCCAACGTGCGCTACATGGAGGTGGTCGAAGACGGCATCGAGGCCGGCAACGTGGTCGACGCGGAATTCGTGCCCACGCCCGAAGCGCTGGAAAAGGTCCGCGAGAACATCCTCAAGGCAGGCATCCGCGGCCGCCTGGTCGCGAACGATTTCTCCGGGGCGCTGATCTCGGCCATGGTGCTAGAGAATGACGCGCAGGGTCGCCCGGTCGATCCGATCAAGGTGGCGCACACGCTCGAGGAGAAAGTGCGCGACAAGATCCAGGGCAACGATGCCGTCGTGGTGCAGTCGCAGGGTTCGATCGTCGACGTGCACATGATCGGCTTCGCCAAGGTGGTGGGCGACATCGCCGACGGCGCCATGTCGGTCATCATCTTCGCGATCGTCACCATCCTGCTCACGCTGCTGGCCGTCTGGTCGTACGTGCAGTCGCTGAAAGTGGCCGTGGTACCGGTGGTGTGCTCCATCATCGCGGTGGTCTGGCAGCTCGGCACGCTGGTGTTGCTCGGCTTTGGTATCGATCCCCTGGGCCTGCTCGTGCCCTTCCTCATCTTTGCCATCGGTGTCTCGCACGGCGTGCAGAAGATCAGCGCCGTGAAGGAGGCCGCGCTGGCCGGTCTTGGCAGCGAGGAGGCGGCGCGCCAGACATTCCGGCAGCTGCTGATGCCGGCCATCATCGCGCTGCTCGCGGACCTGGTCGGCTTCATCACCATCCTGCTGATCCCCGTCCAGGTGGTGCAGGAAATGGCGATCACGGCCAGCGTCGGCGTCGCCATCGTCATCCTCACCGACCTGGTTCTGCTGCCCGTGCTGGTGTCGTGGGTGAAGTGGGACGACCGGTATCGCGCGCGCGTCGAGGCGCGGCAGAAGAAACTGGCGCGGCAATGGCTGCGGCTGGCGCGCATCACCGAGCGCCGCAATGCGCTCATCATCGTCGCGGTGGCCGTGGTGCTGGCCGCCTTCGGCGCATGGAAGGGCCGCGAAACGCCCATTGGCGACACGCAGGCCGGCGTACCCGAGCTGCGCGCCGATTCGCGCTACAACCTCGACAGCAACATCATCACCAGCAAGTTCTCGATCGGCGTCGACATCCTCAATGTGATCGTCGAGACGAAGGAGCCATTGTGCACCAGTCACGGTCTCATGACGGCCGTCGACACGTTCTCGTGGGACATGCGCAACGTCGAGGGCGTGCAGGAGGTCATGTCGCTGCCCATCGTCGCCAAGATCGCGATCGCGGGCTGGAACGAAGGCAGCTTGAAATGGCGCAACATCCCGCGCGAGCCCAACCAGCTAGCCCAGTCGACGCGCTACATCGAAACCAGTACGGGCCTCCTGAATGCGGACTGCTCCGTGGTGCCGGTCATGATCTTCCTGCGCGACCACAAGGCCGAGACCATCGCGCGGGTGGTGGCCGCGGTGAAGGAATGGCGCGCGGCGAACACCCCGGCCAACGCCACCTTCAATCTGGCCACCGGCAACGTCGGCGTGATGGCCGCGACCAACGAGGAAGTGGAGGCCAAGGAATATCCCATCCTCGGCTGGGTGTTCGCGGCCGTGATACTCATGTGCCTGCTGACTTTCCGTTCCGTGCTCGGCACGGTGCTGGTGTTCCTGCCGCTGGCGCTGGTCTCGGTGCTGGTGTATGCGGTCATGGCCGTCGTGGGTATCGGGCTCAAGGTGAGCACGCTGCCGATGGTGGCGCTGGGCGCGGGCATCGGCGTCGACTACGGCATCTATCTCTGGAGCCGCATGCAGCAGTTCCTGCGCGCCGGCGACAGCGTGCACGACGCCTATCTCAAGACCATGCGCGTCACCGGCGCGAGCATCATCTTCACGGGCATCACGCTGGCCATCGGCGTGGTCACCTGGGTGTTCTCGCCGCTGCAGTTCCAGGCCGACATCGGCATCATGCTCACCTTCATGTTCTTCGTGAACATGCTCGGCGCCATCCTCCTGCTACCCGCCCTCGCTTCCCTCTTCATCCGGAAAAATGGGGACATTCCTGATTTGCTAGCAAAAGGGGACGCGCCTGCCGCGGTCGCCGCTTCGCCCGGCGGCGACGCCGGCAAACCAGAAACCCCCGCGGCCCCCCGATGAGCTCCGCCGCCCGGGGCCTGCACCGATCGGCTCCGTAACGAACTTTCGCCGCCGCGGTCGCGACTGCCGGCTACCGAGCCGCCGTGCCGAGGCGGCGCCGCCGCCACTAACGGAAAGCCCGCGCCGGGCGCATCTAGCTTTCGACCCAGGGAGCACTGCATGAAACGCAACGTGATCGTCTTCACCGGCACCGTGGCTCTGTCGATGGCACTGGGCATCGTGGCGCTCACCCAGGCGCAGACGCCTGCCACGTCGCCGCCGCCGCCCGCCCCGCCCGACGTCAAGATCGCGACCACCGAGCTCGCGCCCGGCATCTATCTGCTCACCGGGCGCGGCGGCAATGTGGGCCTCACCGTGGGCGAGGATGGCGCCGCCATCATCGACGATCAGTTCGCCGACATGGCGCCGAAGATCCGCGCGGCCGTCGCCATGCTGACCGACCAGCCCGTCAGGTTCGTGATCAACACCCATCTGCACGGTGATCACACCGGCGGCAACGACGCGTTCGCCAAGGCCGGTGCGGTGATCATCGCGCAGGAGAACGTTCGCAAGCGCCTGGGCACGCCGCAGATCAATCCATCGACCAGCCAGCCCATCGCGCCCCGCGCGCGGGCAGCGCTGCCCGTGGTCACCTTCGCGGACTCGGCGACGCTGCACTTCAACGACGACGATCTCGAGTTCAGGCATCTGCCCAACGCGCACACCGAGACCGACATCATCGTCCGCTTCCGCAAGGCCAACATCGTGCACATGGGTGACCTGTTCACGGGCGGTTTCCCGTTCATCGACGGCAACACCGGCGGCACGCTCGATGGCCTCATCAAGGCGCACGAGGCCGTGCTGCCGACCCTCGACGAGCACACCCGGCTCATCCGCGGTCATGGTCCGCTGGGTGACAAGGCCGAGCTGCAGGCCTACCACGACATGCTCGCGGTGGTGCGCGATCGCATCGCGAAACTGGTCAGGGCGGGCCGCAGCCAGGAAGACGTGATCGCCGCGCGGCCCACGCGGGAATTCGAGGAACAATACGGTGGCGCCAGTTTCAATGCCGCGCAGTGGATAGGCCGTGCTTATGTCGACCAGAAGGTGGCGCTCGAGAAGAAGAAGCGGCCGCGCTGAACCACCGCCCCAGCCGCGTGCGGCAGACTGCGGGAAACCCTGGCCCGGGCGCTGAAAAGCGCCGCTGCGACGCGACATAAGCCGCCAGGCCGCGGACATTTGCCGCAATCGGCGGCGATGTGGGGGTGCAGGACTATGGACAGTCGCGGCCATCCCCCCGACAGTGCCGGCGTCATTCACCACGCGTGCACCCATGAAGAACCCGGGCAATACCGCCAGCCAGTTGTTAGACCTGCCCTACGCGCCCGAGGCCGAGGCCTATCTCGATGAGCTCGAGCGCAGCGGCCAGTTCCGCATCGGCATCGAAGCCGAGCAGGAAGAGGAAGCCGCCGAGCCGGCGCCCAGCAACGACTACGATTTTCGCCGCGGATCCGGCCCGGTGGCGGTACAGGACTGGTGGACCACCGGCCGCGTGACCCTGCGTGTGGATGCCGGCCTTTCCCCGGACGAGCTCTCACTCGCGCGGGTCAACGACTCGCTGCTGCTGCGCACCGCCGACGGCTTGGATCGCCTCACTCTCGAGGGATATCTCGGGCTCATCCCCGACGCATCCACCTTGCGCATCGTGTTCGCCGACGGGGTGGAGTGGGCGGGCCCGGACGTCATCGCCCGCATCTCCAGCTGGCTCGCGCAGGTGCCGCCCGCCGCGCCGCCCGACCGCTAGTCGTAAGGGTCGAGGTCCACCCAGGCCACGACTTCACCCGTGGCATCGTCGACGATGGCGGTCCAGAACCCGCGGAAGTGCCGTACGGGCAGCCATTTGAGCTCGCCGCGCGGCGCGCGTTTGCCGGCGAGTGCCTGTTCGATCAACGCCTTCGCCTGCGGCTTCTTCTGTTCCAGGACGGCCAGCGGCTTGGACCGCTTGCGAATGAGTTCGAGCTGGCTCGCGTAAGGCACGTAGAACTTCGGTCGCACATGTTCTTCGTTGCCCGCGAGTGCTTCGAACAGCGCGTCGTTGTGATCCGCCCGCGGTATCACGACGCCGACGTATACGGGCCCGGTCCACGGCACGCGCGTGTACTGCGGATCACGGGCGGCCGCGAGTTCCTTGGCGGTCAGGTCGCCGGCCAGCACGATCTCGAAGCGGTCGGCGCTGAAGGCCACGTAGGCCGGACGCGCTTCGGCCATGATGCTGACGCCGTACGCCAGCGCGGTGAACTGGACCAGACCGATGACGGTGTAATCGAGCAGCAGGGCGCGGCGCGACTTGCGGCTGTTGTAGACGACCAGCGACGCCAGCGGACCCAGGGTGAGGTCGCTGCCGATGATGAGCAGGAACAGCTTCGTCCCGCCGATCATCTGCAGGAAGGGATCCGGGTACCACACCAGGAAGATGAGTGCGGCCGAAATCGTGGCCAGCAGCAGCGTGATCATGAAATGGACGCCGGAGGCGATGAATTTTTCGCGCCAGACGATCATGAGCCTTTCTCGACTTCAATCCTCGGGGCGAACTTTGCCGCGCAGGCGTTTGGTTTTCTGTGAACGCGCTTTGGTTTCCAGGCGGCGCTCGCGCGAAGCGCGCGTTGGCCGGGTGGCCAGCCGCTTCTTCGGCGGCACCAGCGCCCGCCGCACGAGATCGACCAGGCGCTCCTCGGCGAGCCTGCGGTTCTGTTCCTGGCTGCGGGATTCGCGAGCGACGATGAGCAGCTCGCCCTCGTGCGTCACGCGGTGGCCGGCGAGGGCGCGCAGCCGCGCCTTCACGTCGGCGCGCAGCGCCGAGCTGTGTGCCAGCGAAAAGCGCAGTTGCACCGCCGAGGCCACCTTGTTGACGTTCTGGCCCCCGGGGCCCGCCGAGCGGATGAAGCTCACCGCCAGTTCCGAATCCGGGATCTCCACGCCCGGTGCGACGCGCAGCGGCATCGTCAACGTCGCAAGCCCGGGAAGCCTTCCGGCGGCTCCTGCTGCACGACGCGGACGTCGTGCTGTTGCACGGGGATGGTGATGCCGTGCTTCTTGAACAGGCGCCAGATCTCCCGGTTCACGTCCGAGCGCACGTTGTTCACGCCGTTCATGGGATCGCGGATCCAGAAGCGCACTTCCACACGCATGCCGTAGTTCTCGAAGCTCATGAGCCGCGAGACCGGTCCCGGGTCCTTGAGAATGCGCGGATGATTGGCGGCCGCGTCGATGAGCACCTGCAGCGCCACCTCGGGATCGTCCTGGAAGCTGATCATGACCGGCAGGCGGATGCGCACGCGCTGGTCGGAGTAGCTCCAGTTGATGACCGAGTTGGTCATGAGGTTCTGGTTGGGCACCAGCGTCTCGACGCCGTCGCGGTCGCGGACCACGATGTAGCGCCCGCGCAGCTCCTGCACCCAGCCGAAGTTCTCGCTGCTGGTGCCGGTGGTGCCGGTGAAGCTGATCACGTCGCCCGGCTTGATGGACTTGTCCATCAGCAGCACGAAACCGGAGACGAAATTGCTGGTGATGGCCTGCAGGCCGAAACCCAGGCCCAGGCCGATGGCGCCGCCGATCACGCTGAGCACGGTGAGATCGACGCCCGAGGCATTGATGCCGAGCAGTACGCCGATGCCCAGCAGCATGAACGTGCTGAACTTCGAAATGCCGATGCGCGTGGAAATGGCGATGCCTTCCAGCTTCATCACGCGACGCTCGACGGTACGCGCGATCAGGCTGGTGGCGATGAGGAAACCGGCGATGACCACGATGCCCTTGAGCAACGCCCACAGGCTGAAGGTGGTCTTGCCGGGTATCAGGTCGATGCGATCGAGCGTGCGTTCCACCGCCTCGAACCAGCCGAGCAGCTGAAAGCTGATGATGGCCCACAGCACGAAGGTGAGCCGCAGCTCCCAACCGCGAATCCAGCTGTTGGGGCCCAGCGAAACGCTCAGCACATGCACGACGAAGCGCACCAGCACCAGCACGGTGGCCACGTCGAGTGCGCGGTCCAGCACGCTGGTGGGCAGCGAGAAGCTGGCAAACGTGACACGCACGGCGAGCACGATCAGCACGACCAGCAGCGAGGGCGCGAGCACCATGCCGGCGACCACGAAGCGCTTCTGCCAGCGATCGCCATCCGGCCGCGCGGCTATGGGCCGCAGCCAGCGCTTCAGGTAGTGCGCCAGCGCCATGGCCAGCAGCCCCGCCATGATCAGCGCGAGCACCTCGGCGAGGACTTCAGGGGTGGTGAGCTGCTCGAAGAAGTCTTTCACGAAGCGTCGATCAGGCGTTCAAGTCCGGGATCAGCTCGCTTTCGAGGCGGGTGATCTGGTCCTTGAGCATGAGTTTTCTTTTCTTGAGGCGCTTGATCTGCAGCTGGTCGGACTGGAAGTCGAGCGACAGGCGCGCGATCACTTCGTCGAGATCGCGGTGAGCGATGCGCAGCTCGCGCAGCTTTTCGACGTTCTTGAAAAGCTCGCGATTGACGTTGTCCTGATCTTCGATTTCGCTCATCGTGGCGGCGTACGCAGGAGCTCGGTGACCGGCCGGAGGCCGGCCGCAAGCTTAAGCCACCGGCCAAGGGGATTCCACGGCACGGCCGGATCGTGGAAATCCGAGCCCATCGAGGCGTGCAGGTCGAACTTGCGGCACAGCGATGCGACGCGGTCGGCGGCATTCAGGCTCATGCCGGCCATGCTGGCTTCGAGCGCGCGGCCGCCTTCCTGGGCAAAGGCCGCCGTCAATTCCCGTAGTTGCCCCGATGACAAACGGTAACGATGCGGATGCGCGAGTACCGCGATGGCCTGGTTGTCACGCAATACGGACATCACACTGGCGAATGCGGGCCACTCCGCCGGAACGTGTCCGGGTTTGTCGCGATTGAGATACTTGTCAAAGGCCTCCTGCGTGTCGCGCGCATGACGGCGCGCGACCAGCAGGCGCGCCAGGTGCAGGCGCGTGGGCGAGGGCGAGCCGCCGGCGGCCTCGGCGAGCTCGCGCCCCGGCAGCCGGGCTTTCTTCTCGAGCCGCTCGCCGATCTCCGCGAGCCGCTGGCGCCGGCGCCGGCGCACGGCATCGAGATGCGCGGCCAGCGCGGGTTGCCGCGCGTCGATGTCCAGGCCGACCACGTGAATAGTTTGGCCGCGCCATTGTGCCGACAACTCCACGCCAGGCACGAAGCGGATGGCGGCCGCGGCGCAAGCCGTGCGCGCCTCGTCGAGCCCGGCCGTGGTGTCGTGGTCAGTGAGCGCCAGGGTGCCGACGTTGCGCGTGCCCGCGCGTTCCACCAGCGCCGCGGGCGCCAGTACGCCGTCCGAGCAATGGCTGTGCGTGTGGAAATCGACCCGGGGCTCGCAGCTGTCGTCCATGAGGCGCCGTATGATACGCCCCCCATGTCGCTTCCCCTGCACCTGCGGCCGGACTGGTCGGCCATCGATACCGTTTTGCTCGATCTCGATGGCACGCTGCTCGACCAGGCCTACGACAACCACATCTGGCGCGACCTCATTCCGCAGCGTTTCGCGGCAGCGCGCGGCCTCCACCTGCCGGCGGCCAGCGCGCAGATCGCGCGGCTGTTCGCCGGTCACAGCGGGACCCTGGCCTGGTACGACATCGACTACTGGTCGCGCACCCTGGGAGTGGACGTGGCCGCACTGCATCGCGAGGTGCGGGCGCAGGTGGCGTGGCTGCCGGGCGCCCGGGACTTCCTGGTGCGCATGCGCGCCGCCGGCAGGCGACTGGTGCTGCTCACCAATTCCCACCCCGCGGCTCTGGCGGTGAAGCACGAGCAGACCGGGGTGCTGGATCATTTCGATGCGGCGGCTTCCTCGCAGGAATTCGCGGCGCCCAAGGAGCGGCCGGAGTTCTGGACCCGGGCACAGGCACGGTTCGGTTTCGACCCGGCGCGCAGCCTGTTCGCCGACGACCACGCGAAAATGCTCGATGCGGCGACCGCGGCCGGCGTGCGCTGGGTGTATGGCATCCGGCACTGGGACACCCGCGGCTCGCCGCGCGAGCACGACGCCCACCCCGCCGTCGACGGCCTGGCCGATCTGTAAATGGGGACATTCCTGATTTGCTGCAAATGGGGACGCGCCTGACGCCGGCACGTCCCCATTTACGGCAAATCAGCCCGCTTCTCAGCGCCCGCCGCGGCGGCCTCCGCCGCCCCGACGTCCGCCACCACCACCACCACCACCACGGCGCGGACCCCCACGCCCACCGCCCCCATGGCGCCCGCCCTTGCGATGCATGGGACGCGGACCGTCCTCGGGATCCCATTCCTTGTAGACCGGCGGCTTGAGCTCCGTGGCCAGCAGCTCCGGCTTCACCGCCGCGACCGGAATCTTGTGGCCGATGTAATCCTCGATGTCGGGCAGCGACACCGCGTATTCCTCGCAGCCGAAGCTGATGGCGTCGCCCTCGGCGCCGGCGCGCGCGGTACGGCCGATGCGGTGGACGTAATCGGCCGAGTCCTGCGGCAGGTCGTAGTTGAACACGTGGCTGACGTCGGGGATGTGCAGGCCCCGCGAGGCCACGTCGGTCGCGATCAGCACCTGCAGCTCGCCGGAATGGAACTCGCGCATGAAGCGCAGCCGCTTCTTCTGCGGCACGTCGCCCGACAGCGCCTGTGCCTTGAAGCCATTGGCGAGTAGATAGCCCTCGAGCCTCTCGGCCACGCGCTTGGTGTTCACGAACACCATCGTGCGGTGCGCGTCGAAACTGCGCAGCAGGCCGATGAGCAGCGGCACTTTTTCTTCCATCGACGGGAAATAGATGAGCTGTCGCACCCGGTCGGCGGTCACGCGATCCGGCTCGATGCGCACCAGCTCGGGGTTGTTCATGTGCTCGTAGGCGAGCTCAAGCACGCGATGCGACAGGGTGGCCGAGAACAGCATCGATTGCCGGTGTTCGGGCTTGGGCAGCCGCCGCAGGATGAAACGGATGTCGGCGATGAAGCCGAGATCGAACATGCGGTCGGCCTCGTCGAGCACCACCGCCTGCGCATGGCGCATGTCGAACACGTGCTGCTTGAAGTAATCGATGACCCGCCCGGGTGTGCCGATCAGGATGTCGATGCCGTCCTGCAGGGTCTTGCGTTGCTTTTCGTAGTCGACGCCCCCAAATACCACGGCCTGCCTGAGGCCCGTGTGCCTGCCCAGCACTTCGGCGTCATTGAAGATCTGCACCGCCAACTCGCGCGTGGGCGCGAGAATCAGGGCGCGGATGCCCGAGTGACTGCGCCCCGGCGCCGGCGGATTCGTCAGCAGGCGCTGGTATAGCGCCAGCAGGAACGCGGCGGTCTTGCCCGTGCCGGTCTGTGCCTGGCCGGCAACGTCCTTGCCGGCAAGTGCGATCGGCAGGGTGCTGGCCTGGACTGGGGTGGCGCGGACGAAGCCGGCATCCGCAATGCCGCGGGCGACTTCCGGTACGAGATCGAGCGAGGCGAACGTCAGCTCGGAAAGGTGTGTCTCTGTCATTAATTGCTGGCTACTTATGTTCTGGTCCTGTCCAAAATCAAGCTTGCAAATGGCGCGGGGACCCGTTAAAAATTGGTCCCAAGACGCGGACCCGCTCTCACCGAGCCCTCAGCCGCAAATCCAAAAGCTTCTTCAACCACCAGGTTTGAATCCAACCCACCGGCTGCGCAGCGCAGTCTAACCGTTTTTGATCGCGTCCTGAGCACGGCTTCTCCCGCGCGAAGCGCCAACTCCCCAAACACCCCAGCTTCATTCCCTACGACAAATGCCATTCGATTTCATTGGAGGTCCTTCCCCGTGAGTAATCCGGACATCGTGCACACCACGGACGCGACGTTCTCCCAGGACGTGCTCAAGTCCGACAAGCCCGTTCTCCTCGATTTCTGGGCCGAGTGGTGTGGCCCCTGCAAGATGATCGCGCCGATCCTCGACGAGATCGCCACCGAGTACAAAGACAAGCTGCGCGTGGCCAAGATCGACATCGAATCGAACCCGCAGACGCCGCCCAAGTTCGGCATCCGGAACATCCCGACGCTCATTCTCTTCAAGAACGGTACGGTGGAAGCGCAGAAGGTCGGCTCGGTGCGCAAGCCCGACCTGAAATCTTTCCTGGATGCGCACCTGTGAGGGGCTACTTGGGTAATCAGGGCCGCAATCGCCCTAACAAGGGCCCGCGTCACGGTGGTGGCCAGCATCGCGACCGCGACGGCAATCGCGATCCGAATTACCGGCCGGGGCAGAACGGCGGCCGCCACGACGATCAGCCGCTCGAGGCGCTCGAGGTCGACGAGTCGGAGATCATCAGTCAGGCGGACCTGGAGGCATCGCGCAAGTCGATGAACCTCACGGTCCTCAAGGCCAAGCCGATCTACGAGCTGGTCAAGATGGCCGAGTCGATGGGCGTCGAAGGCATGGCCCGCTCGCGCAAGCAGGACATCATCTTCGGCATCCTGAAGGCGCACTCGCGCAACGGCGAGAACATCTACGGCGACGGTGTGCTGGAGATCCTGCAGGACGGCTTCGGCTTCCTGCGCTCGGCCGACGGTTCGTATCTTGCCGGTCCCGACGACATCTACGTCTCGCCCAGCCAGATCCGCCGCTTCAACCTGCGCACCGGCGACACCATCTCCGGCCTCATTCGTCCGCCCAAGGACGGCGAGCGCTACTTCGCGCTGCTCAAGGTCGGCGAGATCAACTTCGACTCGCCGGACAGCTCGCGCAACAAGGTGCTGTTCGAGAACCTCACTCCGTTCCATCCCACGAAGCGCCTCAAGCTGCAGCGTGGCAATGGCTCGACGGAAGATCTCACCGCACGCACCATCGACCTGGTCTCGCCAATTGGCAAAGGCCAGCGAGGGCTCATCGTCTCGCCGCCCAAGGCCGGCAAGACCATGCTGCTGCAGAACATCGCCACGTCCATCACGGCGAATCACCCCGAGGTCTATCTCATCGTGCTGCTCATCGATGAGCGCCCGGAAGAAGTGACCGAGATGCAGCGCACGGTCAAGGGCGAAGTGGTGTCGTCCACGTTCGACGAACCCGCCGCCCGCCACGTGCAGGTGGCGGAGATGGTGATCGAGAAGGCCAAGCGTCTGGTCGAGCACAAGAAGGACGTGGTCATCCTGCTCGACTCCATCACCCGTCTCGCGCGCGCCTACAACACCGTGGTGCCGAGCTCCGGCAAGGTGCTCACCGGTGGTGTCGACGCGAACGCCCTGCAGCGCCCGAAGCGCTTCTTCGGCGCCGCGCGCAACATCGAGGAGGGCGGCAGCCTGACCATCCTCGCCACCGCGCTGATCGACACCGGCTCGAAGATGGACGACGTGATCTACGAAGAGTTCAAGGGCACGGGCAACAGCGAAATCCACCTCGATCGCCGCATCGCGGAGAAGCGTGTGTTCCCGTCCGTGAACATAAACAGGTCCGGCACGCGCAAGGAAGAGCTGATCACCGACGCGGGGGAGCTCGCCAAGATCTGGATCCTGCGCAAGCTGCTGCATCCGATGGACGAACTCGCGGCCATCGAATTCCTTCTCGACAAGATGAAGGATACGAAGACCAATGCCGAGTTCTTCGACGCGATGAAACGCTGATCGCAGACCTGCTTTTCGCCAGGCCAGCGCGCGGACGGCGCCCCACTCTCGGCAGTCGGGCGCCGTTTTCGTCTGCGGCCGGCAGCGTGCGCCACGTCACATTCGTCCCGTCGCCTGAGGGCGACGCTGGCATGCCCCGCCTACCTGTTAGATCATGGCGCGGCTTGCGTGCCCGCCTGGGAGCCCCTCGATGCGTCTTGGCCTGATGATCCTTCTCAGCCTGCTGATGACCGGCTGCGCCCTGTGGCGCAAGGACCGGGCCGAGCCCGTCGAGAGCCGCTCGGATCGCGAAAAGGCCGAACCCGAGCTCAAGCCCAGCGAGGCGCTCGAACCCGAGAAGGACGAGCTCGCGAGCCCGGTCAGCGATCATTTCTACCTGCGGCTGAGCGCGTATCAGGGCGCGGTGGAAACCCGCATGCAGCTCGATCCCACGCAGCCGGCGGTCATCGTCGTGCCGCCACCGCCGTCGCAGCAGCCCGGTACGGCCCTGTCCGCCGAGGACGATCTCGGCCTCGACGACCAGGTCGAGCAGGCGCGCATCGAGTTCGACGTGCGCATGGGCAATCGCAACCACCTGCGCGTGGACTACTTCAAGCTCAATCGCTACGGCGAAACCGTCGCCACGCAGCCGATCGATTACGGCGATTTCGATTTCCAGGCCGGCGACCGAATTCGCAGCAAGCTCGACTGGCGGGTGCTGTCGCTCACCTACACCTACTCGCTGTTCCGCGGCGAACGCTTCGAGGCGGGTGCCGGTCTCGGGTTGCACATCATCGAGGCGCAGTCCGAACTCCGGGAGCCGGGCACGCTCAATCGCGAGTCCTTCTCCGAGGTGGCGCCGTTCGCCACCATCGCCGGCACCGCCGCCTTTCGCATTTCGAAGCGCTGGTCGATCACCGCGCGCGGCCAGAGCTACGAGTACTCGCGCGACGATCTGACCGGCAGCCTCGCCGACTTCCACGCCGACCTGCAGTACCGCTGGCGCAAGAACATGGCCGTCGGCATCGGTTACACGCGGCTCGAATACGATCTGCAGGCCGTGCCCGACGACAAGCCCGCGCTGTTCGAGATGTCCGTCGGCGGTCCGGAACTGTTCTTCCGCGCCAGCTTCTGATTCCCGGCGCCATGTTCCGCGCGGCCATCTTCGACATGGACGGCACGCTCGTCGACTCGGAGGCCTTCTGGCGCATCGCCGAACAGGAAGTGTTCGGCTCGGTCGGCATCCACATCACCGACGAGATGTCCGCGGTCACCGCTCCCATGTCCACTCGACAGGTGGCCGAGCACTGGTATTCGGTGCGGCCTTGGGCGCAGCCCACCCTCGATGACATGGAGGCCGCCGTGATCGCGCGCGTCGCGGAGCAGATGGCCGGTCGCTGCCGCGCGCTGCCCGGCGTACCGGAAGTGCTCGATCGCTGCGCCGCGCTGGGCTGGCGCGTGGCGCTGGCCTCGAATTCCCCCAGGCGGCTGTGCGACCTGGTGTTGCGAGAGCTCGGCATCGCCTCGCGCTTCGAGGTCATCGTGTCCGCCGATGCCGTGGAGCACGGCAAGCCCGATCCGTCGATCTATCTACTGGCCGCGCGCCTGCTGGGCGTCGCGCCCGCCGAATGCCTGGCCTTCGAGGATTCGCTCACCGGGGTGCGTGCGGCGCACGCGGCCGGCATGCGCGTGGTCGCGGTGTCACCCGGCGAATGCTTTCCGGAGGCGGAGGTGCGGCCGCACCTGGTGCTGCGGGCGTTGCATGAGTTCGGCGAAGAGCACGCGGGCGCGCTCTGGGCTGCCGCCGCCGCGACCCACGCCAGCTAGCTGCGCAGGAAACTGACTACCCGCGCGATGATGGCCGGGTCGCGCAGCGCGCCGCTATGGCCGAATCCCTGCGTGCGCAGCAACACCGCGTCGGGCAGCGCCGCGGCCACGGCCAGGCCCTGCGCGATGGGCGCGACGTTGTCGTCGTCGTCGTGCACCACCAGCACCGGAATGCGCACGCTGTGCGCCGCGGCCTGCACGGAGACCTCCCGCGCCGTCCTGCCGAACCGGGCGGCGAACTGGCGATGCAGGCTGTCGCGCGCGGGTGCGCGCAGGCTGAGCATCATCGCGAAGGACTCGAGGATGTAGTCCATGTCGCTGGGCACGCCGAACAGGCAGATCTTCTCCGGGTGGTGTTCGCGGGTCTCGGCCAGCACCGTGAGCAGCGCGCCGCCGCCCAGCGAATGACCGATCACCGCGTGCACGGGTGCATGCGTGCGCAACACCTCGGCCAGGCAATCGCGGAATTTGAGCAGGTCGGACTGGCTGCCGGGCGAGTGCCCGTGTGCCGGGGCATCGATGCCGATGACCGAGAAGCCTGCCTCGCGCAGCGGCGCGATGAAATTGGCGAAGCGCGCGGCATGCGATCCCCAGCCGTGCAGCATCACCACCCAGGGCGCCCGATCGCCCCACTGCCAGGCGACGAACCGGTGTTCGCCGGCGCGCAGGTGGCGCTTGCGCGCCTGGGCGAGCACGGCCGCGTCGGCGGCTTCGGCGCGCCGGCGCGCCGGCGTCAGGAACAGCCGCAACGCCGTCCAGCCGGCGAGCCCGGGACTCACGGCCTGGAGCAGGGCGAAAATCCGCTGCAGGCGTCGCTGCATGGCCGGGGAGACCCCGGGGACCACGCGGCCGAGAATGGGTTTGCGGCGTTCGTCCATGCGGCCGCCAGTCTAGGGGAGGCGGGAACCGGGGGTGTAGAGTGCGGCTCTCATTTCACATTCCGTTCAACGAGGGACCCATGAAATTCATCGCCTTGCTCGTGCTTGCCGCCGGCGTGCCCGCACTCGCCGGTGCCGGCGTGTACGTGGAGATGGTCGACCACCAGGTCGGCACCGACAAGACCACGCTGGTGCAGAAGATGTACGTGCAGGGCAGCTCGGGGCGTTTCGTCGACGTGGCCGAACAGGGTTCGGACTCGCACGACACCGCGACCATCATCAAGGACGGCACGCTTTACGCCATCGACGATGCCGACAAGAGTTACGTCATGCTCGACAAGGCTTCCATGGAGCAGTTCGGCAAGCGGCTCTCCGACGGCCTTGTCCAGATGAAGGAGCAGCTGGCGAAGATGCCGCCCGAGCAACGCGCGCAGGTCGAGCAGATGCTCTCCAAGCAGATCCCCGGTTTCGCGGGCGGCGACCAGAAATGGACCGTGGAAGCGGTGGACACCGGCAAGACGGACAAGGTCAATGGCCGCAGCTGTCGCGTCTGGGACGTGAAGCGCAATGGCGAACTCGATGAGCAACTGTGTGCCGTGCCGTTCAGTGCCCTGCCCGGCAAGGAAGACTTCCAGGCCGTGTTCAAGAATTTCGCCAGGGTGTTCGAGGAAATGGCGAAGACGGTCCCCATGTTGTCGGGGCTGATGAGCAACGAGTTCTCCGCGCAGGAGAAGATCAATGGCTTTCCCGTGCGGTCGCGCGACTACGAGGATGGCAAGCTTGCGAACGTCGAGCGGCTCATGAGCGTGTGGCGCGAGCAGGACATCCCCGGTTCCCTGTTCGAGGTCCCCACCGGATACCGGAAGAAGTCCATGGAGGAAATGGCGGGGCAGTGAGCGAAGGCCGATGAAATACACGGACTACTACGCCGCGCTCGGCGTCGAGCGCGGCGCCTCGGCCGACGAAATCAAGAAAGCGTATCGTCGACTGGCGCAGAAATATCACCCGGACGTCTCCAAGGAGCCCGGCGCCGAGACGCGTTTCAAGGAAATCGGCGAGGCCTGGCAGACGCTCAAGGACCCGGAAAAGCGCGCTGCCTATGACGCCCTCGGCAGCCGTCCGCAGGGCGAGGACTTCCGCCCGCCGCCGGACTGGGCGCGCCAACATGGCGGCGAGCAGTTCGCGTTCGAGGATCTGGATTTCTCCGATCTGTTCGCGCGATTCGGCGGCCGCCAGGCGGGTGACGGTGGCTCCGGTCGCGGCGGCGCGCGCGGCATGCCGGGCCAGGATTTCGAGGTGCCGGTGGAAATCGCGATCGAAGACGCGTTTCGCGGAACCACGCTGTCCTTGAACCTGTCCCTGCCCGAGTACGACGCGCAGGGAACCCTGCGCCGCGTACCGCACACCGTGAAGGCGCGCATCGCGCCGGGCGCGGTCGACGGCCAGCGGTTGCGGCTGCCAGGCAAGGGCGGCAAAGGCTTCAACGGCGGGCGCGACGGCGATCTCTATCTGGACATCGCCCTCAGGCCGCATCCCTGGTATCGCGCCACCGGCCACGATTTGTACGTCGACGTGCCGCTCACGCCCTGGGAAGCCGCTCTCGGCGCCACCGTGCAAGTACCCACGCTGGCCGGCGCGGTCAATCTCAAGGTGCCGGCGGGCGCGGCATCGAACCAGAAGCTGCGGCTCGCCGGACGCGGCCTGCCGATGCCGCGCGGCGGCGCCGGCGATCAGTACGCCGTGCTGCAAGTGGTGGTGCCGCCGGCCGACGAGCGCGAGCGCAGGTTGTACGAGGAACTGGCGCAGGGGTCGACATTCAATCCGCGCAAGCACTTCAGCGGAGAGAGTCCATGACCGGTGAAACCGAAGTGTTGTGGCTGGACGAACACAGGGTAGTTAGTCTGACCGAGCTCATGGAAGTGTCCGGCCTGACAGAGGCGGAGCTCCTCGAGCTGGTCGGCACCGGGGCGCTGCCGGCGCGCGACGCGCCGGGCGGTGAGCTGGCTTTCAGCGCGCGCGTCGTGACCCTGGCACGCACGGCGTGTCGATTGCGCGATGATTTCGAGCTGGACACCCGCGGGCTGGCGGTTGCATTGCAGCTGCTGGAGCGCGTGCGTGACCTGGAATGCGAGCTCGCGCGCCTGCGTGCGCTGGTGCCCGGCAGCTGAACTCCCCTGGTGCCTCGCGGGCGCGCGCTCGCTCAGGGGGGGCACCTTCCTGGAAGCAAACTACCGCGCTGCGCGCTCATCGATCCGCCGCGCTGGCCGGCGCGGGATTCGCGCTGCCGTGCTCCTGGCGAACGGCGGTTGCTTGCGTCGGAAGTGTACTACTGCGACCGCAATTTCGCGGGCGTAAGATGCCCGCATGTTTTCCGACGCCGATGCACTGCTGCTGGCGCGCTTCCAGTTCGCGTTCACACTCAGCTTCCATTTCATCTTTCCCGCGTTTTCCATCGGCCTCGCCAGTTACCTCGCCGTGCTCGAGGCGCTGTGGCTGAAGACCGGCAAAGCGGTCTACCTGGATCTGTACAAATACTGGTTGAAGATCTTCGCCGTCACCTTCGCGATGGGCGTGGTCTCGGGCATCGTGATGTCATACCAGTTCGGCACCAACTGGTCGGTGTTCTCCGATCGCGCAGGCCCGGTGATCGGCCCGCTCATGGCCTACGAGGTGCTGACCGCCTTTTTTCTCGAGGCCGGCTTTCTCGGGGTCATGTTGTTCGGCATGCAGAAGGTCGGCCGGCGACTGCACTTCCTCGCCACGCTCATGGTGGCCGTCGGCACCTTCATCTCGGCGTTCTGGATCCTGAGCGTGAACAGCTGGATGCAGACTCCGCAGGGCCACACGCTGAACGCCGCCGGTCAGTTCGTGCCCGCCGCCGGATGGCTGCCCATCATCTTCAACCCCAGTTTTCCGTACCGACTGGCGCATACCGTGATCGCCGCGTACCTCACTACCGCGCTGGCGGTGGGTGCGGTCGGCGCGTGGCACCTGTTGAAGGACTCGGGGCGGGAACACGCGCGCAAGATGTTCTCCATGGCCATGTGGATGGCGGCGCTGGTCGCCCCGCTGCAGGTGTTCGTCGGCGACCTTCATGGCCTCAACACGCTCGAGCATCAACCCGCGAAGGTGATGGCCATGGAAGGCCACTACCAGAGTCATCCGCACGGCGCGCCGCTGGTGTTGTTCGGCATTCCGAACGACGAGTCCCAGCGTATGGAGCACGCCATCGAAGTGCCCGGGCTCTCCTCGTTGATCCTCAAGCACGATGCCGACGCGCCGCTCGCGGGTCTCGACAGCATCGCGCCCGAGAATCGCCCGCCGGTGAAAGTGGTGTTCTGGTCGTTCCGTATCATGGTGGGTCTGGGTCTGCTCATGCTGCTGCTGGGCGCCTGGAGCCTGGTCGCGCGCGCCGCGCGGAAGCTGTACGACTGGCGCGCGCTGCAGCGTTTCGCGCTGGTGATGGGGCCGTCGGGCTTCGTCGCGGTGATCGCGGGCTGGGTCACCACCGAGGTCGGGCGCCAGCCGTTCACGGTCTACGGCCTGATGCGCACCGCGGAGTCCGTGTCGCCGCTCGCGGCGCCGGCCGTGGCCGCTTCGCTCCTGGCGTTCGTCATCGTGTACTTCGCGGTGTTCGGCATGGGCACGTGGTATTTGTTCAAGCTCATGTCCAAGCCACCGCAACCGAGCGAGCCCGATCACCCGCACACGCCGGCGCATGCGGCCGGCATCACGTCCGCGCAGGCGCTGCAGTCCGGCCAACTACCGGAGACCACGCATGGCTGAGAGCGCGGCACTGACCAATGTCTGGGCCGCGATACTCGCGTTCGCGGTATTCATGTACGTGGTCATGGATGGCTTCGATCTCGGTATCGGCATCCTGTTTCCCTGTTTCGGCGTCGGGCGCGAGCGCGACACGGCGATGAATTCCATCGCGCCGGTGTGGGACGGCAACGAGACCTGGCTGGTGCTCGGCGGTGGTGGCTTGCTGGCGGCGTTCCCACTGGCGTATGCCATCGTGATGTCGGCGCTGTACGCGCCGCTGATCGCCATGCTGCTCGCGCTGGTGTTTCGCGGGGTCGCGTTCGAGTTCCGCTGGCGCGATCCGGCGCATCGCGCGATCTGGGACTTCGCCTTCACCGCGGGCTCGCTGCTGGCGGCGCTCGCGCAGGGCATCACGCTCGGCGCCTTGCTCCAGGGCATCGCCATCGAGGGGCGGGCGTACGCGGGCGGCTGGTGGGACTGGCTCACGCCGTTCAGCCTGCTCACGGGCTTCAGCGTGGTGGCCGGGTACTCGCTGCTCGGCGCCTGTTGGCTGAACTGGAAGACGGACGGCGAGACGCAGAAGCACGCGCGCCGCCTGATGCGCATCTGGGCGCCGATCACCCTGGCCTGCATCCTCGCGGTGAGCGCCTACACGCCGTTCATGGGCGACCAGTACTGGGACCGCTGGTTCTCCATGCCGCGCGTGCTGTTCACGGCGCAGGTGCCGCTGATCATCTGCATCCTCACCTGGCGCTTCGTGCGCAGCCTGCGCCGCGACTACGAGCTCGCGCCCTTCGTGCTGACGCTCGCGGTGTTCGCGCTGAGCTTCGTGGGCCTCGGCATCAGCATGTATCCCTATCTCATCCCGAACTCCATCACGCTCGACAGTGCGGCGGCGCCGGCCAGCAGCCAGGCCTTCATGCTCGTGGGCGCGGCCGTGCTGGTGCCGCTGATCCTCGCGTACACCGCCTGGTCGTACTGGGTGTTCCGCGGCAAGGTGGCGCACGAGGGCTACCACTGATGGCCGCCGATCGCGCGCGTCCCGAAGAAGCGCCATTCGCCAGGCGCCTCGGCTGGATGGCCCTCATCTGGGTCGCGAGCGTCGTCTCTCTCGGAGTAGTTAGCTTGCTGCTGCGATGGTGGTTAAAGTAGACCCTCAACCCGGGGGTCTGCATGAACAAGCATTCGATCGTGTACGCCGCTGGCGCGGTATTGCTGGGCGCCGTCGGCATCTGCTTCCAGGACTTCGCGCTGCAGTGGCAACCGGTGCCCGCGGAATTGCCGGCGCGCACGCCGCTCGCGTACGCGGCCGGCGCGTTGCTGGCGGCGGGCGGCGGCGCGTTGCTCCTGCCGAGATTCGCAAAGGCGGCTGCGCTGCTGCTCGCCATCCTGCTCGCTGCGTGGACGCTGGCGCTCAATCTACCCCTGGCCATCGCATCCTCGGGGCACATCGGCGCCTGGAACAGCCCGGCGGAGATCGCCTTCATGACCACCGGCGCGCTGGCGCTGCTCGCCGCGCATGCCGGGAGCTGGCGCGGCCGCGTGTCGCTGGCCGCGCGCCTGCTCGCCGGCGCCAGCGCCGTCGTGTTCGGATTCGCGCACTTCAACTACATCGATTTCACCGCGTCGATGGTGCCCGGCTGGATGCCCTTCAAGACCTTCTGGGCCTGGGCCACGGGCGCCGGACACCTGCTCGCGGGTCTGGCGCTGCTGAGCGGGGTCCGCGCGAGGCTCGCCGCGACCTGCGAGGCCGGCATGATGGCTTCATTCGTGCTGCTGCTGCATCTGCCGCGCGTGATCGCGGCGCCCGATCAGCACGTGGAGTGGGTCATGCTCGGTGTCTCGACCCTGCTCACCGGCGCTGCGCTGCTGGTGCGGAAATACGCCACAATCGAGGCGTGAGCGAAGACCAGGACACATCAGCGCCAGAAGGCGGGCCCGTCGAAGTTCCCCACGCCGAGCTCGCGCCGCAGACCCTGCGCGCCGTCATCGAGTCGTTCGTGTTGCGCGAGGGCACCGACTATGGCGAGCGCGATGCCACGTTCGAGAGCAAGGTGGCCGACGTGCGGCGCCAGCTCGAGCGGCGCGAGGCGGTGATCGTCTACGATCCCCAGAGCGACAGCGTCGACATCGTCGTGACGCGCGGCGGAAGGGCCCCACTTCCCTGAATTCTGTCTAAGATCCGGGTCGAGCTTTCAGCCTTGGGAGGGGCGCATGCCTGAGATCACCTGGCGCGACCGGCTGCGCTATCGCTTCGAGAACACGCTCTCCAGGGGCACCATCGCCATCATCGGCTGGCTGGCACTGCTCTCGGCCACCATCGTCATCCTGGCATCACTGGTTCTGGCGGCCATGCGCATCGGGCAGGACCCGGCCGATCACGAACACCCGTACGGCTTCTTCGAGGGCATGTGGCAGAGCCTGCTGCGCACCATGGACCCGGGCGTGGTGGCCGGTGACAACGGCTGGCAGCTGCGCCTGCTGATGATGCTCGTCACCATCGGCGGCATCTTCATCGTCAGCATTCTCATCGGCACCATCACCTCGGGCCTGGAGTCGCGGCTCGCCGAGTTGCGCAAGGGGCGCTCGCGCGTGATCGAGCAGGGCTTCACGCTCATCCTGGGCTGGTCGAGCAAGGTGTACTCCATCATCGGCGAGCTGCTGATCGCCAACGAAAACCAGAAGGATCCCTGCATCGTCATCCTCTCCGAGCGCGACAAGATCGAGATGGAAGACGACATCCGGGCGAAATTCCCGACCACCCGGAACACCAGGGTCATCTGCCGCAGCGGCAATCCACTGGACCTCGATGACCTGGCGGTGGTCGACCCGCACTCGGCGCGGTCCATCATCGTGCTCGCGCCGGAGACCGAGAATCCCGACATCCACGTCATCAAGTCGGTGCTGGCCATCACCAACAATCCGGCCCGCAAGCAGCAGCCGTATCACATCGTCGCGGAGATCCGCGAGCCGCGGAATCTCGAGGCCGCGAAGCTGGTGGGCGCAGATGAGGCCATCTACATCCAGGGCGAGGATCTCATCGCGCGCGTGACCGCGCAGACCTGCCGGCAGAGCGGCCTCTCCGTCGTCTACACCGAACTGCTCGATTTCGACGGCGCGGAGATCTACTTCAAGGATGAGGCGGCGCTCGCCGGTCGCACCTATCGCGAGGTGATCACGGCCTACGAAGACTCCACCGTCATGGGCATCATGCGTGGCAGCGACGGCGCGGTGCTGATCAACCCGCCCATGGACACCACCTTCGGCAGTGGCGATCAGGTCATCGCCATCTCCGAGGACGACGACACGCTGGTGCTGCGGCCGGATGCGGGTGGGGGGCTGCCCGACACCAGCGCGCTGTCGAACCGCGAGCGGCTGCCGCCGGCTCCGGAGCGCATCCTGATGCTGGGCTGGAACGGCAAGGCGCAGGCCATCATCGAAGAGCTCGACAACTACGTGGCGCCGGGCTCGGAAACCATCGTCATCTGCCGGCAGGAAGGCGTGCGCGACACGCTCATGAGCGTGGCCAAGCGGATGCAGCGGCAGAAAGTCCGCTTCGCCGACGGCGACATCACGCACGCGGCGACCCTGGCGGCCATCAAGGCCGCGACTTTCGAGCACGTCATCCTGCTGAGCTACGGCGACCTGCCGATGCAGGAAGCGGACGCCAAGACGCTGATCACGCTGCTGCATCTGCGCAATCTCGCCGATGCGGCCGGCACGCGGCTCAGCATCGTCAGCGAGATGATGGACATCCGTAACCGCGCGCTGGCGCAGATCGCGCGCGCCGATGACTTCATCGTCAGCGACAAGCTGGTCAGCCTCATGATGTCGCAGCTGTCGGAGAACCGGAACCTCGACAAGGTGTTCAGGGTCCTGTTCAGTTCCGAGGGCAGCGAGATATACATTCGTCCGATGAGCGACTACATCAAGCTCGGCAGCGCCGTCGATTTCTACACCGTGCTCGAAGCCGCGGCACAGAAGGGCGAGACCGCCATCGGCTACCGGCTCATGAAATACGCGGACGACAAGTCCCGCGGCTATGGCGTGAACGTTAATCCGAAGAAATCGGAGAGACACACGTTCGCCGAGAATGACAAGATCGTCGTGCTGGCGGAGGATTGACCCGTGTTGAACCGCCGCGCGCTCCTGTCACTGGCCATCGCCGCCGCCTGCGCGGCGCCGGCCGAGGCTGCGAGCGCGCATCGCACGCTCAAGGCCATCCACAAACGCATCGGCGGGCGCCTGGGCGTGCACATACTCGACTCGCAGAGCGGCCGGCGCATCGGCTACGACGACGAGTCCCGCTTTGCCATGGCCTCCACGTTCAAGCTGCCGCTGGCCGCCGCGCTGCTCTGGCAGGTCGATCACGGCGCGTTCCGCCTCACGCGCACGCTGCCCGTGGGCAAGGATGACCTGTTGCCGCATTCGCCCGTAGTGGAAGCCAGGCTCAAGGACGGCGCCACCGCGCTCAATATCTCGGAGCTGTGCGCCGCCGTGGTCGTGAACGGGGACAATGCCGCGGCGAACATCCTGCTCGCCGGCATCGGCGGGCCGGCCGGTTTCACGCAGTTCATGCGCGGCATCGGCGACAAGGTCACTCAGCTCGACCGCAACGAGATGGAGCTCAACAGCAACGTGCCCGGCGACACGCGCGACACCACCACGCCGCGCGCCATGGTCGATGCGCTGTTGAGGATCTTCACCCAGGACGTTCTCTCGCTGACCTCGCGCGCCATGCTCATCGACTGGCTGGCCGCGGCGCGCACCGGTCTCGACCGCGTGCGCGGTGGCCTGCCCAGGGGCTGGCCCGCGGGCGACAAGACGGGCACGGGCGCGAACGGTGCGGTCAACGACCTGTGCCTGGCCTATCCACCCGGAAGACGGCCCATCTTCATCGCCGTTTACATGAGCGAGTCCACGCGCGACGTGAGGGCGCTGAGCGCGGCGCAGGCCGAAATCGGCGCCATGGTCGGCCGGGAGAAATGGCGGTAAGGCAGCGTTCCGTCGCGAACGGCCGGGTCAGGCGCCCGCGACCACGGCGTCCAGGGCTGCCGCGAGCGCTCGCCAGCGCTTCCTGCGCACGCGG
>CAMLGF010000005.1 GCA_946479515.1 uncultured Pseudomonadota bacterium | reverse complement strand
AGTTCGTCGAACAGCGCTACGCGAAGTGGGATGGCGAGCTCGGCAAGAAGATCCACGCGCAAGGTGCGTCGCTGGCCTCGATCGCCGATGCGGCGGTGGCGGCGAACCTCAACCCGCGGCCGCAGTCCGGCCGGCAGGAGATGCTCGAGAACCTGGTCAACCGGTTCATCTGATCGTTGCCGAGGGCAGGGCCGCGGGCGTCGAGGACGCGCGCGGCCCTTGCTGTTTGCGGCTGCCGCATACGTATGCATGGCGCGCCTGGCGCGCGCGCTGAAGTACAGTTCGCCCAGGGAACGAATCCGGGGGAGCGATGCGGCGAATCTTGGCAGCGTGGCTACTGGCCGGCGTGGCGAATGCCTCGCTGGCCGCCGCGAGCGCGGCGAACTATCTGGCCCGACATCCGGAAGACGAAATCATCTACTTCGTACTGCCGGATCGCTTCGAGAACGGTGATCCTGCCAATGACCGCGGCGGACTGCAGGGCGACCGCCTCACTACCGGGTTCGATCCGGCCCACAAGGGCTTCTATCATGGCGGCGATCTCGCGGGGCTGACGCAGCGCCTGGACTACATCAAGGGCCTGGGCGCCACGGCCATCTGGCTCGGGCCCATCTACGTGAACAAGCCCGTGCAGGGCGGGCCGGGAGAGGAGTCGGCCGGCTATCACGGCTACTGGATCACCGATTTCACCCGCGTGGACCCGCACTTCGGCGGCGAGGCCGACATGCAAGCCTTCGTCGCTGCCGCGCATTCGCGGGGCATGAAGGTGTATCTCGACATCATCACCAATCACACCGCCGACGTGATCCAGTATCGCGAGTGCGCGGCCGGGCCCTGCCCGTACCGTTCGAAGGCGGACTACCCCTATTCGCGGCGCGGCGGGCCGGGCGGGCAGGCCATCAACGCCGGCTTCGCCGGCGATGGCGTGCGCAGCAGCGCGAATTTCGCGCTGCTCGCGAGACCGGATTTCGCATACACGCCGTTCGTGCCTGCCGGTGAGGCGGACATCAAGGTGCCGGCCTGGCTCAACGACATCAGGCTCTATCACAATCGCGGCAACTCGGATTTCTGGGGCGAGAGCTCGCTGTACGGGGACTTCGTCGGGCTCGACGATCTCATGACCGAGAATCCGCGCGTGCTGCACGGCTTCATCGACATCTACGGCGCCTGGATCGAGAAGTACCGCATCGACGGTTTTCGCATCGACACGGCCCGGCACGTGAACCCCGAGTTCTGGCAGGCCTTCGTGCCCGCGATTCTGCAGCGCGCGCAATCGCTGGGCATTCCCCACTTCCACATCTTCGGTGAGGTGGCCGCCGAGGGCGTGGACGTGGCGCAGCTCGCGCGGCACACGCGCGTCGACAAACTACCGGCCGTGCTGGATTTCGGCTTCGCGGGAGCGGTGAAGGAAGTGCTCGCCCGGGACGCGGGCACGTTGGTTCTGGCCCGGCTGTTCGCGGACGATGCCCTGTACGAAGGGGGTGCCGCCGCGGCCCTGCGACTGCCCACTTTCACCGGTAACCATGATTTCGGGCGCCTGGCCTGGATCATCCGCGATGCGAAACCGGATATCGGCGACGAGGAGCTGGCGCGGCGCGTGATGCTGGGCAACGCCATGCTGTTCCTGCTGCGCGGCGTGCCGGTGGTGTACTACGGCGACGAGCAGGGGTTCATCGGCCATGGCATCGACCAGGCGGCGCGCCAGGACATGTTCGCCAGCCAGGTGACGAGCTACAACGACCAGCCGCTGCTGGGCACGGGCGGCAGTACCGCCGCGGCGAATTTCGACCTGCGGCATCCGCTGTACGCGCAGATCGCGGAACTGTCGAAACTGCGGCGCGACTATCTGCCGCTGCGCCGCGGGCGCCAGGTGGTTCGCGCACAGAGCCGGACGCCGGGGCTCTTCGCGGTGTCGCGCATCGGCAATGACGGCCGTGAAATCCTGATCGCATTCAACACCTCGATCACCGCGTTGACGGCGCAGGTCGAGGTGGAAGCCAGTTCGGCGGCGTTCAAGACGGTGCGGGGTCCGTGCGCGGCGCGGGCGGATGCCCCGGGCAGCGTCACGGTCAAACTACTGCCGCTTAGCTACGTGGTTTGCGTGGGAGCGGCGGAATGAACCATTGGATGCGCGTGCTGCTGCTGACCGCGGCCCTGGCCCTGTTCGCGACCGGACCGCGGGCCCTGGGCGCGCCAGCGAGCGCCGCGGTGAAATCTCCGGATGGCAGGCTCGTGGTCACGCTGCGCACGGACGGCGAGGGGCGTCCGGAGTATTCCATCGATCGCGACGGGCGCCCCGTCGTCGGCTGGTCACGCCTGGGATTCATCCTCGCCGAGGCGCCGCGTCTGGAACGCAATTTCGAATTGCTCGACCAGGCCGCGCGCGGCTTCGACGATACCTGGGAGCAGCCCTGGGGCGAGCGTCGCTACGTGCGCGATCATGGCAACGAGTTGCGGGTGACCTTGGCTGAGCGCGGTGGCGAGCGCCGCAGGCTGGTCGTGCTCTTCCGGGTATTCGACCAGGGTGTCGGCTTTCGCTATGAATTTCCGCGTCAGAAGGGCTTGGATCAGGTCGGTATCGTCGAGGAGCTGACCGAGTTCGACGTCGCCGAGCCCGCCACGGCCTGGTGGATTCCGGGTGGCGAATGGAATCGCTATGAGTATCTCTACCAGCGCACGCCGCTCGCCGAGGTGTCCCAGGCACACACGCCGCTCACGCTGCGCACCGCGAGCGGGTTGCACCTGGCCATACACGAGGCCGCATTGGTGGACTATGCCGGCATGTGGTTGCGTCGCGTGACGGGCCAGCGCCTCAAGGCGCAGTTGTCGCCGTCCTCGTCGGGGCCGAAGGTGCTGCGGGCGGCGCCGTTCACCACTCCCTGGCGCACAATCCTGATCGCCGACAGCGCCGCCAGACTCTACGAATCGACAGATCTGATCCTGAATCTCAACGAGCCCAACAAGCTCGGCGACGTCTCCTGGATCAAGCCCTGCAAATACGTGGGCATCTGGTGGGAAATGCATCTCGGCACGAAGACCTGGGCATCCGGCGCGAAGCATGGCGCGACCACGGCGCAGACGCGGCGCTACATCGATTTCGCGGCGAAGCATGGTTTTCGCGGCGTGCTCGTCGAGGGATGGAACCTCGGCTGGGACGGCGACTGGTTTGCGCGCGGCGACGAATTCGACTTCACGCACGCGTACCCGGATTTCGACCTCGCGGGGCTGGCGAAATACGCCCGGTCGAAAGGCGTGCGGCTCATCGGCCATCACGAGACCGCGGGCAACATCGCCAATTACGAACGGCAGATGGGGCCGGCCTTCGACTTGTACGCCAGGCTGGGCATCGACGCCGTGAAGACAGGCTACGTCGCCGACTCGGGCGGCGTGCAGGCGCGCGGCGCGGATGGCCGTATACACTTCGAGTGGCACGATGGCCAGGTGCAGGCGCGCCACCATCTGCGTGTGCTCGAGGAGGCGGCGCGGCGCCACATCGCCATCGACGCGCACGAGCCCATCAAGGATACCGGCCTGCGCCGCACCTATCCGAACTGGGTGTCGCGCGAAGGCGCGCGCGGCATGGAATACAACGCCTGGGGCGACCCGGTGAATCCGCCGGAGCACGAGGTCAACCTGGTGTTCACGCGCATGCTGTCGGGGCCCATGGACTTCACGCCGGGCGTGCTCAGTCTCGAAGGCGCGGGCGGGCGTCGCATACTCTCCACCGAGGCCAAGCAGCTGGCGCTCTACGTCGTGCTGTACAGCCCGATCCAGATGGCCGCGGATCTGCCCGAGAACTATGCCAGGCACCGCAAGGCCTTCCAGTTCATCGAGGACGTGCCGGTGGACTGGGCCGAGACTCGCGTGCTCAATGGCGAAGTGGGCGACTTCGTCACCATCGCGCGCAAGGATCGCAACAGCGACGACTGGTATCTCGGCGCAATCACCGACGAGCAGGCGCGCACGCTGAACGTGGCGCTCGATTTCCTGGAGGAGGGACGCCGCTACTACGCGACTGTCTATCGTGATGGCCGGAACGCGGGCTTCGAGGCGGACGGGCACGCGCTCGAAATCGAAACGCGCCCCGTGTCGCGCCATGATCATCTGCAACTGGCATTGGCGCCCGGTGGAGGTCAGGCCATCCGCATCGCGACCGATCCGCGCCGGCTGAAGCCCCGTGCGTCGTCCAAGCCCAACTCCAAGCCCGGTCCCGAGGCCGAACGCCAATCGCCGGCCCCTGCGCAGCCCTTCGATGTGGAGAAGCCGTGAAGGCCGAGGCTCCGGCATCTGCCGGCTCTCTCAAGCCGCCGCTGACCTTCTGGCAGATCTGGAACATGTGTTTCGGATTCCTCGGCATCCAGTTCGGTTTCGCGCTGCAGAACTCCAACGTCAGCCGGATTTTCCAGACGCTGGGCGCGAACATCGATGACGTGGCCATCCTCTGGATCGCGGCGCCGCTCACCGGTCTCATCGTGCAACCAATCGTCGGTCACTATTCGGACCGCACCTGGAACTGGCTGGGCAGGCGGCGGCCATATTTCATGGCGGGCGCCATCCTGGCCTCGGTCGCACTCGTGGCCATGCCGCGTTCGTCGGCGCTGTGGATGGCGGCCGGACTGCTGTGGATGCTCGACGCCAGCATCAACATCGCGATGGAGCCGTTCCGCGCCTTCGTTGGCGATCAGCTGCCGGAGAGGCAGCGGCCGACCGGATATGCCATGCAGGTGTTCTTCATCGGTGTCGGCGCGGTGGTGGCGAGCATGCTGCCGTGGATACTGGCCAGGGCCGGCGTGAGCAATGTCGGCACGGGGCAGGGCGAGGCCGCCATTCCCGATACCGTGCGCTATGCATTCGACATCGGCGCGGCGGTGTTGCTGATCGCCCTGCTGTGGACCGTGGTCAGCACGCGCGAGTATCCGCCGACGCAGCTGCATTCCTTCACGGATGCCACGCCGGAATCGGCGGCCGTCGAGCCGGGGCAGGCGACGCAAGGTCGCGCCCGCGGCCTGGTCTGGCTCATCGCCGGTGTCCTGGCATCGCTCGCGGTGTGGCGCCTGCAGCTCGACGAGCCGCTGTACATCCTCGGCGGTCTGCTCGCGACCTGGGGTATGGCGCTGCTGGTGTTCGCAGGCAGCCGCGGTACCTGGTTGATGCCCACGCTGGTGCGCGACATCGATCACATGCCGGCGCGCATGCGCGAGCTCATCCCGGTGCAGTTCTTTTCCTGGCTGGCGTTGTTCTCGATGTGGCTGTACACCACCGCGGCGGTGACGCGCACGCATTTCGGCGCCTCCGACGCGACCGGCGTCGAGTACAACGAGGGCGCGAACTGGGTGGGCGTGCTGTTCGCCGCTTACAACGGTTTCGCGGCACTCGCCGCCATGGTGATTCCCGTCATGGTGCGCCGGTTCGGCTTGAGCGTCAGCCACATGCTGAACCTGGTGCTCGGGGCGGCTGGCCTGGCATCGTTCGCCGTGATCCGCAACCCCGACTGGCTGTTGCTGTCGATGGTGGGCGTGGGCTTCGCGTGGGCGTCGATTCTCTCGTTGCCGTACGCCCTGCTCGCCGGCAGCGTACCCTCGCGCAAGATGGGCGTGTACATGGGCATCTTCAATTTCTTCATCGTGATTCCGCAGCTCGTGGCCGCAAGCGTGCTGAGCACCGTGCTCCGGCATCTGCTGAACGGCGAGGCGATCAACGTACTGGTCGCAGGTGGCGCGAGCTTCCTGCTCGCCGGCGTGCTGGCGCTGCGCGTGAGGTAAAGGGAGATAATTCGGGACAGACCCCATTTCCCGGAAACCGGATCCAGGCTGACGCTACACTTGCGGTCCATGACCCGCTCCGCCTGGCTCTATCTGCTCGCCGCCGCTGCCATCGGCATCGCTCTGCGCTTCGTCGTCGCTCTGGATCCCGTCTGGTGGCTGGCCTGGTTCGTACCGGGACTGCTGCTGGCGCTGTCCTTGCGTGTGGGCAACTGGACGGCGCGCGGCCTGATCGCGCTGGCAGCCGCCCTCGGCGTCACGGTCAATCTACCCTTTTTCCTGTCGATGATGCCGCTGCTGCCGGTGATTCTGGTCATGGTGCTGCAGGTGCTGCTGTGGATGTTGGTCATCGGTTCGGCGCGCCGGATCATGCTGGCCTTCTCCGGCGCGTGGACCGTGCTGGCGCTGCCCGTGATCGGCGTCGGCGCCGATACGCTGCTGGCGCACTTCGCCCCCGACGGCAACTGGGGCAGCCTTGCCTACTCCCAGGCGGAGGTTCTGCCCATCGCGCAGATCGCATCGGTATTCGGCATGGGCGGCGTGCTGTTCGTGCTGCTGCTGCTCAATGCGGCCGTGGCGATGATGATTCACCGCGGTCTCCGGGCGCGCGATGCGCTACCGGCCTATGCCGCGGCGGTACTGGTATTCGTGGCGACGGCGGCATTCGGTTTCTGGCGGCTGCAGGATGCACCAGTCAGCCGATCGGCGCCGGGGCCGCGCATGAACTTCGGCATCGTGGCCATCGACGACTTCCTGGCCAGCGCCGAAAGCGAGCAATCCGACGACGTGTGGCTGCAGTACCAGGCACAGGTGACGGCGCTCGCGGCCGGCGGCGCCCGCATCGTCCTGCTCCCGGAAAAGATCAACGTGTTGCCCGCGTCGCTCGTGGACCCGCTGCAGAAGCACCTGGGGGCGATGGCGCGCGACAACCGTATCTGGCTGGTGGCCGGCCTCGGCGTGGACGATGGCGGGCAGCGCCGCAACGAGGCGTGGTGGTTCGCACCCGACGGGCGCCTGGTGACCAACTACCTGAAGCACTTCCTCGCGCCACCGGAGCGGGAGTTCGTCTCGGGCAACGAGTTTCCGGTGAATGCCATCGACGGCGTGAATTACGGCGTGGCCATCTGCAAGGACATGCACTTCGCGAGCCTGGGCCGCGGCTTCGGCCAGCGGGAGGCAGCCGTGATGCTGGTGCCCGCGTGGGATTTCCACCGCGATGCGCGCCTGGCCGCCAACATGACCAAGATGCGTGGCATCGAGAATGGCTTCGCCATCGTGCGCTCCGCGCGCGATGGATTGTTGACCGTCTCCGACGCCTACGGCCGCATGCTGGCCACCGCCGAGAGCACCTCGCTGCCGGGCACCTCGCTGTTCGCGAGCATCGTCCCGAAGCCGCGCATCGCGACGCTGTACACGCGCATCGGCGATCTGCTCGGCTGGCTCTGCGTGGCGGGCATGCTGGCGTGGATCCCGTGGTCCTTGCTGAGAAGGAAGGGGCCGCACTCCGGCGACACCGGCCAGAACTAGCGGCTCTTTCGTCCGCGCGTCAGGCGGACTTGCGGACCACGAGCCGGGTGGGGATCACGCTGTTGGTGGCCGGGTCGCCGGCGATCTGGCGCAGCAGGGTTTCGACGAGCAGTTCTCCGGCACGGCGCGTGTCCTGCATCACCGTGGTCAATGGCGGATTGGTGCTGCTGGCGGCCGGGATGTCGTCGAAGCCCACCACCGACACCTGGCGCGGCACGTCGATGGCCGATTCCTGCAGCGCGCGCAGCGCGCCGATCGCGATGAGATCGCTGGCGCAGACGATGCCGTCGAACTGCACGCCGCGCGCCTGCAGCTCCTTCACGGCCTGGAAGCCCGATTCCTCGAGATTGATGGCGTCCACCTGCAACGCCGACTCCGCCGCCGCGCGCGTTTCCAGCAGCGCGCGCTCGTAGCCGCGGAAGCGATCGAAGAATTCCGGGTAGTGCGAGGTGGCATGGCCCAGGAAGGCCAGCCGGCGGCGTCCCTGCGCGAGCACGTGGCGCGTGACGTCGTAGCCGCCCTGGGCGTTGTCGGAACCTATCGACACGCCGGGCTCGTCGCTGAGCACCGGACCCCAGCGAACGAAATGAGTGCCGGATTCCACCAGCTTGTCGAGGCGCGGCCGGTACTCCTCGTAGTCGCCGTAGCCCAGCAGGATGATGCCGTCGGCCTTACGGGTGTCCTCGTAGTCCTGGCGAAAGTCCCCCGACAATTGCTGGAAGGAGATCAGCAGGTCATAGCCCTGGCGCGCCGACGCGCGCGTGATCGAGCCCAGCATCGACAGGAAGAACGGATTGATCTGCGAGTCATCCGGCGTGGGGTCCTCGAACAACAGCAGCGCCAGCGTGTTCGAATGCTGCGAGCGCAGGTTCGACGCGTTCTTGTCGACGCGGTAGTTGAGCTGGCGCGCGATTTCCTCGATGCGCTTGCGCGTCTCGAGGCTCACTACCGGGCTGCCGCGCAGCGCACGCGAAACGGTCGGCTGGCTCACGCCAGCCAGGAACGCGATGTCGAACGATGTCGGTTTTTCGGCCATGGACTGCGGCGCTGGCGCCACTCCCCCCACAGGAGCAGCGATCATGCTGAGCCCGTGGGATAAAAGCTACTGCACAGGTCTCGAGGTTCCCCGGCCCACGGCCGAGGCCAATGAAATCAAGGCGCTGACAGGTCGTAAAACGCCACGCCATGCCCGGGAAGCTGCAGTGTCCCATCGACGAAAGTGCCTTCGGGCAAACCGTGCCCGCCGATGGCCGCGCCCAGCGTCATGCCCGGAAGTTTCACCTCCGCCGGCTGGCCGGAAAGATTGAACGCGGCGAGCAGCCCCATGCTGGGCTCGCGTTCCTCGAAGCGACGGAATGCCAGCACGGAGTCCGTGGCCGCGAGGAATTCGATGTCGCCCTGGAGCAGCACCGGGTGCTGCTTGCGCCAGGCGAGCAGGCGGCGAAAGCCGTGCAGGGCCGATGAGGCATCGCGCTCCTGCGCGGCGACCGCCAGTGCCAGGTGCTTCGCCGGCACGGGCAACCACGGCTCGCTCGTGGAGAAGCCGCCGCGCTCGGCGCAATCCCAGGGCATGGGTGTGCGGCAACCATCGCGCCCCTTGAACGTGGGCCAGAACGCGATGCCGTAGGGATCGCGCAGCGCCTCGAATGGCACGTCGGCCTCGCCGAGGCCGAGCTCCTCGCCCTGGAACACGCACACCGATCCACGCAGTGCGCAGATCAGTGCCGTCAGCTGGGTGGCGAAATGGGGCAGGGGCGAGGTACTGCGGCCCCAGCGACTGACCACGCGCTCCACGTCATGGTTGGAAATCGTCCAGCAAGGCCAGCTGCGCGGCGCACGTTGCAACAGGGTCTCCACGGTGCCGCGGATGTGCGCGGGCGAACTATCGTCGCTGAGCAATTCGAAGCTGTAGGCCATGTGCAGCCGGCCGGGCTGCGTGTATTCCGCCACCGTGGCGGTGGAATCGTCCGAGGAGATCTCTCCGAGTGCGACCACGTCGGGGTATTCGTCGAGCAGGGCGCGGATGCGCTCGAGGAAGGGCAGCATCTGCGGCTGCGTGTTGTTGTGCCGGTGCCATTGATAACCGTACGGATTGTCGGCCTTGAACCCCACCGCCTTGCGCGCTTCCTTGGGTCGCGGCGGGTTGTCGCGAAGCTGCGCATCGTGGAAACAGAAGTTGATGGCATCGAGCCGCAAACCGTCCACGCCGCGATCCAGCCAGAAGCGGAAGTTGTCGAGCGTGGCGCGCTGCACGTCGGGATGATGGAAGTTCAGGTCGGGCTGGCGGCTGAGGAAGTTGTGCAGGTAGTACTGCCCGCGACGCGGTTCCCAGGTCCAGGCCACGCCGCCGAAAATGGACAGCCAGTTGTTAGGTGGGGTTCCGTCCGCGCGCGCGTTGGCCCACACGTACCAGTCCGCCCGGGGGTTGTCGCGCGACTGGCGGCTCTCCTGAAACCACGCGTGCTGGTCCGAGGTGTGGCTCGGCACCTGGTCGATCATCACCTTCAGGCCGAGCGCGTGCGCGCGCGCCACCACGCGATCGAAATCCTCCAGCGTGCCGAAGATCGGATCGACGGCGCGGTAATCGGCGATGTCGTAGCCGAAGTCCGCCATCGGCGACAGGTAGAACGGCGAAATCCAGATGGCGTCGACGCCGAGTCCGGCGACGTAGTCCAGCTTCGCGAGAATGCCGGGCAGATCGCCGATCCCGTCGCCGTTGGAGTCGAGGAAGCTGCGCGGATAGATCTGATAGATCGTGGCGCCTCGCCACCAGGGCGTGTAGCGGGTCGTCGGGCGAGTCGCGGGAACCGTCTTGAGTGCGGATCTTGGGGCTGTCACGCGGCGGGAGCTTACCGCATGCATCGCGCTGCTCCAGCGGGCCGCGGCAGGCTGCATACGTATTCAGCCTGAATACGTATTCAACCCTCTGGCCGGTCGCGGGCGCGGGCACTAACATCCATCCCGAACTTCGGTCCCCCAAGTGCCAAGGTTCGCCAAGCCCCGCCGACTGACCCCCTCGGTCCGCGGGGCTTTGCTTTTTCCGCGCCCTAACTTCTCGCCGCGGCGTGCATACGTATTCACGGGGAACACCTTCGGGGCGCTGCTATGTTCGCCGCACTCCGGGGCGTCCAGAGGGACGAAATGACGCGAGGCACGTTTGGTTCGTCGATGCGGCTGCGATCCTGCGCCGCCGCGCTGCTCGCGTTGCTGCTGTCGGTGCGCGACGCGCCCGCCACCGAGGCCGCCGTTGCGGCGCGCACGAGTCCCGACTGGTTGCGCGACGCCGTCATCTACGAGGTGTTTCCGCGCGCGTTTTCCCATGACGGTGGCTTCCAGGGCATCGTGCCGCAACTCGATCGCCTGAAGGCGCTGGGCGTGAGCGTGATCTGGCTGATGCCGATTCATCCGGTGGGCCGGCTCCGCGCCAAGGGAACCCTGGGCAGCCCGTATGCCGTGCGCGACTACGAGGCAGTCAACCCGGAATTCGGCAGCGCGGCGGACCTGAAGAAGCTGATCGCCGCCGCACATCAGCGCGGCCTCAGGGTCTTCATCGACGTGGTGGCCAATCACACCTCGTGGGACTCGGTGCTCATCCGCCGCCATCCACAATGGTTCACGCACGATGCCGGCGGGCACATCATCGCGCCGAACCCGGACTGGGTGGACGTGGCCGACCTCGACTGGTCGCAGCCCGACCTGCGCCGGTACATGACCGGCATGCTGGCCGGCTGGCTGCGCGACTACGGACTCGACGGCTTTCGCTGCGACTACGCCAGCGGCGTGCCCATGGACTTCTGGGAGGAGCTGCGCCCCGAGCTCGACAAGGTCCGCCCGGATCTGGCCCTGCTGGCCGAAGCCGATGATCCCGAGTTGCTGCGCCAGGCCTTCGACGTGGACTATGCGTGGGACTTCTACCACGTGATGAGCGATGCACTCGTGGGCCGCAAACCGGCCGCCGAGGTGCGTGCCGTCTGGGAACGAGCGGCGGCCCGCTACCCACGTGGCGCGCTGCGCCTGCGCTTCTCGGACAATCACGACCAGCTGCGCGCCACGGGCCAGGCGGGTCTGCCCGCCGCCATGGCGGCTTCCGCCGTGATGTTCACTCTCGACGGCGTACCGCTGCTCTACAACGGCATGGAGATCGGCGACACCGTGGAGTCGCTGGCGCCGGCCTTGTTCGAGCGCGCGCCTATCCAGTGGCAGGTGGCGGAGCGCCGGCCGCACGTCGCGGAGTTCTATCGGCAGCTGGCCGCGTTGCGGCGCGCGCACGCGGCCTTCACACGCGGCGAGGTGCGCTGGTTGGACAACAGCGACCCGGCACGCCTGCTCAGCTACCAGCGCATCAGCACGGGACCGGACGCCGAAACCCTGACCGTGGTGGTGAATCTCTCGTCCCAGCCCTTCACGGGAACGGTGGCGACTGGAGCGGGCGCCTGGCAGGACATCACGCCCGCGAGCACCACGGACGCCGGCGCGCCGCCGGAGATTTCGCTCGGCGCCTGGGAATTTCGCGTGTTCCGCCGCCAGGGAACGGCGATGGATACGCACTGAATACGTATGCAAGAGGATTGCCAAGTGACCGATGCAGCCAACATCCTTGCGCACAAGATTTCCGGTTCTTTGGGCGGCGCGTGCGCGCGGCCCGCACAATAAATAGTTAGGAGGGGAGCTAGTGAAGACTTCCAGTCATAGAGGCGACGGTCGGGACAACGGCAAGAAGTCCGCCCGCCGTCTGCAGAACGGCGCCTTTGCCGGTTGCGCGATTTTCCTGGCATCCGGCGCCGGCGTCGCCCTGGCCCAGGACCAGAGTGCCGGCAGTGACACCGAGAACATCCAGGAGGTGCTGGTCACCGGCATCCGCAAGAGCATCCAGGACTCCATCGGGGCCAAGAAGAATTCCGACGCCATCGTCGAAGTGGTTTCGGCCGAGGACATCGGCAAGCTGCCGGACTCCTCGATCGCGGAGTCCATCGGCCGCCTGCCCGGCATCGCGGCGCAGCGCACCAATGGGCGCGCGCAGACCTTGTCCATTCGCGGTCTCGGTCCCGACTTCACGGTGACCACGTTCAATGGCCGTGAGCAGGCGACCACCAACGACAACCGCACGGTCGAATTCGACCAGTATCCGTCGGAGCTGGTCACGCAGGTCAAGATCTACAAGACGCCGGATGCCGGCATGGCCTACCAGGGCATCGCGGGCACCACCGACATCGCGACGGTGAAACCGCTGGCGTACGACAGCCGCCGAACCGCGATTACCTATCGCCGCGAGCAGAACGACCAGGACTCCATCATTCCCGGCCTGGACGATGCCGGCAATCGCGTCAACCTCACATACATCGACCAGTTCCGCGATGGCACCGTCGGCCTGGCGCTCGGCTTCGCGTACAACAAGACACCGTACCAGGCGCAGACCCGCGAGCCCTGGGGCTATGCCGACGCCGGCGGCGGCAACACCGTCATCGGCGGCGACAAGAGCGGCGTGAAGTCCGCGTACTACGAGCGCAAGGGCTTCCTGGGCGTGCTCGAATTCCAGCCCAACGAACGATTGCACATGGTGGTGGATGCCTACCACTCAGATTTCAACGAGCTGCAGACGGTGCAGCGCATGGAGTTCGGCACCGTCTGGGGCGGCGCCACGCTCAGCGACGCCGGACCCGTCGAGAATGGCCGCGTGCAATCCGGCACGTTCGCCGACGTGCCCTTCGTGGTCATCGAGAACTACAACAACGACACCGACGCCAAGATCGACTCGATCGGCTGGAACACGCGTTTCGAGTTGAACGACGACTGGGCGCTGGAAGGCGATCTCAGCTGGTCGAACGTGGATCGCGAGAACCTGCGCCTGGAATCCACCGCCGGCACGGGCACCAACAATGACCCGCTGACGCCGCCGCAGGTGGACTCCATCTCCTTCACCACGCTGCCAGATGGCCGCTCGATGTTCACGCCCACGCTCAACTACAGCGACTACGACAGCGTGTTCCTCACCGACCCCGGCGCCTGGGGCGGCGGCCAGCGGCGTTCGGGTTTCGTGGGCAATCCCACCATCGAGGACGACATCAAGGCCATTCGCCTGTCGGCGTCGCGCAAGATGGAGGGTTTCCTCAGCGAGCTCACCTTCGGCGTGAACTATGCGGAGCGCGAAAAGACCAAGGAGAACTTCCAGAGCATTCTCTATCTACCCGGCAACATCTCGCACGCCGTGGTGCCCGAGGAGTTCCGCACCGGGGTCGCCGATACGTCGTTCTTCGGCAGTCCATACGGCATGATCAGCTACAACGCCATCGGCCTGTATCGCAGCGGCTTCTGGCAGCCCATCGACGCCTACGACGACCCGAACCCGAACGTCGGCGCCGGCGACCGCCAGAGCTCGGTCACCAACGACTGGCGCGTCAACGAGAAGCTGACCACCGTTTACGTGAAGCTGGGGATCGAGACCGAGCTCGCCGGCATGCCACTGCGCGGCAACTTCGGCGTGCAGGCCATCACGGCCGACCAGCTCTCGGACATCAACTTCTTCTCGCCGCCCAATCCGCCCGACGACCCGGATTTCAGCTTCACCACGCGCCAGCTCGGCGACAAGTACACGGACATACTGCCGAGTCTGAATCTCGCGTGGGAGCTGCCGCACGACCAGAAGCTGCGCTTCGGCGCGGCGATCACCCAGGCGCGGCCGCGCATGGACGATCTGGCGGGCGGTGCGGGTTACAGCGTGGTCGCCGATACGGCGACGCCAGACAACGTGGACGGCCAGGCCATCTACTGGAAGCGCACCGGCGGCGGCAATCCGGAGCTGCGGCCCTGGGAGGCGAACACCTTCGACCTGTCGTGGGAGAAGTACTTCGGCGAGCAGGCATACATCTCGCTGGCCGCGTACTACAAGAAGATCAACACGTACATCTTCCAGAAGTCCATTCTCACCGACTTCAGCGACGTGCTGTTGCCGGACCAGTCCTCGCCGGACGAGCCGACGCTGCTGTACACGGAGGCGGACGCCAACCGACTGGGTGTGTCATCGGTGCGTGTCAATGGCAGCGGCGGCTACATCAAGGGCGTGGAATTCACGGCGTCCATTCCGCTGTCGCTGTTCTCGGATGCGCTGGATGGCTTCGGCTTCATCGTCAGCGCCGCCCGCAACGACTCGGAAATCCTGGTCAACGACGAGCCGACCGACGTGCCGGGCCTGTCGAAATCGGTGCTCAACAGCACGCTGTACTTCGAGAAAGCCGGCTTCTCGGCGCGCGTCAGCAATCGCTATCGCGGCGACTTCGTCGGCGAGGTGCCGGCGTTCGACTCCAGCCTCACGCTCAACACCGTGAAGGCCGAGTCGCTCATCGACGCGCAGATCGGCTACGAATGGCGTGAAGGCGCGCTCGAGGGCCTGAGCGTCAACCTGTCGGGCTACAACCTGACCGACGAGCCGTTCGTGCTGTCGAATGTCGATCAGCCCACCTACAACCTGGTGAAGTACGAGAAATATGGTGCGACGTACTCGCTGGCGCTGACGTACAAGTTCTAGCTCTGCTTCGCAATGGCACCCGCCGGCTTTCGGCCGGCGGGTGCTTTTTGTTTGCGGCACGTGAGAAGCTTGGCGCCATGTCTCAGCAGGAGTTGCGCTCCCTCGTCATCGCCGGCGGCGGCACTGCCGGTTGGATGGCGGCCGCGGCCATCGCGCGCGTGTTCGGACCGCGCGTGGCGATCACGCTGGTCGAGTCGACGGAAATCGGCATCGTCGGCGTGGGCGAGGCGACCATTCCCGCCATCGCGCAGTTCAACAAACTGGTCAGGATCGACGAGAATGAGTTCCTGCGTGCCACCCAGGGCACGTTCAAGCTCGGCATCGAGTTCGTCGATTGGTGGCAGCAGGGGCAGGCCTACCTGCACGCCTTCGGGCCCGTGGGGCGCGACCTGGCGTACATCCCGTTTCATCACTACTGGCTGCGCGACCGCGAGTCCGCCGGCTCGCTCTGGGATTATTCACTCAACGGGACGGCGGCCAGGCAGGGCAGGTTCGGCCGCCTGACACAGATTGCCGGGTCGCCGCTCGCGGGCCTGCTCTGGGCCTATCACTTCGACGCCTCGCGGTACGCGGCCTATCTATCCAGGCTGTCGCAGGGCATGGGAGTGCGCCGCCTCGACGCGAAGATCGCGGGAGTTCTGCAGCATCCGGACGGCGACGTGCGGGCGCTCAAGCTCGAAGATGGCCGCGAGATCGCGGCGGACTTCTTCGTCGATTGCACGGGCTTTCGCGGACTGCTGATCGAAGGCGCCCTCGCGACCGGTTACGAGGACTGGTCGCGCTGGCTGCCCTGCGATCGTGCCTGGGCCGTGCCCTCGGCCAGCAGCTCGCCACTGTTGCCCCAGACGCGCGCCACGGCGCGGGCGGCGGGATGGCAGTGGCGCATTCCGCTGCAGCAGCGTACCGGCAATGGCCACGTGTACTGCTCGGCGCAGATCGGCGATGAAGCGGCGCGCGAGGTGCTGCTCGCCAATCTGGACGCGCCGGCGCTGGCGGAGCCGCGGCTGATCCGCTTCAGAACGGGCCGGCGCCGGCAGCTCTGGAACCGCAACGTGGTCTGTCTCGGGCTGGCGAGCGGATTCCTCGAGCCCCTGGAGTCCACCTCGATCCACCTCATCCAGGTGGCCATCCAGCGGCTGATCGTGCTGTTTCCGCACGCGGGCGACAACACCGAGCGCCGGCGCGAGTTCAATCGCGCGGCGGCGGCGGAATACGAGTACATCCGCGACTTCATCATCCTGCATTACCATGCCAACAACCGCGTCGGCGAGCCGTTCTGGGATGCCTGCCGGCACATGGCCGTGCCCGACACGCTGCGCCAGCGCATCGAGCTGTTCCGCGAGACGGCCGGCATTTTCTGCGCGGCCGAGGACCTGTTCCAGATCACGAGCTGGCTGCAAGTGCTGTGGGGGCAGGGCGTGCGGCCCAGGGCCACGCATCCCTTCGTCGAGGCCGTGGCGCCGCGCGACCGCGAGGGCTATCTGCGCGACCTGCGCGGCCTGATCGCCCGTGCGTCGGCCTCTCTGCCGACGCACGGGGAGTTCATCGCCGCTCACTGCGCGGCGCCTACAGACAGGGCGTGATGAACACCGCCGTGGTTCGGGCCGGAACGCTGAACGTGCCGGTCTGCCACTGGTACGTCGCGGTGCGCACCACCGGGTCGCTGGAGAGGGCCTGTACCGGGTGCAGAATCAGAAACTGGCGCCGGAACGCCGCGTCCGTGAATCGTTGGGTCTGCGGCGTGGCATTCACCAGCACCACGGCCTGTGACGCCGGGAAGCAGGCCTTGCCGCCCTTGCGGATGCGCTCGACGATGAGCCCGGGAATCTGCTCCGGGCCGGTGTTGAAGAAGGTCACTGCCTTCCGGATGTCATCGGCCGTGCGCAGCCGGAACAGGCCGCTGGTCTTGCGGATGATGAGCATCTCGAGCATGTGGCGGAATGTGCCTTCGATATCCCGCGCCGTGGGCTGCAGATTCGGATCCGCCAGCGCCGGTGCGAGGATGTTCCAGTCACTCTGATTGCCGTTGGCCGGTGGCAGGCCAGAGCCCCAGCCATTGGACTTGAGCGTCCAGTCGATGCGATTGAACCAGTCACCGGAGTTGTAGCTGTTCCGGTCGCCGGACTTGGAGCGCAGGATTTCGTCGCCCGCCATGAAGAAGGGAACACCCTGCGACAACGCGACGATGTCCATGCCCAGCCGTGCCATGCGCACGCGATCGGCGCGCGGCACCCGCGTGCTGAGTTTGAGGTTCAGCGCATCGAACCAGTCGGGGTCGTCATGCACGCCGATGTACTGGATGGTCTCGGATGGATCCGCGCCATACGCGCCGGGCATGCCGAAGTAGTCCACCTCGCGACCCGGCTTCGTGGCGCCGGTCGCATCGACGAGTGGATAGTCGGCCAGGTTGCCCGCCAGACCCAGGCGCACGAAGTCGCCGAGCCGCAGCAGCGCGGCCTTCTCGTCGGCCACCGATCCGCCAAAGGTGCCGTTGGGCTCGGTGTACAGGCCGGTGGCGAAACCCTGGTCACGGCGCGGGCTGAACGGCCCGCCGCCGCGCACCGCGTCGCGGATGCGATCGGAGAACGAGCCGATGCCGGTGCCGGCGAGGTTCACCTGGATGGCGTTCTCGCCGCGACCGTTATTGGCCATGACGCCGAAGTTCCAGGCCTCGCCATAGAGATAGATCGACCGGCCGTCGACGCCGTCGCGGGCCGGTGTGAGCGCATCCAGCGCCCTGCGCACCTTGAGCATGTTGGACTTCAGGTGGAAGCCCATGATGTCGAAGCGGAAGCCATCCACCTTGTATTGCTTCGCCCATTGCACCACCGAATCGACCATGAGCTTTTCCATCATGGCGTGCTCGGTGGCGGTGTCGGCGCAGCAGCTTTCGCCGAGCACCGCGCCGTCTGCGTTCAGCCGGTGGTAGTAGCCGGGCACCAGCTTGTCGAGAATCGAACGGGGATTCTGACCGGCGGAGTTGGTGTGGTTGTAAACCACGTCGAGCACCACGCGCAGGCCACTCTGGTTGAGCGACTGCACCATCTCGCGGAATTCGCGGACGCGTTCGGAGCCGTCCGGATCCGTGGCGTAGCTGCCCTCGGGCACGCTGTAGTGCAGCGGGTCGTAGCCCCAGTTGAAGGCGTCCTGGTCGGCCGCGGCCGCCACCTGCGCCTGCTGTTCGGTGGAATCGGCGGGCAGGGCGGCGAGCGCGTCGAACGAGGGCGACTGCCACTGCGACCTGTCCTCATTGGTGGTGGCGAAATCGAAGGCGGGCAGCAGATGGACGTGCGTCACGCCGGCGCGCGCCAGCAACGAAAGATGCTTCATGCCGTCCGATCGCTTCCGCGTGAAGGCGGCGAATGTGCCTCGCAGGTTCTCCGGCACCGAAGCATCGGTCGCGCTGAAATCGCGCACGTGCAACTCGTACAGCACGATGTCCTCCGGCGAGGCAAGCGGTGGCTTGTGCAACTGGCGCCAGCCGCGGGGCTGCAGCGCCGCATCGTCCAGCGAGATCACCTGGCTGCGCGTGCTGTTGCGCGCCAGCGAGACAGAGTAGGGGTCGGTCACCACGTTGGTCACCACCTTGCGGGTGGAAGGCACGTACACCTGCGCCTCGTAGAGGTAGTAACGGCCGTCGAGGACACCGGCAGGCGCGGAGTAACTCCAGATGCCGCTCACCGGATCGAGCGCCATGGGATACGTGCTGTAGGTAGGGCTGCTGGAATCCGCAAACACGCGCAGGGCGAGATTGCGTGCGGTCGGCGCCCAGACGCGCAGCGTGACATTGCCGCTGCGATAGCTGGGGCCCAGTGCCACGGGTCCGGCCTTGGCGGCGTACAGATCATCGAGCACGCCCGGAATCTGCAGCGACGTGGCATCCACTCCCTGCACACCGCGTACGGCACCCACCGCCAGCTGGCCCTTGAGGCTTTCTGCCGCCGCGGCCACGGCGTCCGGTGGTAGTTTGAAGGCGGGCAGGCCCGCCAGGTGCGGGAAGCGCGCCCGAAGCGCCGCCGGCAGCCCGGCCGGATCGTGCGTGAGCGTCCAGGCATGCGAATGCGGACCCGCCACCACGCCGGGTCCGTCGAGGGTGAGCGCGCCCTCCGGGTCCGCGAACAGCGAGACCGTGGTGTCGGTGGGCACGTTCCAGGCGATGGTGTCGGCCGAGAGCCAGTAAGCCTGGGCCTTGTTCAGATCGCCGTGAATGCCACCGACCACCACGCGCAGTTCATGGCTGGCGGAGCTCCACTGGAACACCACGTCCATGCCGCTGGCCGGGACGTTGAAGGCGATGTTGGCGCCATTCTGCACGCCGCCCGCGCCGTAGTTGACGTCCCACGAGCCGTTCAGCGCAACCTTGGCCTCGTATGAGCCGGCGGGAATGGCATTGGTGCTGAAGCTGTAGAGTGACGTGTCGTTCACGTCCTGCAGCCAGCTGCGAAAGCACGCAGGGTCCCAGTCCCCGGAGCAGCCGATTTCGGCCTGGAAGCTGCCGGGCACCGTGGCGATGATCGACCGCACGTCGTCCGTGACCCAGTGCGTCTTGTGGTCGTAATAGAAGGTGACGGGCAGCGGGGCCGCCGTGGTGGCCAGCGGAATGTTGGGCCCGTTCTGCTGCGCGTGCAGGCCATAGTTGACGTCCCACGAGCCGTTCAGGGCCACCTTGTATTCCCAGTTGCCCGCCACCGGGAAGCTGAAGGTGTTCTTCCAGACGTCGCCGTTCGCGTCGTAGACGAGCTGCGTGGCGGCGCAACCTGGATCCCAGTCGCCGCTGCATCCGGCCGTGGACTGGTAGTTGCCGGGAATGCCGACCGACGCGGGCGCCTGCGCCGAGGCATCGGCCAGGCAGCACCCGAAGAAGAGCAGGAACGCGATCGGGGCGCGTACGTGCCGGAACGCTGCAGTCATGTGCGATCTCCCTATCTACAGGCAGGCTGGCCGCCTGCTTCTTGACCGTGACGCTAATCCAGGTGCACGGCGACGCGCTTACGAATACGTATGCAGAGCGCGGCGTGTGGGGCGCGACCTACGGCTCCGCCAACGCGCCGGCGATCCGCAGGAACTCCCGGTGCGGGCGGGCCTGCTGCGCGGTGCGCACGATGTCGGCGCGCACGCGCCGCGTCACTTCCTCGAGCTCGGGCAGCGGCAGCAGGTTGGCGAGCGGATCCCAGGACGCGGCCTCGATGCCGAGATTGCCGTACAGGCACAGCCAGCTGGGATCGAAGAAGCTCTCCGAATCGAGCAGCTGGATGAGGCCGCGCGCGCGGTACAGCTCGAGCTTGCGAGCCAGGGTGTCTGGCAGCGGCATCTGGCGGCAGTAGTGCCACAGATCGCCGTCTTCGGGACGATCGCGTCCATTGGCGCTGTAGTGCAGGATGATGAAGTCGCGGATGCGCTCGTATTCCACGGTCGACAGCCGGTTGTATTCGTCGGCGAGCGCGCCGGTCTGCTCAGGGCTCATGGCTTCGTCCGGCCAGAAGTGCAGCAGCTTGTCGATGCCCATCTGGATCAGCGCAATGCTGGTGGACTCCAGCGGCTCGAGGAAACCGCCGGCGAGGCCGATCGCCACGCAGTTCGCCACCCAGAAGCGCCGCACGTGCCCGGCGCGGAACTTGACCAGATTGGCATCGGCGAGCGGTTCGCCTTCCAGTTGATCGCGCAACGTTCGCAATGCCTGCTCGTCGCTGAGGTGGTCCGAGGAGTAGACATAGCCGTTGCCGACGCGATTCTGCAGGGGAATGCGCCAGGCCCAGCCGGCGGGCAGCGCGCGGGCGCGCGTGCTGGGTACGATGTGCTCCGATTCCGCCGGTGCGCACGGTAGCGCCACGGCCCGATCGCACACCAGCCATTGGCGCCAGTCGACGAAGCCCGCCTCGAGCGTCTTGTCGATGAGCAGGCGATGGAAGCCACTGCAATCGATGTACAGGCTGGCCGTCAGCTGCTGGCCGGAGTCCAGGCGCACGCCGCTGATCCGGCCATTTGCCGTGAGCACCTCGGCCACCCTGGCGTCGATGCGCCGTACGCCGCGGGCTTCGGCGAACGAGCGCAGCAACGCGGCGAAGCGCGCGGCATCGAAGTGCAGCGCCCAGTCGAAATGTTCGAAATCGACGCGGGCATTCTCCGGCGGCAGCGAGACACGCCCGGCGCGCGCGAGCTGTGCCCCCATGGCGTACTCGTCGAGTTCGCCGGGGTTGCCCGAGCGGCGCAGCCGGTTCCAGAGATGGTGGAAGGCCACCGGGCCGGCCTCGAGGCCGTAGCGGCCGAAGGGATGCATGAAGGACTGACCGCGCCGCCAGCCGTCGAACTCGATGGCGAGCTTCACCGTGCCCTGGGTCGCCTTCATGACTTCGAACGCATCGAGGCCCAGCGACTGGAAGTACCGCAGGATGGCCGGCACGGTCGCTTCGCCCACGCCAATCGTGCCGATGGCCGAGGATTCCACCAGCGTGATCACCGTGCCGAGCCGGCCGAGGCGGTGCGCAAGCGAGGCGGCCGTCATCCAGCCGGCCGTCCCGCCGCCGACGATGACCACGGACCGGACCGGTGCCGAAATCGGTTCCATTGGCGGAAGTTTGCATCGCGGTGTGACCACAGGGGTACGAATACGTATGCAGAACTACTGATGCAAGCCTGTTAGGGGAGGGCAAAGATGCACGCAAGTCTTCAGTCCGCACTGGTTCGTTGCCCGGCCTTCGCCGCTTCCTCCCCCTCCGCGGCGAAGGCTTTTTTTCCTCGTACTCGGCATTGTCGTGGCGATGTGCTACACGGTGGCCATGCAACGAGAGAAGTCTTCGCCCCGGCGCGCCTGCCGGGGCGTCATCCTGGCAGCTCTTGCGGCGGTGCTTGGCGGACCGTTGGCCAGCGCCGACGACGTCGCGACTCGCGTGCTGACCGGCAAGGTCACGCGGATCACCGACGGCGACTCGATCGAGGTTCAACTGGCTTCCGGGCCGGCGCGGGTACGGCTTTCGGCCATCGATACGCCCGAATACGACCAGCCATATGGCCGCGAGTCTTCCGCGGCGCTGATGGCCCTGCTGCCGCTGGGCTCGGCGGTCGAGATCGAAGTCGCGACCGAAGACCAGTTTCGCCGCCTGGTGGCCGTGGTCTGGCGGGTCGCCGAGGGCAAGCGCATCAACGTCAATGAGGTCATGCTGCGGGAGGGCCATGCCTGGGCCCTGCGACGTTACATGCGCGAGCCGCGCTTCTGCGATCTCGAAGCCGAGGCACGCGACGCCAAGCGAGGCCTGTGGGCGCAACCGGTGTCGGCCTGGGTCTATCCACCCGAGTGGCGCTACCTCAAGAACGGCGAGATACGCACGCTGCCCGTGCCCTACGTGGAAACCCGCGCGACCTGTCTGGCGGTACTGAAGCTGGCGGGCGCCGCGACCTACACACCACCCAACTGAACCGGCCAGACGGGCCCACCCGTGGATTTCCTGCTGACGCATGGGCGCCTGGGGGCGATTGCCGCGCTGTTCTTCGTGGGCGTGCTGGCCCGCCGTGCCGACTGGGCGGGCGAGTCGCAGGGACGCGCGCTGCTTCACTTCGTGTTCCACATCGGATTGCCCATTCTCATTTTCGGGGCGCTGGCCGGTGTGCCGATGGCGCGCGAGCACGCGCTGCTGCCGCTGGCCGCGATCGGCGTCGCGCTGGTGGGCTGGGGCGGCGCCACCCTGGTCGGCCGGCGCCTGCGCCTGGCGGATGCGGGACAGGGATCGCTGGCCGTGTGCGCCATGTCCATGAACATCTCGATGATCTATCCATTTGCGGCATTGAGCCTCGCGGCGGAGCCGTTCGCCGAGCTCGTGATGTTCGACATGGGGCATGCCGTGCTGGCCTGGACCGTCACCACGGTGGTGGCCTGCAAGTACGGCGGACATCGCGATGACATCCCGGTTCTGCTGCTGCGCGCGCTCGCCGCGCCGCCGCTGTGGGTGCTGGCGATCGCGTTGCTGGTCAATTATGCGGACGCGCCGATACCGCAGCAGTGGCTGACGCTCCTGCTGCATTTGGGTCAGGCCTGCGTGCTGCTGGTGCCACTGGCGATGGGGCTGCTGGTGAACGTGCGCGGGATGCGACGCGCGGAAGTGTGGTACGCGATGCTCATGCGCTCGGCTCTCGGCCTCGTGGTCGGCGTGCTGCTCGCCTGGGCCCTGGGCTTCGAAGGCCAGGCTGCCCGCGTCGTGGCGCTGGGCGCCGCCGCGCCCATCGGCTTCACCGCCATGGTGCTCTCAGCACGCGAGGGCCTCGACCTCGAGCTCACCGCGAGTGCCGCCGCCATCTCGGTGTTCACCGGCGCGCTGTGGATTCCCCTGGCGGTCACATTTGTTTAGTCTGCCCCGTCATGCCTATCACACAAATGCAGCACTACATGGTGCTCGCCAAGGACCTGGAGAAGACCCGTCACTTCTATTGCGACGTGCTGGGGCTGCACGCGGGCGATCGCCCGCCGTTTCGCTTCAAGGGATTGTGGATCTACGCCGGCGACGTCGCCTGCATCCACGTGGCCGAGCGTGCGAGCTACGACGCCACTTCGCGCACGGACGCCAATCCGGCCGATCCCAATGATCACGGCAGCGGCAGCGTGGACCACATTGCGTTCGCGGCCACCGATTTCGACGAGCTGGTGGCGAAGTTCCAGCAGCACGGCGTGGCGTTTCGCGTGACCCAGGTTCCCGGCAGGCCGCTCCGCCAGCTGTTCGTGTTCGATCCGGACGGTATCCAGATCGAAATCAACATTCGCTCCTGAGCCGCCGCGTCAAAGGCCGCTCAGCACCTCCGCGAGCTCACGGGGGTGCGAGAGAAAGGGGGAATGATCCGACTCCAGTGTGATGACCGGCGCGCAGGGCAGCACGGCCTGCATGCGCCGCTGTGCGCCGAGCGTCAGCGTACGGTCACGGGTGCATTCGATGTACGCGCGCGACACGGCACCGAAGCGCGTATCGCTGATCTTCAGCGCTGTCACCAGCGGCTTGAGAGGTTCGGGCGAGAGCTGCGCCTCGGCCAGGGCCGCCGTCTCCGGGTCGCAGTCGCCATAGAAGGCCTCGCGCACGATCTGCGGCCGCAACGTGCAGGTGATGCCGCTGCTCGCGGCGATCATGTTGGCGGGAACCAGCGAGTCGCGATCGGCGCGCGCCACGGCGGCCATGGTCTCGCCCGCGGGCAGAAGGTAGGCGGCGAGATAGACCAGCCGCTCGATGCGTTCGGGAACGAGCTCGGCCGCGCGGCTGATGACGATGCCCGCGCGACTGTGGCCGACCAGGACCGGGGAGGTCTCCGCCGCCACGCACTGCGCGAGCGATTGGGCCCAGGATTCGAGCGTGGCGCTCGCCGCGCCGCCACGGTCGCCGCCGGTGCCTGGCAGTTCGGGCGTGAGCACGCGATGTCCGCGCGCGGTCAGCAGCGGGGTCAGGCGCTGCCAGCACCATGCGCCGTGCCAGGCTCCGGCGATCAGCACGAAGGTGCGCACGGCCACGCCGGTGTCAGAACGTGAGCAGCGACTGCACCGGAATGGCGGCGGAGCGCAGCCGCTCCGCGCCGCCCAGCGCCGGCAGATCGATGACGAACGCCGCGGACACCACGTCCGCGCCCACCGACCGCAGCAATTGTGCCGCGGCGATGGCGGTGCCGCCGGTGGCGATGAGATCGTCGAGCAACAGTACGCGCTCGCCGTGCGCGAGCGCATCACGGTGCATTTCCATCTCGTCGACGCCGTATTCCAGCGAGTACGCGACGCGCACCGTCTCGTGCGGCAGCTTGCCGCGCTTGCGGATGGGAATGAAACCGCATTGCAGGTGATGGGCGACCGCGCCACCGAGGATGAATCCGCGGGCCTCGATGCCCGCCACCTTGTCGATGCGCTGGCCGCGCCACGGCTCGCTCAGCGCATCGATGGTGATGGCAAAGGCCTTGGCGTCGCGCAACAGCGTGGTGATGTCGCGGAACTGGATCCCGGGCTTTGGATAGTCCGCGATCGTGCGGATCGAGCGGCGCAGATACGCGAGTTGTTCTTCAATCACGGCGCCGCAGTGTAGGGATTTGTGCAAGACTGTGTCCAGACGAATGGCTTCAAGGTGTGCGATGCGTTCGATGACGGCAATCCTGGCGCTGGTGGCATCCGCGGGAGTGGCACAGGCCACGCAATATCCGCTTGCCAGTCCGGATGCACTGATGTTCGGCGACGTGGAGTCCATCACCGCCCACGCCGAGGACACGCTGCCCGATCTCGCCCGGCGTTACAGCCTCGGGTACGAGGAAATCCAGCGCGCGAATCCCGGCGTGGACCTGTGGTTGCCGGGCGAGGGCACGCCCATCCTCATCCCGAACCAGCGGCTGCTGCCGCAGAGCGCGCGCGAAGGCATCGTGGTCAATCTACCCGAGCATCGCCTGTACTATTTTCCCAAGCCGAAGAAGGGCGAGACGCCGCAGGTCATCACCTTTCCGGTGAGCATCGGCAAGATGGACTGGAGCACGCCGCTCGGCCGCACGCGCATCGTCGACAAGCGCAGGAATCCCCCCTGGAGCCCGCCGGAGTCGGTTCGCAAGGAACACGCCGAGCGCGGCGATCCGCTGCCGCGCGTGGTGAAGGCCGGGCCGGACAATCCGCTGGGCGCGTACGCCATGCGTCTCGACCTCAAGCCCGGCGCATATCTCATTCACGGCACCAACAATCCCATTGCCGTGGGCATGGCCATCACGCACGGTTGCATCCGCATGTACCCGGAGGACATCGAGTCGCTGTTCCCGCAGGTGCCCATCAACACGCCCGTCTGGCTCATCAACGAGCCGGTGAAGGTGGCGCGGGTCAATGGCCAGGTCTGGCTCGAGGTGCATCCGCCGGTGGATGCCGAGGGCCAGAGCCGCGACGTGGATCTCGAAGGCTTCTACGCGCTGGCCAATGCCGCGCTCGGTGAATCGCCGACCGCGATTCACTGGGACCTGGTGCTGGAGACCCTCAAGAAGGCCGATGGTCTGCCGCAGATGGTCGGCCTGGAGATCGATCCCGCGGATCTACCGCCAGACTTCAAGCCCGCGAATCCGGAGGAGCCCACTCCGGCGGTGGCCGCGCCGCTGCAGGACTCCCTGCCTGCGAGCGAACCAGCGCCTGCCGCCCCGGCGGCCCCTGCCGAGCCCGCCCAGCCCGCCGCGGGCTGAATGCGGTGCTCAGGGCGTGCGCAGTTGCGCGATCTCGGCGCGCACCTCGGCGACGCGCACGGCATCGACACCGGGCTTGGCGGCGATGCTTTCCAGCACATCGACCAGCGCCGCGGTCTCCTCCCGTGAAGCTTCCGTCGACTGCAGGCCGGCGCGCATCATGCCCAGCGCCAGGCGCGCGTAGTTAGACAGCGACTCGAGCACGATGTCGGGGCGGTCGGCGGCCAGGCCGGCGCGCGTGCGCAGCCCATACAGGCTGACGGTCGGGCTCATGCCGGCGAGCCGGTCGAGCATCAGCAGTGCCTCATCCGCGTAGCGGCGCCGTTCCCCCGGATTCGAGACTCGCAGGCGCCAGTTGGCGCGCAGCTCGGCCGCTTCCGGGTACCAGGCATCCGTCCAGGAAATGCGCGCGAGCTCCGAGTCGGCCAAAGCCACTTCACGCCATTCGTTGTTGACCGCATGGCGCGCGGCCTGCAGCAGCAGGCCTGGCAGCGGCGCGAGTCCGCGCGCCAGTTCGTCGATCTCGGGCGGAGCCTTGGCATTGGCCAGGGGAGCGAACCAGGGCCGCAGGTATTCCTCGCGCAGGGCGTTGTCGCCCGGATAGTCGTCGATGGCGAGACGCAACAGTTCATTGGACCGGCTCACCTGCCGCACGGCGCGATAATAGAAGGCTTTCACGTACTCGCCGGCCGGCGAGTGCCCGAGGATGTTGGCCATGCGCGCCATGCGGTCGGCGAGGCTGCGATCGAGCAGCACGAACGTGGCGTTCTTGCGCGCGATGTACGCGAAGGACAGCGAATCGCCCAGTCGCTGGTAAACGAACGAGTCGGCGCGCTCCAGCGGATCCAGGCCGGCGAGCAGGCGCCCGCTGTCATCGGCGGTCATGCCGCGCGATTTCTCGAACACGTTCGAGGTCGCCATGCGGTTGTCGTCGTCGGTGATGAGGCGCGCCCCCGTGGCGAGCTGGCGCGCGCCGTCCGTGTCCAGCACCAGCGCACTCACCAGGTCCTCGAGACAATTGATGCCGAAGCGCGCGTAGTGCAGGGGCGAGTTGCGCAGCGGCAGGCCCGTGTCCGCCAGGCGCTGCTCGATCGGCAAGGGCAGGTCACTGGCCACGAACACCAGGGTGGTGGGATCCGGGCGATAGACGCGCAATTCCGGGAAGACGTCCATCAGCGTGGCGCACAGCGAGCGCATGAGATCCTCGTCCATGAAGTTCACGTTCATCCATTGCACGAATACGCCACCGGGGTTCAAGTGGTCGTGCGCGAGCTGGATGAACTCACGGGTGTACAGATGCGAGGCGCCCGCGGTCCACGGATGCGAGGGCTGCGAGACGATCGCGTCGTACTGCCGACTCGTGAGTCGCAGCGCGCCGCGCGCGTCGTTGACGATCACATTGACGCGTGGGTCGGCCAACGGATCGCGCTTGCGCAGATGCGCGCTCTTGCGATTGGCGTCGATGACCTTGGGTTCGAGCTCGATCACGTCGATGCGTGCGATGGACGGCGGCACGCCCTCGATGACGACGCCGCCGCCGAATCCGACGATCAGCATGTCGCGCGCGTCCGGTCGTGCGAGCACCGCCAGCGGCGACAACCAGAACTCGCCGCTGAAGCGCGCCAGGGAGCCGGGGCCTTCCATGAGCGCTTCGGGCAAGCCATTGGTGCGGATGGCGAGGCCGCCGTCCTGGGCAAGCATCACCACGCTCGCGCTGCGGCCCACGTCGTAGTCGAGAATGCGCGCCTTGTTGCCCACGTTGAGCGGCGAGGTCACCAGCAGTTTCAACGGCGCCTGCGGCTGGAACCCTGCGCATCCGGCGAGCGCCGCGACGGTCACGCCCGTGGCAAACCATTTGTTGAGCGGCAACAGCATCCAGACCGCGGCGACGCCCAGGGCCGCGCTGGCGTAGACGGCCACGCGCACCGCGCCCTCGTACTTGAGCGCCGGGATGAGCAGGAACCCCGCCGCCAGCGAACCGACGATGGCGCCCACCGTATTCCAGGAATACACGCGCGCGCTCGCCGGCGCGGCGTCGTCCGCGTCGCGCGCCAGCACGCGTACCGCCAGTGGATAGGTCATGCCGATGGCCACGGTCATGGGCAGCAGCAGCAGGCCCGAGAACAGGGCATTCACCGGCAGCGTCGTTCCGAGGATCTGGCGGGAATTGCGCAGCAACCCGCCTTGCGCGGGCAGCAGCGACTCCAGTTGCAGATAGGCGACGGCGGCCGCGGCGGCGGCCGCGATCAACGCGATGGCCAGTGCCAATGCCGCGCGCTCGCGCCGACGCGCGATCGCCGCGCCCAGACCACCTCCCAGCGCGATGCCGGCGAGAAAGCTCGCCACCATGACGCCGAAGGCGTACACGCTGCTGCCGACGACGTGCGTCAGCATGCGGCTCCAGAGCACCTCCTGGAAGAACGCAACCGCGCCGGCCAGCAACATCAGCGGCAGCACGAGGCCGGTGCCGGGCAAGGCGGCGAACAGCGGCACGCGCGGCCGCAGCAGCGGCGAGGGCGGCGGCGGCGGCAGGGGAGCGATGGCATCACCCAGGATGGGCTCTTCGTTGCCGCCGAGCGAATAGCCCTTGGGCGGCACCGGTGCGGCCTGTCGTTTGGCCAGCATCACGGCCAGCAGGAACACGAAACCATTCAGCACGGCCGCCACCCAGATGGTCCGCGACAGACCCAGTTCGGGCAGCAGCGTGAAGGCTGTGAGCAGGGCGCCGACGACGGCGCCCGCCGTGTTCATCGCATAGAGCAGACCAATGCGGCGACCGATCTGCGCTTCCTCGGCGACCGCGTAGCGCGCCAGCATCGGCAGCGTGGCTCCCATGAGCGTCGTGGGCAGGGCCAGTGCGATGAAGGCGCTGACCAGATAGAAAAGAGTGGTCGCGGCATGCTCGCTGTCCGGCGGCGCGGGCTGATTGCCGAAGAACGCCTGCAGCGCCACGTTGGATACCCAGAGCAGCGCCGGCACGACGAACAGCGCGCTCGCGGCGATGCCCAGCTCGAGCAATGCGTACGTCAGCACTGGCCGAAGCACTCGCGGCAGGAATCTCTCGGCCAGCAACGCGCCGAGCGCGAGGCCACCCATGTAGGCCGCGAGCACCGTGGCGATGGCCAGCTCGGAGGTGCCGAAGACGATCGCGAACTGTCGGGTCCAGGCGGTCTGATAGACGAGCGCGGCGATGCCGCTCAGGACGAAGCAGGCGCACAGCAGCGCAAGTGTGGCCGTGGAGACGGAGCTGCGATTAGGATCCTGAATCATCAGTGAAGTGTACGTAGGAGACCACTCACATGGCAGATTTTCGCGCCAATGGCATCGTCACGCTCACCACGGATTTCGGCTGGCGTGAGCCCTTCGTCGGCATCATGAAAGGCGTGATGCTCGCGCGGGCGCCCGAGCTGCGCTTCATCGACATGGCACACGAGGTCAGCGCCTTTCAGCCCATTGAAGCCGGATTCTGGATGTCGCGCGCGGTGCGGTATTTCGCGCCCGGCACGCTGCACGTGGCGGTCATCGATCCCGGCGTCGGTACGCCGCGCGATCTGGTCATCGCGCTGGCAAACGAACAGGCCATGCTCGCCCCGGATAACGGCCTGCTCGCGCCGCTCGCGGCGCGCGGACACATCGACCGGATAGTGCGCGTCAACATCACACGGCTCGTGCAGTACGGCGTCAGCGACATCAGTGCCACCTTTCATGGCCGCGACGTGTTCGCGCCGTTGGCCGCCGAGCTCGCGGCCGGACGTTGCGACCCGCTCGACCTGGGTGACGAGGTGACCTCCTTGAATATGTCAGGCTGGCCGCCGACCCGGCCGCGTGCCGATGGCGGAGTGGAAGGCGTCATCGTCGCCAGCGATCGCTTCGGCAACCTCATTTCCAACATCGAAGCCGCTGCGGTGATGGCGCTGGACCATCCCACGGTGTACGTGGCCGGCCTGTCCCTGCCTCTCAAGCGAACCTACGGTGAGATGGAGGCGGGCGAATACCTCGGCCTCATCAATTCATTCGACGTGCTGGAAGTCGCCCGGGCGCGCGGCAGCGCTGCGCAGGGCCTGGGCCTGGGCGTGGGCACCCCCATTTCCGCCGTGCCGGGAGCCTCGCCGGTCCTTTACAGGCGCAGTTGAAAGGCGCCGCCAATCGGCTATAGTTCGCAGCCTCATTGCCACCCCTTCGGGGCGGCAACTCACTGTTTCCGAAAGTATTTTCGGCATTTTTCTTTTGGTAGAAGTGCATGTCCGAACGGGATAACGAAAGCTTCGATCTGGACGAAGAGTTCCTGGCCGAGGCTGAAGACAACACGGATTACGACAGCATGCTCAACAAGGTTGAGCGTCGTGTGCGTGCGCAGCCCGGCACTCCCAAACGAGGCAAAGCCGCCTGGAGCCGCCTGGAAGAAGTCCTCGCGGACCGCCGGCTCGAAAAAGACCTGAAAGAAACTTTCGACGAAGACGAGGAATAGGGGCGCAGCCCCGCTTCTTCCATTACCGATCAACAGTGAGGCCGTGCCAGGTCACGGCGTGGGTTTTGTATGTCTGCGCGTTCCGCATCCAATTGGGTGGTCGTCAAGTTCGGCGGCACCAGCGTCTCGTCCCTCGGCAACTGGCGGAACATCGCGCTGATCGTCAAGCGCCGCCTCGCCGCCGGCCATCGCGTGCTGGTGGTGCATTCGGCGGTCACCAGGGTCACCGACATGCTGGAGAAGCTGCTCGCGGCGGCCGAGGCGGGCAAGCCTGACGAAGCCCTCCAGGCCATCGAGAGCCGCCACCGACAGCTAACTACCGAGCTGGGCCTGGAAGTCAGCGCGCAGCTGCAGGGGTATTTCGACGAGTTGCGGCAGATGGCCAATGGCATCGCCCTGGTGCGCGAGCTGTCCGATCGCACGCGCGCCCGGGTCATGGCCAACGGCGAGCTCATGGCCACCGAGATCGGCTCGCGCTTCCTCAGGGCGCAGGGCATCGACGTCACCTGGATGGACGCGCGCGACATGCTCGCGGCCGAGGACCGCGGTGCGTCGGCCAAGGCGTCGGTGCTGTCTGCCACGTGCGCGTTCGCGCCGGACGCCGCGCTCGAAGAGAAGCTCGACGCCGCGACGCCGGTGGTCATCACGCAGGGTTTCATCGCGCGCGACAGCGAGGGCAACACCTGCCTGCTCGGTCGCGGCGGCTCGGACACCTCGGCGTCGTATCTCGGTGCCAAGATCCGCGCCCGCGCCATCGAGATATGGACCGACGTGCCCGGCATGTTCAGCGCCAACCCGCGCGCCATGCCGAGCGCCCGCCTGATCCGCCGCGCCCATTACGACGAAGCGCAGGAAATCGCGACCAGCGGCGCCAAGGTGCTGCATCCGCGTTGCCTGCTGCCGGCGCGGCAATACCAGATTCCCCTGTACGTCTATGCCACGCAGTCGCCCGATCTCGAGGGCACGCTCATCACCGGCGACGTGGGCGACGGTTCGGCGCAGGTGAAGGCGGTGGCGAATCGCAAGGGCATCACGCTGATCTCGCTGGACAGCCCGGGCATGTGGCACCAGGTGGGCTTCCTGGCCGACGTGTTCGCGATCTTCAAGGAACACGGCATGTCCGTGGACCTGGTCTCCACGTCCGAAACCAACGTCACCGTGTCACTCGACCCCGCCGCGAATACGCTCGACGGCGAGTTGCTCGGCAAGTTGCAGCGGGATCTCGGACGGCTCTCGACGGTGCGCGTCATCGGCCCCTGCGCCTCGGTTTCACTGGTCGGGCGCAACATCCGCGCCATCCTGCACAAGCTGGGCGACGCCTTCGCGCTGTTCGAGGAACAGAAGGTCTACCTGGTCTCACAGGCGGCCAATGATCTCAATTTCACTTTCGTGGTCGATGAGAACCAGTGCGATCGGTTGGTGGAGCAGCTGCACGAGCTGCTGATCCGGCCGCAGCCCGGCGACGCGGCCATGGGCCCGACCTGGGAGCAGCTGTTCGCCCAGCCGCAAGCGGTGGCCCAGCGCTTGCAGCCGTGGTGGGCGGTGAAGCGCGACGCCTTGCTCGGCACGCTGGCCGAGCGCGATTGCGCTTATGTCTACGATCTCACCCAGGTCGACGCCGCCGCCCGGGCGGTCGGTGGTCTCAAGTCCATCGGGCGCGCGCTGTACGCCCTCAAGGCGAATCCGCATCCCGACGTGCTGCGCACCGTCGCGGCCGCAGGTCTCGGGTTCGATTGCGTCTCGCTGGCGGAAATCGAACACGTGCGCAGATGCGTGCCCGGCATCGCCGCCGACCGCATCCTGTTCACGCCGAATTTCGCGCCACGCGCCGAATACGAAGCGGCGCTCGAGCTGGGCGTGCACGTCACCATCGACAATCTGTTCGTGCTGCAGAACTGGCTGGACGCCTTCCGGGGTCGCCCGGTCTTCCTGCGCATCGATACCGGTATCGGCCGCGGCCACCACCACCATGTGAAGACGGCGGGCGCGCAGTCCAAGTTCGGCATTCCCGTCGAAGAGCTCGACGAGGTGGCGCAACTGGCGAAACAGGGCGGCGTGACCATCGTCGGCCTGCATGCGCATGCGGGCAGCGGCGTGTTCGACGTGGAGAACTGGACGCAGGTGGGCTCGGTGCTCGCCGGTCTCGCCAAGCGCTTTGCCGACGTCAGATTCATGGACGTGGGTGGCGGCCTCGGTGTGCCGGACCGCGTAGCGGGCAAGCCGCTCGACATGAGCAGGCTCGACGAGGCGTTGGGCAAGGTGCAGGCCGCGGTGCCGAATGTGACGTTGTGGCTCGAGCCGGGCCGGTTCCTGGTGGCCAATGCCGGCGTGCTGCTGGCGCGCGTCACACAGACCAAGAGCAAGAGCGGCATCCGTTACGTCGGCGTGGCGACCGGCATGAACTCCCTGATCCGGCCCGCGCTGTACGGCGCTCACCACGACATCGTCAATCTCACGCGCTATGGCGAACCGGCGAACGTGCAGGCCAATGTCGTGGGGCCCATCTGCGAGAGCTCTGACTTCCTGGGTCACGATCGACTGCTGCCGGAATGCCATTCGGGCGACGTATTGTTGATCGCCACGGCCGGCGCGTATGGCCACGCGATGGCGTCGCATTACAACCTGCGCGAGCCGGCGGAAGAACTGCTGATCTAACGGGCGAGGTCAATTGGCCGGCGTACCGGCGCCGCTGTCACGGCCCAGGGATGTTGCCAGCTCGAACTGCAGTCGTCGCAGTCTGGAGCCGGACTGTCCCATGGCCTGCTGCCCCTCGAGACGGCGTCTGAGCACCGTGAGCTGTTCGCTGGAAAGTATCGCGCCCGCGGCCGCCAGTTTCCTTTCCACTGCCGCGGTTTCGCGCTCGGCGAAGTAGCGCTCGGCACTGCGTTCCGAATCGGCCAGCGCGGCGGGCGTGGTGTCGAGACTTTCGTTGAAAGAACGGGCTTCTTCCATCAACCTCTTTTCCTCGGGATACAGCGCGTCAATCAGCCGGTTTATCTGGTCATCGCGCAACGGATGCGAGGAAGCCAGCAACTCGGCTCGCAAGGCTGCCACTTCCTCTCGCGTGCCCGCGGTTTCCTTGTAGCGCCTGAACGAGTCGATCTGATTCTGCGAGAGCACGGCGCGCAGTTCGTCTTCATTCCTTCGCTCCCAGTCCTCGCGCCGGTATCCCTCTGGAATACCCTGGGACCCCCGAACCCATTGTTCGGCGAGGATCTGCGTCAGCAGCTCCGCCTGCTCCTCGGTCAGCTGCAGGCTCATGATGAAGGGTGCGAACTGCTGGCGCAGCGCGACGCGCTGGTAGCCGATCATCTCCCGCTGGAATCTGGGATCTCTCTGCACACGCCCGTACAAATCCACATCCTCTTCCGGCGATCGACTGGAAGGCGTTTGGACCGGGGAAGTGCCGCAGACCGGTGGCGCTGACGGCGGCAACGCTGGGCTCTTGCAGTCGAGGGGTGCATTCGTTCGCGTGCGCAGCTCGGAGACGTTCGCCTGCTCGCGCTGAAGTCGGCTCCACAGCACGGCGGTGTTGGCCACGAGCCCCAGGCACAACACGCCGAGAATCCACGATGCCATTCTCATGTGCGTATTAACGTACGCGAATGCGCGATAGGTCCAGCGGCTCAAGAGGCTTTCGTTGACTGCCGTGGGTTCCGGCGATCCGCTCACTTGCGGTGGCGATTCTCCAGCTCCGCGACCACCTGGCTCAGTGGCAGCCCGCGCGCGCGCAGCAGCACCAGCAGGTGGAACAGCAGGTCCGCGGATTCCTCCACCAGTTTCTGGTCGGGCTCGTTGACGCCCGCGAGCGCGGCTTCCACGCCTTCCTCACCGACTTTCTGCGCCACCTTGTTGAGGCCCTTGGCGAGCAGCCTGGCGGTGTAGCTGGCATCCGGCTTCTCGGCCGCGCGCCGCGCGATCACGGCTTCGAGTCTGGCGAGGAATGCTATCGCGGTCGCCGCGGCACGTGGTCGGTCGCCGAAGCAGGTGACGGTGCCCTTGTGGCAGGCCGGGCCGCGCGGGCGCGCGGTCACGAGCAACGTATCGGCGTCGCAGTCGAGCGCGATGTCGACCAGGTCGAGGGTGTGGCCCGTGGTCTCGCCCTTTTCCCAGAGGCGCTGCTTGCTGCGCGAGTAGAACACCGCGCGCTTGCGGACCAGGGTCTGCTCCAGGGCTTCGCGGTTCATGTACGCCAGCATGAGCACCGCGCCGGTGTCGGCGTCCTGAACGATGGCCGGCACCAGCCCGTCGCCCTTGTCGAAATCGATCCGGGCGGCATCGACGCTGGCAACCGGAACGTTCACAGCCGCACCTCGATGCCCGAAGCGGCGAGCGTGGTCTTGAGATCCGGGATGGCGATGGTGCCTGAATGGAACACGCTGGCGGCCAGCGCGGCATCCACGCCGGCCTTTTTGAATACGTCGACGAAGTGCTCGGAGGCGCCCGCGCCGCCGGAGGCCACCAGCGGCACGTCGCAGATGGCGCGCACGGTCGCGAGCTGCGCGACGTCGTAGCCGCGACGCACGCCGTCGCTGCTCATGCAGTTGAGCACGATCTCGCCGGCGCCACGGTCCTGCACTTCCTTCACCCATTGCAGCGTGTCGCGACCCGAATTGCGCGAGCGGTTGGGATCGCCCGTGAACTGGAACACGCGATAGCCGTCGCCGACATTGGCGCTGTCGATGCCGATGACGACGCATTGCGAGCCGAAGCGGGCCGCCAGCTCCTCGATGAGCGCGGGATTGCTGATGGCCGGCGTGTTGATGGAAACCTTTTCCGCGCCCTCGTTGAGGATGGCTTCGGCATCTTCCACCGTGCGGATGCCGCCGGCCACGCAGAACGGAATGTCCAGCACCTGCGCGACGCGCCGTACCCAGGCGCGATCCACGCTGCGGCCCTCGGGGCTGGCGGTGATGTCGTAGAACACCACCTCGTCCGCGCCCTCGTTCCGATAGCGCTCCGCGAGCGCAAGGATGTCGCCGACGATCTGGTGATCGCGGAACCGGATGCCCTTGACCACCTGGCCGTCGCGGACGTCCAGGCAGGGGATTATGCGTTTGGCAAGAATGGCTTCAGCTCCGATGGTTTGATGGCTTCTTCGAGCAATGCCTTGCCGCTGATGGCGGCGGCGCTGCCCAGTGCGGCCAGTTCGGCGAGGTCCGCGGCGCTGCGCACGCCGCCCGAGGCCTGCCAGGCGATCTGCGGATAGCGCCGGATGCCCTCGGCGTACAGCCTGATCGCCGGTCCCTGCATGGCGCCGTCGAGCTCGGCATCCGTGCACAGCACGTGCCTGAGACCGCGACCGCCATCGGACGATAGATAGGAGTCGATGGCCTCCCAGAGCGAAAGCTTCGACTCCTGCGTCCAGCCGCGCGTCAGCACGCGTGGCACGCCCTGGGCGTCGTGCCGGATGTCGAAGGCCAGGCCTATCTTCTCGGCGCCATAGCGCTTGAGCCAGGCCTGCACCTCGCCGGGCTGCTCCACCGCGGAGCTGCCGACGATGACCCGGTCGATACCATTGCGCAGCAGGTCGTCGACCACGGCCGCCGAGCGCACGCCGCCACCCACCTGGATCTGCAGCGCCTTCTGCGAGGCGAGGCGGATGATCACGCTGCGGTTCGCGAGCGTGCCATCCCGGGCGCCGTCGAGGTCCACCACGTGCAGCCAGGTCGCGCCCAGCGCGCGATAACGCTGCAGTAGTTCGTGCGGCTCCAGGTCGTAGCGCGTCTCCCGGTCGAAGTCGCCCTTTAGCAGGCGGACGCAGCGGCCATTACGCAGGTCGATGGACGGAATGAGGATCATGGTGCGGAGTCTTTCAGAAAGTTGGCGAGGATGCGTGCGCCCACCGGACCGGAACGCTCGGGATGGAATTGCGTGCCGCAGAAATTCTCGCGGCGTGCGACCGCGGTGAGCGCGACGCCGTAGTCGGTGATGGCCACGGTCGCGCCGGACGTGGGCGCGAAGTAGCTGTGCACGAAGTAGACGTGATCGAGACTGCTGATGCCGTCGAGCAGTGGGTCGTCGCGCAGCAGCGTCATCTGGTTCCAGCCCATGTGCGGCACCGGCTTGCCCGGCTCGACGCGCAGCTTGCCGATGGCGCCCGGAATGACTCCCAGGCATTCGACCGGGCCTTCCTCGGATCGGTCGAACAACAGTTGCATGCCGAGGCAGATACCCAGCAGGGGTTGTTTGAGCGTGGGAATGACTTGATCGAGTCCGGCGCTGCGCAGCCGCAGCATGGCGTTCTGCGCCGAGCCGACGCCCGGGAGCAGCACCCGCGGGGCACGCTGGATGACCGCCGCATCGCTGGTGACGACCGACTCGGCGCCGAGCCTGCCGAGCGCGGCGCGCAGCGACGCGATGTTGGCGCCGCCGCTGTCGATGATGGCGACGGCGCTCACAGCACGCCCTTGGTCGACGGCAGTTCCGCGCCTTCGCGACGGAAGGCCTGGCGGAGCGCGCGGCCTACACCCTTGAAACAGGCTTCGATCATGTGATGGGTGTTTTCCCCGGTGATGGTCACGTGCAGCGCGGCCTTGAGAGCCTCCGCCAGCGATTTGAAGAAGTGAGGCACGAGCTCGGTCGGCAGGCCGCCGACCGCCTCGCGGCTGAACTTGCCTTCGAACACGCCATAGGCTCGTCCGGACAGGTCGAGGGCCACGCGCACCTGCGCTTCGTCCATGGGCAGCACGAAGCCGTAACGGGCGATGCCCACCTTGTCGCCGAGCGCCGTGCGCAGCGCCTCGCCGAGCGCCAGCGCGCAATCTTCGACCGTGTGATGCTCGTCGATCTCGAGGTCGCCCTTGCAGTCGAGCTCGAGCGCGAAGCCGCCGTGCTTGGCGATCTGCTCCAGCATGTGATCGAAGAAGCCGATGCCGGTGACGATCTTCACGGGCGACGTGGCATCCAGATTCACCCGCACTTCGATGTCGGTTTCGCGGGTCTTGCGCTGGACGCGCGTCCGGCGCTCGCACAGCGCGCGCAGCACCGCCGGCCAGGTCTCCTCGGCGGAACCGTGGCGGCGCACGCGAATGCCGCGGACACCCAGGTTCTTCGCGAATTCCAGGTCGGTGTCGCGATCGCCGATCATCACGCTGCGGGCGAGGTCGACCTGCCGGTCGCGCACGAAGTCCTCCACCAGCTTGATCTTGGGTTTGCGGCAGTCGCAGCCATCGTGCCTGCGATGCGGGCAGATGAACACCGCGTCGAACTCCACGCCCTGTGAGCTGAAGGCATCCATCATGAACTGATGCGGCACGTCGAAGTTCTTCTGCGGGAAGGATTCGCCGCCCAGTCCATCCTGGTTGGTCACCATGGCCAGCTGAAAGCCCAGCGCGCGCGCCTGCTTCAAGGCGGCGAACACGTCCGGCATGAAGCGGATCTTCTCGATGGCGTCCACCTGTTCATCCGGCGGCTCTTCGATGAGCGTGCCGTCACGATCGATGAACAGCACTTTGGTCAGGCTCATGCGAGGCTCCGGATCAGGCGGTCGTTCTGTTCGGGGGTGCCGACGGAAATGCGCAGGGAATGCGGTGAGACGCTGCGCATGTCGCGGATCAGCAGTTTCGCATTCCTGGCCTTGTCGAGCACCTCGTCGGCGGAAGCGAAGTCCGCCAGCAGGAAATTCGCCACGCTTGGCCAGAGCCTCAGCAATCCGCGTGCGTTCGCGAGCCCGGCCCGCAGCCGTTCGCGCTCGGCTCGCACCTGCCGGACGCGCTCGCGCTGGATGGCGACCTGCGGCGGCGCGAGCGTCGCCAGCACGGCCTCGATGGTGAGCTGCGGTATGGAATAGGGCGGTATCACTTTGGCGAGCAGATCGATCAGCTCAGGCGCGCCAAGCAGCGAGCCGACGCGTGCCCCCGCCAGCCCATAGGCCTTGGACAACGTACGCAGCACCACGAGATGCGGGAATTCCTGCAGCCGGCGGGTGAGCGACGCATCGCCCGAGAATTCGATGTAGGCCTCGTCGACGGCCACCAGCGCGCGCCCGGCGAGCGCGCGTAGCAGCTTGTCGATGCCCGCCGGGTCCATGGCGTTGCCGGTGGGATTGTTGGGGCTGCACAGGAACACGATGCGCGTGCGCTCGTCGCAGGCGGCGAGCACGGCATCGGGGTCCAACGCGTAACCCTGGTCGGCATGCAGCGGCACCTCGCGAACCAGAGCGCCCTGGATACGCGCGGCGACGGCATACATGCCGAAAGTGGGCGGGCAGATGACGACGTTGTCGATGCCGGCGCGACAGAAACCGCGCAACAGCAGATCGATGGATTCGTCGCTGCCTCGGCCCGGCAGCAGCCGATCGGCACTCACGCCATAGAGTTCGGCCAGGCGCTGGGCCAGCACGTGCGGGTGCGGTTCGGGGTAGCGGTTCAATCCGGCCAGGGACCGATCGGTTTCAGCGCGCCACGGCAATTCGTTGGCGTGCAGTCGGTCGAATGCCGGATCCCAACTGGCATGCGCATAGGCCTTGAGCGCGACGATTTCCGGGCGCGCCAGTGCGAGGACGCTCATCGCGCGCTCCGTGACAGCCGGTCCAGGCGGACTCGCACCGCCTGGCCATGCGCGTCGAGTCCTTCCATGTCCGAGAGCGTGACCGCGGTGGGACCGAGCGCGCGCAGACCATCGGCGCTGAGCTCCTGCACCGTGATCCGCTTCTGATACTCGATCAGGGAAACGCCACTGTGCGACCGCGCGTAGCCATACGTGGGCAGCACGTGGTTGGTGCCCGAGCAGTAGTCACCGATGGACTCCGGCGACCAGGCACCGAGGAACACCGAGCCCGCGCAGCTCACCCCGTCGAGCAGCGCACGTGGCTCGCGGGTCTGGATGATGAGGTGTTCGGGCGCGTATTCGTTGGAGACGGACACGGCATCGTCCAGGCTCGCCACGAGGATGCAACGCGCATTGGCCATGGATTGCGCGACGATGTCGCGGCGCGAGAGTTGCGCGGCCTGCACCGCGAGCTCGGCTGTGACCGCCGCGGCGAGCGCCGCTGAGGGCGTGACCAGCAGCACCTGCGCGATGGCGTCGTGCTCGGCCTGCGCCAGCAAGTCCGCGGCGACGAAGCGCGCATCGGCGGCGTCATCGGCGATCACCAGCACTTCGGAGGGGCCTGCCGGCAGATCGATGGCGGCGCCGTCAGGTTCGGCGGCGACGATCTGTTTGGCGGCAGTCACCCAGGCGCTGCCGGGGCCGAAGATCTTGTCCACCTTGTGGACGCTGTCGGTGCCGAAGGCCAGCGCGGCGATGGCTTGCGCGCCACCCATCTTGTAGACCGTTTCGATGCCGCAGAGCTCGGCGGCGACCAGTACCGCCGCGTGCACCTTGCCGTCCCGGCGCGGCGGGCTCGCGATGGCGCGCGCCGCGCACCCGGCGATGCGCGCCGGTACCGCGAGCATGATGGCGGTGGAGGGCAGCGGCGCCGAACCCGCCGGCACGTACAGGCCGACGCGTTCGATGGGCCGAGTGATGCGCTCGCAGCGCACCCCCGGCATGGTATCGACGCATAGCGCCGCGCTGCGCTGCGCCTCGTGAAAGCGGCTCACGTTCGCCACCGCGCGCGCCTGCGCGGCGATCTGCGCGGCATTCAACGAGCTCCGCGCCTCGGCGAACTCCGCGCGGCTCACGCACAGCTCGGACAGCCCGGGCCCGCCGAACTGGCGGGTGAACCGGCGCACCGCGGCATCTCCCTCGGTGCGAACCGCCGCGACGATGGCCGCCGCCTGGCGAAACACTTCCTCGCGCGCGCCGGCGGCCGGTCGCGCCAGCGCGGCGCGGCGCAGTTCCGCAGAGGACGTGGTCCAATCGATGAGTTTCATCAGGCGAGCATCTTCTCGACCGGCAGCACCAGCAGCGCGCTCGCGCCGGCCTTCTTGAGGCTCTCGAGCGTTTCCCAGAACACGTTCTCGCGGCAGACCGCGTGAATGGCCACGCGATCGCCCGCGCCCTCGAGCGGAATGATGGTGGGCGATTCACTGCCCGGCAGCAGGCGGCGAATCTCCGCCAACGCCGTGCGCGGCGCGTGCAGCATGATGTACTTGCTCTCTCGCACCTGTTGAACTCCGTCGATGCGCATCAGCAGGCGGTCCACCCATTCCTGCTTGGCTTCGGGCAGCGCCACGGGAGTGCGGATCAGCAGCGCCTGGCTCTGCAGCACCGTCTCCACTTCGCGCAGATGGTTCGCCTGCAGTGTCGAGCCGGTGGACACCAGGTCGCAGATCAGGTCGGCCCGGCCCAGGCGCGGCGCGATCTCCACGGCGCCGGACAGGGTGACGATGTCGGCCGAGACGCCACGCTCACGCAGCCAGTTCTCGAGCGTGAACGGGTAGCTCGTGGCGATGCGCTTGCCCGCGAGCGAACGTGGCCCTTCGTAGGTGAATCCGTCCGGGATGGCCAGTGCCAGCCGGCAACGGCCGTAATCGAGCGTGCGCAGCTCGGTGAACGAGGGCGTGTGGCCCTTGGAGATCATTTCGAGGCGCTTCTCCTCGAGCACGTTGCGGCCCACGAGGCCGAGATCGCAGACGTCTTCCTGCACCAGGTCGGGGATGTCGTCATCGCGCACGAACAGTACGTCGAGTGGCATGTTCTCGCCGAACCCCATGAGCTGATCGCGGCCGCGCGAGAGCTTCAGGCCGCAGTTCTTGAGCAGCTCCAGGGAGTGGTCGGTGAGGCGGCCCGACTTCTGCACGGCGAGCTTGAGACGTTCGGCTTTTTCGATGGCGTTCATAAATTCCGGGTTGGCACGGCGAAGGAATGCGCCGCGTGAATCAGGCGTGACGCTGGTGCCGCGAGGCCGCGACCAGGTAGCCGCCATTGCCATCGGCCAGGCACCGGGCCACGCGGCCGATGGTGGTGACGCTGACGCCGGTCACGCGGTGGATCTCACGATAGGGCAGGCCCTTCTGCAGCCACTCGACCACGGCCCAGCGATCGGACATGGCCTGCAGCTCGGCGGGCGTGCACAGGTCGCGGAAGAACGCCCGAGCCTCGTCGACGCTCTTGAGCGTCAGCACGGCGGCGAACAGGTTGCGTTCGGAGAGCGCTTCCTGCCGGGCGGTGACGTTGCGGTGCTGCTTCATGGGCGTGAATAAATGTATTAGCGCGTTAATACAGTAACGCATTAGACCGTTTCGGACGCGCAAAAGCAAGCGCGAATGCTTGCGGAGCCCGGTACCGGCCCCTAGAATCCGCGCACTCATCGAGACCGGCCGAGGGATTGGGCCCAGAGACGCCGGGGCAACCGCCGCAAATGTGGAAAGGTGCCAACTCCTGCGGGTTTCCTTCTCCTGGAAGGCTTCCCGGCAGATGAGCAAACTCAGCCACCTTCCGGGTGGCGGGTCGTGCGACGCACGAGCTCATATCGAGTGCCCGCTGAGTGCCCGGAAGTGGTCGAGTGGAGCATCGATTGAGCAACGACAAGCAGACTCTGCGCAGCGCGACGGGCGACACCGCGAGCCCCGCGGGCGCGCTCATCCGCGAGGGAATTCTGGCCGTCCCCGGCGAGATTCAGCTGCATTTCGGGGGCGCGCTCGAGTCGGTGTCGGTCGCCTGGCGACTGGCCGGCCCCGCCGCAGCTCCGGTGGTGGTGGCTCTCGGCGGCATATCCGCCTCGCGACGCGTATGGGTGCCGGACGAGCCGCGCGGTGGCTGGTGGCACGAAGTGGTCGGCCCGGGACTCGCGCTGGACACGCAGCGCTTTCGCATCCTGAGTTTCGATTACCTGGGCGCCAGCGCCGACTCCAGCGGTCCTCGCGACGGGCAGGACTTTCCGACCGTGTCAGCCTACGACCAGGCTGAACTGCTGCTGCGCCTGCTGAACCACCTCGGCATCAGCTCGGTGCGCGCCATCGCCGGTGCATCCTATGGCGGCATGGTGGCGTTGGCGTTCGGCGAGCGCTATCCCGACCGCGTCGCCCGGCTCATCGTCATCAGCGCGGCCGATCGTGCCCACCCCATGGCCAGCGCCTGGCGCGTGGTGCAGAGACGCATCGTGAAATTCGCGCTCGAGACCGGCCATGCGGCGCGCGGCCTGGAGCTGGCGCGGGCGCTCGCCATGGCTACCTACCGCAGCCCCGAGGAATTCTCGGCGCGATTCGCCGGCGCGGCGCGCAAGACCGACGCGGGCTTCGTGCTGCCGGTCGAGGAGTACCTGTTCGCGCGCGGCGCGGAGTATGCGCAGCGCTACCGGCCGGAGAGCTTCGTCTGCCTGTCGGAATCCATCGATCTGCACCGGGTCGACACCACGCGCATTTTCGCGCCGGTGACGGCGGTGGCGGTGCGCGAAGACCAATTGGTGCCACTCGCCGACATGCGCGCGATGGTCGCCCGATTGCCGAACGCGGAACTGCACGAGATTTCCTCGGTGTACGGCCACGACGCCTTTCTCAAGGAGAATCGGCAGCTCCAGCCGATCTTCACCCACGTACTGAACGACCTGCCAGGATCCCATCCGTGACTGATTCCCTGACCAAAGACACCCGGGCCGTGCGCGCGGGCCTCGAGAGCTGCGAACTGACCGGTGCGGTGGTGCCGCCCATCCACCTGTCATCGACATTCGCGTTCCGCGGCTTCGGCGACAAGCGCAAGTACGACTACAGCCGCTCGGGCAATCCGACGCGCGATCTGCTGGGCGAGGCACTGGCGGATCTCGAGGGAGGCACGGGCGCGGTCATCACGGCATCCGGCATGGGCGCCATCACGCTGGTCGGCCACCTGCTGCCGGTGGGCGCGCGCGTGGTGGCACCCCATGATTGCTACGGCGGCACATTCCGCCTGCTCACCGCATGGAAGACGCGCAAGGAACTGGACGTCGAATTCGTCGACTTCGGCGATGCCAATGCCGTGAGCGCGGCGCTGTCACGGCCGGCCGCACTGGTGTGGATCGAAACACCCAGCAATCCGCTGCTGCGCATCACCGACATCGCGGACATCGCGCGCCGCGCCCACGCGCAGGGCGCCCTCGTGGCGGCCGACAACACCTTTCTCTCGCCCGGCTGGCAGCAGCCCATCGCCCTGGGCGCGGATCTCGTGGTTCATTCCACCACCAAGTACATCAACGGCCACAGCGACGTGGTCGGCGGCGCGGTCATCGCCGCGACCCGGGAACTGGCGGAGCAGATCGCCTGGTGGGGCAATTGCCTGGGGCTTACCGGCTCGGCTTTCGACAGCTTTCTCACCCTGCGCGGACTGCGCACGTTGCACGTTCGACTGCGCGAGCACGGCCGCAACGCACAGGCCATCGCCGAGTTCCTGAGCCAGCAGCCGCAGGTGAAGCGCGTGTACTACCCCGGGCTGCCCGGGCACCCGGGACACGACGTGGCGAAGCGCCAGCAGAGCGGATTCGGCGCCATCGTCACGCTCGAAGTGAACGGCGGCCTGGATGGGGCACGGCGTTTCGCCGAAGCATTGGAACTCTTTTCGCTGGCCGAATCGCTGGGCGGCGTCGAGAGCCTGGTGGCGCATCCCGCCACCATGACGCACGCTGCGATGGCGCCCGAAGCGCGGGCCGCCGCGGGCCTGGTGGACGGGTTGCTGCGCCTGTCCATCGGTATCGAGTCGAGCGAGGACCTGCTGCGCGACCTGCGCAACGGCGTGCGCGCCGTCGGCTGACCGGCCGCGCCGTGTGGCAGGCTGCCAAGCAAGGCCGGCCATGGGTTCGTAGTACAGTGGTCGCGTGGAGACCGACAGCGAATCGTCTGCAGGCGGCCAGGCAGCTGGGCCCTTGCGCACCTGCGCGCGTTTCACGCAGCCCGTGGATGCCGAGATCTTCGCCGCACGGCTGACCGCCGAAGGCGTCGCTGCCCGGGTCATGGACGCGAATTCCAACTACAGCGATGGCTTCGCGGGCGGATTCGGCAGCAGCGGCATTCGCGTGATGGTGCCGGAATCCCAACTCGCGCAGGCGCAGCGCATCCTCGCGGCATTCGATGCCGGCGAGTACGCGCTCGACGAGGATTTCGATCCGGGCCCGCTGGACTGATCAGTTCAACGCGGCCAGTACGGCGTCGCCCATCTGCCGGGTGGTCAGGACGGTGCGGCCCTTCTCCGCGATATCCGCAGTGCGTGCACCGGCCTCGATGGCCTGGTTCACCGCGGACTCCACGGCCACAGCCTCGGTTTCGAGCCCCAGCGAGTGCCGGAGCAGCAAGGCCACACTGAGGAGGGTGCCAATCGGGTTGGCGATGCCCTGGCCGGCGATATCCGGAGCCGAACCGTGGATGGGCTCGTAGAGTCCCCGCCGTCCGTCGCCGATGGAGGCCGACGGCAGCACGCCGAGCGAGCTGGCCAGCATGGCACCCTCGTCGGTCAGGATGTCGCCGAACATGTTCTCGGTGACCAGCACGTCGAAGTCGCGCGGCCGCCGAATGAGATGCATCGCCGCGGAGTCCACCAGCATGTGCTCGAGGCTCACGCCGGGGAATTCGGTCCTGATGACGCGCTCGGCCACTTCGCGCCACAGGCGCGAAGTCTCGAGCACGTTCGACTTGTCGATGGAATACACCTTCTTGCGGCGGGCGCTGGCCAGGCGCCCGGCCACGCGTGTGATGCGCTCCACCTCGCTCACCGAGTAGCTGCACAGATCGGTCGCCGTGGTCGCCGTGCGCGTCTTTTCGCCGAAGTAGATGCCGCCCGTGAGCTCGCGCACGAAGATCAGATCCACGCCGTCCAGCACTTCGGGTTTGATGGCCGAAGAATCGCGCAGCGCCGGGTGCAGTTTGATGGGCCGCAGATTGGCGTATACGCCCAGCTCGCGGCGGATTCGTAACAGCCCCTGTTCCGGTCGGACGGGCGAGGAGGGCCCCCACTTCGGGCCGCCGATGGCGCCGAGCAGCACGGCGTCGGCCGCGAGGCATTCGTCGAGCGTGGCGCGCGGCAGCGGATCGCCCGTCAGATCGATGGCCGCGCCACCGAACGGCGCCGCGTTCATCTGGAACTCGTGGCCGAACTTCCTCGCCACGCGCTCGAGCACGCGCGCGCCTTCGGCCACGACCTCAGGACCAATGCCATCACCCGCGATGACCGCAATTCTTGCTTTCATGGAATTTGACGTTGCAGTTGTTGCAGGTTTCCTAGGGTCGCGCGCGTTCGCGCACGGCCTTCTCGTAAGCACTGATCGCGTCGTGCTTCGAGAGCAGGAAGCCCAGCTCGTCGACGCCATTGAGCAGGCAGTACCGCGCGAAGTCCTCGAGCGGGAATTTCACCTGAGTGCCGTCGCCCAGCGTCAGCGTGGTGCTGGCCACGTCGATGGTCACTTCGCTTCCGGGGTTGGCGAGCAGCCAGGCATGCGTGCGCTCGTCCACCACCACGGGCAACAGGCCATTCTTGAGGCAGTTGGTGCGGAAGATGTCCGCGAACTCGGTGCTGATCACGGCGGCGAAGCCGAAATCCTGCAGCGCCCACGGCGCATGTTCGCGCGAGCTGCCGCAGCCGATGTTGCGGCCGGCCACCAGGATGGCGGCGCCCCGGGCCGCGGGCTCGTTGAGCGGGAACTCCGGCCTGGGATTGCCGTCGGCGTCATAGCGCCAGTCGGCGAACAGGTGCTTGCCGAAACCGGACTTGGACGTCGCCCGGAGGAAGCGCGCCGGAATGATCTGGTCGGTGTCGATGTTGGTCGCGGGCATCACGACGGTGCGTGAGCGGATCTGGGTGACTGCGGGCATGTAGTTAGTTCGCTGAGAATTCGCGCGGATCGGTTACCCGGCCGCGGATGGCGGAGGCGGCAGCGGTCTGCGGGCTGGCGAGCAGCGTGCGCGCCCCCTGGCCCTGGCGGCCCTCGAAATTGCGGTTGCTGGTGCTCACGGAATAGTGGCCCGCGGGCACGAGATCGCCGTTCATCCCAAGACACATGGAGCAGCCGCTCTCACGCCATTCGGCGCCGGCGGCCTTGAACACCTGGTCGAGGCCCTCGGCCTCGGCGGCGCGCTTCACGGCCTGCGAGCCCGGCACCACCAGCATCTTCACGCCGCTGGCCAGCTTGTGACCGCGGAGCACGCGAGCGGCGCTGCGCAGGTCGGAGAGCCGGCCATTGGTGCAGCTGCCCACGAACACGTTGTTCACCGGCACGTCGCGGATGGGTTCGCCGGCCTTGAGGCCCATGTATTGCAGCGCCTTCTCGAACACCGCGTCGCCGCGCTCGGGAACGTTGCCCGTGACCGGGGCGACCATGCCCGGGTGGGTGCCGTAGGTGACCATGGGTACGAGCGTGGCGGCATCGATCTCCACGCTGCGATCGAATGCCGCGCCGGGGTCCGAGGGTAGTTTGGACCAGCGCGCCACCGCCGCGTCCCAGTCCGCACCCTTGGGCGCGCGCGGTGCGGCGCGCAGGTATTCGAACGTGGTCTGGTCCGGGGCGATCATGCCCGCGCGCGCGCCGGCCTCGATCGACATGTTGCAGACGGTCATGCGCTCGTCCATGGACAGGGCCTCGATCGCCGCACCGCGGTACTCGAGCACGTAGCCCGTGCCGCCGGAGACGCCGATCTCGCCGATGATGGCGAGGATGAGATCCTTGGCGGTGACGCCCGCGGGCAGTTCGTGGGCGACGTTGATCGCGAAGGTCTTCGGCTTGCGTTGCAGCAGGCATTGCGTGGCCAGCACATGGCCCACTTCGGTCGTGCCGATACCGAAGGCGAGGGCGCCGAAGGCACCGTGAGTCGAGGTGTGGCTGTCGCCGCAGACGATGGTCTTGCCCGGCTGCGTGAGACCGAGCTCGGGCCCGATGATGTGCACGATGCCGCGGCGATCGTCCTGCAGGTTGAACAGCTCGACACCGAATTCCTGCGCATTCACCTCGAGCTGCCGCACCTGCTGGGCGGCGGACTCGATGGAGATGGGCACGCCGCCAAACACCTGCTCGGTGCGCGTGGGCGTGGAATGATCCATGGTCGCGAGCGTGAGATCCGGCCGCCGCAGCCGCAGGCCACGATTGCGCAGCTCGGTGTACGCCTGCGGCGTGGTCACCTCGTGCGTGAGGTGCAGATCGATGAACAGGACCGCGGGGGTGTCCGCGGTTTCCGGGACCACCACGTGGTCGTCCCATACTTTCTGAAAGAGCGTTCTCGGTGAGTTTGTCATTTCGTTGGTGAAGATCGGAACGGGCACGCTTTCGCCAGGCCGAAAAGCGCGCCGTTCACTGGCTGGTTACCGCCTGGGTTGACTCATCCCGCCACCGCGGCCCGCGGTGCGTTCATGTCCACGTGGTCGAGCCAACCGCGCTTGTCCTCGCTCTTGCCCTGGACCAGCGCGAAGAAGGCGTTCGCCAGCTTCGTGGTGACGGGGCCGCGCCGGCCATTGCCGATCTGGATGGCATCCACGGAGCGGATGGCCGCAACTTCCGTGGCGGTGCCCGTGAAGAACAATTCATCGGCGAGATAGAGCATTTCGCGCGGAATGGCGATCTCGCGCACCTCGATGCCGAGGTCCGTGGCGAGCGTCATGACGGTGTGGCGCGTGATGCCGTTGAGCAGCGAGTGCGCGACGCCCGGCGTGTACAGCACGCCGTCTTTGACCAGGAACAGGTTCTCGCCGGCGCCCTCGCTGACCGTGCCGTCGGCCGACAGGCCGATGCCTTCGACGAAGCCGAGACGCTTGGCCTCGAGCCCGATCAGCTGGCTGGAAAGATAGTTACCGCCGGCCTTGGCGAGCGCAGGTATGGTGTTGGGCGCCACGCGTTGCCAGGACGACACGCAGACATCCACGCCCTCGTCCTCGGCGGCGCCGAGATACTTGCCCCATTCCCAGGCCGCGACGGCCACTTCCACCGGCGGATCGACTTTCGGCACGACGCCGATCTCGCCATAGCCGCGGAACACCACGGGACGCAGATAGGCACCGTGGGCGAGACCGTTCTGCGCGATCACCTCGCGCTGCGCATGGCTCAGCTGCTCTTCGCTGAACGGGATGTTGATGCGGTAGATCTTCGCGGAGTCGAACAGGCGCCGGGTGTGGTCCCTGAGGCGGAAGATCGCCGGACCGCGCGGCGTCTCGTAGGCGCGCACGCCTTCGAACACCGACGAACCGTAGTGCAGGGCGTGCGACAGCACGTGCACCGTCGCCTTTTCCCAGGGGACCAGCTTGCCGTTGAACCAGATGTATTTCGTCGCGGGAATGGGCATGTGAAATCTCCGGAAGCAGTTAGACCACGGCCTGCGCGACACGCGCGGCGCCGGTGCGCTCGTCGCGCGTACGCGCGAGCGTTGCCGATGCGAGCTCGATGCGATTGATCACTTCGAGAAAGGCCTGCGTTGCGGACTCGACGATGTTGGTGCTGACGCTCGAGCCGCGGTAAGTGCGCTGATTGTACTCCACGTACACGAGGGCTTCGCCCTGGGCATCCTCGCCCGCCGACACGCTGCGTACTTCGAATTTCCGCAGCACCACGTCCACACCCGTGGCGCGCTCGATGGCCTTGAGCGCCGCGTCCACGGGGCCGTCGCCGCTGGATTGCATCTCGATTTCGCGGCCGTCGGCATGCTTGAGGCGCACCACGGCTTCCGCGGTCCCGGCGCTGTCGAACGACGTGCGCAGGTTGAGCAGCGACCAGGGCCCGCTCTCGGCGTGCTCGGCCTGCAGCACCAGAGCCTCGATGTCGCCGTCGTAGAGTTCCTTCTTCTTGTCCGCCAGTGCCTTGAACTGCTCGAACACGCGTGCGAATTCCGCGTCGTCGAGATCGAAACCCAGTTCCTTGATGCGATCGCGCAATGCGTGGCGGCCGCTGTGCTTGCCCAGCACCAGCGACGAGCGCGACAGGCCGACATCCTGCGGCCGCATGATCTCGTAGGTGCTGTGATGCTTGAGCATGCCGTGCTGGTGGATGCCCGATTCGTGCGCGAAGGCGTTTTCGCCGACGATGGCCTTGTTGCGCGGAATGGGCGTGCCCACGATGTTCGCCAGCATGCGGGAGGTGGGGTAGAGGCGGGTGGTGTCGATGCCCGTCTCCAGGTTGAAGAAGGCGTCGCGCGTCTTCAACGCCATGACGACTTCCTCGAGTGAGCAGTTGCCCGCGCGCTCACCGATACCGTTGACGGTGCACTCGATCTGCCGGGCGCCCGCGACCACGGCGGTGAGGCTGTTGGCGACCGCCATGCCCAGATCGTCGTGGCAATGCACGGACAGGCGGATCCGGTCGATGCCGCGCACGTTCTTGCGCAGGTAGCGGAACAGCTCCGCGAACTCGTCGGGCACGGTGTATCCCACCGTGTCCGGGATGTTGACCGTGGTCGCGCCGGCCTCGATCACCGCCTCGACCACCTGCGTGAGGAAATCGAGCTCGGTGCGCGAAGCGTCTTCGGGCGAGAACTCCACGTCCTCGCAGAGACCGCGCGCGATCTTCACGCCTTCGACCGCGGTGCGGATGATTTCCTCCCGCGCCATGTTCAGCTTGTACTGGCGATGAATGGCGCTGGTGGCGAGGAAGACGTGGATGCGCTTCTTCGCTGCCGGCGCAATTGCTTTGGCCACCAGCTCGATGTCGTCGCGGTTGCAGCGCGCGAGGCCGCAGATGATCGGTCCCTGCACCTCGCGCGCCACGGCGTTAACGCTTTCCCAGTCACCGCGCGAGGCGGCAGGAAAGCCCGCTTCGATGATGTCGACCCCAAGGTCCGCGAGCGCGCGCGCGACCCGGAGCTTCTCGGGTTGCGCCATGCTGCATCCCGGCGACTGTTCGCCGTCACGCAGCGTGGTATCGAATATCAGGACTCGATCGCGTTGTGCGGGTGACATGGGGTGTACCTCGTAAGAGGGAGTAGTTAGCGACTCTGCTCCAGCCAGGGCATGCGGGCGCGCAGTTCCTTGCCCACCTTCTCGATCTGGTGATCCAGGTCCGCCTGCATGAGCTTGTTGTATTCCTTGCGGCCGCCGGCGTTCTCGGCGATCCACTGCTTGACGAACTTGCCCTGCTGGATTTCCTTGAGGATTCTGCCCATCTCCTTCTTGGTCTTGTCGTTGACCACGCGCGGGCCGCGCGTCAGGTCGCCGTACTTGGCCGTGTCGGAGACGTACTTGTGCATCTTGGACAGGCCGCCTTCGTGCAGCAGGTCGACGATGAGCTTCAGCTCATGGAGCACTTCGTAGTACGCGATCTCGGGCTGGTAGCCGGCTTCCACCAGCGTTTCGAAGCCCTTGAGGATGAGGTCGGAGGTGCCACCGCAGAGCACGGCCTGTTCGCCGAACAGATCCGTCTCGGTCTCTTCCGCGAACGTGGTCTCGAGCACGCCGCCGCGGGTACCGCCGATGCCGTGGCCGTAGGCCAGCGCCTTGGCGAACGCCTTGCCCGTGGCGTCCTGGAAGACGGCCAGGAGCGAAGGCACGCCACGACCTTGCTGGTACTGGCGGCGCACCAGATCACCAGGTCCCTTCGGGGCGATCAGCACGACATCGAGATCCTTTCGCGGCTTGATCAACTTGAAGTGGACATTCAGCCCGTGCGCGAAGAGCAGGGTGGCGCCCTTCTCGAGGTGCTTCTCGACCTGGTTGTAGAGCTCGGCCTGCGCGAGATCGGGAACCAGCATCGCTACCAGCGACGCGCCCTTTACGGCGTCGACGGGCTCGGCCACCTTGAGTCCGTCCTTCTTGGCCTTCTTCCAGCTCGCACCGTTCTTGCGCACGCCGACGACCACGTCGTGTCCGCTGTCCTTGAGGTTCAGCGCATGCGCACGCCCCTGGCTGCCGTAGCCCAGGATGGCGATCCGGGCCTTCTTGAGCGCCTTCTTGTCTACGTCTTTGCCCGAGTACAACTTGGTCATGGTCATCAGCTCCTGATCAACGTTCATACGAAAAACCCCGCATCGGTTCGGGACCGGTGCGGGGTTTGTTGGTGTAAGCCTGGCTCTAGTGTCAGTGAGTCAAGCAGGCAGCCCGCACCGTGCTTCCAATAAGAAGCAGGGGAAGGGATACGAGCACCCGTACGTCGCGCGCGGACGTCGCGCAGCGGAATTCAATGGCGTAGGGGTGAATTTGGGCCTGCATACAATGCCGAGAATGACACCACGGGCCTTCCTCCCGTGTCAACGGTGAGAGAGCGCGTACTGCGCTGATCCATTAAACTTTTTCCGTGAGTCATCTCCTGAGTGAAGCCGAAGCCCAGGGCGCCCGCCCGATCTGGCTCGTGGGCGAGCAGGGCCTGTCGTCCTGGCGGGACATGCAACCCGTTGCCGTTCGCGCCTGGGCGCAGGCCCACGGTTTTCAGGCCGAGAAGCAGAAGCTGCTGCTCCTTCCCGGCGCCGGCGGCGATGCCATCGCCGGTGCCGTCCTCGGATTGGGTTCGGCCGCGGATCTGAGCGAACCCACGCTGTGGACTTCCGCGGGGCTTCCGGACCGCTTGCCGCCGGGCCGATACCGCTTCGCGGGCAGTTTCAGCAGCGTGGGAGCAACGCAGCTCAGTCTCGGCTGGGAGTACGGCACTTATCGTTTTGCGCGCTATCGTCGCGCCCCGGGTGAGCTGCCGTCGCTGGTGGCTCCTCCCGGCACCGACCTCGAATACGTTCGCATCGCGAGCCAGGCGCTGGCCGAGGCCCGCGACCTCATCAATACGCCGGCCAACGACCTGGGTCCGGCGGAGCTGGGTGAGGCGGTGCAACGCCTCGCGCTGCAGCATGAGGCCGAATGCCGGATCCTGGTGGGCGAGGATCTGCTGCGGCAGAACTATCCACTCATCCACGAAGTGGGCAAGGGAAGCGCGCGCGAGCCTCGCCTCATCGACATGCGCTGGGAGAAACGCGGCGCACCGCAGGTCACCCTGGTGGGCAAGGGCGTGTGCTTCGACACGGGCGGCCTGGACATCAAGCCCTCGAGCGGCATGATCCTCATGAAGAAGGACATGGGCGGAGCGGCGCTCACGCTGGCGCTGGCCCGCATGCTCATGGATGCCGATGCTCCCATCCAGCTGCGCCTGCTGATCCCCGCGGTGGAGAACAGCATCTCCGGCCGTTCGTTCCGGCCGAGCGACGTGCTGCGGTCGCGCCAGGGTCTCACCGTCGAGGTCGGCAATACCGATGCCGAGGGACGGCTGATCCTGGCGGACGCGCTCAGCGAGGCCGACAGTGAGCAACCGGACCTGCTGATCGATCTGGCGACGCTGACGGGCGCCGCGCGCGTCGCGCTGGGTCCGGAGCTGCCGGCTATCTACTCTCAACCACCGGAGCTGGCCGAGCAATTGCGGCAGGTCGGCGAGCTCGAGGCCGACCCGATGTGGCCCATGCCGCTGTGGCCCGGGTACGAGGAGGAGTTGGGCAGCCGGGTGGCCGACCTTAATAATGTGTCGAGCTCGGCCTTTGCCGGTTCCATCATCGGCGCGCTGTTTCTCAAACGCTTCGTCACGCGCACGCGCAACTGGCTGCACGGCGACGTTTACGCATGGAATCCCAAGGAGCGCCCGGGGCGACCTCTGGGTGCCGATCCGCACACCGTTCGCGCGCTGTACCGGCTGATCCGGCAGCGCTTTGGTTAGAGGAGTCCATTGATGTCCGGGCGCGCCGTGCCGGTGGAATCACCGGCTGCGGAAGTGGCTTTCCGGCGCGAGATCGCGCCGTGGGCGTTGCTGGGCCTGACGCTGGGACTGGTCGAGGGCGCGACGGCCGCCGTGCTCATCAAAAAGACCTTTGCCACCGCCGCCACTCCCTGGATCGTCAATCTCGCCGTCGCCTTCGTGAGCGGGGCTCCCGCACTGTCGAATGTCGTGAGTTTCGTCTGGGCGAACCTCGCGCACGGGCGCGCGCGCATCGGACTCATGGTGGGTCTGCAGGCGGGCTTCGCGCTCCTGGTCGGATTGCTGGGCGTGGCGCCGCGCGCGCTCGGCGGCCTGGCCTTCGCGGTCGCTTCCATCCTGGTGGCGCGCGTGGTGTGGACGGGAATCCTGACCGTGCGCGCGGCGGTGTGGAGCGCCAACTATCCGCGAACGGCGCTCGGGCGATATACCGGCCGCATCGTCATCGTCAGTTCGTTGGCGGTATCCGTGGCCGCCGCGCTCGCCGCCTGGACTCTGGATACGGGCGCCTTCGATTCCCGCTGGCTGTTCGCGGCCGGGGCGGCCTCCGGACTGCTGGCCGCCTGGTTGTATCGCGCCGCTCGCGTGCGCCGCGAATTCGCACTGCTCGCCGAAGAGAACGCCGCGGTGGGGCGCAGCGAGCCCTTCAGCCTGGGCATGCTGGTCGAGATCCTGAAGAAGGATCCGCATTTTCGCGAATACATGTTCTGGATGGGCGTGTTCGGCGGCGGCAATCTCATGCTCACATCGCAGCTCGTGGTGATTTTCAGCGAGCACCTGCACCTGTCCGCCAGCCTGCAGATCGCCTTGCTGTCCGTGGTGCCGCTGGGACTGCTGCCCCTGTTCGTGCCGTTCTGGGCGCGGATGTTCGACCAGGGACACGTGGTCGAGTATCGGGCACGACAGAGCTGGGTGCTGGTCGCGGCGGTCGCTGCCGTGACCCTCGGGGCATGGCTGTTTTCCAGGCCGCTGCTGTGGTCCGGGTCCGTCCTGCTGGCCATCGCCTACGCCGGATCGAATCTCGGCTGGAATCTCGGGCACAATGACTTCGCGTCGGTCGGCCGCGCACAGCACTACATGGGAGTGCACGTGACGCTCACGGGTGTGCGCGGCGCCATCGGCCCACCCGCGGGAATTCTCATCTACCAGTGGCTCGAATCCTGGCGACCGGGTGCCGGTATGTATTCGCTGGTGCTGCCGTTCGCACTCGTAACGGCCGGCGCCACGGGTTTTTCGCACATGCGGCGCGTGATGCGCGTCGCGGCTTAGGCAGACAGAGGACGGTTCAGATGAAGAAGAAGAGTGGGGCGGTGGATCAGCGGCGTTATTCGCGGCAGGTCGTCGACGGCGTGAAGCAATCGGCCTCGCGCGCCATGTTGCGCGCGGTGGGCTTCCAGGACGCGGACTTCGAGAAGCCGCAGATCGGCGTGGCATCGACCTGGGCCAATCTCACGCCCTGCAACATGCACATCAACGATCTGGCCGCCGAGGCGGTTTCCGGTGCCGACGCGGCCGGCGGCAAGGGCGTGCTGTTCAACACCATCACCGTGTCCGATGGCATCTCCATGGGCTCGCCAGGCATGCGCTACTCGCTGGTGTCGCGCGAAGTCATCGCGGATTCCATCGAAACCGTGGTCGGCGCCGAAGGCTTCGACGGTTTCGTCGCCATCGGCGGCTGCGACAAGAACATGCCGGGTTGCGCCATGGCCATCGCGCGGCTGAATCGTCCGGCGGTATTCGTCTATGGCGGCACCATCCGCCCTGGGCTCAAGCGGCGCGACATCGTGTCGGTGTTCGAGGCGGTGGGCGGCCACGCGGCCGGCCGTGTGAACGATGCGGAACTGCTCGAAGTCGAGCGCACCGCGATTCCGGGCCCGGGCAGCTGCGGCGGCATGTACACCGCGAACACCATGGCATCGGCCATCGAGGCGCTCGGGTTGTCGTTGCCCGACAGCTCGGCACAGGAGGCGGTGAGCGGTGCGAAGCGCGAGGACTGCCGGCGCGCGGGCGCCGCGGTGGTGGAGTTGGTCAAGGCCGGCATCACGCCCGCCGACATCCTGACCAAGAAGGCATTCGAGAATGCGATCACCGTGGTGATCGCGCTGGGCGGCAGCACCAACGCCGTACTGCACCTGCTGGCCATTGCGCATGCCGCGCGGGTCAGACTGGGCCTACAGGACTTCACGCGCATCGGCAAGCGAGTCCCTGTGCTCGCCGACGTCCGGCCGAGCGGCCGTTATCTAATGTCCGAACTCGTTGCGATCGGTGGAATCCAGCCGCTGATGAAAAGACTGCTCGACGCGGGACTGCTGCACGGTGACTGCCTGACCGTCACGGGACGCACGCTCGCGCAGAACCTGGCGAACGTCGCCGATTATCCCGCGGGGCAGGACATCGTCAGACCGCTCGATCAACCCATCAAGAAGGACAGTCACCTCGTCGTGATGTACGGCAACCTCGCCCCCGAAGGCGCGGTCGCCAAGATCTCGGGCAAGGAAGGGCTGCGTTTCGCCGGCACGGCGCGTGTGTTCGACGGTGAAGAGCGCGCCACGGCCGCCATCCTCGCGGGCAAGGTGAAGCCGGGCGATGTGGTCGTGATCCGCAACGAAGGTCCGCGCGGCGGACCGGGCATGCGTGAAATGTTGAGCCCGACCGGCGCCATCATGGGGCGCGGACTCGGCGACAAAGTGGCGCTCATCACTGACGGAAGATTCTCCGGCGGGAGTCATGGGTTCGTGGTTGGACATATCTCCCCGGAAGCGGCGCTCGGCGGTCCCATCGGTTTGCTCCGCGACGGTGATCGCATTGCGATCGATGCGGTGAAGCGCACGCTGCAGATCGATCTGAGCGCGGCGGAACTCAAGCGACGCCGCGCGAAGTGGCAGGCACCCAAGCCATTCGCGACCAAGGGCGTGCTCGCGAAATACGCGCGCAATGTGTCAAGCGCATCTCTGGGCGCAGTGACGGACTGACGTGAAACATGCATCGCCCGATACGAGAAATTTGCCCAACAGAATTGTTGTCAGGCACATCCGCTGCGGTTACAGTGCGGTGGCTTCGGACCGGCGCCGAAGCTACAAAATCAAATTCCTATGAACATTTACATGGCCATGCCCTGGAACAGGGGGCAGGTCGGGGGACGGAACGAACGAACGGTTGCACTGGTCGGAAAGCTTGGTTACTTTCCGCCACCCGTTTGATACGCGCCGAAGTTTTTCAATAGTTTCACTCGCGACCTCGGGAAAACATGCCCGCTTACGCTCAAGACTCAACGTTCTTTACTCGCCGCGGCATCGTCGTGGTGTTGATCATCGGTCTGCACGTCCTTGCCGCCTGGGCGCTGGCTTCCGGCCTGGCTCGAAAGGTGGTCGAAGTGTTGGCTCCGCCCATCGAGGCCGACATCGTCGAAGAGGTGAAGCAGGAAGAGGAGCCGCCGCCGCCGCCGCCGCCAGAGATGGAGCGTCCGCCGGTGGAAGTGCCGCCTCCGGAAGTCGCCATCGACCTGCCGATGGAAACCACGTCCACCGCCATTCAGGACGTGACTGACAAGCCGCCGCCGCCGGCACCGCCGCCGCCGCCGCGCGTTGCGGGCACCTCCGCCAAGATGAGGAGCGCTCCCGATCCCGATCGCTTCTATCCCCCGGGTGCGAAGCGTCGTGAGGAGCAGGGCTCGCCCGTCGTGCAGGCTTGCGTCGGTGCCAATGGTCGGCTGCTGCGCGATCCGGTGGTTGCCGAGACGTCGGGCTATCCGGAACTCGATCAGGCTGCGGTGCAGGTCGCGAAGAACAGCCGTTACACGGCGGCGACGCAGAATGGCTCGGCACTTCCCGAGTCCTGCATCAAGTTCAAGGTCAAGTTCGTCATCAAGAACGAGTAACCATTCACGGTGATGCGGCGCCTCCGGCGCCGCTTCGCATTTTTGTAATCGAGGAAATCATGCAAAACGCTGCTGCTGACGCTGTTGTAGTCGAGAACCCATACGGCATTGAAGCACTCTGGCAACAGGGTGACGCCGTAGCCCGTGGCACCCTGATCATCCTGCTGATCATGTCTGCGGTGTCCTGGTACATCATTTTCACCAAGCTCTGGGACCAGCGTCGTCTCAAGAGCGGTGCCAAGGTCGTCGAGAAGCAGTTCTGGAGCTCGGGCTCCCTTAAGGAGGCCGTGGATCGCCTCCCGAAGGACAATGATTTCCGCGCCGTTGCCGAAGACGGGCTGCGTGCCTCGGCTCACCACGAAGGTCGCCTGACGGATCGCATCGATCTGCACGAGTGGGTGACCATGTCGCTGCAGCGTTCGGTCGACTCCGTGAACAGCAAGATGAGCAACGGTCTCGCGTTCCTTGCGACGGTGGGTTCCACCGCTCCGTTCGTCGGTCTGTTCGGAACCGTCTGGGGCATTCTGAACGCCCTCGTGTCCATCGGCGTCAGCGGCCAGGCCTCCATCGACAAGGTGGCGGGTCCCGTGGGTGAAGCGCTCATCATGACGGCGCTGGGTCTGGCGGTCGCCGTGCCAGCCGTCATGGGCTACAACTGGCTGCTGCGCCGTAACAAGACCATCAGCGAGAACCTGCGCAACTTTGCCTCCGACCTGCACGCCTATCTCGTGGGCGGCGCCCGCGTGCAGAGCACCCCGGTTGCCGGCGCGAAAAAGTAAAGACCGGCTGACCCCGGCTTTGCGTTACAGGCTTCAGAGGTAACAGACCCATGGCGATGAGTGTCGGCAGTGGCGAAGAGGAAAGAGACGCCATTTCGGAAATCAATACCACGCCGCTCGTGGACATCATGCTGGTGCTGCTGATCATCTTCTTGATCACGGTGCCCGTGGTGCAGGACATGGCGAGGGTGAGCATCCCGAAGGCGGTGAACCAGCCCACGCAGACCAAGCCGGAGAACATCACGCTATCGGTGGATGCGAACGGCCAGGTCTTCTGGAACGCGGGGCGCATCACCGACCGACAGGTGTTCTTCCAGCGCATCGTCGCCGAGGCGCGCAAGAACCCGCAGCCCGAGTTTCATATCCGCGGCGACGTCGCCGCGCGCTATGAGGCCGTGGGTCGGGTGCTCAACAGCCTGCAGCGCGCCGGCATCGTCAAGGTCGCGTTCATCACCGAGCCCGACAGGGCCAGCATTCGCGTCACGCGCTGAGACTCGAGGAACATCGAAATGGCAATGAGTGTTGGCAGTAGTGACGCTGGCGCACCGATGATGGAGATCAACACGACTCCACTCATCGACGTGATGCTCGTGCTCATCATCGTATTGATCATGTCGATCCCCGTCATGACCCACGCCACCAAGCTGGACATGCCGCAGACGAACAATCCGCCGCCGCCCGTGCGTCCGGAAGTCATTCAGATCGACATCGATTTCGATGGCACGATCGTCTGGAATGGCACGGTGGTGTCGGGTATTCCGCAGCTCGAGTCGTTCTTCCGCTCCGCGCGGCAGTCGGCCGAGGCCGCAGGCCGCCCGCAACCGGAGATTCACCTTCGCCCAGATCGGCGTTCGCGATATGAGACCACGGCTCTCGTGATGGCCGCGGCGCAGCGCAATCGCATGCAGAAAATGGGCTTCGTGAACACGGCAGAGTTCAAGGACTAACGTAAGCCGCTGAAATAAATCAGAAACTTTCCGCCGGACGGCGCATCCAAGTTGATGGGTGTCTCGACGGTGGCATGTACTAAACGAGCCGCGGCCCTTCTGGTCCCGCGGCTCCTTTGTAAGGAGCGTCGGAAGTGTCAAAACGATGGGGATCCAAGTCTGCCCCGGCAGCAACCCGTGCAGCCCTAGCCACCCTGGCGGTGCTTGGCCTGGGCATGAGCAATCTCGCGGCCGCGCAGGCACCGGAGTGCAGCGGCAAGAACGCGGTGATCTCCAAGCCCATCAAGAAGCCCATGAGTGCTGCCTTCGATGCCGTGAAGGCGCAGAACTGGACGGAGGTCATGGCGCAGGTCGCCATCGCGCAGGCCGACGAAAAGGAAAAATCGCTCTACGACCAGTTCTGGATACATAAACTGCTCGGCAGCGCCAATGCGGGCCAGAAAAAGTACGCGGAAGCTGGCGCCGAGCTCGAGCAGATCGTCGATTCGCCCTGCCTTTCCGACGAGGATCGTCTCAGCAATCTGCAACTGCTGACGCAGGTTTATTACCAGATCGACAACTATCCCAAGGTCATCGAATACGGCACCCGCGCCATCCAGGCCGGGGCTCCGCCCGATTTCTCCCTCTATGTCGGGCAGGCGTACTACCTGTCCAAGGACTATGAAAACGCCGTCAAGGTGATGAAGGACGTGGTGGCCAAGCTCGAAGCGCAGGGCCAGCCGCCCGGGGAGCAGAACCTGCGCATCATCCACGGCGCCTGTTCGCAGCTCGGCGATGCGGCCTGCGTTACGGAGCAGGGTGAGAAGCTGGTCAAGTACTACCCAAAGCCCGAGTACTGGCAGAACGTGGTCGTGTCGATGATGCGGCCCGAGACCACCGACAATCAGATGCTCAACATCATGCGTCTCGCTTTGCAGGTGGGCGCCATGACCACCTCCGACCAGTTCGCGGAGATGGCCGAGATCGCGCTGAATGCCGGACTTCCGGGTGAGGCCATCTCGGCGATCGAAACGGGCAAATCCAAGAACGTGTTCAAGGAAACCCGCAAGGCAGACATCGAGAAGATGCTGGATCGTGCCCAGGCTGCCGCCGAGACCGACAAGAAGTCGCTGGCACAGCAGGAAGCGGCGGCCAAGGCGAATCCGAAGGGCAACCTCGACGTGAAAGTCGGCGCCGCCTATCTGAGCTATGGCGATGCCAACAAGGCCATCGAGGCGCTGACCCGGGGCATCGGCAAGGGCGGCGTCCGCAATACGGACGAAGCCGGCATCCTGCTGGGCATTGCCTACCTGAAGGCCGGCAACAAGCCCGAGGCGGCCAAAGCATTCCAGACGGTCAACAAGGACCCCACGCTGACCCGGGTGGCCAAGCTCTGGTCGTTGAACACCTGAGACGAAGCGGAGGCATCATGATGGGGCGGATTATCAGTGTGTGCCGACAGCGGAATCCGCGATGCTTCTGTCTCGTTCGTCTTGCAAACCCCAGGGGCCGCTGAAACCATAGGCCCATCTGAAAGGAGCGTTAGCCAGTGACAATTCGATCGCGTTTCGGCGTCGCAGCAGCGGCGGTACTTCTGATGACGGCGGGGGCGAATGCCGCCTTCGCGCAGAGCGCCTGCACGGGCGGCGGCAAGATCAGCAAACAGATTGCCAAGCCCATGGACGCGGCTAACAAGGCCATCAAGGCCAAGAAGTGGCAGGAGGTTCTCAACCGCGTGCGTGAGGCGGAAGGAACCACCGGCTATATCAAGTCCGCCTTCGATCAGTTCTACATGACCGAATTCAAGGGCTATGCCTACAGCCAGCTGGGCCAGCTGGCGGATGCCGCGCGCGAACTCGAAGCCGGCCTCAACTCGCCGTGCATGGCGGAGAGCAGCAAGCCGGGCCGCTACAAGAATCTCACCGCGCTCTACTACCAGATGCGCAATTACCCCAAGGCCATCGAGTACGCGAATCGCGGCCTGAAGCTGCGGCAGGACCCGGAACTCATGGTCACGTTGGGCCAGGCGTACTACCAGAGCGGCAAGAATGCCGATGCCGTGCGCGTCATGAACGAAGTGATCGGCGCCTTCGAAAAGCAGGGTCAGCGTCCGAAGGAAGACACCATGCTGCTGGTGCTCGCGTCCTGCCAGAAGGTGAACGACAACAATTGCGTCACGCGGTTGTTCGAGAAGCTGGTGGTTTATTACCCGAAGCCCGAGTACTGGCAGAACCTGCTGTCCTCGCTCACCCAGAGCGACCTCGCGGACGAGCAGAAGATCAACGTGATGCGCCTGGCCGTGAACGTGGGCGTCATGAAGAAGCCCTCGGAATACACCGAGATGGCGCAGATCGCGCTCGACATGAAGCTTCCCGGCGAGGCGCAGGCCATCCTCGAGCAGGCCTTCGCCAAGAAGCTGTTCACCGATCAGCGCTCCATCGATCTGAACACCCGCCTGCTCAACAAGGCGAAGGCATCGGCCGCCACCGACAAGGCCAGCCTTGCCGCGAAGGAAGCGGCCGCCAAGGCCGCGCCCACGGGTGACGCGCTCATCCATGTGGGTGCCGCCTATCTCGGCTATGGCGAGAATGCCAAGGCTGTCGAGGCCCTCAAGGCCGGTATTGCCAAGGGCAAGCTGTCCCAACCCGATCAGGCGGGCCTGCTCCTGGGTATCGCCAATCTCAAGGCGAACAACAAGACCGAAGCCGAGAAGGCATTCCGCACGGTCAAGGCAGACCCGACCCTGGCGCGCATCGCCAAGCTCTGGCTGCTGAACACCTGAGCGCGGTCCGCAAGCAAGCAGAAGGCCGGGCATTTGCCCGGCCTTTTCTTTAGTGAGATCGACGCGGTACGCGGTTCAGATCACGCCGCCTTGCCGCAGGCTGTCCCGGATCGCGACGTCCAGCCCGAGCAGCTGGCCATAGACCTCGTCATTGTGCTGCCCCAGTTCCGGCGCGGGCGTGCGCACGGATCCCGGGCTGGCTGACAGGCGCGGCGCCACGTTCTGCATGCGCAGCCTGCCGAACACCGGATGCTCGGTGCTCACGATGGCCTGCCGCGCCGCGAAATGCGGATCGTCCAGCATGTCCGGCGCGCGATAGATGAGCCCCGAAGGGATGCCGAATTCCTCCAGGCGCGCGAGCAGGTCGCGGGTGTCGAAGCGCGCGGTCCATTGCCCAATCAGCGCGTCGAGTTCCTGCTGGTGCTCGCCACGCGCAGCGTGGTCGCGATAGCGCGCATCCTGGGCAAGCTCCGGAGATTGCATGGCCGCAGCGAGCCGCGCGAACACCGTGTCCTGGTTGGCGCCGATCATCACGATGCCATCGCGCGTCGGATACACGTTGCTGGGCGCGATGCGCGGCAGGATCGGCCCGCTGCGCTCGCGTACGTGGCCCAACTGGTCGTACTCGGTGACCAGGCACTCCATCATGTTGAGCACGGATTCATAGATGGCCGCGTCGACCACTTGGCCGCGTCCGGTTCTTTCCCGGTAATGCAGGGCGGCGAGCGTGCCCATGCACGCGTGCACGGCGGCCAAAGAGTCGCCGATGCTGATGCCCACGCGCGACGGTGGTCGGTCCGGTTCGCCGACGATATAGCGAAGGCCACCCATGGCCTCGCCGATGCCGCCGTATCCGGCTCGCTGCGCATACGGCCCCGACTGGCCGTAACCGGATACCCGCACCAGGATGAGCCGGGGATTGAGCGCGGAAAGGACTTCCCAGCCGCAGTTCCATTTTTCCAGCGTACCGGGCCGGAAGTTTTCGATTACTACATCAGATTTAAGACATAAGTCTTTGAAAAGCTGTTGGCCTTTAACCTCTCGCAGGTTCAGGGTGATGGCCTTTTTGTTGCGTCCGATCACCGGCCACCATACCGAGGGCGTGCCGCGCTTCTGCGGCCCCCAGTGGCGCATGGGGTCGCCCTGACCCGGTGCTTCGATCTTGATGACCTCGGCGCCCATGTCGCCCAGCAGCTGCCCGCAGAAGGGTCCGGCGATCAGCGTGCCGAGCTCGAGTACGCGCAGATCGGCGAGCGCACCAGCGGAGGTGGGGTTGGAAGTCATGGCGGCCGGTTTGTACCACGTGTCCGAAGGGGGTCAAGCGGGTGCAACACGCTTAGAATTCGCGCATGGCAGACGGTATGAAATCCATCGAGATCGTCGAAGTGGGTCCGCGTGACGGGTTGCAGAGCGAGCCGCGCGTGCTGCCCACGGCCACCAAGGTCGAATTCGTGCGCCGCCTGACCGCGGCGGGCCTGGTGAGGATCGAGGTGGCCAGCTTCGTCAACCCCAAACGGGTGCCGCAAATGGCCGATGCCGAGGCGGTGCTCGGTGCGCTGGCCGACGTCCGTCCGGCTGCGCGGTACATCGGTCTCGTGCTCAATCGCAAGGGGCTCGATCGCGCACTGGCCGCCGGATGCACCGAGGTGGGCATGGCCATCGCCACCACCGAGTCGTTCAGCCAGCGCAATCAGGGCTGCAGCGTCGAGCAGGGCGTCGCTGCCTGGCTGGAGATCGCCGCGGCGGCCAAGGCCGCCGGCGTCCGCGCGCACATCACACTGTCGACAGCATTCGGTTGTCCTTTCGAGGGCGAAGTGCCGGCCGAGCGCGTGCGCGAGCTTGCGCTGCGCGTGGCCGCGGGCGCACCTGACGAGATCGCGGTCGCCGATACCATCGGTGTCGCCGTGCCCACGCAGGTTACCGACGTGTTGTCGCAACTGCGGCGCTCACTGCCCGACACGCCCCTGCGCGCGCATTTCCACAACACGCGCAACACCGGGCTCGCCAACGCCTGTGCGGCCGCGGCCGCGGGCGCGAAAGCCCTGGATTCGAGCTGTGGCGGCATCGGCGGCTGCCCGTTCGCGCCGGCCGCCACGGGCAACATCCCGACCGAAGATCTCGTCTACATGCTGCATCGGATGGGATATGACACCGGCGTGGACCTGCCTGCATTGCTCGACACCAGCCGCTGGCTGCAGGGCACACTCGACCACGCGGTTCCCGGCATGCTCGTGAAAGCCGGCCTGTTCCCCTCGCCGAGAGTCTGACAATTTTCCAGGGAGTCCGCGTGATCCATTCGCACTGGCGGTTCGTAGCCGCGTTGTCATTGTTGTTGTTGGTGGCCTGCGGCAAACAGCCGGTGGAAGAGGCCGTGACGCGTAACGACCGCGGTGCCGTCAAGAGCGCGCTCGATCAGGGCGGCGACGTCAATGCGAAGACTTCCACGGGTGACACTCCACTGCTGCTGGCCGCGAAGCAGGGGAAGAGCAGTTCTGCGCAGGGTCTCATCGAAAGTGGCGCCGACGTCACCGCGCACGACGCCGAGGGCAATGGCGTGCTGCACCTGGCCGCCGCCAAGGGCATGACGGGCATCTGCGGCCTGCTCCTCGAGCGCGGCCTTCCCATCGACGAGCCCGGCAAGGGCGGCGCCACACCGCTCTGGTTCGCCGTGGCGGCCGGACGTCAGGAGACCGCGAAGTACCTGGTGCGGCGCGGCGCGGACCTGCAGAAAAAAGATCAGAACGGCGTGAGCCCCCTGGACCTGGTGGTGCGCTCCGGCGATACCCGATTCAAAGGCGATCTCGAACTCGCGGCGCAAATCCACAGGGACTAGCCCTGCGGAAAGCCACTACGAGGCGATTCATTCCAAGGAGACGACAATGGCGATCAAGGCAGGCGACAAGATGCCCTCGGGCACGTTCAAGACCAAGACGAAGGACGGAATCCAGGACCTCACGACCGACCAGCTCTTCAAGGGCAAGACGGTGGTGCTGTTCTCGGTACCCGGGGCGTTCACTCCCACCTGCGATGCCAAGCACCTGCCCGGTTACGTGCAGAACGCCGCCGCCCTCAAGGCCAAGGGCGTCGACACCATTGCCTGCATGGCGGTGAATGACGTGTTCGTCATGGATGCCTGGGGCAAGCACTCGAACGTGGGTGACCAGGTGCTCATGCTCGCCGACGGCAACGGCGACTACGCGAAGGCGCTGGGCCTGGAAATGGACGGCCGCGGCTTCGGCATGGGCACGCGCGGACAGCGCTTCGCCATCGTGGTGAAGGATGGCGTGGCTGCCGACGTGGAGGTCGAGGCACCGAAGGAGTTCAAGGTCTCGGCCGCCGAGTACATCCTCGGCAAGCTCTGAGCGCTGCTCGCTGGCGAAGCCCGACCGCGACGCTGCGCGTGCGGTCGGGCTTGCCGCGTTTCCGCGGGGCCGGACAGTTACTTCTTTCCGGCGACGATCAACTTCTCGAGTTCGGGCACGACGGTGAAGAGATCGCCGACCAGGCCGATGTCCGCGGCCTCGAAGATGGGCGCCTCCGCATCCTTGTTGATCGCGACGACGGTGCGCGCGTCCTTGATTCCCGTGAGGTGCTGGATCGCACCGGAGATGCCGACGGCGATGTACAGGTCCGGCGCGATGATCTTGCCGGTCTGACCCACCTGCATGTCGCTGGGCACATAGCCGGCATCGACGGCTGCCCGGGACGCACCCACGGCCGCGCCGAGCTTGTCGGCCAACGAATAGATGAGCTTGAAAGCCTCGCTGCTCGCGAGTGCACGACCGCCCGAGACCACCTTGGACGCGCTCTGCAGATCGGGGCGGTCGCCGCCCGCCGCCGTCAGCTCGACGAAGCGCGTATGCGCGGGCAGTGAGGCCTTGACCGACACGGCCTGCACCGGCGCCGAACCGCCGCCGGGCGCGGCTTCGAACGAAGCGATGCGGATGGTGGCCACGACCAGGTTGCCCGCCGCGACTTCCACGGTGGTGATGGCATTGCCCGCGTAGATAGGGCGCTTGAAACGCGTGGCGCTTTCGATGGCCATGACGTCCGAGATCTGCGGTGCATTCAGCAGCGCGGCGACCCGCGGCATGAGGTCCTTGCCGAAGGTGGTGGAGGGGCCCAGCACGTGCGTGAATCCCTGGCTGAGCTCGGCCACCTGCGGCGCCTGCATGGCGGCGAGGGCGTGCTCATTGGCTGCATTCGCCACCTCGAGCACGCGCGCCACACCGGCGATCTGCGCGGCCTGGGCCGGGACTGGCGACCCGGGCGCGGCCAGGACGGCCACCACGATCTCATCGGCGCCGAGAGCGCCGGCCGCCTTCACGCACTTGGCAGTCGCTGTATTGAGCCGGCCGCCGGCGTGTTCGGCGATGACGAGCACCTTGCTCATGCCAGACCTCGCTTGTGCAGCTCGGCGTACAGTTCCGCGGCGTCCTTCACCATGATGCCGCGCTGACGCGCCGGCGGTGGTTCGGTCCTGATCACCTTGACGCGGGCTTCGCCGGCGCCGCCCACCTCGGCCAGCGCAATGGTCGCCAATGGCTTGGTCTTGGCTTTCATGATCTCCGGCAGTTTCACGAAGCGCGGTTCGTTCAGGCGAAGATCGGTGGTGATCACCGCCGGCAGATCCACTTCGATCGATTCCAGTCCGGCGTCCACTTCGCGGGTCACCTTGGCGCGCTCGCCGCTGATCTCGACCCGGGATGCGAACGTCGCCTGCGGACGTTGCCACAGCGCCGCCAGCATCTGCCCGGTCTGGTTGTTGTCGTCGTCGATGGCCTGCTTGCCGAGGATGACCAGGAACGGCGACTCGCGTTTCACCAGCTCGAGGAGCACGCGCGCGGCCGCCAGTGGCTCGGGCGGCGCATCCGCCACCACGTGCAGCGCGCGCTGCGCGCCCATGGCGAGCGCGTTGCGCAGCAGGGACTGGCAGTCCGTCGCGCCGATGGTCGCGACCACGACCTCGTCGGCCTGGCCGCGTTCCTTGATGCGCAGGGCCTCTTCGAGGGCAATGGCATCGAAGGGATTGATGCTGAGCTTGACGCCGTCGAGCGCCACGCCCGAGCCATCGGGCTTCACGCGGATGCGTACGTTGTAGTCGACGACGCGCTTGATTGCGACGAGAATTCGCCGGGCAGGGGAGCCGGAATTCGCTGGGGTTTCCATCGTGAGGAGTTTAGCGGGAGTCGCGCGGGTGTTCGAGGCTGGAGCGGAGGATTATTAGTACGTGTTTGCCTACGCAGCGCGCCGTATTGCCGGACTCCTCCCGACCCTGTTCGTTCTCGTCAGCCTGTCTTTCTTCATCATCCGTCTCGCGCCGGGTTCGCCGTTCGCGCAGGAACAGCAGCTGCCTGCGGACATACGCGCCAACCTCGAGGCCGCCTATGGCCTGGATGCGCCGCTGCTCACCCAGTACGGGCGCTATCTGGCGGGCGTGGCGCGCGGCGACCTGGGGCCGTCATTCCGCTACAAGGATTTCCGTGTCAACGAGCTCATCGCTTCCGGGCTGCCGCTCAGTCTAACTATCGGACTCGCGGCCGCGCTGCTGGCGTTCGTGGTCGGCGTGCCGGTTGGGGTGTACGCGGCCTGGCGCGCGGACTCGCCGCTCGATCACCTGCTCATGAATCTCAGCCTGCTCGGTGTGGTCCTGCCGGGCTTCGTCGTGGGACCCTTGCTGGCGCTGGTGTTCGGCATCTATTGGCCCATCTTGCGCGTGGCCGGATACCAGCCGGGAGACGCGAGCTACCTGGTGCTGCCGGTCATCACGCTGGCGCTGCCGGTCGGTGCCTACGTCGCCAGGCTGAGCCGCGGCAGCATGCAGGAGGTTCTGCGATCGAACTACATCCGCACCGCCTGGGCCAAGGGGCTGCCGCTGCGCGTCGTGCTGTGGCGGCACGCATTGCGACCCGCGCTCATTCCGGTGGTGAGTTATCTCGGTCCGGCCGTGGCCTTCGTGGTCACGGGTTCGCTGGTGGTGGAATCGGTGTTCGGCTTGCCGGGTTCGGGGCGCTTTCTCGTGCAGGGCGCCATCGACCGTGACTATCCGCTGGTGATGGGCATGATCCTCGTCTACGGATTCCTGACGCTGGTCTGCAATCTGATCGCCGATCTTCTGTACGGCTGGCTCGACCCGCGGGTGCGTCTGCAATGAACGGCCGCATCCGTGCTGCCGCGGCGGTACTCATCGTGATCCTGCTGGTCGCGATCGCGGCGCCCTGGCTCACGCCGTACAGTCACGACTTCATCGACTGGCAGCACCAGGCCGTGGCGCCCGGTTTCGCAGGCTCGCACTGGCTGGGTACCGACCGGCTGGGCCGCGACCTGTTCGCGCGCGGCATGCAGGGCCTGCGCCTCTCGATGCTCGTCGGTTTCGTCGCCGCGCTGATCAGCGTAGTCATCGGGGTCGCGTGGGGCGCCATTGCCGGATACCGCGGCGGGCGGCTGGACGCGGCCATGATGCGCTTCGTCGACATCGTCTATGCGCTGCCTTACGTGTTCATCGTCATCATTCTTTCGAGCATGTTCGAGCGCGGCAGTCTCGCCGCGCTGATCCTCGCCATCGGCGCGGTCGGCTGGCTGACCATGGCGCGCATCGTGCGCGGCCAGGCGCTGAGCCTGCGCCAGCGGGAGTTCATCGATGCCGCCATCGTGGGCGGCGTGCGCACGCCGCAGGTCCTGTGGCGACACATCCTGCCGAATGTCGCCGGGCCCGTGATCGCCTATGCGACCCTGTCCATTCCGCAGATGATCCTCTTCGAGAGTTTCCTGAGTTTTCTGGGGCTCGGCGTGCAGGAGCCGTTTGCCAGCCTGGGCACGCTCATCAACGAGGGCGCGCAGGAGATGGAGTCGGCACCGTGGATGCTGCTGGTACCGGCGACCCTGCTGACGACGCTGCTGGTCGCGTTCAATCTGCTCGGCGAGGCGCTGCGGGCCCGCCTGGACTCTCGCGATGGCTGAAGCGCTGCGGGTAAACGGACTAAGCGTGAGCTACGCCGGAAAGCCGGTCGTGGATTCGCTCGATCTGCAGGTCGGGCCCGGACGCTGCCTCGGCGTGATCGGCGAGTCGGGTGCGGGCAAGAGCCAGGCGTTTCTGGCGTTGCTCGGATTGTCGGGACCGGCCGCCCGGGTTCGCGGACAGGCGACGCTGGGTGGGGCAGACCTGATCGGTGGCGCCGCGCGGCTACGCGGGCGGCGCGTGGCGATGATCTTCCAGGATCCGCTGACGTCGCTCACGCCGCACTTGCGCATCGGCGAACAGATTGCCGAGACGCTGATACTGCATCGTGGCTGCAGCCGGAAAGAGGCGCTGGCGCGTGCAGCCGCACTGCTCACGCAAGTGCGCATCGACGACGTGGCCCGGCGACTGCGCCAGTATCCGCACGAGCTGTCGGGCGGAATGCGCCAGCGGGTGATGATCGCCATGGCACTCACCTGCGACCCCGACCTGCTGATCGCCGATGAACCCACCACGGCGCTGGACGTTTCCGTGCAGGCACAATTGCTGGCACTGCTGCGGCAGCTGCTGCGCGAACGGCGCATGGCCCTGATCGTGGTGACGCACGACATGGGCGTGATCGCCGCACTGGCCGACGACGTGATCGTGATGCGCGCCGGACGCATCGTCGACCGCGGCCCCGTCGCCACCGTGCTTGGCGCGCCTGCGCACGCGTACACACGGGAGTTGGTCGCGGCAGTGCCGCGCATGGACGATCCGGCGGTGTCGCGCATCGACGCGCCCGCTGCACGCACCGTCCACGCCTCGGCCGACGCCGACTCGCGCCCAGTCATCGAGGCCCGGGATATCGCCGTCCATCATCGGGTGCGCGCGGCGCCGTTGATGGCGCGGCGCGGGCGCAAGACCGTGCTCGTCGCCGTGGACGGCGTAAGCCTGAGTGTAGGGCCGGGGGAGGCGCTGGGCATCGTCGGCGAGTCCGGATGCGGCAAATCGTCGCTGGCGAGGGCACTGGTGCGGCTGAACGACGTGGCGCGCGGCGAGATCGCCTGGCTTGGCAGGCCCGTGCAGTACCTGCGCGGTCACGAGCTGCACAGCCTGCGTTCGAACCTGCAGATGGTGTTCCAGGATCCCGTGGCCAGCCTCGATCCGCTGATGAGAGTCGGTGAGATCGTGGCCGAGCCGCTGCGCGCGCTGCGGCCCGACATCGACGCGGCCGGACGCACGGCGCGCGTGCGGGCCGCGCTGCGGGACGTCGGCCTCGGCGCGGAGTTCGAATCACGCCGCAGCCGCACGCTCTCCGGAGGGCAGTGCCAGCGCGTGGCGATCGCGCGCTCGCTGGTGATCGAGCCCAAACTACTGGTCTGCGACGAGGCCGTGAGCTCGCTGGACGTCTCCATCCAGGCACAGCTGCTCGAGCTGTTCGCTGCCATCAAGCTGCGCGGGACCGGCATCGTGTTCGTCAGCCACAACCTGGCGGTCGTACGCCGGCTGTGCGAACGCGTGCTGGTCATGTATCTCGGACGCGTGGTGGAGTCCGGAAGCACCGATGCCGTGTTCCGTGTGCCGCATCATCCCTACACGCGCCGCTTGTTAGAGTCCGTGCCTCGGCTCGACCCGGCCGTGGAGCGCGAGCGGCTGGACACCCTTGCTGCCGGCGGCACGCCGAGGACGGGCGATGACCTGTCGGCCGTGGATCGCCCGCCGGGCTGCGCCTTCCACCGCCATTGTCCTCAGGCCGTGCCCGATTGCGCGGTGCGAATGCCCGCGACGGAAGAGGTCGCCGGCACGCACCAGGTGGCCTGCTTCAGGTGGCGAAATTTCGTGAAATCTGTCTAGGTTCGGTCGCGCATCGCCCGTGGGTTCGCGTTATTCTCACGGCTTCATCCGCAGCGCCCGAAGCCCCGAAATCCATGTCGCAGGAATCACACATTCGTCCGAGTGAAGGTCTACGCCACGTCAAGTACGAGATTCGTGGACGCCTCGCCCGCCGTGCCCAGGAGCTCGAGCGCCAGGGTTATGAAATCGTCCCGCTGAACATCGGCAATCCCGGCGCCTTCGGCTTCCGCACGCCCGAGACCATGCGGCTGGCCATGATCGAGAACATGCCGGTCGCCGAGGGCTACTGTCACCAGAAGGGCATTTTCCCGGCGCGCGAAGCCGTGGTCATGCAGCAGCAGATGCGGGGCGTCACGGGCATCAGCGCCGAGGAAGTGTTCATCGGCAATGGCGTGAGCGAGCTGATCGACCTGTGCCTGCGCGCCATGCTCAATGACGGCGACGAAGTGCTCATCCCCAGCCCCGACTATCCACTGTGGTCGGCGGCGGTCACGTTGAATGGCGGCAAGGCGGTGTACTACGCCTGCCGGCCGGAGAACGATTTCGTCCCCGACCCCGAGGAGCTGGCCAGGCTCGTCACGCGCCGAACCCGCGCCATCGTCGTCATCAATCCCAACAATCCCACGGGCGCGGTCTATCCACGCGAGGTGTGCGAGGCCATCGTGCGCATCGCGGAAGCGAACAAGCTCGTGTTGTTCTGCGACGAGATCTACGACCAGATGACCTATGACGGCGCCGAGCACGTGCCCATGGCGACGCTGGTGCGCGACACGCTCTGCTGCACGATGTCCGGGCTGTCGAAGATCTACCGGGCCTGCGGTTATCGCGTGGGCTGGGCCGCGTTCTCCGGAAATCTGCGCGGCGCCGGCGACTATCTGTCCGGGCTCGAGCTGCTGTCGTCGCTGCGCCTGTGCTCCAACGTGCCGGCGCAGTGGGCGGTGCAGACGGCACTCGGCGGCTACCAGAGCATCAAGGAGCTCATGGCGCCCGGCGGGAGGCTGTACGAGTCACGCCGCGCCATCATCGACGCCACGCGCGCAAGCCGTTATCTGTATCTGCAGCCGCCCAAGGGCTCGATGTACGCGTTCGTGCGCGTCAAGACCGAGGAGTTGCCGGACTTCGACGACCAGACGTTCGCGCTCGATCTGCTCGAGCAGAAGCACGTGCTGCTGGCGCCCGGCACCAGTTTCAACGTTCCCTATCGCGATCACTTCCGCACCACGCTGCTGCCCGAGGCGGCGCTGCTCAAGAAGGTGTTCGCGCGCATCGATGATCTGCTCGCGGCCTATGCCAGCCGCACCCCGTCGCCGCGCGTGGTACACGCCGAGACGCGCTTCAAGTAGGCAGTCGCACCGACAAGTTCTTGAACGTCACGAGACTTCCCGGCGCCATCCACGAAGCGATCGCGAGGGGCGCTACCATCATCTGCGCCAGCGCCCAGCGCCAGGCCGCCGTGCGTGCCGCCTGGGCGGAATCGCAGAAGGACGCGGGGCTCGCCCTCTGGCGCACGCCGCAAGTCCTGACGTTCACGCAGTTCGCCGAGAAAACGCTGGGCGAGAGCTGGGCCCGATCGGGCCAGCCAGACCGGCTGCTGCCCGCGGCCGCGGAAGGGGCCACGTTGCGCGAGTGGCGCCGTCAGGATGCGGATGGTTCCGGCGGCACCGCCGAGGCGCGCGCGCTGGCGAATGCCGTGCGCACCCTGGGCGACTGGCGCATCAGCCGCTCCGCCGCGTCGCTCGGCGGATCACCCGAAGGCGATCTGCTGCTCGAAGCGCTGGCCAGGCTGGACGCGCTGGCGGAGCAGCGCGGCCGCAAACCCTTGCGCGACTGGCTGGGCGGGCTGGCGGCGGGCGGGGAAGACTTGGTCGCCGCGGGCGCCACGGGACTGGCCGCCGCGCCGCGCGATGTCCTGCGGCGCTGGCAGGCGCGCGTCCTCGAACCCGGTCCCGCGGTTTCGCCGGTCGACATCGCCTGCGCGGAAGACGACGACCATGAGCTCGAGCTCATCGCGGCATGGTGCCGGATGCAACTCGAGGAAGACCCGGCCCGTCGCCTGCTGATCGTCGATGCGCGGCTTCGCCAGCGCCGGGGCCTCTATGACCGCATTCTGTCCCAGACCCTGTCGCCGTCGGAGTGGTTGCGCCCGGCGCCGCGCGCGCAGTCGTCCATCTACTCCATCGAGGGTGGCAGACCGCTCGCGGAGTTTCCCATCGTCGCGCATGCGTTGCTGAGCCTGCGGTTGCTCACCGGCCGCCTGCGTTTCGATGAAGTGGTGCATTGGCTGCGCCTGCCGTTTCTCGACGGCGCGGATCACCTCGCCGGGGCCGTGGTCGAGGACCTGCTGCGCCAGGGCCGCAAGCTGGAGTTCACGGCCGGAGAGCTCGCGCGCGTACTGGAACGCGGACCGGCGGCCCCGGCCATCGCCGTGGTGGCGGCGCGCCTGCGCCAGGCGTTGGAGACTCTGTCGGAGGCGCGACGAGGTCCGGCCGAATGGTCGCCTCGTCTCCTGCAGGCGCTGCGCCAGCTCGGCTGGCATGGCTCGCGCTCGTTGCGCAGCGACGAACAGCAGGCGGTGGCACGCTGGCACTTGCTGCTCGACGAATATGCGGCGCTCGGCGCCTGGCTGCCGCGCTGTAGCGCAGCCGAGGCGGCTGCGGCGATCACGGACCTCGCCACGGAGCGGAATTTCGACCCCGCGAGCGTCGTGGCACCGGTGACGCTCACCGAATCGCACGACGACCCCGTGGTGCGCTACGACGCCATCTGGGTGGCGGGACTGGATGCCGCGCAGTGGCCGCCCGCACCGAGGCCCGACGTGTTCATTCCGCTCGCGCTGCAGGCTCGGGCCGGCATTCCCTCGGCCAGCGCCCAGGGCCAGAGTGAGGCGGCGCGGCGCTCGCTGGCGGCCTGGCGCGCCGCGACGCCACGCCTGACGGTGTCCTGGGCACGCCTGGAGGGCGACGCCCACCGTTCGATCTCGCCGCTGCTCGCGCGCCTGCCCGAGCGCACCCCCGCGGCTCCGCCGCCGGCGCGCGCACCGCTCGCCGAGCAGCTGCGGCAAGAGGTGCTCGAAGCGCTCGAGGACATGCAGGGTACGCCAGTCGATACCGGCCGGACGGTTGCCGGCGGAGTCACGCCGCTCACGCTCCAGGCGGAATGCGGCTTTCACGCCTATGCGCAGGTGCGCCTGGCCGCCGACGAGCTCACCGAGCCCGCGCCCGGGCTGGACGCGCGTGAGCGCGGCATGCTGCTCCACAAGGCGCTCGAGCTGGTGTGGATCAAGCTCAAGGACCACTTCCATCTGAAAGAGAGCGAGGGACTGCGCGCGCCGCTGATCGCCGATTCGGTGGAGGCGGCCGTCGCGTCGGTGTTCCGCGGGCACGTGCCCCTGGAACTGCGTCCCGCCGTGGAGCGAGAAAAATACCGGCTGGAAAGACTCGTCGAGGCCTTGCTGCAGGCCGAGCAGACCCGCCCGAATTTCGACGTGGTGGCGCTCGAAGCCCGCCGCGAAGTCAGCATCGCCGGCGGCCGCTTCGAGATCCGCATCGATCGCATCGATTCCATCGAGGGTGGCGGCTTCGCCATCCTCGACTACAAGTCCGGCGAGCCGCGCGCGCCGCGCTGGCAGGGCAGCGAGGTGCGCGACCCGCAGCTGCTGTCCTATCTGCTCGCCGAGGCCGGACGCAACGTGCAGGCCCTGGCGAATGTTTCTCTCGCCAGCGGACGCGTGAAATTCAGCGGCCGCAGTTCGCGGCCGGGCATCCTGCCGGGCGTCAGGGGGCTGCCGGGCATGGACCCAAAGAAGGTGCCGGCCGAGCAGATAGACCTGGCCTGGCGCTCGGAGCTCGATCAATGGCTGATCGGCCTGGCGCGCATCGCCGCCGACTACATTGCCGGTCACGCACCGGTCCAGCCGGCGGCCGACGTGTGCCGCAACTGCCATTTGACGGTGCTGTGCCGGCGCATGGAATTCGCCGCCACGGAATTCGACGGTGCGGATCGCACCGGAGCGGATTCGTCGTGACCGATCTCGGCACTGTCGACGCCCAGGCGCGCGAGCGTGCGCTCGACATCGGGCATTCGTTCATCGTGCAGGCGCCCGCCGGATCGGGCAAGACCACGGTGCTCACCCAGCGCTATCTCAAGCTACTCGCGAACGTCGAGCAGCCCGAGCAGGTGCTGGCCATCACGTTCACCCGCAAGGCCGCCGGCGAGATGCGCGAGCGCGTGCAGAAGGCTCTGACCGGCGACCTCGAGGCGAAATCCCCGGCCGACGCGCTCACCGCGGAGTTGGCGCGCGCCGCGCGGGAGAATGCCGCCAGGCGGGACTGGGGCATCGAAGACAGCGCCGCGCGCTTGCGCATCCAGACCATCGACGCCTTCAATGGCTACCTGGCCAATTCGCTGCCCATCACGTCACGCAGCGGCTTTGGCCGCGCCATCGCCGACGACCCCGGGGATCTCTACGCGCTCGCGGCGCGGGAAACATTGCGCGCAGCCGAAGGCGATGCGGAACGCCGCGCCGACCTGGAGCGCATCCTGCGCCGGCTCGACGACAACTGGTTGCGGCTGGAACGCCTCATCGCCGGGATGCTGCCACGCCGTGCCGAATGGCTGACCAATCTGCCGCAGCTCACGGGCGAACCGCTCGTGCCGCGCATCGAGGCCAGTCTCGGCGTCATCATCGGCGAAGAGCTGGCTGGCGCGGCCGGGCACTTCTCCGCGGATTTCCTGATGCTGGCCACCAACCTGGCGCGTTTCGCGAGCCGGCAGGTCGATGCGCGCACCAAGCCGGACCTCGCCGCTTGGCGCAACTCGCAGGCGGCACTCACTGTCACGGTGGCCGATCTGCCGCGCTGGCGCGGTATCGCAACGCTGGCCCTCACCGCGGAGCGATCGCCGCGCAAACAATTGACCCGGAATGATGGCATCCCGCCGGGCGATCCGCTCGGCAAGGCGCTGCGCGACGATTGGCTGGCGCGCCTGCGAATGCTGGATACGGCACAGGCGAACGCGCTGGCAACCATCCTCTCGTTGCCCGACCCCTCGATACCGCCCGATGCGCGCGACGCGCTGGATTCCCTCTCGCACCTGCTGCTGCAGGCCGCCGCGACGCTGCGGACGCTGTTCGACAGCCATGGCGAATGCGATCACACCGAGATCGCCGGCGCGGCGCGGCAGGCGCTCACGCAGGAGGGCAGTCCGACACCCCTGGCCGAGCGCATCGGCGTGCAGCTGCGGCACATACTGGTCGACGAATTCCAAGACACCTCGCGCGATCAATATGAATTGCTGCGCACGCTCACCCAGGATTGGAGTGAGGGCGATGGCCGCACGCTGTTCCTGGTCGGCGACCCGATGCAATCCATCTACGGCTTTCGCAATGCGGAGGTGGGGCGGTTCGCGACGGTGCGCGCCGGGAGTCTCGCCGGCGTGAAACTGGAATCGCTCACGCTGCGGCGGAATTTCCGCTCGGCCGCCACGCTGGTCCATTGGTGCAACGAGACCTTCGCGCGCGTCTTCCCACGCGCCGATGACGTGCGCCGCAGCGCGGTGCCGCATCTCGCGAGCGTTCCCGGCCGGGCGAATCTCGAAGGCGAAGCGCGCCTGTATCGGGTCGATGGGGGTTGCGGCCCCCAGGCCGAAGCCGACAGCGTCGCCCGGATGATCGCCGAACTGGTTGCCACGCGCCCGGGCGAGAGCATCGCGGTACTGGCCGGCGCCCGGCCGCACCTGCGAAGCGTGCGTGGCAGTCTGCAGGCGCGGCGCATTCCCTTCATCGGCGTGAATCTCGAGCCGCTGGCCGACGTCGCCGCCATTCGCGACCTCGAGGCGCTGGTGCGCGCGCTGGAATCGCCCCTCGATCGAGTGGCGTGGCTTGCCGTGCTGCGCGCCCCCTTCGTCGGGCTCACCTTGCCCGACCTCACGGTGGTCAGCGATTTCGCGGGCAAGGGCACCATTGCCACGGCGCTGATGGCCAACATTCCCGGTCTCACTGCCGATGGCGCGCAGCGCTTGCTGCGTGCGCGGCCCATCCTGTTGGGCGCCTGGCACGAGCGCGAGCGCGAGAGCCGGGCGCACCTGGTCGAGCGTACCTGGCTCGCGCTGGGCGGCGCCTCGGCGTGCGTGCACGCGGGCGAGCTCGCGCAGGCGCGGCGATTCCTCGCCGCGCTCGACGAGCAGGACCGCAAACGCCTGCGCGGCCGCCCGCTCGACCTGGGCGCGGTCATGGAACGCCTGTTCGCCATTGACCAGGCGCAACCCGGCGCGGTGTCCCTCATGACCATCCACGGCGCCAAGGGCCTGGAGTTCGATCACGTGTTCGTCGTGGGCGTGGGACGGCGCGGGCGCGGCGACGATGTGCGTCTGCTCAACTGGCTGGAACTACCGCGCGAAGACGGCGACGATCACCTGCTCATGGCCCCCATACGCTATCGCGGCAGCGATGAAGAAGCCGACGATGCACTGAACGCCTACCTGGGGTCGTTGCATCAGGAGCGCTCGCGTGCCGAACGCTCGCGGCTGGCCTATGTGGCGCTGACGCGCGCGCGCCGAACCCTGCATCTGTTCGCCCATCCGATCGCGAAGGACATCGACGGCGAACGCAGCTATCGACCCGGCGCGAACACCCTGCTCGACAACCTGTGGCCGGCCCTCGAGGCCGACATCGCGGGATTCATCGCGGTGGGAGACGAGGCCGAAGAGATCGCGCCCGCACGCAGCCAGACCCGCCTGCGGCTGCCGCCTCGGCCACCGTCGCCGACTCCGCCCGCGGACCTGGCCGCACGCGGCGAACTCGTGCCACTCGACGTCGAAGAGGAGAGCATCGAATTCAGCTGGGCACGGCAGACGGCGCGGCGCGTCGGCACTGTGGTGCACGAGACCCTGGAACGATTCGGTCGCGGCGCGCTGCCGTCGCTCGCCGAACTACCCGCGCTGCGGCCGCGCATGGTCTCACGGCTCGAAGCACTGGGCCTGGAATCGGAACGGGCCCGCGACAGCGCCGAAACCGCGCTGCGCGCCATCGCCGGTACGCTCAGCGATGCTCGCGGCCGCTGGCTGTTCGATTCCACGCACACCGAGGCCCGTTCGGAGCTGGCGCTGTCCGGACTGCGCGGCGCGGAGATCGTGAACGTGGTGATCGACCGCACGTTCATCACTGCCGATGGCACGCGCTGGGTCGTGGATTTCAAGACCAGTCCGCACGAAGGCGGCGATCGCGAATCGTTCCTCGACGAAGAGGTGAAGCGCTATCGCGGCCAACTGCAGCGCTACGCGCATTTCGCGCGCGGGCTCGGCCCGCAACCGGTGCGTGCCGGCCTGTATTACCCGCTGCTCGGCGCGTGGCGCGAGGTACCGGTCTGACCACCGGCCTCAGAAGGAATTTTCGAGGCTGAACTCGTTGCGGCCGGCGGCATCCGGCGGCGCCCCCAGGGCGATGTCTTCGCGCACGATGCGCTGTGCTTCGGGCGTGCGTCCGGAGATGTAGCCGTGGATGAGGTAGTTGTTGGGAGGCGTGAACGTCACCGTGCCGTCCACGGCGAATGGGCCCCCGATGTCGTTGAGCTTACCCACGCTGCCGCCGCCCGGCTGCGGCTGGCCGTCGAAGACCAGTCGATAAGACCCCAGTTCCAGGGAAAGAGGCGAGATCTGCCGATAGTCGTGCAGCTCGATGCTGCCTTCCAGGCTGCTCGGCGCGGCGCCGGCTGCCAACACCAGTCGTTTGAAGCGCGCGATCACGAGGCCGCGCTGGTCGCGGGGAAACTGCGATGACAACGCCGGATCGAGCGGAAACTGCGCCTGCAATCCGGCGAGCTCTCCGGAGCCATCCAGGCCGAGATTCAGCGATGACTGCGCGATCAGCGGGCCACCGCGCACGTCCACGTCACCGGACAATCTGCCGGTGAGCGCGCTCAGCGCCGACAGGTTCCAGGTCGCGTTGCCGACGCGGCCGCCCGCGATCACCAGCCCCAGGCACTCGCCATGCCAGATCGAGCCCCCGAGCCGTTGGCATTGCAACTGCGCGGGCAGTCTGCCCGCGAACCAGCTGGCCGGCAGGTGCAGCGCCAGCACCACCAGGAAGACCAGCACTCCCGCGACGACGGTGAGGATCAGCGTGCTTTTCTTCACGCGCGGGGCTCAACCTGCGCGCAGCACCAGGCCGGCATTGACCAGGCCGGGCTCGCCCGCGAATTCGATTTCGGCGGTCTCCACGCGGATGCCATGATTCTGCGAGATGCGCGCCAGCCAGGCCATCAGCCCATCGAAGGGCGCACGGTCGAAACGCACCCGCAGTGCCTTGTCGCCCGTGGGTTGCGAGCTCGACAAGGACTTGCCGAGGCCACTCTCGCGCGCCGAACTGTCGATGAGCACCACCAGGTTTTCATTGTTCACTTCCGCCGCGAACCCCGGACCGGCGGCGGCGAGCTGCGGCGCGGCGCTCTGGATGAATGCAAGGTCCCCTTGTTTCACCGCCACGCGCTGGCGCGCCTGGGCGATGTTGCGATTCAGCGGCAGCACGATGGCGAGCACCAGCAGTATCGCCGCGACCACGGCGCCGAGCAGTACCAGGCGGCGTTCACGCTCGGCGAGATTCTCGAACCACGCGCGCATCAGGCACCCGCCTTGCGGATCTGCAGCCGACCGCGATAGTTGTCACCGCTGGCGGTGAGATCCTTGATGTCCGCCTGCCAACTTGCCGCGCGCAGCTGCTGGCCGATGGCGTCGAGACTGGCGGCATCAGGCGCGATCACGCGCAGGTCGAGAACACCGTCGCGATAGTTGATGCCCTCGATCGTGGTGTTCGGGGCGGCGTTACGCGCGTTGGCGAGCGCGGCCAGCGCCGGCAACAAGGCGCCGCCGCCACCGCTGCGCACTTCTTCGAGACGCTGCGCGATGCGACGCCGGGCATTGGCCGTGTTCTGCGTGCCGGGCATGGCCGCGCGGAAGGCCTCATCGATGCTGGCATTGAGCGTGGTTTCGGTTTTCTTCAGGCGCTGCAACTCGAAAAAGCGCGAGCCCAGGTGCAGGCACAGCAGCACGCCGGCGAGCGCGGCGGCCACGCGCCAGGCGCGCCAACCCTGTTCCATCGGCGAGTTGACGGCGAGCGGACCCTGCAGGAGGTTGACGGCATCGCCTGCCGCGGCAGCCGGTGCGAGCAGGCTGAGCGGACCGTCGGGCAGCAGTTGCACCTTCACGCCCGTGAAGCGGTCGCGCCAGGCATCGACGGTGTGTTCATGCGCCTGCCACTCGTCGTGGCCCGCATAGATCAGCAGGCCCGGCGGCGCGGCATCGAGACCCGGCACGGTCGCCGGCAGCCCGGCGAGAGCGATCTCGAAGGCGTCGTCGATGGACAGCGCCGGCATGACCAGCGGCGGAGCGTCGGACGCGCGCAGCGTGAGCGAGTCCCCCTCGAGCAGCGCGATGAGCTGCCCCGGCATGGCCGGCAGCAGCGAGGCCTCGGAGTAGACCGCCGTCGGATGCAGCCCCGCCAGGCTCAGCTCCGCGAGGCGCGCATCGAGCCGGGCGCGTTCCATGACCACCACGGGCACGCGGCGAGTGGTGGCGTCACGCTCGCCCAGCGCAAAATGGAGATTCTCGATTTCGTCCGCGACACGCTCTTCCAGCGCGAAGGGCACGACCTGCGCCAGCTTGGCCGCCGACCTGGCGGGCGCGTCGGTGTCGGTCACCAGCGCCTCGCCGGCGGGCAGGATGACGATGACCTTGCGGGCCGCGCTCAGGGCAGCCGCCTCCTCGAGCGCGCCGGAGTGCGCGTTCACCGCGACGTGCCCGTCGGGGTTGCACACCATCCATTGCGGCGATGCGCCGTCGCGCAGGTGAATGATCAGCGACTCCATGATTCAACTACTCGCTTCCAAAGCTGCGCTGAACAGTACGCACACGGTTGCTGGTCTCGCGAAAGAGGACACTGTACAAAACGAACTCCGCAGTGCCAATACGAACGTGGGTGCGCAGCCGAAACCAATCGGACTTCTCGCTGTAATGAGTCGAGGCGGGCTGCCACTTGCTGGGGTCGGAGAAACCGGCCTGCAGCGTGTTCAGATCGGGCCAGCATCCTTTCTTCCGATTGACGTCCAGCGGCGCGTTCTGCCACTGGCTCTGCCCGTCATTGTTGTTCATGTCGAGCAGCAGTCCCGCCGCCGTGCAGGGATTCATGTCGACGTACCAGGGCAGGGCGGTCACATAAGGCGCGATCTTGGCGTAGTTCTCCGCGCCGAAACCCGGCAGCGCCAGCAGTTCAGACGGATGCACGATCAGCGTATTCGGCGGCCGGTAGGGTGGCGTCTGAGTGAGATACAGGCTGTCTTCGCCGCCGCCGTTCATCTGTGGCGTGGGATCGGTGTCCAGCCAGTCGGCGAGCAGATCCGCATAGCGCTGATCGATGTCCAGGCTGGCCAGCAGATTGCGGAATACCTCGACCTGCCGCGGGTCGACGGTGAACATTCCCACCGGCGGCGGCTCCCATTTCACCAGCGAGTTGAGATTGAAGCGGGACGTCATGTCCTCGAGCTGACCGGCCACCCAGACGCCCGTGCCTTCGATTTCCGTCGGCGGCAGCGGCTGCGCCCAGTCATCGTTGAGCTGCGTGCGGTTGCTGCTGCCGTTCTCCTCGAGAATGATCGCGGCCAACGCCTCGGCGGCCATGCCCGCCTGCAACGCCTGTTCGAGCGTGAACGTGGCCGCGGCCCGGCGCGCAGCCATCGCCTTGTTGTAGGTGATGGCCGCGGCCACCGTGGTCGCGATGGCGAACATGACGATGGCCACGAGCAGGGCGATGCCGCGCTGCTGGGCCAACGGCGTGCGCGCGCGCCGCTTCATGTGGGGATCTCGAACACGCGCTGCACCCGTCCCCAGTCCTCGAGCACGATGGTGATCTCGATGGCGAGCGGGCGCGGCAGCAGCAATTGGTCCGCCTGCAGCGGATTGACCGGACCGCTCGGCATGCTGGGAGGCCAGTCGGCGCGCCAGTTGCGCGATGCCGGGTCGAGGAAACGCAGCGCGACGGATTTCACCCGCGTGAGCAGCACGCGCTGTCGCGGTTCCGTGTTCAGCGCCGGGTCCACCGACACCCAGTGTTCGCGCACCAGCGTCTCGTCGCGGCCCATGAAGCGATAGCGCACGCGCTGTTCCGCGGGGCGCGGCAGTCCGGCGGGATTGCTCCAGCCGCCGCGCGTGAAGGTGAGCAGGATGTCGTCGGTGTTGCTGGACATCACGGCCGGCATCAGCTGGCCGGTACCCGAGGTGTCGCGTGCCGGGCGGGCGATGATCTGCGCGAAATCCTGCGCCACCACGCGCATGCCGCGCTGGATCTCGGTGATGCGCGCCTGCGAGGCATTGATCGAGTCGCGATCGCGCAGCGCCTGGTTGATGGCGCCGTAGCCGATGGCAAACATGATGGCCGCGACGAAGATCGCGATCATGACCTCGACGAGCGTGAAGCCGCGCTGGCGCATGGCGTGGCTCATTCAACTGCTCGGCGCCGCGCCCGGCTTGGGCGGCGTGGGCGTGCCGGACGGCGGCTGATTCGGATTGGTGTTGCTCGGGTCGACGCTCCACGAGACGGCCACGGGCGCGCGAACCTGTGAACGCGAGCTGCCGACCACGCCGACCACCGAGGTCGTCCACGCGATGTTCTTCGTGCTGGTGCCGCTGGGTGTGGTGGCGGTGACGGTTTGCGCGTTGCTCGGCTGCTCGGGCCGGGTGTCGTCGACGGTTTCGCCCGTGGGGTGGGCACGCACGTCGACACGGAACGAGCCCTCGATGGGCAGTTCGATGACTTCCTCCTCCCACTCCCAGCGCATTCCGCCCATGGTGGAACTGCCCTTGCGCTTGCCGGTGGACGGCATGTCGACGGCGATGCGGATCTCGGTGAGGCGATTCAGCGCCACCCATTCGGCCAGGGTCTTCTGCTTGAGGTAGATCACGTTGCTGGCAGAGGAGGTCACCGCGCCCAGCAGGGCGCCCGCCGACAGCGCGACGATGGCCAGCGCGATCAGCACCTCGAGCAGCGTGAAGCCACGGGCGCGGTCGACAGTCTTGACGGGGCGGTTCATGGCGGGGCGGGGGCGGCGCGTTCCGCGGCCGTGAGCGCGGTCTTGTCTCCGGGCAGCGCCATGCGGAGGTTGGTCTGCTCGTCGGTGGCGATCAGGGCTTCGGCGCCGCTGCCCTCGCGTTTCAGGCGCCATTCGAACGAGGTGAGATCGCCATTGCCGAAGATCATGACCTGCGGCTTGTGGTCGTCCAGTTTGGGCCACTTGTCGTCGAGGACGACCTTGCGCCCCTCGACCACCAGGCTGGGAATCAGGCCCTCGGGAATCCTCCGTTCGCGCAGTGCATCGTCTTCTTCCGCCGCGCGCCACTCCGAGGTCATGGGGTCGAACACCACGAACTGGTATGCCAGCAGGTTGGTGCGGAAACCGAAATCGCGTGTCTGCAATTCCGCCTGCTCGCGGGCGTAGTCGAGCAGGGCATCGAGGCGTTCGGCCTCCTCGTCGAGCTTGGTGTCGCGGGACTGGCCGCCGAAGGTGATGACGGCCGCAGCGGTCATCAGGCCGATGATGAACACCACGATCATGATCTCGACCAGCGTGAAGCCGGCCGGGAAAATGCGCGGCGTCCTATTGCCCCAGGTTCCAGTTGCCAATGTCGGCATTGGCGCCTTCGCCGCCTTCCTGACCGTCGGCGCCGAAGGAGTAAAGGTCGTATTCCTGTCCGCGGGTGCCGGGGAAGATGTACTGGTAGGGATTGCCCCACGGGTCCGCGCTGATGCGCTTGATGTAGCCATTTTCGCGCCAGTTGCGGATGGTGGGATCGTTCGGCCGCTGATAGAGCGCCGTCAGCCCGAGATCGGTGTTCGGATACTTGTAATTGTCGAGCTTGAACATGGTCAGGGCCGTCTCGATCGCCTGGATGTCGGCCTTGGCCTTGTTGACCTGTGCTTTCTCGACGTTTCCGAAGACGTTGGGCAGGATCACCGCCGCCAGCAGGCCGATGATCACCACGACCACCATGATTTCGATCAGAGTGAAACCCCGGTTGGAAACCAGGCGGCGATGGCCGATACGGAGCGAACGCGTCATGGGAAACCTGCGGGCGGCTTTGGCAGCACGAATGGGGCGCGCATGATAGCAAATGAACGTTGAGCGACCCGCGCGCGGGTTAGCCGTCCTGCAGTCGCTCAATTGCGACCGGGCCTACGGGTTCGGCCTGCTTCTGGCGATTGCGCTGCTGCTCCTGCCCGAGGCGGTGGGCCCGGCTGTCCGCGACCTCATGAGCTACCAGCGCGAAGCATTGACACAGGGCGAGTGGTGGCGCCTGGTCACCGCGCATTTCGTGCATCTCGATTTTCAGCATGCCGCGCTCAACGGCATGGGCCTGGTGCTCATGTGGGCGCTGTTCGCGCGCGACTATCCGCCGCTGCGCTGGCTGGCTATCTATGCCGGCGCCTGCCTGGCCGTGAGCACCGGGCTGTGGTTCTTCAGTCCGCAAATCGACTGGTACGTGGGTGCGTCGGGTGCGCTGCACGGGGTCATGACGGCCGGCACGCTGGCGCATCTTCGCCGAGGCGATCTCGATGGCTGGATCCTGGCGATATTCCTGGTCGCCAAGCTGGCGTACGAGCAGGCGGCGGGCGCCTTGCCCTTCGCGGGCTCCCCGGACACCGTGGTCGACGCGCATCTGTATGGCGCCATCGGCGGGGTTGTCCTGGCCCTGCCGAGCGGGTACCCGCGCGGGCGCTCCTGACGCCTGCGGCTATACTCCGCGCCCCATGTCAGACCCCAATACCGCGAGCAAGCTCGCATTCGTGTTCCCCGGCCAGGGCTCCCAGTCGGTCGGCATGCTGGGCGCTCTCGCCGAAACGTCGCCGCTCATCCGCGCCACTTTCGATGAAGCGTCCCGCGTGCTGGGCTACGACCTATGGCAGCTCGTGAGCCAGGGTCCGGAAGAAGATCTCAATGCCACCGAGCGCACCCAGCCCGCCATGCTGGCGGCGGGCGTGGCGACCTGGCGCCTGTGGCAGGAACGTCAGGGCGCGCTGCCCGGCCTGGTCACCGGCCACAGCCTCGGGGAATTCTCGGCGCTGGTCGCCGCGGGCTCCGTGGACTTCGCCACCTGCGTCGACCTGGTGCGGTTTCGCGGCCAGGTGATGCAGGAAGCCGTGCCCAAGGGGACCGGATCGATGGCCGCCTTGTTAGGTCTCGAGGATGCCGATGCCGAGGCCGCCTGTGCCGAGGCGGCCGAGGGCTCGGTGGTCGAGGCAGTCAATTTCAATGCACCCGGCCAGGTGGTGATCGCCGGCGAGAAGGCGGCGGTCCTGCGGGCCGTCGAACGGGCCAAGGCGCGCGGCGCCAAGAAGGCCATCGAACTGCCGGTAAGCGTGCCATCGCACAGCAGTCTGATGCGCGCCGCCGGGCTGCGACTCGGCGAGCGGCTGGCCAACACCGAGATTCGCCCACCCCGCATCCACTACGTGAGCGCCGTGGATGGCCGCGAGCATGCCGACCCGGACGACATCCGCGCGCTGCTGGTCCGGCAGCTGTCGAGCCCGGTGCGATGGACCACGACCGTCGGGGCACTCACCACCGGCAATGGCGTGGGAAAGATCGTCGAATGCGGACCGGGCGGCGTGCTCGCCGGACTGATCAAGCGCATCGAACGCCGGCGCGAGACGCAGGTGTTCACCCTCGAAGAACCCGAATCCTTCACCGCCGCGCTGGCCGCGGCCGCCGCCTGAGTACTGCCATGTCTTCAAATGCCTTCCTGCAGAACGAAACCGCGCTGGTCACCGGCGCTTCCCGCGGCATCGGCCAGGCCATCGCACGCGCGCTCGCCGATGCCGGCGCGCGCGTCATCGGCACCGCGACGTCGGAGGCCGGCGCCGCGGGGATTTCCCAGGCACTGGGTGAGCGAGGGCGCGGCGTGGTGCTCGACGTCGGCAGTGCCGCGTCGATCGACGCACTGCTCGCCGACCTGGAGGCGAACAACGACATGCCCACCATCCTGGTCAATAACGCGGCGATCACCCGCGACTCACTGCTGCTGCGCATGAAGCCCGACGACTGGGATGCCGTGATCGCCACCAACCTGACCAGCGTGTTCCGGCTGTCTAAGGGCTGCCTCAAGCGCATGCTGAAGGAACGCCGCGGCCGCATCGTCTCGCTGACGAGCATCGTGGGCCTCACGGGAAATCCGGGGCAGGCCAACTACGCCGCGGCCAAGGCCGGCATCCTCGGATTCACCAAGTCCCTCGCCAAGGAGATCGCCTCGCGCGGCGTCACCGTGAACGCCGTGGCACCCGGGTTCATCGACACGGACATGACGCGCGCGCTCAGCGAGGAACAACGCAGTGCCCTGACGACGCAGGTGCCCATGGCCCGGCTGGGCTCCGTGGACGACATCGCGTCCGCGGTGGTCTTTCTGTGCTCGCCGGGCGCCGGTTACATCACCGGCGAAACCCTGCATGTGAACGGCGGGATGTACATGGCCTAGGCCCGGGGGTCGGCAAGGCCGGGGAACGTTGCATACACCGCGAAAGAGATGCGGAAACGTGGGCGGTTTGCAACAATCCCCGTCAAATCCTGGACAAAAACAAAGAAAAACAACGACTCACGATTTGACAGCGTGGCTAACAGGGGGATGTTGCCCTAGAATACGCGCCCGCTGCGGCTGGCCCCCCCCGGGGCCAGCCGGAAGTGACAACACAATCATTTGAGGGCGAATCAGAAATGAGCACGGTTGAACAGCAGGTCAAGGCGATCGTCGCCGAACAATTGGGCGTCAAGGCTGAGCAGGTGGTGAATGACGCTTCGTTCGTCGATGACCTCGGTGCCGATTCGCTCGATACGGTCGAGTTGGTCATGGCTCTGGAAGAGGAATTCGAAATCGAGATTCCGGACGAGGACGCCGAGAAGATCACCACCGTCAGCCAGGCGATCAGCTACATCTCCGAGCGTCGCAAGTCCTGATCCCGTCGTTCAGGCCAGAATATCGGGCAATCGCGCGCGGGCAGGTACGCCGGCGCAGCTTGCCATCCACCCGAAGAGTTCACAGAGGATAGTGTGTCCAAGCGACGTGTCGTCGTTACCGGGCTCGGTATCGTTTCGCCGGTAGGCAGTGACGTGAAAACCGCGTGGTCCTCCATTCTGGAGGGCAGGAGCGGCATCAAGCCGATCACACGAATCGATGCCACCCCGTTTGCCACGCGGTTCGCGGGCGAAGTGGCGGGCTTCGACGTCTCGGCCTACATCACTCCCAAGGAAGCCCGCCGCATGGACCCGTTCATGCATTACGGCATGGGCGCGGGCATCCAGGCGGTGGCGGACTCCGGTCTCGACTTCGCCAGGGAAAACGGGGAACGCTGCGGCGCCATCATGGGGTCGGGCATCGGTGGCCTCGCCGGCATCGAGGAAGAGGCCATCACCTGGGAGCGGACTCACAATCCGAAGAAGACGTCGCCGTTCTACATACCCAGCACCATCGGCAACATGGTCGCGGGCCACCTGAGCATCAAGTTCGGCCTCAAGGGCCCGAACCTCGGCGTGGTCAGTGCCTGCACGACGTCGACGCATGCCATCGGCTTCGCCATGCGCTGCATCCAGTATGGTGATGCGGACATCATCATCGCCGGCGGATCCGAGTGCGCCACCACGCCCACGGCGCTGGCGGGTTTCAGCCAGGCCAAGGCCTTGTCGGAACGCAATGACGATCCCCCGGGCGCGAGCCGTCCCTGGGACAAAGATCGCGACGGTTTCGTCATGGGCGATGGTGGCGGTGCGCTGGTGCTCGAGGAGCTCGAACACGCCCGGGCCCGCGGAGCGCGCATCCACGCCGAGGTCATCGGCTTCGGCATGAGCAGCGACGCGTACCACATCACGGCGCCGCCGGATGATGGCGCGGGTGCGAGACTGGCCATGGTCAATGCGCTGCGCGATGCGCGCATGAATCCCTCGGACATCCACTATCTCAATGCCCACGCCACGTCGACGCCGCTGGGTGACAAGGCCGAGACGGTGGCCATCAAGCATGCTTTCGGCGACTACGCCTACCAGCTGCCGGTGAGCTCCACGAAGTCGATGACCGGGCATCTGCTGGGCGCCGCCGGCGTGGCCGAAGCGCTGTTCTCGATCCTGGCCATTCGCGACAACGTCGCGCCGCCCACGATCAACTACCACACGCCGGATCCGGACTGCGATCTCGACTACGTACCCAATACGGCGCGCCAGATGACGATCGATGCCGCGCTTTCGAATTCGTTCGGCTTCGGGGGCACCAACGGCTCGCTGATCTTCCGCCGGTTCAAGGACTGAACCCGGGGGAGCTTGGCCCCCAACGCTTGGCCAACGGCGCGCCTCTCATCACTCGAGTGCCGGTGCCGGGCAGCGCGCTGCGCATCCTGGCTGCCAGCGCTCCGGCGGATTTCCCCGTGCTCTTCGACAGCGCCGCCGAAGGGCCGCTCGCCCGCTACAGCATGCTGGCGGCCGCGCCGCAGGCCAGCCTCACGCGCGACGCGCGGGGACGACTCGAGGCCGAGGGCCTCGCGCTCCTTCCCGGCGGCTTTCTCGACAATCTGAAAGCCTGGACAGCGCGCGAGCGCGCATCGCGAGCCCGTGACGCCGCTCTGCCATTCATCGGCGGCTGGCTCGTGTATCTGGGATACGAACTGGCGGGCGAGATCGAGCCCCGCCTGCGCCTGCCCGAGGCCGAGCTGCCGTACTCGGCATTCGCACTCCGTGTCGGCAATCTGGCCGTTCACCAGCTCGACGGCGATGCCGTGTTCGCGGTCACGGAGAGCGGCGAACGCGCACAGCACGAAGGGCTGATCGCGAGCCTGATGGCCGCGGCACAGGTTTCACCCCCGGATGAAGCGCCCGTGCCGCTGGCCTCGCTGGAGGAGGAAGCGCCGGAGCTGTTCCTCGCGCGCGTGCGCGCGGCCCAGGAACACATCGCCGCGGGCGACATCTATCAGGCCAATCTGTCGCGCGCGTGGCGGCTCGAGCTCGCCGATCCGCGCGACGCCGCGCGGGTGTACCCGGCTCTACGAGCCGCCAACCCGGCGCCGTTCGCCGCCTGCGCGACCTGGCGTGGACATTCGATCCTGTCGTCGTCGCCCGAGCGCCTGCTGCGCATCGGCGGCCGCGATATTTCCACGCGTCCGATCGCCGGCACTCGCGCTCGCCAGGTGGCGAAGGAGGGTGGTTCGGCACAACAGGATCTTCGCGACGCCGCCGAACTGGTACAGCATCCCAAGGAGCGCGCCGAACACGTCATGCTCATCGATCTCGAGCGCAACGATCTCGGGCGGGTGTGCGAAGCTGGCAGTGTGCGGGTGGATGAATACATGGTCACGGAGTCGTACGCCCACGTGCATCACATCGTGTCCAACGTGCGCGGCCGTCTGCGCGCCGGCACGACGGCCGTCGATGCCATACGGGCGCTGTTCCCCGGCGGCACGATTACCGGATGCCCCAAGGTCCGCTGCATGCAGATCATCGCTGGACTCGAGGGACGCGGGCGCGGCGCCTACACCGGCTCGCTGGGTTGGCTCGGCACCGACGGCGACGCGGACTTCAACATCCTGATCCGCACACTCACACAGCACGGAGCGCATCTCGAATTGCGCGCCGGGGCCGGCATCGTCGCCGATTCTGACCCCGGGCGCGAACTGGAAGAGACACGCGCCAAGGCGCTCGGCATGCTGCGAGCGTTCCGCACGTGAACCAGCCGTGCGGTTGCTGGGTGGATGGCGTGCCGGCGACAGCGGTCGCGGCCGACGATCGTGGCCTGCACTATGGCGACGGCCTGTTCGAAACTCTGCTGGTTCGCTCCCGCACGCCACGCTTCCTCGATCTGCACCTGGCGCGGCTGTACTCGTCGGGCGCGCGACTGGCGATTGGCATGCCGTCGGCGAGCACTCTGCGTGCGGAAATCGGGCGGGCCTGCGCGGCGGCGCCGGCGCTCGCCGTGCTCAAGATCATCGTCACGCGCGGCAGCGCCGTACGCCGCGGCTACGCCCCCGCGGGCACCGAGGTCGCGCGCCGCGTGATTTCGCTATGGGACTCGGCGCCGCTCGCGGACGCGGTGCGTCAGGGAGTCTCCCTCGTCATGGCATCCGGAAGACTCGGCGACAACCCGGCGCTCGCGGGCATCAAGCACCTCAGTCGGCTCGAGCAGGTGTGGGCGGCGCGCGACGCGCAGGCCGCGGGCTGCTTCGATGCGGTGATGCGCGGCGCGGACGGCCGGCTGGTGTCGGGCGCCATGAGCAACCTGTTCATCGTGCAGTCCGGGCGCATCCGCACACCATCGGTCGATCGCGCCGGCGTGGCCGGCATCCTGCGCGCGGTCGTGCTGCGCGAATGCCGCGCGCTCGGCCTGCAGGCCGGCGAGCAGGATCTGTCCGCGGAAGACCTGGCGGCCGCGGACGAGGTCTTCGTCACCAATGCGCGCATCGGGGTTGTTCCCGTGCAGCGCGTGGGCGAGCATGCTTTCCGCATGCACACCGTCGCGCGCCGGCTCGCCGAGCACATCGAGGCCCTCGATGCGTAAGCTGCTGCTCGTGCTGGCGGCGCTGGTGCTGCTCGGTGCCGCGACCGGGGCTATCTACTGGCGCCACATCGATGCCGCGATGCGCCTGCCCGGACCGAATGCCGAGCCCGTGCAGTTGCGGGTCGAGCCGGGAACCACAGTGCGTGGCGTGCTCGCCGAGCTCGACTCCCGCGGGGCGATGGCCGACCGTCGATCGGTCGAGATGCGGCTGCGGGTGCACGGCTGGCCGAGCATCAAGTCCGGGCGGTACGAGATTCCGGCGCGGGCAACGCCGCAGCAGATCCTCGAGCAGCTCGAAGCCGGGCGCGTGATACTCGAGTCGCTGACCGTGATCGAGGGTTGGACGTTCGCTGACATGCGTCGCGCGGTGGAGCAGCATCCGCAGGTCAATCTCACCCTGCGCGGCCGTGACGTCGCGGACCTCATGAAAGCCATCGGGCATTCCGGCGAACATCCGGAGGGGCGCTTCTTTCCGGACACGTACCGGTTCGCCGCCGGCACCACCGATCGCGAGCTGTATGCGCTGGCGTACCGCAAGATGGCCGAAACCCTCGCCGCCGAGTGGCAGACTCGCGCCGCCGACCTGCCGCTGGCCAGCGCCTACGAGGCGCTGACCCTGGCGTCCATCGTCGAGAAGGAAACCGGGCTGCCCAGCGAACGGCCGCGCATTGCCGGAGTGTTCGTCACCCGCCTGCGCCGGAACATGCGCCTGCAGACCGACCCCACCGTCATCTACGGGCTGGGCAGTGCCTATGACGGCAATATCCGCGAGCGCGACTTGCGAACCGACACGCCGTACAACACCTATACACGGGGCGGCCTGCCGCCCACGCCGATCGCACTACCTTCCCGCGAGGCGATCGCCGCGGTGACGCATCCCGAGGAGACTGGTGACATCTTTTTCGTCGCCACCGGCATCGGCGACGGCTCGCATGTATTCTCCGCCACTCTCGAAGCTCACAACGCCGCCGTGCAGCGCTATCTTGCACGGCTGCGCGGCAATCGCAGCGGCAACCGACCATGATCCCCGCAAAATTCATCACGCTCGAAGGAATCGAAGGCGCCGGCAAGACCACCGTGGCCGACCGGCTGACCCAGTCATTGCGCAATCGAGGCATCACGGTGCACGCCACGCGTGAGCCGGGTGGCACCAAGGTCGCCGAGGGCATTCGCGCGCTGGTGCTCAATCGCGGCGAGGAGCACATCAGCGCCACCGCGGAGACCCTGTTGATGTTCGGCGCGCGCCAGATACACGTCGACAATCTCATCCGGCCATCGCTCACCCGGGGAGAATGGGTGCTGTGCGACCGGTTCACCGATGCCACCCATGCGTATCAGGGCGGCGGCCGCGGGGTCGACTGCGAGCTCATCGACCGCCTCGCGCGCGCCGTGCATGGCGATCTGAACCCGGATCTCACGTTGTTGCTCGACGTTCCCGTGCGGCTGGGACTGGAACGCATGCAGGCGCGGCGCGGCGCGGTCGACCGCTTCGAGATCGAGTCGGCGCAGTTCTTCGATCGCGTGCGTTCACGCTATCTCGAGCTTGCCGAAGCACAGCCGCAGCGCTTCCGCGTCATCGATGCCACGGCGAAACTCGAGGACGTCTGCGCGGCGACGATCACGGCCGTCGAAACCGCCTTCGGCCTCGCACCTCGAAGTTCGAACTAGATGGCGATCGAGACTCCTGCCTGGTTTTCCGCCGCCGTCGCGGAGGTGAATGCGGCCGTCGCGGCACAGCGCCTGGCGCACGGCATCCTGATTCATGAAGACCCGGGCGCCGGCGGGATGCAGCTGGCACGCTGGATCGCACAACGCCTGAATTGCGCGGCGCCCACTGTCGCGCCCTGCGGCGAATGCCAGAGCTGCAAATGGGTGGAGGAGAATCAGCATCCCGATGTCACGCTGCTCTCGCCCGAGGAGGGCTCGGAGTACATCAAGGTCGAACCAGTACGCGACCTGATCGCCGATCTCGCGCTCACGGCGCATGGCCGTGGCTACAAGGTGGCCATCCTGTCGCCAGCCGATACGCTGTATCCCAACGCGGCGAACTCGCTGCTCAAGACCTTGGAGGAACCACCGCCGCGGACGGTGCTGATGCTGGTGACGAGCCGGCCCGCGCGGCTGCTGCCGACCCTCCGCAGCCGTTGTTCGCGGCTGCGCCTGCCGGGACCTGCGCGTGCGCAGGCCGCGCAATTCCTGGCCGCCGCGCGCGGCGCCGGCCCGTGGGAAGAGGCATTGGCCGCCACGGGCGCTGGCCCATTCGCATTGCTGGATGCCGACCCGGGCGCACTGGCCGACCTGCGCGCCGACACGCTGCGGACGCTGCGTGACATCGGCAGCGGCAATCTGCAGCCGCCGGCCGTGGCCGACAAATGGGCGAGGGGAGAGCTCGCGACGCGCCTCGCCTGCGTTGAGAGCTGGGTCACAGATCGCATCCTCGAATCGACCGCAAATCGCGACGTAACTCACTTGTCAGGTTCGGGTTTGGCCCCGAATATATGTCGCCTGTTCGAGCTCTCCGACGCCGTACGCGACATGCGCAAGCTTTCCCACACTTCCATCAACAAGACCATGGCCGTCGAGGCCCTGCTGTGGAAGTGGGCGGCTGGTAAACAGGCATGAGCGAACGCACCGGCCGCACCGGCGCCAACAAGCCGGGCCTGCTCACGCTCACCATCAAGGACAAGAGCGCCCTGTACCTGGCCTACATGCCCTTCGTGAAGAATGGCGGGCTGTTCATCCCCACCAACAGCAATTACCGCCTCGGCGACGAGGTGTTCATGCTGCTCAACCTCATGGGCGAGGACGAGAAGCTGCCGGTCGCGGGTCGCGTGATCTGGCTGACCCCCAAGGGCGCGCAGGGCAAACGCACCGCCGGTATCGGCGTGCAGTTCTCCGACCAGGATCGCGGTCAGACACAGAAGAAGATCGAGACCTATCTCGCCGGCGCGCTCGCCGGTGACAAGGCCACGCACACGATGTGAGGGAGACATCCCTCGTTCTGCTGGAACCCGAGGAAAGTCCCGATTCAGCCAGGCCGGCGCATCGGCAGGTTCGACGTGGTGATGCCGCCCTTGAGCACATAGGCATCGAAACCCCGCTCGGAGAGGATGAACGCGGCGGCGGATGAGCGCCGGCCGGTATCGCAAACCACGACGTAGGGCGTCTTGCGGTCGAGCGCATTGAGTTTCAGGCGCACGAAGTACAGCGGAATGTTGATCGACCCTTCCACCGCCATGTTCTGGAACTCGGAGGGCAGGCGCACGTCCAGCCACTGGCCGCGGTTCTGGATGATCTTGAGCGCCTGCTGCTCATCCACCCACCGCAGCAGCGGCTCGTGCATGAGGTCGCGGAAGTCCTGCTTGTTGAGCCGCATGAGCACGCCATCGGTCAGCATGGTCACCGTGGCATTGCGCTTGGCCTCGGCGATCAGCGCTTCTTCGCCGAAGGTTTCGCCCACGCCCAGTTCGGCGAGCTTGATGCCCTTCTGATTGAGCGGCGATTCACGCGTCACCAGGCATCGGCCCTGGACGATGGCGTAGAAAAAATCGCCTTCGTCACCTTGTTTGATCACCACTTCACCGGCGCGGTACTGCTGGCGGTTCATGCGCATGAAAATGGCCTGCAGGTTCGCCGGCGGGATGCGGTGAAAGGCCTTGGTCTGCAGCAGCGTGGTCATCCAGTCGTTGTCGTCGGCGCCGGCACTGAACTGCGCCTGCAGCTCACCCACCTCGTAATTGCCGGTCTGGTCCCAGGTGATCATGACGTCGAGCAGATCGGCATCGATGGCGAGGTAGTCGACGTCTTCCACCGCGCGGGCGGTGATCTTGCGCGGCACGCTCTGGTTGAGCGGCGCGCGCGCATCGGCGGAGCCGCCCTCGATCATGCCGATGGTGCGCCCGTGCTCGGAAAGCTCCACCAGGCCCCTGATGACCCAGATGGTGCGCTTGTCGTTGTCGCCTTCCTTGAACAGCGTGCGCCCGGCCGTCATTTCCTTGACGGTGACCTTCTTGGCGAGCGCGTGCAGGTTTTCCCGCTTCATTCCTTCGAGCGGGGTAAGGGTGCGCAGTAGTTCCACGCTGACTTCACGGGCATCGGCCATGCGGAAATGCTAGCACGCCAATCGCGTGAATCCGCCCGAATACGCGCCCGGATCAGCGCTTGTCGGCCACCTGCGACCAACCGCTGTCGGGCGCGAATCGCGGCCCGTATCGGTCTGCGAGCTCCTGCAGCCGTGCGACCACCTGTTCGACACCGCGCTTGCGCGCGTAAGTGAGCGGTCCGCCGCGAAACGGCGCGAACCCCGAGCCGAATATGCACCCGGCATCGATGAGGTCCGCATCCGCGACGATGCCTTCGCGCAATACCGCGGCGCACTCATTGGCCAGGGCGAGGATGAGGCGGTCCTCGAGGTCGGCGGGCGGTGCGGCGGCGACGGCGCTCTTGACCGCCTTGCCTTCCTTCCAGACATAGAAACCTTCGCCGCTCTTGCGGCCGAGCTTCTTCGCCGCCAGCAATGCATCGAGCCGCGCGGTGTCGGGCTTCTGCCGGTTCAATGCGCCCGACACGATGTCGCCCACGTGCTTGCACACGTCGAGCCCCACGACATCCGCCAGCTCGACCGGGCCCATGGGCATGCCGTAATGCAACGCCGCTTCGTCGATGACCTCGATGGGAATGCCGTCGGCCGCCGCGAACATGGCCTCGTATAGATAGGGAACCAGCACGCGGTTCACCAGGAATCCGGGTGAGCTCTTGCAGGGCAATGGCAGCTTGTCGATCCTGCGCGTGAACGCGATGGCCTTCTGGATACTCTCTTCGCTGGAGGTCTCGCCGCGCACGATCTCCACCAGCGGCAACTGCGATACGGGGTTGAAGAAGTGCACACCGACGAGCTTGCCGGGGTCCGGCAAACGGTCATCGAGCTGCTCGAGCATGATCGACGAGGTATTGGTTGCGAGGATGGCGTCCGGCTTCATGCGCGGTTCGACGCGCGCGAACAATTCGTGCTTGGCGTCGGCGTTCTCGAAAATGGCCTCGATGATCACGTCCGCGCCCGGCACGCCGTCGCCGGCGACGTCCGCGGTCATGCGCGCCATGAGTTCGCCGGCCTTGCGCGCGTCGCGCGTGCGCTTCTCGAACGACTCGCGGGCGCGCTTCATCGCCGGCTCGATGAATTTCATCTCCCGGTCCTGCAGCGTCACGTTGAGACCGCGCTGCGCGCACCAGGCGGCGATGTCGCCGCCCATGACGCCGGCGCCGACCACGTGCACGCGCTTGATGTCGTAGGACGTCTTGCCGCCGAGGCCCTTCAGGCGTTCCTGCAGCAGGAATACGCGCACCAGATTGCGCGAGGTGTCCCCGACCATGAGGGCGGCGATGGAGCGCGCTTCGGCCTCGTAGGCGGCCGCGCCGCGCGCGCCGTGGCGCGCCCAGAGGTCGATGATGGCGAAGGGCGATGGATAGTGCTCAGGCCGTGCCTTGGCGCGCACCTGGGCGACCAGCTTGCGACGCACCAGCCCGCGCAGCAGCGGCGAGGACAGCCAGCGATCCAGCAACCGCGGCTGCCGCTGCTTCGGTTGGCGCAGAATCAGCTCGCGTGCCGTGGCTTCGGCATCGGCGGGATAGACCAGCCGGTCGATGAAGCCGGCCCGCAGCGCCTTGTCGGCCCGCAGTGTCTTGCCCGTGAGCATCATCTCCATGGCCGTGCTGACGCCGGCGCGGCGCACCGCGCGCACCGTACCGCCGAAGCCCGGGTGAATGCCGAGCATCACCTCGGGCAGGCCGATGGAGAACTTGTCTCCCTTCACGCCCACGCGGTAGCGACAGGCGAGGGCCAGCTCCAGCCCCCCACCGAGAGCGAAGCCGTGGATGACGGCCACCGTGGGACAGGGCAACGACTCGAGGTGGTCGAGAATCTTCTGCGCGGCCCGCACCAGCTCGAAAGCCTGCTCCGCACTCTGCAGCTGCACGAATTCCTTCACGTCGGCCCCGGCGATGAAGCCGGACTTCTTGGCCGAGCGGATCACCACGCCGCGCGGCGGCGACTGCGACAGCGCCTGCAGGTGCGCGTCGAGCTCGACCAGCGTGTCACGCGACAGCACGTTGGTGGACGTGCCCGGCTTGTCGAGGCTGAGCCAGGCGATCTGGTCCGCGTCGATGCGCAGCATCCAGGCGGCAGGATGGGCGGTGCTCATGGCGACCTCAGGCTACCGCGGTTTGCGAGGCCTGGTCCCTGCGCACATTGAAGTCGCAGAGGATGGGACGATGGTCCGAGAAGCGCACGTCCGGCACCTCGAAGTGCGTGATTTCGATCTCCTTGCTGACCAGCACGAAATCGAGCTCGATGCGCGGGATGCGCGCGGGAAACGAAGGCAGATTCTTCTCGTTGGCGCTGCGCAGGCCCGCGGCGCGCATGAACAGATAGATTTCGTGCGTACCCCAGAAGGTGTTGAAATCACCGGTGACGATCACCGGTTTGTGCGACTTGATGATGAGATCGTGCAGATAGCGAAGCTGGTACTGCCGCTGGCGATATTTCAGCGCCAGGTGGACCAGGAAGATGCACACGTCATCGAGCTCGAGCTCGATGATCAGCCGCTTGATGCCCGTGTCGAAATAGTGGAAGCGCTCGCCCTCGACGCGCGGCGCCGCGAGGAATGCATTGCCCTGTTTGCGCACGATGGGCATGAGATTGTTGATCGAGCTCTTGCCGTACTTGCACTCATAGGTGGTGTAATGGCCGAGGGCATCGGCGATGTGTTCCGCCTGGTTCACCATGCCGGAGCGCACCGAGCCAATGTCCACTTCGATGAGCCCGACGATGTCAGGATCCTTGTCCTTGACGAACCCGGTGATGCCGTCCAGAACCTTGCGGCTGGAACGCAGATAGCCCGCGCCCGGGAACGGCAGGTGAAAGGCCGGTCCGATGCCCGTGGCGTATCGAATGTTGTAAACAAGCAGGCGCAAGGGAATCGATGCTAGCGTTGCAGCGCACAAATGTGGAGGGGCGCGTTGCTCCGGCGGCTACACTACACTCAAGTCTCTGTTCTGGATCGATTGACATGTCACAAAACAATCCCATTCGATTGTTCGTCACGCATGCGTGGGACACGACCGACGAGTACTTGCGCATCTTCGAGTATCTCGAAAGCGCACGGAACTTCTTCTACAAGAACCTCTCGGCGCCGGACCGGGCGCCGGCCGGCGGCAAGGAAGCCGACCGCGAAGAGCTGCGCAAGCAGATCGCCCAGGCCGAATGCGTCATTGCTCTTCCGGGTTTGTACCGGCAACAGAGCGAGCTGCTGCTGTTCGAGATGACCTTCGCCAAGGCGTCGGACAAGCCCGTAATCCTCATGCGGCCATTCGGCGCCGATGCCGTCCTGCCGAACGCCATCACCTCGCTGTCGGATCAGATCGTCGACTGGGACGGCCGGGCGCTGGTGGATGCCGTGAAGGCGCAGGCGCGCCATGAAGAGACGCACCGCTGGGACACGATCGAATTCAAGCTCGATTGAGCCGCTAGCTACCTGCGCCGGCGCGCAGGCCGACGCATCAGCCTTCCGCCGCGAACAGCTGCACCACCGCCGCTCCGTTGGGCGAGGGCAGCGACAGCTCGAGCTCCGGCTGCCTCGTCAGGCGGCAGAACATGCGCACGATGTGCGCCGCGTGCCGTTCGGCTTCCTCGTTGGACATCTTGCGGATGGTGGCGCGCACCGCATCTTCGCCGCGCAGCGGGCGCTCGCGTTGGATCGCCGAGGATAGTTCCAGGAATTGCAGCCGCAGATCTCGCGGCACGTCGTCGGGTTCGAGATTGCACAGGTATTGGCGCCAGGCGCCCTGGAGACGATCTTTGATTGCGCCGGAGCGCGTCAGCAGCAAAGTGGCCGATTCGAGTCGATCGTATACACGCGTCATGTCTTTATTGTCGTTATCGCGAGGGCGGCGACTCCACCGTTCCTGGGCTATTTGCGCCGCGAACCTCGTGTAACGCCTTTAGTTGTAGTTGTAACGGAGACCCTGATCCGTCAATGGCGTACGAGCCAAATATAGCGCGGCACCTAGCAAATGCAACGGGACTTTTCGCGGCGACCTCGGCGCGCCGCCAGCGACAAGACCAGCGCGCCGAACAGGATCAGCGTCAGCACATCGCCCGCGCCGCCGCCGCCGCTCGAGGAACCCGACCCCGAACCGGAATTGCCACCGGAACCCGGCGTGGCGCCCGAGGTGACCGGCGGTGCGCAGGCCGCGCTTCCGGCCGTGGCAGGCGCCGTGCTGCTGGCCGAGTCGGTCCCCACCGTCACGTCGGCCTGGTCCCGTTGGCCCAGGTCGTCCGTGACCGTGACGCGCAGGGTGACGGTGCCGCTGGTGGGCGCCAGCAGCGTCACGATGCGGGTGTCGGCACCCAGCAGGGCCGGCGGATTCTCGGCCGGGAAGACTATTGACCATGCGAAGCCGGCCAGCGTCCGGCCGCAGGCCGCGGCGCTGCCCGAGGCGTCGAACGATACGTTCTGGCCACCGGCCACGGCGGCGGGCAGCGCCACCGCTGCAATGGGCCGGTCAGCCGCGTCCACGGCCAGGCCCGCATCCGCCATGCCCGCGCCGCAGGTGGTGGACGTACACAGGCACTGCACGAGCTGAAAATCATCGCCGTTCACCGGCACGTGGCAGGACTGGATGCCGGGTTCGTCCGCCACCGAGGCAGGGAAGGGCCGTGTACCCTCGCGCAGCCGCGCGAGCAGCTGGTTGGTCGAGAGGTTGGCATTGCGCGCGAGCATGAGAGCCGCGATGCCGGAGACGATCGGCGCCGAGAAGCTCGTCCCGAGATTGCTGCTGATCTGGTCCGTGTAGGTGTGATTCCTGGGAGCCTGGGCTCCGTCGTTGGACGTGGTATCGAGCGAAAAGAGACAGGGGCCACCGTTGATGTTCACGCAGTTCCCGCCCGGCGCCGCCAGGGTCACCTCGGGGCCGAGATTGCTGAAGCCCACCTTGCTGCCCGCATGGCGGATGGCGGCAACAGCCGCGACGCCCGGACAGTCGGCGGGAGAGGAAACCACCGTGCCCTCGTTGCCCGCGGAAATCACCACGAGCACCTTGCGCGCCGCCAGTTCGTCGATGACCTCGCGATAGGCCGGCTCGCAAGGACCGGTGCTGCCAAAACTGGCGTTGAGGATGCGCGCGGGGGTGGGATTCGCGGGCACGCCCGGCACGGCAAGACCACCGGCCCAGCGCATACCGGCCAGGATGTCGCTGTCCACGCCACCGCACTTGCCCAGCACGCGCACCGGCAGGATGAATGAGCTCCACGTCAGGCCCGACACCCCCGTGGTGTTGTTGGTGAGCGCGCCGACCATGCCCGCCACCCGCGTACCGTGCCAGGAGCTCGCCACCTCATCGCAGTTGGTGTAGCGATCGTCGGCCTTGTCGGCGTTGCTGACCCAGTCGCCGGGATCGGACGGGTTGGCGTCGCGGCCATCGCCATCGTTCACCATGTGACTTGCCGTCACGAAGTCGTAGCCGGGCAGCAAGCGGCCGCCACGATCGGCGCGACCGAGATCCGGGTGATCGTAGAGGACGCCCGTGTCGAGGACGGCGACCACCACACCAGTCCTGCCTTGCTCGCGGTCCCAGGCGTCGATGGCGCGCACCGCGGCGGGCTCGGTGCTCTGGAGATACCACTGGCCGCCGAACAGGCTGTCGTTGGGACTGGTGGCATGAGGAAAGCGCCGACGGTCGAACGATACGTATTCAACCGCCGGGTCCGCGCGCAGCGAGGCCAGCGCCTGGTCCGCGCTCAAACCGCGCAGCTCGAGGGTGTTCGCCAGCATCAGCGCGCTGATTTCGCGACGCAGGCTCATGGCGAGTCCGGTGCGCTTGGCCAGCGCCGCCACGCGTTCCGTTCCCCCCGACAATTTCGTCAGCGACCCGCCGGCATCCTGCTTGCGAAGCTTGACGATGACGTCTAACGACTGGGTGGCCTCCGCCTGGGGAGGTTCATGCGCCACCGGATTGAATTCCTCCGCGGACATGGCCCCGGGACCGGACATGCCCAGCACCAGGAACGATAGCAATGTGAACAGACGGGATTTCATGTGCTTCTCGTCTGTGGTCGGGCGGGGGTCAAAGGGTTCCCGGAACCAGCTGAGCGCTCAGGATTCCGCTGGGTACTTGCGACATCCGAGTCGCCGCACCTGCAGCTGCCGGCGGCGGTCTTTCAACCGTTCGCCTTCGGCGCCACCGTAGCCTCGCCGCAGCTGTGATTCGATCTGTTCGAGCTGGCGGAGGATCGGCGCTTCGCAGGCTGCGCGTTCCACCGTGGTGGCCGTGCGCGAGTCTGCGGCGGTGGCAGCGGCGGCGGCCAGGAACCAGAACAGGATGGCAGCGCTGACTTTCATGTGAACCCGGGTCACCGCAGTAGTCTAGCGCGCGATTCTCCGATCACCCGGCGGCCATATCCCATGCGAGAGTCACAAAACTCGAACATATCGGCATGCGGATGCGAACCGCGGACGCAATCAATGCGCTTATCGCATAGGGCGGCAAAGGAACATGGCTCAGCGGTTGGCAGAGTCTTGGTCTGGTCTCCGCGATGCAATTCGCGGCCGGATGGCCGCCTCGTCTATCTATCCATTTGCAGCGAACAATCCCTTGAGCTCCCATTTGGCGACGCGCAGATCGCATGGACCATGAAAGAGTGGCGTAACTCGCAGCATGCCCGGTGGTCGGCAGGCGCCTTGATCCTGGTCGGCCTCTGCGTGTCGATCGCGATCTTCAGCGCTGCGGCGACACAGGCGCAAACCACCGAGCACAGAAATGCAGAAGCAACTGCGCGCCAGCACCACGCCACGGCACTGTAGTACGCATAATGTATATTATGGTTAATTAAACATTCACATATGGGCTGCGTTTGCGCTTCTGGCAACGCAAGATATCGCGCTCATGACCAAGCCCACCCTCGCGCTGCCCGCCAC